>CP051187.1:2819000-3463000 GCA_038087035.1 Gloeotrichia echinulata CP02 | reverse complement strand
TTCAAATCAAATCAGCACCAGATCTGGATCAATGGGTCAATTTGACTCCCATAGACTACGCCAGTCAAGCGATTTTCCATCTATCACAGCAGCCAGAATCCATAGGGAAAGTCTTCCATATTGTCAACCCTGACCCATTGCCCTGGAGCCAGCTTGTGAGCAATATCCGCAGTTTTGGCTACCCCATTCAACTACTGCCACATCAGGACTGGCAAACACAGTTACTGAAGCTGGATAATTCCTCAGGCAATGCTTTAAATCCAATTTTATCCCTGTTTACCGAAACGAATTCTCCAAGCCAGATGACCTATCTAGAAAAGTTTTTAGTTAGCGCCCAAGCGTTTGACTGTCAAAACACCCTCAATGGGCTGGCAAGTACTTCTATCGTCTGCCCCAGCCTCAACGCAAAGCTGATGAATGTTTATTTTTATTATTTGATGGAAAGTGGTTTTCTCAAACCTCCTGTGCTACCAAGGCAAATATTCAATGACAAGTTAGACCCAATACCGCTCGGTTAAGTCCTTTTTGATCAGGATAAACAACGACATTTCTAGGTTTGCAGCCATTCTGATTTGTAAAACCTTCGCAACGCAGTGCAGTATTGAAGTTAGAACTTGCTTATGCCGTTATTAAAGGCTTTTAATGGTATGTATCGTTTACAGTAGCCGACTGCCTTGGTTGAAGTAAGAATTATCTAACTATATCCGAAGATGTGTAATAAATAAAGAGCAGTTGAACTATGGTAATACCTTTGACGCCTGTGAACAATATTATACGTAAATCTATTGGCTCAAGATTATTTCTTTATGTATTAGGTGGCGCTCTCGTAGGCTTAGGTAGCATGTCCTACTTCTTCTATCAAGCGCTGGAACAGCGAGCTCAAAATGAAATGCGAAATAATCTCAGCACACAAGTCAAGTTGATTGAGGGAGAACTGGGCAAAGTACAGCAGTCTATGCTGGATTTGTCTTCTGTGGTCAAATCAATGCACAATCAGGGGATTCAAGATTCAGAAGCTTATAAGCAATTGGTGTTTGAACTCTTCCAGAAAAGATCATCCCTCACAATGGCACTTGGCTTTGGTCAGAATCCCTACCAAATTGTGTCAGACCGCGAATGGTATTGGCCTTATTACTTTGTAGATCAACACATCTCTGGTCAGACTGGGAAGCAATTACCACCCCCATACAACCATCTTCGCTATGCGGATTTGTATGTGGATGACAACTATCCTCAACGAGACTACTATAAATTACCTGTGACAGTCAAAGAAAACTTTTGGCTGGAACCATATCAGTGGTACGGATTGACTTTAACTACTTATAATGGTCCGATCTTGGATAATCATAACCAGATGATTGGCATTGCTGCATTAGATATTAACGTTACGGCTTTGGGGGAAAAAGTCAAAGCACCAGTCACTTGGGGAGGAGGTTACTTTACAATTATCAGTGCCAAAGGCAATCTGCTAGCATATCCCCCTGACCCAAAAAAAGCTAAGTCACTGGCAACCTACAAGGACATACCAGAGTTCAGGAATATCTGGTCCAAGATTGAAAACCATCAGGACGGATTTGTGCAAGCAAATGGCAAATACTGGGTATTTCAGCGCATTGAAGGAACTAGCTGGTTGTTGCTGGCAGTAGTACCACAGTCAGTTGTGTTAGTTCCAGCATTATCCATTACGGTCGGAGGTGCATTGGGTGCTGGCATGGTGCTAGCATTGGTAGTGATTTTGTTTGTGCGCCAACTCAATTCTCGGTTGAAACCAATTCTCGATGAATGCCATAAGCTAGCAGAAGCAGATGCCGAAAGGTCAATTCGTTTGAGCCAAAATGCCCAGGGAGTTACCAATAGAAATCAAAAGCAACAGTTGAAAACAAAAGATGCAGATGAACTGGATGTTCTGTCCGAGTCTTTTCACCAGATGACATTCCAATTAAAGCAGTCCTTTGAGCAGTTAGAACTGAGAGTTGAAGAACGCACAGCCGAGCTTCAGTTAGCCAAAGAAGCAGCTGATAGTGCCAACAACGCCAAAAGCGAATTCCTCGCCAATATGAGTCATGAACTCCGCACGCCCCTAAATGGGATTTTAGGTTATGCCCAAATCCTCCAAGGCTCAAAAAACTTGAACGATAAACAGCAAAAAGGTATCAACATTATTCACCAATGTGGCTCACACCTACTGACCTTAATTAACGATATTCTTGATCTTTCCAAAATCGAAGTTCGGAAAATGGAACTGTATCCGACAAATTTTCATTTTCCTTCCTTTCTCCAGGGCGTTGCGGAAATGTGTCGCATTAAGGCTGAACAAAAGGGCATCGACTTTGTTTATCAACCTGATGATCGACTCCCAGTTGGTATCCAAATGGATGAAAAAAGGTTACGGCAGGTTTTGATTAATTTGCTGGGTAATGCTATCAAGTTTACTGACAAGGGTGAAGTCACGTTTACAGTTAAAGCTCAGAATATCAAAAGCAGTTATCAGCACCAACCCTCAATTTACCAAATTTGCTTCCAAGTTAAAGATACTGGTGTAGGCATGACCAGTGAGGAGTTAGAGAAGATATTTGCACCGTTTGAGCAAGTTGGCAACATTCAAAAGCATTCAGAAGGAACTGGATTGGGCTTGGCCATCAGTCAGAAAATTGTTGCCATGATGGAGTCCCAGATAGAAGTGCAAAGCCAACTGGGAAATGGTAGTCTCTTTTCTTTTGATGTAGAGATTCCTGAATCAACAGAATGGGCAGAAAAATCCAAAGTTTTCCCAGAAGGAGTTATCATTGGTTTCCAGGGTGAAAAACGAAAAATCCTGGTGGTAGACGACCGTTGGGAAAATCGCTCCGTACTCATTAATCTACTCGAAACCATTGGCTTTGAGCTAGTAGAGGCAGAGGATGGTCAAGACGGTTTAGCAAAGGCTGCCAAATTTAGACCTGACCTCATTATTACTGATATTGCTATGCCGGTAATGAATGGATTGGAGATGATACGGCTTCTACGACAATCGTCAGATTTCAACGATCTGAAGATCATTGTCTCATCAGCAAGTGTGTTCGAGATTGACAAGCACAAGAGTCTAGATGCAGGGGGTGACGACTTCCTTGACAAGCCTGTACAAGCCCATGACCTATTAGAACAGTTACAGAAGCATCTAGATTTGAAATGGACTTATGACAAAAAGTCCTCAATATTGCTAATTGCAAAAGAAATTGTGCCTCCTCCGGTAGAGGAACTAGCTCAATTATACGAATTGGCTTTAAAAGGACGTATCAAAACCCTGCAAAAGCAAGCAGCGAAATTACAAGAAATGGATGAAAAATTTATTCCATTTGCTCAAGAGCTTGACATATTATCGCAAGGGTTTCAATTAGAAAAAATTCAAAGTTTTATTGAGAAGTATTTGAATTAGTATAAAGTTTAAATTTATAATTGTTAACTTCTAGCTATTTACCGCAATCAGTATCCAGAAATTATAATGTACACATCAGAAACTAATGTAATATTGATCGTGGATGATACTCCTACAAACTTAGATGTACTTTCAGAAGCCTTGACGGAGGCTAACTTTGAAGTTGCTGTGGCAACCAGTGGAGAAAATGCCATCAGACAGATCGAATACGATCCGCCAGATCTAATCTTGTTGGATGTGATGATGCCGGGAATTAATGGATTTGAAACCTGTCGCCGACTGAAAACAAATCCGACAACCAGAGATATACCGATAGTTTTTATGACTGCCCTGAATGATACGGTGGATAAGGTCAAAGGTCTGTCTCTTGGTGCTGTAGATTACATTACCAAGCCATTTCAGCAAGCGGAGGTTCTAGCCCGTATCCAGATTCATTTGCAGCTGCGAAACATGAGAGTAGCTTTGGAGAAGCAGAATTTACTTCTCAAACAAGAAATCGCCGAACGCATTGCGGCACAAGCAGCATTGCAAAAGCTGACACAGGAGTTAGAGGTAAGGGTCGCAGAACGAACTAAAGAACTCTCCCAAGCTCTCCATGCGGTGGAACAGGCTCAAGTTAAACTTGTGCATGGAGAAAAATTAGCAACACTGGGTCAGTTAGTAGCGGGTGTGGCTCATGAAATTAACAATCCAGTCAATTTTATATATGCCAATATTCCTCATGCCAGTAACTATATTCAGGAATTGCTAGAATTCATGCAACTCTATCAGACTCAGTTTCCCTATTCTACGCCAGCAATTGAAGAAAAATCAAGGGAAATTGACCTGGAGTTCCTGAGTGAAGATTTGCCCAGAGTTCTCTCGTCAATGGAAGTTGGATGTAAACGAATTAGCGAAATAGTTCAGTCCCTCCGCAACTTTTCTCGCTATGACGAAGCTGAACTTAAATTCGTAGACATTCACGAGGGTATTGAGAGTACGCTGACGATTCTCGGTCATCGCCTGAAAACAAAACTCAAGCATCCGCCCATTGAGATTATCAAGGAATATGGTAACTTGCCTCCAGTTGAGTGCTATGCAGGAAAAATAAACCAGGTGTTTATGAATATCCTCACTAATGCAATTGATGCTTTGGAAG
This sequence comes from Gloeotrichia echinulata CP02, assembly GCA_038087035.1. Taxonomy (NCBI): domain Bacteria; kingdom Bacillati; phylum Cyanobacteriota; class Cyanophyceae; order Nostocales; family Gloeotrichiaceae; genus Gloeotrichia; species Gloeotrichia echinulata. Next base: position 3,458,447 of record CP051187.1, on the reverse strand, counting down.
AGGCAATGGAAGTTTATCATCTATCTCCGACAATTTTATATCCGAAAATTTGGATTTACACCGAACTGATGGGATCTGAACGGGTCGCTATTCGCATTGCGGACAATGGACTGGGAATATCAGAGGAAGTTCAAAAACGATTGTTTGATCCTTTCTTCACAACTAAACCTGCGGGAAAAGGGACAGGGTTGGGTATGTCTATTAGCTATCAAATTGTCACTGAACAACACGGTGGTTTATTATGGTGTATTTCTAGCCCAGGAAAGGGAGCAGAGTTTCTCATAGAGATTCCAATTAAACGTCCAGTTTTACCTGATAACAACTGGCAAAATTCTCCAGATTTAACTTCAACACATAGTCAACCACTTTCTGTTGAGGGCAATATATAATAATGAGGAGTAATCAAAATTTTCGCAAGACAAAAAAGCGCCTCCACAAAATGGGGACGCTTTTTTGTCTTCAAAAGACCCGGTTCGTCGTAGAACTGCCTCACCAACGCAGGGCGGCACCAATGACAAATGACGACCCTAACGAGTACGGTTTATTTACCACGCCTACCTGACTTAAAAATAAGACCCCTAACCCCTAAGCACAAGCGAGGAGCGAAATAAGAACTTTTTTCATATGTCCTAGTCTACGCAGTTCATGATGGCTACTTAATGGTTAATTCTTGTCAATTCATCTTACTATCGTCATCTACCTACAGTAAACATGAGCCAGACCTGTGAGAATAATTTAATCTTAATCGTTGATGATACCCCCACTAATTTAGAGGTACTCTCAGAAGCCCTTACGGATTCTGGATTTGAAGTTGCAGTGGCTACCAGTGGGGAAAATGCTATCAAGCAAATCGAATACGATCCACCAGATCTAATCTTGTTGGATGTGATGATGCCGGGAATTAACGGATTTGAAACCTGCCGCCGACTGCAGGTAAATCCCAAAACCAGAGATATCCCGGTGATTTTTATGACTGCTCTGAACGACACAGTAGATAAGATCAAGGGATTATCTCTTGGTGCTGTGGATTACATTACCAAGCCATTTCAGCAAGCAGAGGTTCTAGCCCGTATCCAAATCCACATGAAGTTGCGAACCATGAGTGTAGCTCTGGAGAAGCAGAATATACTTCTACAAAAGGAAATCGCTGAACGCACGGCTGCACAAGCAGCGTTGCACAAACTGACGGAGGAGTTGGAAATACGGGTAGCAGAACGAACAAAAGAACTTTCCCAAGCCCTGCATGAGGTGGAACAGACTCAACTTAAACTTGTGCAGGGAGAAAAATTAGCTACACTGGGTCAGTTGGTAGCAGGTGTGGCTCACGAAATTAACAATCCAGTCAATTTTATATACGCCAATATTCATCATGCTAGTAATTATATTCAAGAATTGCTAGAATTAATACAACTCTATCAGACTCAGGTTCCTGATTCTAAGCCAGAAATTCAACAAAAATCAAGGGAAATTGACCTGGAGTTTCTGCGTCAAGATCTGCCTAAAGTCCTATCTTCAATGGAAGTCGGGTGTGAACGGATTAGTGAAATCGTCAAGTCTCTCCGCAACTTTTCTCGCTATGACGAAGCTGAAGTTAAATTCGTAGACATCCATGAGGGTATTGACAGCACGCTCATGATTATCGATCATCGCCTGAAAAAAAAATACAATTATCCGCCTATTGAGATTATCAAGGAATATGGTAAATTGCCTCTAGTTGAGTGCTATGCAGGAAAGATGAACCAAGTGTTTATGAATATCCTCAGTAATGCTATCGACGCTTTGGAAGAGGCAATGGAAGCTTCTGTTCTATCCCCGACAATTCTGCATCCTAAAATTTGGATTTACACGGAGGTTCTAGGATCTGAGCGGGTTGCAATTCGCATTGCTGACAATGGACTGGGAATACCAGAAGAAGTTCAAAAACGGTTGTTTGATCCTTTCTTCACAACTAAACCTGCGGGTAAAGGGACAGGTTTGGGTATGTCGATTAGCTATCAGATTGTGATTGAAAAACACGGCGGTTTGTTATGGTGTGTCTCTAGCCCAGGTAAGGGAGCAGAATTTATCATTGAGATTCCAATTAAGCGTCCAGCTTTACCTGATAACAACTGGCAAAAATCTCCGTATTTAATCTCAACACATCTATTTAGCTGATATTTAGCTGTATCGACTCGCAATGCGATTGTATCGACTCGCAATGCGATTGTATCGACTCGCAATGCGATTGTATCGACTCACAATGCGATTGTATCGACTCGCAAAAATTAATAACGTAAGTTGCTAGTTAGATGAAGTGGATGAAGTAGCAATACTGCTCGGTTAAGGAAAATCGTAGGTTGGGTTGAGGCCTCTGCGTACTCCTTCGGAGAACCCGCAGGGTAACCCAACAAAGCCCCGTCCATGTTGGGTTAGCCTACGGCTAGCTTGCTACGTTCCTCAACCCAACCTACGAATTTTAAGTTTTTTGAGCTTAACCATTGAGAAGCGCGTTATTTCAACCTATCGTACCCTTGTGTTGAGCATTTACAGCCATTTTCAGGTAAATAGACCACGCTTTTGGGGCGCAAGGCCTAGATCCCCTACGAAGATCTGTGGTTATTGCGTGAAAATTGCTGTAAATTACTGTGAGTTGAGCTTTTTTAGCGAAAGATACAGAAAATAAATCTGATGTTTGGAATACTGTTGTTTGGTAGGATATTAAACTATTTAGCAAAAGCGCATGGCTATTCTACTAAATCGCAATTTCAATTGTAAATATTGCTTTTTTCCAGAGCCGTCCCAATGAAGACACTTCCTATTGGTAGATACAGATTTTTTCAGAAACTACATCCTCTATCGCTGTTAAAAAAAATCACTCATAAATCTGTCACTGGTTGTTTGCAGGTATTTAGCACTACAGGTTCTTGGTCAATATATGTAGTTGAGGGTAAATTAATTTACGCCTGTTACTCTGAGCAAATGTTTGAACCGCTATACAGACATTTACAACGGTTAAGTCAACAAGTTTCTACTATCCCTAGGGGAATTAATGAGCAGTTACGGGCGATATTTGAAACGGCGATTGAAAATGAGGCTATACCGAATCCCGATTATTTAGCTATTTGTTGGTTAGTCAAACAAAAATATATTAGTCGCTCGCAAGCTGCGATATTAATAGAGCAATTGGCGTTAGAAGTGCTAGACTCTTTTCTGAGTTTAGAAGTAGGGAGTTATGAATTTATTCCCGAAAGCTTTCTGGATGATATGCCGAAGTTTTGTTATCTTAATTTGCGCTTATTAGTAGAACGGTGTCAAAAGCGATCACAAAGAGACAGTGTTCAGTCACCAGGTGCGAGGGGGGAAGGGACAAAATTTACCCGCCAAACTCAGCCACCGTCGTCAAAATCTCACGGTAATCAGGCTCAGGAATCGCCTAAACATTCCCCTAACAATGCTGAACATGAACATCATAAGTTTGTGCGAATTTCTCCGCCATCATCCGAGAGAAAAATCTACACTATATTCTGTATTGACGACAGTCCCAGCGTCTTGAATGCTATTAGAAGTTTTTTAGATGAGCAAATATTTTCTGTTGTCGGAGTCACCGATCCATTGAAAGCTTTAATGGAAATTATTCGCACGAAGCCAGACATAATTTTACTTGATGTTTCCATGCCTAATTTAGATGGATATGAATTATGTTCCTTGTTGCGGAAACATTCACATTTTAAAAATATCCCCGTGATTATGGTGACAGGAAAAACGGGATTAATCGATAGAGCGAAAGCTAAGATGGTGAGAGCTTCAGGCTATTTAACCAAGCCTTTTAACCAAGGCGATTTACTTAAAACCATCTTTCAACATATTGTTTAATTGTCATTTGTCATTTGTCATTTGTCATTACTCATTACTCATTACTCATTACTCATTACTCATTACTCATTACTCATTACTCATTACTCATTACTCATTACTCTTTGTCATTTGTCATTTGTCATTCCCCCCAATCCCCAATCCCCAATCCCCAATCCCTAAACTGGACGACAACCAGATAAAATACTGTGCATATGTACCACAGAGCCAATAACTGCGATCGCGGGGGCGCCAAATTCGGTTTGCTCGACTTGCTCAACTATTGTCCCCAATTTACCGATCAATTCTTCTTGTTCGGGTCGTGTACCCCAACGCACTAAAGCAATTGGTGTTTCTAAATTCAAGCCTGCGGTGGTTAATTGTTCGACAATATAAGGTAAATTGTGAATTCCCATATAAATCACAACGGTTTCGGAACCGTGGGCGATCGCACTCCAATTTACTGTGGGTTTATACTTACCTGACGCTTCGTGTCCCGTCACAAAAGTAACTGAAGAGCTATACAAACGATGGGTTAAGGGTATGCCTGCATAGGCTGGGGCGGCAATTCCCGATGTAATACCCGGCACAACTTCCGCAGAAATTCCGGCTTGGACTAATTCTGCCATTTCCTCGCCACCGCGACCGAAAATAAACGGATCGCCGCCTTTGAGTCGTACTACTATAGCATGATCATGGGCTTTTTCAATCAGCAGTTGGGTGGTTTCGTCTTGTAACAAAGAATGTCGCCCCCGACGTTTACCGGCGTTGATTTGCTCGGCGTGGGGGTTAATCATCGCCAGAATAGCTGGACTCACCAAGGCATCATAGATCACAACATCGGCACACTCTAATAAACTCTTGCCTTTGAGGGTCATTAGTCCTGGATCTCCTGGTCCCGCACCGACTAAATAAACCTTACCCAAAATTTCCAATTGTTCCTGTTGTTCTGTGCGGTTCATTGATCTATTAAATCCCAAATTATGGCTGCTATTTCTGGAGTGGCTCCTAAAGGCTGGGCGAGATGGAAATTCACGACCGGAAGTTGTAATTTTAGCGCTTCGACGGATTGTGCGATCGCATCGGTTATACCACCGGCGAATAAAAAGTATGGTATAATTACAATTTCTCGCTTACCTCCAGCAATCAACTGTTTGACTCGTGATTCTAAACTAGGAGGTACAGCCCAATAAGCTGCGACTGCGCCCAAACTCGCCGCTATAGCTTCCACAGGCGCAAGAGAATCAGGACGACGGCTACCATGAGCTAACAGAATCCCAGCGGCGCTATGATGAGCAACCATGTGCTTGGCGAGCAGATACCCTAAATCAGGGTGAGTACCTAAATATGGTTGGAGATTAATGATTATATCTTGACCGAGAGCCTGTTGAGCCAGTGCTACTTCCGCCGGAATATCTTGCATCACATGCACACCCGACAGCAGAAATAGGGGTACAATTTTCAGGCGATCGCACCCAACAATCAAAGCCTGCTGGGCAAATTGTTTAATCTGCTCATGCAAAGGCTGAGGATTCAATTCCAAGTATGCTGTACCGACGAGCTGATTTTGGTAGCTTTGCAGTTTCTCGCGTACCAATTCTGCCAGTTGCTGCATAGCAATTTCTGGACGCGGATCACGACTTCCGTGGGATACCAGCAGATATGCAGATGACATGGGCAAGGATTTAACTCTCGGTGACTATATCCATTTTACTGAAAGTTTGGGTCTAAAACCCCGTTCTTCTAGGACGGCCAGAATCAAAAATCTCTTGAGCATCACCAATTTCTCAAAATCTGACGCGCCCTACACGATACCGTCAACCGTCAACCGTCATGGGCTTTACCCTATTGCTGCTCGGCAGAGTAGGTATAAAAGTTATTAAATGCCCCCACGGTTTCAAATCGATAAGAAGGTATCAAATCACTCAATTTTAAATCTGTACGGTAAATACTAAAAAACAGTAAATTTTGCTGCTGCGTAGTTTGAGAGATGATTGGCCGGATTTGTGGACTAGCGGAATCTACAGCCTTTTCGCAATTGAAATGTATTAAATTTTCTATAATATTTTGTGTCTTTTTACAAACATCAGTCTTCAAGTAGTCCGTCAGCCGTTGCACTGCATAATTTTCATATTCAGCTTGACTGGGATTAGTCTTCGCCATTGTTACCCCCAAAGCAGCTAGTCCGGCTGCTGCTACATACGTTATAATAGTTAAGGCTTTCATATTTACCCAAAGTGGTTCATTGTAGTCTTCAGACTTCAAAGACTCGAAATTAAGTGAGTCCGTTCCTTTAACAAAAATTCTTTGGACAAAATCACCAAAGACGTGTTATACTCAAGAAGTAAATGGCGAGCGTAGCCAAGTGGTTAAGGCAGTGGTTTGTGGTACCACCATCCGTGGGTTCAAGTCCCATCGTTCGCCCTGGTTTTAAATAAAATAAATCCTGAAAGCTGGGAGATAGATTAGATTGCGGTTCTGATATCTCATAGTTTTCGCTCATTAATCGACCGATAAGGCACAAATGTAACCCTATGATACTAGCGTAGGTGATATTGATTGTGATGTATATAATTGACATCCTCCCACCACTAATTCGGAGTACCGAATATAGTGGGGGATTCCAAAGATCGCTCTTTGGGTTTCCTCTTTCCACGAGTTGACTTGCTTAAAGGAGTTTCCTCACTCAAGTATTGGTCAGTCTCTCCAGAGGCGTTAGTTCCGACGTGACCCGCCGTACTCAATCCTTTTGCTAAAATGTTCCGCGCTGCGTTCCAATCCCTATCTTGCGTATGCCCACAATGAGGACAAACATGAGTTCTGGTGCTAAGAGTCTTTTTGACAACCTCTCCACAATTAGAGCAATTCTGTGAGGTGTAATGTGGTGGAACGGCAACCGTGACAACACCAAACACCTTACCAAAATACTCAACCCATTCACGAAACAGCGACCATGAAGCGTCACTAATCGACTTAGCCAATCGGTGATTTTTCACCATATTTCGCACCATCAAATCCTCATACGCCACGAGGTCGTTAGACCTCACCACGCACCTTGCTGTCTTAACAGCAAAGTCTTTACGCTGGCGACTTACTTTGAGGTGTTTACGAGCAAGTTTATTTCTCAACTTAATTCTATTTTGAGAACCTTTTCTAGTCTTAGACATCCGCCGTTGCAAACGTCTCAAGGACTTTTCACTTTTACGAAGATGTCTAGGGTTGGCGACTGTTTCTCCGTTACTATCTGTATAGAAGTGGTTTAACCCCAGGTCAATACCAATAGTTTTACCAGTTGGTTCTCGCTTTTCTACTCGTTCATGGTCAATGCAAAACTGGCAATAATAGCCATCTGCACGACGGACAACCCGCACCCTTTTAAACTGTTTCCTGTGGTAGAAATGCAGGTCACGAGTTCCCCAGAGTTTAAAGGTTCCTGCTTGAAACCCATCGGAGAAAGTGATATACCTGCGGTCTTCAGAAAGCTTCCATCCACAGGTTTTGTATTCAACAGAGCCATGCGTTTGTTCTTTCTTGAACTTTGGAAATCCTTTTTTTCCTGGCTTATTTTTCTTGCAGTTATCAAGGAACCGAGCAATTGCAGACCACGCTCTTTCGGCACTGGCTTGACGAGCCATCGAATTAAGCTTGGTAGCATAAGGAAAATCTGGATTAGCAGCAAGCACAGCGCAATATGCGCTCAACTCGTATTTACCAATGCCCTTATTATCCATCCAGTATCGAACACAACTGTTGCGAACAAAACGAGCAGTACGGATAGCTTCATCCAGCTTTCGGTACTGCTCGTTCGTTCCTTCCAGTTTGGCTTCAAATACCAGCATTTTTACACTCAACTTAATAGTGTAATCATAATATGGATTTGCGAAAAACTCAACTGTTCCCTCTCCCACGCTTGCTTGAAAGCAAGTAATGGTCGTAGAACGTTTCGTTTTTCGCCCTCGATTCATCTCGCCGCCAAATCACAGATTATGGCGGGAGCCTTCTCTCCGAATAAGGTAAAATTACCTCATAAGCCTAACACTACACTTTGTAGGGTGCTAGGGTCAACCAATTTTGGATTTTGGATTTGCGTGCTTCGTAGCGTAAAGCCTACGGCATAGCTGCGCTTAGAGCGACGTAGGAGCGTCTTTTAGATTTTTACAGACACATGGGGTCTGCAAGGTACCCCAAAAATCTAAAATCCAAAACTTGTACTGAGCGTTCGCGCAGCGTCCCGCAGGGAAGTCGAAGTATCCAAAATCTAAAATTCGGAGGGTCAAGCAGACCCTAGTGTCAAGACTCTACCAGCGTTTCAGGTGAAGCTCCATTAATTTCACCAGATGTCTAGTAGTCTGTCAATTTTGTTTTGAGGGATTTTTGGTAGTGTGAGCGTCTCGCTCACGCGGGCAAGATGCCCGCACTACAGTCCATCATTTTTATCTTGACACAGTAGTGTGAGCGTCTCGCTCACGCGGGCAAGATGCCCGCACTACAGTCCATCATTTTTATCTTGACACAGTAGTGTGAGCGTCTCGCTCACGCGGGCAAGATGCCCGCACTACAGTCCATCATTTTTATCTTGACACAGTAGTGTGAGCGTCTCGCTCACGCGGGCAAGATGCCCGCACTACAGTCCATCATTTTTATCTTGACACAGTAGTGTGAGCGTCTCGCTCACGCGGGCAAGATGCCCGCACTACAGTCCATCATTTTTATCTTGACACAGTAGTGTGAGCGTCTCGCTCACGCGGGCAAGATGCCCGCACTACAGTCCATCATTTTTATCTTGACACAGTACTAGTAGTCTTCGTAAGATTATTTGCAACAATGCTATATTACATTTTGAAGTGCGGGATGTGGGTTTCAAGCCTCCCAGAAGTTTCGGAGCTTTTCAGAGGATTGGTTCCGCGATGAATTGAAGAAAATACTGGGATGAGGTGCTTGACAACTCAAACTAAGAATGTATTATGATAAATATACTGAGATATATCAAGGATTAAAAATGTATTAAAAATGTAATACTAGTTATAACTGCAGCAGTAGTAAGCGTTAAATTTGTTACTGGAGTTTAGACTAAAGTTGATTTGTAACCCTACAACCATTGTCACATAAAGGTTCTAGATTTAGGATTTCAAACAATCCCCAAAAGCATCAAAGCCTTATTCAGAGAGGCTTTCGTATTTTAATAGGTTGAAGTAGTCTAAACTCCAGCTTGTTAACTTACAGCTTTTTGCTGCGCGTCAACATCAAAAAAATTCTCAAAACTTTGAGGATTGCTGTAGTCGTTTGGCGTAAAAGAGACGATATATTCTTACCCACTGGCTTAATTTAACTAACCAATTTTATCTTGTCAACGAAAAACTACAGGGAGCTTGAGATTATATGAAACCGAATTTAGATGTTCAGGAATTTGCCATTGCTATTGCAGCAAAACGGCACAATCCGACAATTTTGACGCCAGATTTTCTCAAATACAGCGGTATTGTTCCTAGTGATTGGGAACTGGCTCGACAACCGATTTTGACGAATACTGCGGCGCAGGTAGTTTTTCAAAATGGTGTCAATATAATTGCGGAAGTAAATCGGGTTGTTTTCACTGAGTCTATTAGCACTAAAGAACCGCAAGATGTGGAAATTGCCACAATAGCGAATAAGTATTTGGCAACATTAGCGCAGGTGGAGTATCAGGGAATTGGGATTAATTTTCGCGGTCATGTTTTGTTGGAGGGAGAACAAAATACAGCGCGGAACTATATTTTGAAAACGTTGTTGAATCCTGGACCTTGGCAAGAGTTTGGGGAAGCGACTGTGCAAGCTGCTACGCGGTTTGTGTACACTTTTGAAGGGGTGCAGCTTAATTTAGATATTAATGAAGCTGGGTTACAATTGCCAGACCAAACAGTATTGCCAATTGTGCTATTTACGGCTAATTTTGGTCATGCAATATCTGGTGATGAGCCGAGTCAAAGGTTGGCTGGTTTAAGTCAAGTGATTGGTAATTGGGAGGGTGATTTAGAGATTTATAAAGAAGTTGTGAATACCAAGTTTTTTAATTCAGTTAGTTATCAATTAAATCCTGCAGCCGATGAATTAGTTATCCCCATAGCGCCAAATAACTAAGGTGTCGATGAGAATGAATAGGTAAATAGAACTTAGAGGTTGTTTGAAAAGTCTAATTTACTACTCACATTGGCGATTATAAACCGTGTCTACACAGACAAAACCCAAGATGTTTGTGTTAGTCCCACTAACCGAGGACAATACTTGTGTAGTTGTCACCTTTATTCGCCGAAAACTTTTTAAACAATCTCTAAAAGTGAATTTGCGATTAGGTAAGCCCACAACCTAAATAAGCTGGAAATAGAACCTGCATTAATAATTTATTAAAAAAGAAAAAACATCTTATGGCTACTCGTACTTGGAAAGCTGCTATTGACGGTTTTTGGGATATTGCTAATAACTGGACAGAAAACCAACTGCCCCTGAGTGGAGACGATGTTGTTATCAATTTTATTAATAACAATATTACGACTACTTATCGCAACAGTAATACTATACTCAATCTTTTTTCTTCGGAAGAAGCTTTTGTAATTTCTGGTGGATTACTAACTGTCAATAATATTCAAGTTAATAATATAGTTACCCTTAGTGGCGGGACTCTAGGATTCAACGGTACAACCGCCAGCGAAGTCAATAATTTTACCCTCAGTGGTGGCACCCTCACAGGCACCGGTGATTTAACCATTGAAACAGGTGGCACCTTCAACTGGACTGGGGGATATCAAACAGGTGCAGGTAAAACCATCATCCAAGGAACAGCTACACTCAGCGGTAACAATAAATTCCTTGGTAGTCGCACCATTGAAAACCAAGGTACAACAACTTGGACTGGTGGAGATATTTATCTCTATGACAGTGCTGTTTGGAATAACACCGACACGGGAGTCTTTGACATTCAAAGCGATCGCTATTTTTATCATTGGCAAGGTAATCAACCAAAACTGAATAATGCCGGCACACTGAAGAAAACCAACAGCACTGGTACGACTTATATCTCGACCCAGTTTAATAATACGGGGACTGTGCAGGTATCTAGTGGTACACTCAATTTACAAAGTGGTGGTACTAGTAGTGGCATATTTAAGGCAGATACTGGAGGCACATTACTCTTTAGCGGTGGTAATTATAACTTCACAGGTGGTTCACTCACGGGAAGTGGTGTAATTTCAATCAGTGGGGGAACGGTTTCTGTCAATGAGGCAACCGCCAGCGAAGTCAATAATTTTACCCTCAGTGGTGGCACCCTCACAGGCACCGGTGATTTAACCATTGAAACAGGTGGCACCTTCAACTGGACTGGGGGATATCAAACAGGTGCAGGTAAAACCATCATCCAAGGAACAGCTACACTCAGCGGTAACAATAAATTCCTTGGTAGTCGCACCATTGAAAACCAAGGTACAACAACTTGGACTGGTGGAGATATTTATCTCTATGACAGTGCTGTTTGGAATAACACCGACACTGGAGTCTTTGACATTCAAAGCGATCGCTATTTTTATCATTGGTATGGTAATCAACCAAAACTGAATAATGCCGGTATCCTGAAGAAAACCAACAGCACTGGTACGACTTATATCTCGACTCAGTTCAATAATACGGGGACTGTGCAGGTATCTAGTGGTACACTCAATTTACAGGGCGGTGGTACTAGTAGTGGCATATTTAAGGCAGATACTGGAGGCACATTACTCTTTAGCGGTGGTAATTACAACTTCACAGGTGGTTCACTCACGGGACAGGGAACCATCTCTGTCACAGGTGGTAACATCTCTGTCAATGAGGCAATTGTCAGCGAAGTCAACAACCTTACCCTTAGTGGCGGGACTCTAGGACTCAACGGTACAACTGCCAGCGAAGTCAATAATTTTACCCTCAGTGGTGGAAACCTCACAGGCACCGGTGATTTAACCATTGAAACAGGTGGCACCTTCAACTGGACTGGGGGATATCAAACAGGTGCAGGTAAAACCATCATCCAAGGAACAGCTACACTCAGCGGTAGCACTAAATACCTTGGTAGTCGCACCATTGAAAACCAAGGTACAACAACTTGGACTGGTGGAGATATTTATCTGTATAACAGTGCTGTTTGGAATAACACCGACACGGGAGTCTTTGACATTCAAAGCGATCGCTATTTTTATCATTGGTATGGTAATCAACCAAAACTGAATAATGCCGGCACACTGAAGAAAACCGCAGGAACAGGTACGACTTATATCTCGACTCAGTTCAATAATACGGGGACTGTGCAGGTATCTAGTGGTACACTCAATTTACAGGGCGGTGGTACTAGTAGTGGCATATTTAAGGCAGATACTGGAGGCACATTACTCTTTAGCGGTGGTAATTACAACTTCACAGGTGGTTCACTTACGGGAAGTGGTGTAATTTCAATCAGTGGGGGAACGGTTTCTGTCAATGAGGCAACCGCCAGCGAAGTCAATAATTTTACCCTCAGTGGTGGCACCCTCACAGGCACCGGTGATTTAACCATTGAAACAGGTGGCACCTTCAACTGGACTGGGGGATATCAAACAGGTGCAGGTAAAACCATCATCCAAGGAACAGCTACACTCAGCGGTAACAATAAATTCCTTGGTAGTCGCACCATTGAAAACCAAGGTACAACAACTTGGACTGATGGACATATTTATTTGTATGACGGTGCTGTTTGGAATAACACCGACACTGGAGTCTTTGACATTCAAAGCGATCGCTCTTTTGTTTATTATTATGGCAATCAATCAAAACTGAATAATGCCGGTATCCTGAAGAAAACCGCAGGAACAGGTACGACTTATATCTCGACTCAGTTCAATAATACGGGGACTGTGCAGGTATCTAGTGGTACACTCAATTTACAAAGTGGTGGTACTAGTAGTGGCATATTTAAGGCAGATACTGGAGGCACATTACTCTTTAGCGGTGGTAATTACAACTTCACAGGTGGTTCACTCACGGGACAGGGAACCATCTCTGTCACAGGTGGTAATATCTCTGTCAATGAGGCAATTGTCAGCGAAGTCAATAACCTTACCCTTAGTGGCGGGACTCTAGGATTCAACGGTACAACCGCCAGCGAAGTCAATAATTTTACCCTCAGTGGTGGCACCCTCACAGGCACCGGTGATTTAACCATTGAAACAGGTGGCACCTTCAACTGGACTGGGGGATATCAAACAGGTGCAGGTAAAACCATCATCCAAGGAACAGCTACACTCAGCGGTAACAATAAATTCCTTGGTAGTCGCACCATTGAAAACCAAGGTACAACAACTTGGACTGATGGACATATTTATTTGTATGACGGTGCTGTTTGGAATAACACCGACACTGGAGTCTTTGACATTCAAAGCGATCGCTCTTTTGTTTATTATTATGGTAATCAACCAAAACTGAATAATGCCGGCACACTGAAGAAAACCGCAGGAACAGGTACGACTTATATCTCGACTCAGTTCAATAATACGGGGACTGTGCAGGTATCTAGTGGTACACTCAATTTACAGGGCGGTGGTACTAGTAGTGGCATATTTAAGGCAGATACTGGAGGCACATTACTCTTTAGCGGTGGTAATTACAACTTCACAGGTGGTTCACTTACGGGAAGTGGTGTAATTTCAATCAGTGGGGGAACGGTTTCTGTCAATGAGGCAACCGCCAGCGAAGTCAATAATTTTACCCTCAGTGGTGGCACCCTCACAGGCACCGGTGATTTAACCATTGAAACAGGTGGCACCTTCAACTGGACTGGGGGATATCAAACAGGTGCAGGTAAAACCATCATCCAAGGAACAGCTACACTCAGCGGTAACAATAAATTCCTTGGTAGTCGCACCATTGAAAACCAAGGTACAACAACTTGGACTGATGGACATATTTATTTGTATGACGGTGCTGTTTGGAATAACACCGACACTGGAGTCTTTGACATTCAAAGCGATCGCTCTTTTGTTTATTATTATGGCAATCAATCAAAACTGAATAATGCCGGTATCCTGAAGAAAACCGCAGGAACAGGTACGACTTATATCTCGACTCAGTTCAATAATACGGGGACTGTGCAGGTATCTAGTGGTACACTCAATTTACAAAGTGGTGGTACTAGTAGTGGGAATTGGGCAGTTAACAATGGAGCGATTCTGCAATTTTCAAGTAATTATACCTTACAGGGAGGAACATTAGCCGGAAGTGGCACAATTATTGGTAATGTATCTAACCTCACGCAAATTAACCCCGGTGACGGCATTGGCACACTGAAAATTACAGGCAATTATACTCAAAGCACCAGCAGCAATCTCAATATTGAATTAGGAGGAGCTACTAATTATGATCGCCTCAATATTACAGGTAATGCCAGCCTAAACGGGAATTTAAATATTAGCTTAGTAAATGGATTTACTCCTATTCTTGGAGATCGCTATACTATCCTCGACTTTGGTGGCAATTTTAGTGGTGGCTTTACCAATATTACTGGCTTCAACCTCGGCAATGGATTACTTCTGCAATCATTAGTTGTCAATAAATCTTTAGTTTTAGATGTTGTTCAAGATGTCAACTATAAACCAGGCATCTTTTCTTTCAATGCGAATAATTTCAGTGTCAATGAAAATGGTACGCCTGTCAGTGCTGTTACCATCAATCGTACAGGTGGAACTGATGGTATCGCCAGTGTTACTTTAAACCCCACCGATGGCACAGCAAATGCACCAGCAGATTATAATAATGCTCCCATCGTTGTCAATTTTGCTAATGGTGAAGCTAGTAAAACGGTTACAATTCCTATTGTTAATGACACCATTTATGAAGGTGATGAAACACTAAATCTCACCCTGAGTAATCCAACAGGAGGAGCAACTCTAGGGACTCAAAAAACTTCTGCGCTAACGATTGTTGATAATGATTTACCAACTATTTCTATTGCGGTTGCTCCCACCAGCGTAGTAGAAGACGGCACAAATAACCTGATTTACACCTTTAACCGCAGTGGTAACACTTCCAATCCTTTAACTGTTAACTTTAACGTCGGCGGAAGCGCAAGTTTTAACAGTGACTATACCCAAAATGGGGCAGCAAGTTTTAATGGTACAAGTGGAACAATTACTTTTCTTGCAGGTTCTGATACAGCTACCTTAACGATAGATCCTACAGCAGATAATACCTTTGAATCTGATGAAACAGTTAGTTTAACTCTTGGTTCTAGTTCCAACTATACAATAGGAACTTTTGGGGCAATTACTGCCACAATTACGAATGATGATATAAATCCCGCTATTCTTTCCTTTAGTGCTAGTCAATTTAGTGTTAAGGAAGATGGGACACCAATTAGTACAGTTACTATCAATCGTGCTGGTAATAGTGTGGGTTCAGTTGGTGCAACCCTACAACTAAGTAATGGCACAGCTACTGCACCCACTGACTACAGCAATACCCCAATTACGATTAATTTTGCAGATGGCGAAACCAGTAAAACTCTTAATATTCCGATTGTTAACGACACTCAATTTGAACCAGATGAAACCATTAATTTAACCCTAACTAATCCCACAGGCGGTGCAACATTAGGAACTCAAAACACTGCTGTTCTCCAAATTATGGATAATGATGCCTCTAAATATGCCATTAAATTTAATGGCATTAATCAGCAGGCAGATTTGGGGACATGGTTCAACTATCAAAATTTTACTTTAGAAATGTGGGTGAAGGCAGGAGAAACACAGGTTCGATATGCCGACATCATTGATAACAACCATAGATCTAATCGTAGTTGGGTGGTGCAACAAAATGACTATGCAACAAATAATTATTATTTTGCTGTTAGTAGTTCTACGGGCGTAGGTACAGGTGTTTCCTTTGCTCTAACTCCAAATACATGGCAGCATTTGGCTTTCGTAAAAGACGTAAACTCTGTTTCCGTTTATATAGATGGAGTCCTTGTTAATTCTGCTTCTTACAGTGGTTCAATCAATTATGACGGAAGTCAATTTTTGCGCCTCGCAAATTGGGGAGTTGGAGGACGGAATTGGAATGGAAGCATGGATGAAGTGCGTATATGGAATACTGCTCGCACGGCTTCTGAAATAGTTAATAATTTTAATCAGTCTGTTGCACCAAATTCTACGGGCTTGGTGGCTTATTACCAGTTTAACGAACGCACAGGTAGCATATCAGCAGATGCAACCATTAATGGACGCACCGCAAGTTTAATCAATAATCCAGTATGGGTAGCCGAAAATCCTGTTGGGATATTATACTTCAGTCAAGCTAATTTTAGTGTCAATGAAGATGGGACTCCTGTTACTACTGTGACTGTGAATCGTACAGGAATTAGTACAGGTTCAGTCAGTGCCACAGTTAACCTGACAAATGGCACCGCTACTGCACCATCTGACTACAATAATGCGCTAATTACGGTTAACTTCGCCAATGGGGAAACGAGTAAAACTGTCAATATTCCCATTGTTGATGACACTCTAATTGATGGAAACGAAACAGTTAGTTTGAGCCTCGCTAATCCCAGCAATGGCGCAACACTAGGAACACAAAATACAGCAACTCTAATGATCGTAGATAACGATCTACCGAATACGGGTAATTGGACAAAGGTGACAAATGGGGGATTTGAAACAGGAGACTTAAGTGGTTGGTCTCTTTTATCCACTTATGGGAGAAATAATTCATGGACGATAACAAACGAACGTTCTGTTTCTGGTAACTTCAGTGCAAAAGCAAACACGAATACGGGTTTCAATGGTGCTGGATATGCTCTAAAAAGAGCGGTTACAGGATTGACAGCAGGAGCGAGATATGTATTAAGTGGTTTTATTTACACAGGGGACTTAACAAGCGGAAGTACTTATCTCGATCTCGATGATATTGCTAACGATCCACAACCTGGCGTTGATGCAGATTCTCGCGCTTTAAATGGTATTAATCAATGGCAATTTGTCTGGAAAGAATTTGTTGCTCCCTCTAATCAGGTTACAGTCAGATTGGTACGAGATGGAGAAGTAAAAGCTGGAGAATCTGTCTACATCGATGAAGTAGCGATTACTCCTATCAGCCAATTTGTTTCTCCTGTTTCATCAGGAATTCTAGCCTTTAGTCAAGCTGGTTACAGTGTCAATGAAGATGGCACACCTATTGCTGCTGTCACGGTAACTCGCACAGGTGGTAGTTTTGGCACAGTCAGCGCCACAATTAACCTCACAAATGGCACTAGTACCGCAGAATCTGACTACAATAATGCGCCAATTACGGTTAACTTTGCAGATGGAGAAACCAGTAAAACTGTCACCATTCCCATCATTGATGACAGTCAATTTGAACCAGATGAAACCATTAACTTAACTTTGAATAACCCTACCAATGGCGCACAACTTGGTACACAGAACACTGCCACACTGACTATTATTAATAATGACGCACCTGTTGTTGTCCGTCCTATCAGTTATGATATGCTGAACGGGAATACAGGTTCTTATAATTACTGGGACGAAAGTTATACAGGAACAGGTAATAAATTTCAAAATCTGGCTTCTCTTAGTGGGGGACTAGGCGATTTAACTGATGGAATCATTCCCACGGAAAACTGGCAAGTTTTAGAAGCACCACAAGGAGCAGGTCCCTATGTCGGTTGGACAATCAATCCAAGTATTACCTTCAACTTTGCTAAGATAGTTAATATAGATACGGTTACAGTTTATGTCGATGACTCCAATGGTTATGGGGGAGTTAGTGTTCCTCAAAGCATAAATTTGAGCATGGGAGGAGCGTCCTATAACTCTGGCACACTTATTGACCCGCCGACCTCAAATCCAACCTTTTATACATTTTCTGGATTAGGATTTCAAGGATCTGCTTTAACATTAACCCTCAATCGCCGCAATTCTTGGGTATTTTTAAGTGAAGTCAGTTTTTTAGGATTTGAAGAGAATGCTTCTGCTGGCATCTTAGCATTTAGTCAACCTACTTTTAGCGTTAATGAAAATGGGACACCGATTCAGCAGATTACTATTAATCGTACAGGTCAAAGTAATGGGAATGTTAGCGCGACCCTAAACCTAACAAATGGCACCGCTACCGCACCATCTGACTACAACAACACCCCAATAACCGTCAACTTCGCCAACGGAGAAACCAGTAAAACCGTCACCATACCCATCGTCAACGACACGAAATTTGAACCAAACGAAACCATTAACTTAACCCTCACCAACCCCCTAGGCGGAGCAACATTAGGAACTCAAACGACAGCACAGCTAACCATCATTAATGATGATGCACCCCAACCAGGAACAGTTAGCTTCAACACAGCAAACTACACCGTCAACGAAAATGGCACAGCGAATATTAATCTAATTCGTAGCGGGGGAAGTGACGGCGAAATTAGTGTTACTGTAACACCCACAGATGGCACAGCTACAGCCGTCAGTGATTATAATAATTCACCAATTACAGTCACTTTCGCCGAGGGAGAAACCAGCAAGACGGTAACAATTCCCCTCACTGATGACAGCATTTACGAACCAAATGAAACCGTTAATTTAACCCTAAATAATCCCACAGGTGGCGCGAACCTAGGAACACAAAGCACAGCCATCCTCAACATCATTGATAACGATGCAGTACCAGGAGTAATTCAATTTAGCAACGCCACCTATTCCATCAATGAAAATGGCACACCTGTCACCGCAGTCACCCTAACTCGGAATAACGGAAGTGATGGAAATGTCAGCGCCAGAATTAACTTGAGTAATGGCACCGCCACCGCACCATCTGACTACAACAACACCCCAATAACCGTCAACTTCGCCAACGGAGAAACCAGCAAAACCGTCACCATTCCCATCGTCAACGACACACAATTTGAACCAAACGAAACCATCAACTTAACCCTCACCAACCCCCAAGGCGGAGCAACATTAGGAACTCAAACCACAGCACAGCTAACCATCATTAATGATGATGCACCCCAACCAGGAACAGTTAGCTTCAACACAGCAAACTACACCGTCAACGAAAATGGCACAGCAAATATTAATCTAATTCGTAGCGGGGGAAGTGATGGCGAAATTAGTGTTACTGTAACTCCTGTAGATGGCACAGCTACAGCAGTCAGTGATTATAATAATTCACCAATTACAGTCACTTTCGCCAACGGAGAAACCAGCAAAACAGTAACAATTCCCCTCACTGATGACACAATTTACGAACCCACAGAAACCGTCAATTTAACTTTAACTAATCCCACAGGTGGCGCCACCCTAGGAACACAAAATACAGCCATCCTCAACATCATTGATAATGATGCAGTACCAGGAGTAATTGAATTTAGTGCGGCTGAGTATACTGTCAATGAAGATGGTACACCAGTGACGGCTGTTACCCTGACTCGCACTAATGGTAGTGATGGTGCAGTTAGTGTCAGAGTTAATTTGAGTAATGGTACAGCAACTGCACCCAGCGATTATCTTAGTAACCCAATTACCGTTAACTTCACCAATGGGGAAACGAGTAAAATTGTCAATATCCCCATTGTTGATGATACGATTTTTGACCCTAATCAAACCTTTAATATCACCCTCTCGAATCCTACTAATGGTGCAACTATCGGGAGTCAAAATAATGCTACTGTCACAATCATTGATAATGACAGTCCAAGTCTCTCAGTTGTTTTCAACGTAGAAAATGTTAACGAAACAGAGACAGCTACAGGAACAATTACGCGCAATACAGAAGATACATCAACTGAGTTAATTGTCACCTTAGAATCCAGCGACACTACAGAAGCAACTGTTCCGCAAACTGTCACTATACCTGTAAATCAATCTTCAGTCACCTTTACAGTGACAGCAGTAGGCGATGAAATTTTTGATGCTAATCAAGCGATAACAATTACTGCTTCGGCGACTGGGTTCAATAGTGGAACAGATAATATTACTATCAACAATATTGATTTAGCAGATTTAGTTGTTAGTAATATTGTTGCTCCTATTGAAGCATTTTCAGGACAGTCCATTGAACTTGTCTGGACACTGACAAACCAAGGGAATGCGGAAGCTAGCGGAACTTGGACAGATAATTTGTTCCTCTCCCAAGATGCGGTAGTAGGTAACGATCAACTCTTGGGTAGCTTTAGCTTTACTGGTAGCATTGCTCCAGGAGCTTCTATTGAACGTCGTCAGCTAGTCACTTTACCTTTGACTATTAGTGGCGATCGCACTTTAATCTTACAAACTGATGCCAACAATCAACTCAAAGAGCGTCCAGGAACTGAAGGCAATAATACCACAATAGACGATCGCTCCATCCAAATTCGCCTCGCTCCCATTCCCAACCTCCAAGTCTCCAGCGTCACTGCTCCCCCCACAGCCTTCTCCAGTCAAGAAACCGTCGTACAATGGACAGTCACCAATAACGGCACCGGCGCCACCAGCGCCCCCTTCTGGTATGATAATGTCTGGCTCTCCCTCGATAACACCTTAGATAATACTGATACCTACTTAGGTCAAGCAAGCAATGTCAGTTACCTCAACGTCGGCGAAAGTTACACCAACAGCCTCACAGCTAAGTTACCCAGAGGTATCGATAGTAACTATTACTTCTTGGTGAAGACAGACGCCAATAATAACGTCTTTGAATTTGACAACGAAAATGACAATTTCGGTGTTGGTGGACCGACAGACGTTGATTTAACACCACCGCCAGATTTCCAAGTTACCGCAGTCAACGCCCCGGCTCAAGGTTTTTCAGGACAACCGCTGAATTTAACTTGGACAGTCACAAATCAGGGGACGGGTAAGAATTTAGAGACATCCTGGTATGATGAAGTTTTCATGTCAGCCGATGATGTCTTGGATGGGGTAGATCGCTCTTTGGGCAAATTCTACCGCAGTGGTACACTCAACGCAGGCACTGGTTACAACGTCAGCCAGACAGTTACTCTCCCAATTGGTGTTAGCGGCGATTTCTTCTTCTTTGTGCGGACTGATGCGGGAAATCAGGTTTACGAAAATGTCTTTGAAAGCAACAACACTGGTTACGATACCACAGCCACGAAAATCAATCTTACACCACCGCCAGATTTAGAAGTTGAATTTGTTGATGCACCCGCAACAGCATCAGCAAGTCGTCCCCTCACTATTAATTACCGCGTTACTAACTTTGGCGCAACGGCTACACCTAATTCTTCTTGGACTGACACATTTTATCTGTCAACAGATACCCAGTTAGACCCGAACACAGATTTAAAACTGGGTGAACGCAGTCGCTTTGGCACCTTGGATATTGGCGCTAGTTACGATAACTCTGCTACCTTCACCCTACCTAATGGTTTCAGCGGTACATACTACGCCTTTGTTGTTACCGATAGCACCAATACTGTCTTTGAATTGAATAACGACAATAATGTTGTCTTCGATACCACTGCAATTAATATTGCTTCCCTCCCCGGAGATTTAGTAGTCACTGATGTCACCACCCCAAGTACAGTAGAAGCAGGTAAAGCACTCACGGTTAATTGGACTGTCACTAACCAAGGAACTGGTGATACAGTTGTGAGCAGTTGGGTTGACCGAGTTTATGTTTCCACTGACGCGGTGATTGGTAATGGCGATGACGTTTTACTCAGTACATTTACTCGCAACGGCTTACTGAATGTCGGCGGGTCTTATTCTCGCAGTGAGTTGGTAGGAATTCCCTTTAATTTAGTGGGGAATTACCAGCTTTTTGTCGTCACAGATAGCAATAACAACGTTTATGAAGTTGCGGGTGAAACTAACAATAGTTCTACACCGAAACAGATTGCAATCACCCGACAAACCCCCGATTTGCAGGTTGTTGAAGTCAGCGGTAACTCACAAACTGGTTTAGCCGCTGAACCTGTGACTGTTAACTGGACAGTGAAAAATTTCGGCAGTGGTCAGACCAACGTTAGCTTCTGGTATGATGCCATATATTTGTCTAGTGACCAAAATTTAGGGGACAGCAACGATATTTATTTGGGAAGAGTCCGTCGTAGTAATAGTTTGGCGGTGGGTGACGAGTATGAAGCTTCAGCTACATTTACCGCACCCTTAAACGCCGTGGGTAACTTCTATACGATTGTGCGGACTGATAGCGACAACCAAGTTTTAGAAGACCCCCTAGAGAATAATAATAATGGTGTGTCTGTTGGTACAATTAGCATTGCTGCCAATACCAATCCTAACCCCAATCCTAATCCCACTCCTAACCAACCACCGACAAACTTACCGCCAGAATTTTCTCCTGATTTGGTGGTGACTGGGGTGAATGCGCCGGAAACGGGAATTAGCGGTCAGTCTTTTGCGGTTAGCTGGACTGTCCAGAATAATCGATACAGCACCGGAAATCGTTCTTGGTATGATGCGGTTTATCTCTCCCGTGACCAAGTATTTGACCGCAGTACGGATATTTATTTAGGGATTAAGTATCAAAGTAATTTAGCAACGGGAGAATCTTATACAGCCACTCAGTCATTTACCATTCCCAGAGGATTGTCGGGACCATTTTATGTATTTGCAGTGACTGACGGTGGTAATAATATCAACGAGAGCGATCGCGAGTTAAATAATATTGGCTACGATGGCAATTCTACAGAAATTAGTCTGTCACAACCTGCAGATTTGGTCGTCGGGACAATTACCATCCCTGCTAATGGCGTACCAGGGCAAAATGCTACCATCAGCTACACGGTAAATAATCAAGGACAAAATCCGGCTTTGGGTAGTTGGTCTGATTCAATTTACATCTCAGCGGATAATCAATGGGATGTAAATGATGCTTTGTTTGGTAAATTGCAACACTTTGGTGATGTGGCTAGCGGTGGTAGTTATAGTCAGACTTTGACTGCTCCGTTACCTGGATTATTGCCTGGGAATTATTATGCGATCGTTCGCAGTGATATTCGCAATCAAATTTCTGAGTCGAATGAAAGTAATAATATCACTGCTTCGTTGAACCAGTTTGCGGCTGATGCGGAACGATTGGATTTGGGAACTGCGGATACTGGTAGTTTAGGACAAGGACAAGCTGCTTACTACAAAGTTGATGTCGCTGCGGGTGAGACGTTGCGGGTGAAGTTTGATAGTGCTTCGACTACGGCGGCGAATGAGTTGTATATTCGTTATGGTGATGTACCGAGTCGCGCCCAGTTTGATTTTGGATTTACGCAAGCATTATCACCAGATCAAGAGGTGGTCATTCCCACAACAAAAGCAGGTACTTATTATGTCTTAGCGTATGGGCAAACAGTTCCTGAATTTCAACCTAGTTTCACGGTTGAAGCTAAACTTCTGGATTTTGAAATTCGCTCTTTATCAACGAATACTGGAGGGAATGCAGGTAAGGTAACAGTAGAAATTTCCGGGGCAAAATTTGATACGGGGACTACCTTTACTCTTACAGATGAAAGTTTAGGTGTTGAGATAACTGCTAGTCGTTTGGATTTGATTGATTCTACTAAGGTATTTGCTACTTTTGACTTAAAAGGAAGCAAGGCTGGTCTTTATGATTTAGTTGCGAAGAATAGCAAAAATCAAACTGCTAAGTTACAGGATAGTTTCACCGTTGTTGAAGGGGGTAAAGCCAATCTTGTTACTGATATTGTTGCGCCATCAGCTGTCAGACCCGGTGTTGTCGTTCCCATCACCATTCAATTTGCCAACAACGGAAATATTGATCTTGATAGTCCTTTAGTTCTATTGGCTAGCGAAACAAAAGCTCCTATTTCTCTCACAAGACAAGAACTGCGTAATCAAACAAATTTAGAGTTTGTTTTACAAGCAGAAAATAGTCCTTTTGGTGTTTTGGCTCCAGGAGCGACTGGTTCAATCACCTTTTATGCCAAAGCACTCGACTCCCTCGGTTCCCTTGATTTTTCTCTAAATGTTCTTGATAATCCTACTACATCTTTAAATTGGAATTCCTATATCAAGACAATAGAAAGCCAATCTCCTGAATTATTTAGCGATCCAACGTTTACTACGAATTTCTGGAATATTTTCCGAACCTCGGTTGGTCAAACGGTTGGTGAATTGCAAGCTAATTTGGCCGAAACTCAACAACTATTATTATCTAGCCAGCAAAATGAGTCACAAAGTCTAGGAACAACGCTTTCAAAAGAGGACTATCCCACTGTCTCTCTAGAAGATTTCTATAACATTGCTCTTTTAAACGCTAGTTACTTAGCAGATGAACCTATTGCCAATCAAGGGATTAGCAGTCTAATAGCAACATTTTCAGATAACGAAGCTACTCCAGTCTCTTTTGTCGGAGGTAATGCAGTACGTCAATCAAAACAACGCGGAGATTTAGATCCGATAAATATTTATTTCAATGTTTGGCGTAATAACAGTCGAGATGAGACTGGATATATTGATCTCAGTAAAAAAACATACGTTATCACCCACGGCTATCGGAGCACAGGAGGGAATCCCGATAATCAATTCCAACCAACAGATTGGAGCAGAGCCATGGCTAATGCTATTCAAACTAAGGATGCAGGGGCTAATGTGATCATCGTCGATTGGCAAGAAGGTGCTAAAATTCGCTGGTTCGATAGCATCTATGAGAAAGCTAGTCAATATGTGCAAGTGGTTGGCGATGAAATTGCCGAATATTTAATTAACACTGGTTACAATCCCAGTAATGTAACGCTAATTGGGCATAGTTTGGGAGCGCAAGCATCAGGTGATGCTGGCGAATGGTATCTATTAAAAACTAGGCAAAAACTAGGTGAAATTATCGCTCTAGATGCGGCTGGTCCTTTATTTGAACGCCGTGGACGACAATTTATTGTTGATTCCTCCGATGCAAACAATGTTATCGGCATTCATACATCTGATTGGTTGGGCTACGATGATCCTTTTGGTCATAAAGATCTGTACATCAATCCACTCAGGAATCGAGATTTATTTGCTGATGTATCATATCGTCATCCAGGAATAATCACTTTCGTAGGCGATCATAGCTATGCCTATGAAATACTGACTCGACTGTTGAATAAGGGAGAGGAAGGAATTACTGATCCTAATTCTAAGAAAAACCTCAATTTAACATTGCCCCAAGCTGGTAATGTTTTGGGTAGTATTAACAATCCCAATCAATATGATGATGGTCCAGGCATTGACAAAATCTGGGATTTTCATGAAACAGAGTTCGAAGTTCAGTTAGATGCTAATACAATTCAAGAAAATAGCCCCAATGGAAGTCTTATTGGGAAATTGAGTGCTAAAGGATTCCGTCTTCAAGATAATTTTACTTTTGAGCTTGTTGATAATGCCGATGGTAGATTCCGCATAAATAATAGAAATGAGCTAGTTGTTGCCGATGGCTCAAAATTGGATTACGAAAGCAAAACTAATCACAACATAGATGTTAAAACTTCTTATTTAATTGGCGGACGAATATACGATATTTTATCTGTTTTTAAGATACAACTTATTGATGTAGATGAAACCAAATTACCCGAAGAACCAAAGATAAAAATACCCATCGTCGCCCCCATTGACCCCAACGACATCCTCGGACCCGCCGGCTTTGGCGAAGAAAAATGGCTCACCGCCTCCTCAACCCTCCCCTACACCATCCGCTTTGAAAACCTAGCCAGCGCCACCGCACCCGCCCAACAAGTCGTCATCACCCAACAACTCGACCCCGACCTCGACTTCCGCACCTACCGCGTCGGCGACTTCGGCTGGGGCGACCTCTTCTTCGACGTACCCGACAACCGCGCCTTCTACAACCAACGCCTAGACCTCACCGCCACCAAGGGCTACTATGTAGATGTCAGCGCAGGTATCGATGTCACCACTGGCGAAGCCTTCTGGACAATTACCACTATCGACCCCAACACCGGCGAAATCCCAGAAGATGCTCTAGCAGGTTTCCTCCCCCCCAACAATGAAGATGGTGTGGGCGATGGCTTCGTCAACTACAGCATCCGCGCCAAACGAAACGTGCAAACAGGCGCAGTAATTGACGCCGAAGCGCGAATTGTCTTCGACACAGAAGAACCCATCGACACCCCGCCCATCTTCAACACTATCGACGCAGGCACCCCCAACAGTACAGTCAACGTCCTACCCGCCACATCCCAACCAGGAGAATTCCTCGTAACTTGGTCAGGTAGCGATGACAGCAACGGTTCAGCCTTAGCCAACTACACCATCTACGTTTCCGACAACGGTGCAGACTTCACCCCCTGGTTAGAAAACACCACCCTCACCGAAGCCAATTACATCGGTGAAGCCGGTCACACTTACGCCTTCTACAGTGTCGCCCGTGACAACGCCGGCAACACAGAAGCCGCACCCAGCACCGCCGACGCCCAAACTACTATACCAGGCTCCACCATCCTCGGATTCGGTGCCGCCACCTACAGTATTAATGAAGATGGCACACCAGTAACAGCCGTCACCATCAACCGAGATGGTAGCAATGGCACCCTCAGCGCCACCCTCACCTTGGCGAATGGGACTGCAACAGCACCCGCTGACTACGACAATACCCCAATTACCGTCAACTTTGCCGATGGCGAAACCAGCAAAACCGTCACCATCCCCATTGTTAATGATGCAGTAGCCGAAGGGAACGAAACCTTCACCCTCAACCTGGGAACTAGCAGCGACTATCAATTGGGTGATATCTCCACCACCACCGTCACCATCACCGACAACGACACCGCAGGCGTCACCATCACCCAATCTGGCGGTACCACCAACGTCACCGAAGGCGGCGCAACGGATACGTACACCGTCGCCCTCACCAGCCAACCGACAGCGGATGTCAACATTGCCCTGTCGAATACACAAACTGCGACCAATGTCAACACACTAACCTTCACCGCCGCTAACTGGAATATCGCCCAAACGGTGACGGTGACAGCAATTGATGATGCAGCAATTGAAGGTAATCACAGTGGTATTATTACTCATACTGCCACCAGCAGCGATACCAATTACAACGCCATTAACATTGGTGCAGTCAACGTCAACATTACTGACAACGACTTTAATGTTATCACCGGCAATATCAGCAATCCCCGCGACCCGTTAACAGGTACTGCAGCCAATGACCGCATCGTTGGCGGTGCTGGTGCGAAAACCATCACAGGCGGTATGGGGAATGATGAGTTTGTTTATACCAATCTCCGGGACGTGGGTCAGCGCATCGCTGATTTTACGGTGGGTGAAGATAAAATTGTGATTACACAGCTACTCAGTAGTATTGGTTATCAGGGTACGAATCCGATTAATGATGGGTATGTGCAGTTTATTCAAGGTAGTACAGCTAACAGCACGGTACTGCAAATTGACCGGGATGGTCCAACTGGTTCGGCGATTTTCCGCAATTTCCTGCAGTTGGATAATGTGACGCCAACTCAGATTAACAACACCAACAACTTCGTGTTTTAGCCTAGCGAGGTTTATGTAAAAAAAGAGAAGGATTCGGTGGTATGTTATGAATAATTTTTCACTACTCCCTCATCTCCGTCATTCCCCTTACAGCATCTTAGAGTAAATAGACCACATTTGTCGTAGGGGCACAGCACTGCTGTGCCCTGAGAGTGTGGTTATTGTGTGAAAACTGCTGTAACAAGCGTGCCGGCTTCTCTACGAACGCTCTGCGTGTCACAGACAGAGGCTACGCCAACAGCCCTCAAAAAGAGAAAAATTCACATCAAGCACAAGACGCATAAACTATGAATCAACAAAAAGCATGTGATGTATTTGACGTGATTGAGTCGAGTTTTCAGTCCTCTTATAGAGGACTTAAGCTATGAGACAGGGACTTGGAGTCCCTGGCGGCTCTGTTCACACAGCGAAACCCTAGAAATACTTAGTAATTAAACTTGTCCCTGAAGACTGCTGCAAGATATGAGAGGACTAAACTCCTCACTACAGATTTTTTCTCGAAAAACCACATTAATAGGTATAATTTCATGTTACTAGGAATCAAAAAATCATTGTTCACCGCCGGCGCTACCAGCTTATTAAGTCTTGGTACTCTCGCCATTGCTAACCCAAGTTACGCAGCTAGTATTGACCTGAGTAATTGGGGTACAATTGGTGATACCATCGTTAATAATAGCCAAGCTGCTATCAACTCAGGTACTGTGAACACCGCTTTGACTGGCGGTGGGACTGGTTCTATTGAAGATTTTTTGGGTATTACTGCTGGTAGTCTAGATCCAGTGGGTTCTACCTTTGGCGCTACACAAGGTTCGGCAATTAAGAAAACCTTTACGAGTATCAACGCTGGCGATGTTTTCCGCTTTAACTGGAATTTCGCTACCAGTGACACTGACAGCGCTTTTATCACAATTAATAATTCTGTTATCCCGTTGACAGGAAGTACACCTTTCAGCTACAGCTTTGCCACTGCGGGGAATTACAATATCGGTATTGGTGTTGTGGATGTTGAGGATAGTATTGGTAATTCGACTTTAACAGTGAGTGACGCCGATTTGCAAGCTGTTCCTGAACCGATGACTATCCTGGGTTCTGCGGTGGCGCTCTTGTTTGGTACACTTATGAGGCGGCGGTTGACGTGAAGTCGAGATACGTGTGAAAACCTGCAAGATAGTCTGAAAAGTCTTGCAGTAATAAAATATTCTGTAGAGACGTTACATGTAACGTCTCTACATTGCGGGTATTATGGGTAAGCTCCCGGACATGATATAACTCGCTCATCCGCATCAGTGCGTATATACATGTCATCTTTGTCAAGAGTGTTTATTGTTTTTCAGCAGTTCTGATTTCAGTTTGCAAGAATCAAACATGTCTCAATCTTTGTAGGGAAAGGCTTACAGGGAATTTATCTATCTAGAGTACCAAAAATTATCTACTTTTAGTCAGATTTTAAAATACTGAGTCATAGGTATTTTAAATCAATATGCAGACTTATTAAAATCTCGCTTCCGGGCGGTGTGTTGGTAATTGCTGCAACAAAAATACACAATTATTTTGTGGAATTACTATGTCTGAATTATTGCAAACACTTTTAGATAGCGAAGAAAAGATTGATTTGCGGTCATTTATTAGTGAGTTACGCCAGCAAGAGAAGAAGTACTTACTGCGAAATGATATAGTTAATGTATATAGTGAATATTGCTCTAAACAGAAGAAATCAGAAAAATTTTACACTAGTTCCTATTTAGGCAACTTGATTTACTATACACAAGAAATTATTCAAGATGAATCAAACCTATATTTCGTGATTCGTCCGAAGATTGCTAGTCAAGAAGTTTATCGAGTGACGCCAGATTTGAGTATTGAACCGATTCCAGTCCAGGAACTGTTAGATCTGCGCGATCGCTTGGTAAATCGATTTCATCCCCATGAAGGCGACTTGCTAGAAATTGATTTTGGCCCCTTTTATGACTACTCCCCGATCATGCGTGATCCAAAAAATATTGGTAAGGGAGTACAATTTCTCAACCGTTATCTATCCAGCAAGTTATTTCAAGATGCTAAACAATGGCTAGAAAGCTTATTTATTTTCCTGCGCCTGCACCAATATAATGGTATTCATCTGCTAATAAATGATCGCATTCAATCACAAAAGCAACTTTCTGAGCAAGTCAAAAAAGCTCTAGCTTTTGTCAGCGTACGTTCTAGGGATGAACCCTATGAACAATTCCGCTTCCAATTACAAGCAATGGGTTTTGAACCGGGTTGGGGTAACACGGCTTTCCGCGTCCAAGAAACCCTGAACATTCTGGATGAATTGATAGATTCTCCCGACCCCCAAACCCTAGAAGCCTTCATTTCTCGCATCCCGATGATTTTTAAAATCGTCCTGGTTTCACCCCACGGTTGGTTTGGTCAAGAGGGGGTTTTGGGGCGTCCTGATACCGGGGGTCAGGTGGTTTATGTGTTAGATCAGGCAAAAATTCTCGAAAAGCGACTGCAAGAAGATGTTATTTTAGCTGGGTTAGAAGGACTCAATGTCCAGCCAAAGGTAATTATTCTCACCCGCTTAATTCCTAATAGTGATGGCACCCTTTGTAACCAAAGACTAGAAAAAGTTCACGGTACAGAAAACGCCTGGATTTTGCGCGTACCTTTACGGGAATTCAATCCCAACATAACACAAAACTGGATTTCTCGGTTTGAGTTTTGGCCTTATCTAGAAACCTACGCCATTGATGCGGAAAAAGAACTGTTGGCAGAATTTCAAGGTAGACCTGATTTAATTGTTGGTAACTATTCTGATGGTAATTTGGTAGCATTTTTGTTGGCACGGCGGATGAAAGTTACTCAATGTAATGTTGCCCATGCTTTAGAAAAATCTAAATACTTGTTTAGTAATCTATATTGGCAAGATTTGGACGATAAATATCATTTTTCATTGCAATTTACTGCTGATTTACTGGCAATGAATGCTGCTAATTTCGTCATTAGTAGCACCTACCAAGAAATTGCCGGAACACCAGATAGTGTAGGACAATATGAGTCTTACAAATGCTTCACAATGCCGGATTTGTACCATGTGGTCAATGGGATAGAATTATTTAGTCCCAAGTTTAATGTTGTACCACCGGGAGTGAATGAGAATTACTATTTTCCCTACTTGCAAAATCAAGACCGAGTAGAGAGCGATCGCCAGCGGATTACAGAAATGCTCTTTACCCTAGACGACCCTACGCAAATCTTTGGTAAACTCGACGATCCTAGCAAACGCCCTATCTTCTCAATGGCGCGTCTCGACCGAATTAAAAACCTCACAGGTCTAGCAGAATGCTTTGGTAAAAGTCAAGAATTGCAAGCACATTGCAACTTAATTTTAGTAGCGGGTAAGTTGCATGTTGAAGAATCAGACGACAACGAAGAACGAGACGAAATTGTTAGACTCTATCACATCATTGACGAGTACAATCTCCACGGAAAAATTCGCTGGCTGGCTGTGCGTCTATCTAAAACTGATTCTGGCGAAATTTATCGAGTCATCGCCGACCACCAAGGAATATTTGTTCAACCAGCGTTATTTGAAGCGTTTGGTTTAACAATTTTGGAAGCGATGATTTCTGGATTACCCACTTTTGCAACACAATTTGGTGGTCCATTAGAAATTATTCAGGATCAAGTGAATGGCTTTTACATTAATCCCACAAATTTAGAAGAAATCGCCACCAAAATTCTACATTTTGTCACCACTTGCGAACATAATCCTCAATATTGGCAGGAAATTTCCCAAGAAGCTATTGACAGAGTTTACAGCACCTATACCTGGAAAATTCACACAACAAAATTGCTATCATTAGCACGAATTTATGGCTTCTGGAACTTTACATCTCAAGAAAATCGAGAAGACTTGTTGCGCTATATCGAGGCTTTGTTCTATTTAATTTACAAGCCCAGGGCACAACAATTGTTAGAACAGCATAAAAATCGATAATTAGCAAGAGTCAAGAGTCAAGGGTCAAGGGTCAAGGGTCAAGAGTCAAGAGTCAAGGGTCAAGGGTCAAAACTTTGGACTCTGGACTTTTGACAAATGACTAATTTGTCAACTCCTCCCAAGTTCTTTGATCAACTATTCCATCCGCTATTAATTTACGCCGATTTTGAAATGCTTTGATAGCAGTTTCTGTCAGCGGACCAAAAATTCCATCAACTTGCATCATATAGCCGTTAATAATTAATAGCTTTTGTAATAGTCTGACAGCAGTACCTGAACTACCAAAACGCAAAATTGGTAAAGGTTGGCTATGAGACTTTGGTAATTCTGACGCAACTGCAGCACTGTCGGCTACGAGTGCTGGGGAGTCATTGGAATTAGGTAAGCTAGAGGCGTCTAGAGACGGAAGCTTTTTTGTGATTTTGTGAAGGATATTTTCATTTTTCAGGGTGAGCGCTGACGCTGTAGTTTGGGAAATCCCATCTGTTTCGATGAATTCTGGTGGTGCAATTTGAGCAGTGGAAACTAACACAGATGACTCACCCTGTAGAGACTCCTGCACGCTATTTTCTAGCTGCATTGGTCGCTCCACCGCCCCATTGGGCGGAGATGGTTGTCCTGTTGTTAACATGCCCGTCATCGGCAGGCCAATTTCACTCATTATAGTTGATTTTACTAAAACCTATATTTCTCTTGAAAAATAAAATTCCTGCTATTCTGGAATATTTATTACTGACCAATGAAAAAATATGTAATAACTTTCCAGAGAGAAATTTTGACAATAAGATTTGCTTTCCTCCTTAGTATCTATAATCTACTTCCTATTATTTATCTTGGTGAAATTTTAATCTATAACCACACTATTTATTTGTAAAATATAGCACTTAATCCAAGGATTAATGCAGCAATGTATTGTATAAAATCCTGGATATAACATCTAGCAGATATACCTAGAGAGGTATTGTTTGAAATTCCATAAATAAAGCTGTTTAATTTAGCAGTTCAGTATTTTATCGTCATACTGAATATGCGGACAATAAACTTTTTTGGTAAAAAAATACCAGGTTAATTCAAAAATAAGATAATAATTCTATATGTAGGACAATACGCTTGGTGTTAAGGAGAATCCTAGGTTTAGTTGAGGAACGTAGAGCCAACCTAAGCGCTAATACCAAGCGTATTGATTGATAAGTAACACCAATTTTAAAAAAGAATGGGACAGATAGGGTAGGGGCGCAAGGCCTTGCGCCCCTACAGATTATCGATGTGTTGTAAAGATTTTTTGAATTGGTATAAGTCTATGACAATAAACCGAATGATATTATGATTTAAAAATCCCACAGCTATCAGCTGTGGGAGCGTCAACTAACCGATGCTATCGATCACTGGATGGAAATAGAAAGCAAAGCCCAAAACGGTATAAGCAGCTAATAGTAACGTGCCTTCTAGCCAATTGGACTTACCATCAGAACTAATGCTATTGGCAATCAACACTGAGACAGCTACGGCGACTAATTCAAAGGGTTTAAAATCCAAATCCATTGGCTGACCAATTACCCAGCCTACTATGACTAAAACGGGAGCGACAAATAGAGCAATCTGCATACTCGATCCCACAGCCACGGACAAAGAAAGATCCATTTTATCTTTCATGGCGACGGTGACAGCTGTGGCGTGTTCAGCGGCGTTACCAACAATCGGTACCAGAATTACCCCGGTAAACAACGAAGTTAAACCTAATTGAGATGTCGCTACTTCCAAAGAATCAACGAGAAATTCTGACTCTAATGCTACTAAAAGAGTACATACTAGCAGCACACCACTCCATAACCAAATATTTGGTTGATTATGAGGTATTTCCTCTACTTCTGTCTCTGCTATACCCACGTCATACAAATAGGAGTGGGTTTTCATCGAAAAAAGTAGGGTTAATGCATAAACCAAAATTAATACTACAGCAACGGCGATGGAAAGATTTTGCAGGATTTGTGGGCTAATTCCTTTAGCAGAAAAGTTCATCGCTGTGGGTAGCAAAATGGCTATCACCGCCAAATTCATCGAAGCAGCATTCACCCGCGCTACAATCGGTTGAAATTTCTGTTCTTTGTACCGCAGTCCACCCAAAAGCATCGAAAGACCCATCACCAGTAGTAAGTTACCGATAATTGATCCCGTAATACTGGCTTTGACTACATCTACTAACCCAGCGTTTAAAGCCACTAAAGCGATGATTAGTTCTGTAGCATTACCAAAGGTAGCATTTAATAACCCTCCCAAGGAAGGGCCAACGACTACAGCAATTTCTTCTGTGGCTGTACCCATCCAAGCGGCTAAGGGTAAAATCGCTAATGCGGCCGTGATGAAAACTATCAAGTCTCCCCATTCGAGAAAGTTGGCGGCTAAGGAAACTGGGATAAACAGCAACAGCACGAGAAAAACAAGATTTTTGACTGACATTTGTCACCTGGAGTTGAGGGGATCATTCACGAAAGCCTGTGATGAATCGAATATATTAACGTATCGGGATTGGGGATTGGGGAATGAAAGACTTCCAAATTCCCAATTCCCAAGACTTAAGCCGCCTAAGTAACAAATTCGGTTATTAGAATACTGCACTCAGACTCTAGGATACTTTCAACCTTCCAATAGAGCAGTGGAGAAATTATACGGTTTCGATTTTTGAGCCGGATATGTAAAGTAAGATTGCGATTTACGTAGGTTTAGCAATCTTTTGTTGCAAAAGTATGAATTGCGTCGAGGACTTTAACCCAAAAATGCGGTTTAATATATTAAAAGACAATTAAATTTATTGGACTGGTAAAGAAAAAACTTCCTATCTGGGGCGTTGTTCAACGGCTAATGATTTGATGCCTTCTGGTAAAAGGCTGTACGATAACGCAGATTTCCCGCTATACTGAAACCGCCTTCTCGCAACGCCTGCTTGTATACCATAGTTTTCGTCTATACCGGATTTTGTGTTGAAGCCGCTGTAGAAAGGTTTATGGGCAGTCATTTTGGCGCAACTGCAAGTTTTTTTAATTTTGGATAAAAATACATGACATCTGCTGCTGAACTGCCAGCTAGCTCTGGCTCTACATTTACGTCACACCATGAGGACAAACACACCATCGAGACCGATCCCCTGAGAACGGCGAAGGGTGTATACGTAACGGTACATGGTCATTTTTACCAGCCACCAAGGGAAAACCCTTATTTGGACGCGATAGAACGTCAAGCGAGTGCTGCACCTTTCCATGATTGGAATGAGCGGATTCATTGGGAATGCTATCGCCCAAATGCCTTTGCCAGGGTGTTGAATGACCGGGGCGAAGTGGTGGGGATCGTGAATAATTACGAGTATATGAGCTTTAACATCGGTCCGACGCTGATGTCGTGGCTAGAACGCCACGATGTGGAGGTTTATCAGCGGATTTTGGAGGCAGATGTCAAGAGTTCCCAACGTTTGCAAGGTCATGGAAATGCGATCGCCCAAGTATACAATCACATCATCATGCCCCTGGCGAACGAACGGGACAAATACACCCAAATTCGCTGGGGTGTAGAAGATTTCCGTTCCCGCTTTGGTCGTGATCCCGAAGGTATGTGGCTAGCAGAAACCGCTGTAGACTATGCCACTCTCGAAGCCCTGGTTGCAGAAGGGATTCGCTTTATTGTCCTGGCACCATCTCAAGCACAGCGTTGTCGTCCCCTACCCAGCAAGCATCATCCCCATCCCGAATGGCATGAAGTCGGCGGTAGTCAGATTGATCCCACCCGCCCCTATCGTTGTTATTTGAAGGATAGTCATTCGTCAAATGACCAACCCTACATTGATATCTTTTTCTACGATGGTCCGATCTCGCGGGATATGGGTTTTAGTGATGTTGTGTATAATTCCCATCACTTCGCAGGACGCATCGGTGCAGCAGTCCGTGGGGATCATCGTCCCGCGCAATTGATTTCTGTGGCGACCGATGGGGAAACCTTTGGACACCATAAGAAAGGTACTGAGAAAACTTTAGCCTACGCCTTTATCGGTGAGTTTCCGCATCACGGTTGGACAGTAACAAACTTTGCCCACTACCTCAGTTTAAATACCCCCACGTGGGAAGTTCAATTGAAGCCCATCACCGCCTGGAGTTGCGCCCACGGTGTAGACAGATGGCAAGATGACTGTGGTTGTGGTGGTGAAGGCGGTGTTTGGCATCAGAAATGGCGCCGCCCCCTGCGGAATGCCTTAAATTGGCTGCGAGATCAACTGATAGATGTATATGAGCAACATGGTAAGCAGTTGTTCCGCGATCCCTGGCTAGCACGGGATGAATATATTCAGGTAATTCGCGATCGCTCTTCTGCCAATGTTAGCCGTTTTCTCGGACGCCATCAAACCCACAAGCTGACAGCCGCTGAACAAGTAGACGCTTTGCGCCTGTTGGAAATGCAGCGTCATGCTTTGCTGATGTTCACCAGTTGCGGTTGGTTTTTTGAGGAACTATCCCGCCCTGAAGGAACGCAGATCATGCGTTACGCCGCCCGTGCATTGGAATTGGCGGGAGATGTGGCGGGTGTGCAGTTGGAAAAAGGTTTCCTCAAGCGCCTGGCTTTAGCCCCCAGTAATATCGATTACTTTAAGCATGGTGCTGAAGTTTACCGTCAACAGGTGCTGACTGCCCAAGTTGGTTTTAAACAAGTAGCCGCCCATTACGCCATTACTTCCCTCTTTAGCAATCACCACTCAGCACTCACAACTGGAGAAAAGCGTGTTTATTGCTATTCTACTAATGAGTTGGATTACCAGTTACAACGCTTGGGATCATTGACGCTGGCGGTAGGTAATGTGAAGCTAGTGTCAGAAATTACCTGGGAAAGCGAAAATTTGGTATTTGCTGTTCTCCATTTAGGCGGTTGGGATTTCCACTGCTGTATTCAACAATTTACTGGGCGACGTGACTACAGCCAATTGAAAGAAAAGCTGTTTGGCTCTCTTAAACAGGCTAGTGCGGCTCAAACTATTTTGGCGATGACCCAGTTATTTGGGGAAGAGGCTTTCAGCTTGCAGAATCTATTTGCTGAGGAACGCCACCGGATTATGCGGCTACTAAGTCAGGAAACATTGACACGTTTAGACCAGTTATATACCCAAGCATATCGGGAAAATTACGGCGTCCTTATGGCGTTCCATCGGGATGAACTCACTGTACCGCCAGAATTACAGGTAGCAGCGGAGATTGCTTTAGGCTATCGCTGTCAAACAACATTGCGATCGCTGGAGCAAGATATCACAGAACCCCAAATTACTCTTAATCACATAGTAGAATTGGAGGCGATCGCCACTGAAGCCCAGCATCTGCATTGTCAGCTGAATATTCCCGAAGGCAAACAGATTTTAGAACAGTTGATTGTGCGATTGCTCTGGCAATTGTTACATGATCCCAATGGCACCTTAGATGCAGATATCCAACGTTTAGAACGTTTAATCGATGTGGGATATCAGCTCAATCTTGGACTCTCCTTGTATCGATCCCAAGAACTGTACTTCAGCTGTTTGCACAATCAAATAGTACCTTTGTGTGTCGCCGCTGTTACTAACAATCAAGATCCTCATGAATATCGTCAATTGCTCAAGCTGGGGCAAAAATTAGCTGTTGATGTCAGCGGGATTTTGAAACTGTTCAGTTGACGGTAACATTAGACGCCAAAAAGCCTGATTGAGAAGGTGCAAGATTTGAGGTGGGTTTATCTAAACCTTATTGGAAGCAATCCCAGTAGAGTTGTTTTCCAGGTTCGTTAAAATAAAACCACCTCCTGTCACCAAAATGAATTTATGACTTATAGCCCACTCAAACTGCTCACTTTCGAGCAATTTTTAGTCGAGTATGGGGACAACTCACGTTACGAACTCATTGACGGAGAACTACGTGATATGGAACCAACAGGTCCACATGAAGAGGTTTCTGGAAATATTGCTGGGAGAATTTATGCTGAAATTCTTCGTTCTAATTTCAACTGGCTGATTCCAAAAACTTGTTTGATTAAACCACCTGCTGCTGAAGCAACAGCACTGCGTCCAGACGTAATTGTTCTAGACAAAATAAAACTCAGCAACGAACCACTTTGGCAAAAAGAACCTATTATCTGTAATGGCAATACTATTCAGTTAGTTGCTGAAGTTGTAAGTACCAATTGGCAGGATGATTATGCCAGAAAAGTTGAAGAATATGTTTTTATTAAAATACCAGAATATTGGATTGTAGATTTTCGCGCTTTGGGTGGCTTGCAATTTATCGGTAATCCTAAACAGTCTACCTTGACAATCTGTCACCTAGTTAATGGCGTATATCAGCAGCAACAATATCGCTTGGGAGATGCTATTTTTTCTTCTCTATTTCCCAACTTAAAACTCAAACTCGACGATATTATGCCATAGGCATTCCCAAAAAACTCATCCAAAACAAAAAAACCTCAGAGTCTAACTGAGGTTGATGGGAGAATTTTTAATTAGGACTTACCGCAAGTGTCATATTGTTTTCGTAGCGGTTATCAAAAGTCAAGAGTCCAAAAACCCAGACTTTTGACCCTTGACTCTTGACCGTGCCAAATTAGTAAGTCATTTAGGATTGGTATATACCTGCTCGCAAAGGAAAATTGCCAAGGAAAATTTTAGTTAATTGCACAAGCCAATAACACCAAAGCGCTGACGAATATAGCAGCAACTGCACCTTGGAAAGCATAGCGACGTTGCTGTTCATCTGAAGGGTACGCAGCATAGTAAATTTCGGGTTCACTTGCGTAGTTGTTGAGGATGCCGTTTTCGTTGATGGTGGTATACATGGTTTGCTTGCCCCGTTTGGTTAACTTATGTAAATTACTTTAACAACATTATTACAAATAGTCAACAGGCATTGACAAAAAAAAGCT
This sequence comes from Gloeotrichia echinulata CP02, assembly GCA_038087035.1. Taxonomy (NCBI): domain Bacteria; kingdom Bacillati; phylum Cyanobacteriota; class Cyanophyceae; order Nostocales; family Gloeotrichiaceae; genus Gloeotrichia; species Gloeotrichia echinulata. Next base: position 3,420,212 of record CP051187.1, on the reverse strand, counting down.
TATGTGAGATATAAATGAGGCTTATCAGAGATAGGGAGAAGTACCTACTCTCCGGGCAGATGCGTACGGAGAGTAGGATTTGAGTGGTAATCCTACTCTCGGCTACAAGATATGTTGAGTGAGTAATAAGTAATGAGTAATGAGTAATGAGTAATGAAATAATTATAGGACTTACGCACTGTACAAATTTGGCATGGTATGCATTTACCAAAATACGTTGTTTCAGGCTTTGATTAATTATTACTTTGATGGTAAACAGACCCGCGTTGTAGGGGTTTAGCAATGCGCTTTACCCCTACTACTCTGTCAAGATAAAAATGATGGACTGTAGTGCGGGCATCTTGCCCGCGTGAGCGAGACGCTCACACTACCAAAAATCCCTCAAAACAAAATTGACAGACTATTACGACATCTCCGGTTTTTGCAGCCCATATTTTGTGTTTTTTGTCAATGCGTAAGTCCTAAATTATTAAGATATTAACAACTTCAATCAACAAGTTGAAAGAAAAATAAAAAATAATCCACTCATTACTCACTACTCATTACTCACTACTCATTACTCATTACTCATTACTCATTACTCACTACTCATTACTCATTACTCATTACTCATTACTCATTACTCATTACTCACTACTCATTACTCATTACTCACTACTCATTACTCACTACTCATTACTCATTACTCATTACTCATTACTCATTACTCATTACTCATTACTCATTACTCACTACTCATTACTCATTACTCATTACTCATTACTCATTACTCATTACTCACTACTCATTACTCATTACTCATTACTCATTACTCATTACTCATTACTCATTACTCATTACTCATTACTCATTACTCATTACTCATTACTCATTTAATTTTGTATGCAAACATTAATTATTGATAACTATGACTCTTATACCTTCAATCTTTACCAGATGATTGCCGAGGTAAATGGTGATCTACCTCTGGTAATTCGGAATGATCAACTAAACTGGAATGAATTGAGAGAAATAGCATTTGAAAATATTGTGATTTCTCCAGGGCCAGGTCGTCCAGAAAGGTCAACAGATTTTGGAGTCTCCCGACAGATAATTGAAAATGTGGATGTACCTTTGCTGGGAGTGTGTCTAGGACATCAAGGACTTGGCTATCTACATGGTGGAAAGGTGATTCATGCACCAGAAGTTCGACATGGTAGACTCAGTAAAATTTATCATAATGATTCAGAATTATTCCAAGGCATTCCCAGTCAGTTTTCTGTAGTGCGCTATCACTCTTTATTAGTTGCTGATGAACTACCTGAATGTCTAGAAAAAATTGCTTGGACAGAAGAAGGACTGGTGATGGGATTACGTCATAGACATCTACCTTTTTGGGGTGTGCAGTTTCACCCAGAGTCTATTTGTACAGAATATGGACGAAGATTATTAGAAAACTTTAGAGATATGACGCTGCAATTTACCGAGAAATCGTCAAGAAGTTCAGTAAAGCAGTATTGGACAGGATATGGATCTCTTAGTCCTTCCATAGATGAACCCAACCAAGAACAGTCCGAAAAGTTTGAACTTCACACACGCAAACTAAATATTTGCCCGGATACAGAACAAATATTTGTCAATTTGTTTGAGCAAGCAACAAATGGCTTTTGGTTAGACAGTAATCGTGTGGAACCTGGTCTGTCGCGCTTCTCTTTTATGGGTGATGGAAATGGAGCAAACAGCCTATTGGTACGTTACCATACCAAAACGCAAGAACTCATGATCACAGAGTCAGATAGCGTGACCCGTCGCAGCGAAAGTATTTTCGAGTTTCTCAAACGAGAAATTCACAGCCGAAGTTGTCAAGCTGATGAGTTACCATTTGATTTTAACTGTGGTTTTGTTGGCTATTTTGGCTATGAACTTAAAGCAGAGTGTGGAGCGCAATTAGTCCATTCCTCACCTTTACCCGATGCTATTTTCTTACTTGCAGATCGCATGATTATCATCGATCACCAAGAACAGTGTATTTATTTGCTACAATTAATCAAAAAAGGACAAACAGAACAGGTAGAAACTTGGTTTGATACTATCCAACAACAACTAGAAAATCTAGGTTCTGTTTCTTCCCTAGCACCCCAGGAAAATTCTCAACCAGTTAAGTTCCGGTTAAGTCGTACTTACCAAAATTACATCCAAGATATTCACCAGTGCTTGGACGAAATTCACGAAGGGGAAACCTATCAAGTTTGCTTGACGAATCAGCTTCACAGCGATGTTACCCCTGACCCATTGACGTTCTATCGCACATTACGTAAAATCAATCCCGCTCCTTACTCGGCATTTTTGCGCTTTGGTGATCTGGCGATCGCCTGCTCATCTCCAGAACGATTTCTACGGATTGATCGCCAAGGATGGGTAGAAACTAAGCCCATAAAAGGAACCCTACCGCGAGGAAAAACCCCCGAAGAAGATTTTGTCCTACGGGAAAAGCTACGCAACAGCGAAAAAGACCGGGCTGAAAATCTGATGATTGTCGATCTGTTACGCAATGATTTAGGACGAGTCTGTGAAGTTGGTAGTGTTCACGTACCACAATTAATGAATGTAGAAACCTATACAACAGTACATCAGCTGGTGACAACGGTACGGGGGCGATTGCGAAAAGACCTACAAGCCGTGGATTGCGTGCGGGCGTCATTTCCAGGGGGATCGATGACCGGTGCGCCCAAAATCCGCACCATGCAAATTATCGACCGACTAGAACAAGAGGCGCGGGGAGTGTATTCTGGGGCGATCGGCTTTTTAGGCTTGAATGGTTCAGCCGATTTGAATATTGTCATTCGGACTGCTGTTTTGACTGCTGATCAAACCTCGATTGGTATCGGTGGCGGAATTATCGCCCTTTCTGAGCCGGAAATGGAGTTTCAAGAAACCCTGCTTAAAGCCAAAGCCTTAATCGACGCTCTAGTTTTGACGATGCACGGAACATTTGAACCAGATCTCTATCACATTTTGGGATGTTGACACTCCCCCGACTGAACAAGTTTCGCATTGTCTAAGAGGATGTTTGAAAAGTTTTGGGCGAATGAAGGTGACAACTACACAAGCAAAGTCCACCTCCGTGGACTAACACAATATTTTCTCTACGAGCGCCGAAGGCTACGCGTAGCGTCTGTCTTCGACGCCGAAGGCTACGTAGAGAAGGTTTTTCCAACCTGCGGAGGTGGTCACTGAGCTTGTCGTTCGCGTAGCGTCTGTCTGCGACACGCTGCGCGAACGCAGAGAAGTGCAGGTTTTGTCTGTGTAGCCGCGATTTCTAATCGCCAGGACACATGAAACCGGACTTTTCAAACATCCTCTAACGACACACTGAGAACGCCAGTAACTCTGGGAACGCTGCGTAGTCTAAAAGCTGCATAGCGTAAGAATCCCCATCTATAATCTCCGATTTAGATGGGGTGCGTTCAAAACCTAAAACTAACAAAGCCGCGCATGTCCCAACCAAGGAAACCGGGATCGCCACGGTGGGAATAATTGTCGTGCGCCAGTCTTGCAAAAACACAAAAATGACTAAGACGACGAGAATTATCGCCTCAACCAAGGTGTGTAGTACCTCTTCTAAGGAAATTTCCACAAAGGGAGTGGTATCAAAAGCCAACTCGGCTTTGATTCCGGGTGGAAAAGCCTTCGCTAACTCTGTTACCCGTTCTTCGACAGCATGGGCTACATCCAGCGCATTACTACGTTGCTCATTTTAGGCATGATGTTATTGGCGGGCTTGGGTTTCTTTATTATTATGCATGTCGGTGCTACCAAGTCAGACAAACCTGGTAAAGATGGCGGTAGGGGGAAGCAAGCAACACCAGTAACGGTGGCGATCGCCACCCAAAAAACCGTGCCGGTGCAATTGCAGGCGATTGGTAATGTACAATCGGGGTCTACGGTAGCAATTACGCCTCAAGCCAGTGGACGAATCATAGGCGTTCATTTCCAAAAAGGTCAAGAGTTGACATACTCCCCGGCGTGAACGCACGGGGATTCTAATTCATGGTTCACAGAAATCCGCTTGCTATATTAAGTTTCCCATCAATAGTATTGGCGGTCTTCTCCCCATGCTTTTCATCTGGCGATGCAGATTCCCAATGCCCTTGGGTACTGTTGTTTTGCCACTCAACTCCTAATATCTTCATTCCTTTTTTGAGGATATTAATTGCCGCGTTCGTATCACGGCATATTTCAACCCCACAGTTATAACATGAATGAGTTCGGGTGCTGAGTGACTTTTTCACCCTATGTCCACAATTAGAGCAATCTTGGGAGGTGTAAGCGGGCGTTACTGCTACCACTACCTTATCCCAGATTTTTCCGTAGTAGTCTAGCCATTGAGTGAACTGATACCAACTAGCGTCAGAAATCGATTTAGCCAAATGATGATTTTTGACCATGTTCGCAATCTTCAAATCTAGCCTTCGGCAACGGCTTCGCCGAACATATACGACGACATCGTTAGATGTCACTACGCATCGAGCTTGCTTTATAGCCCAATCTTTACGCTGTCTTTGGATTTTTAGATGAACTTTACCTAATCGTTTCCGCGACTTGTGATAATTAATTGACTGAGGTTTTTTACCTTTAACAAACTTTTTGCTCAACCGTTTCTGAGCCTTGGCTAGTCTACGCTCAGACTTTCTCAAGAATTGGGGATAAATTACAACATTATCATTTTGGTCTTTAGTGAAATATTTTAACCCTAAATCTAACCCAACGACATTGCCAGTGAATTCCCCAACTTCTTTACGGTCAGCGTCAAAACAGAATTGGGCATAATACCCATCCGCCCTTCTGATTACCCGGACACGATTAATTTTAAGTCTATGAAGGTCTTCTCGCGTGGCTGAATTGCAGAATACAGATAAAGACCCAACTTTAAAGCCATCCGTGAAAGTAATAATCTTGCAATCATCAGATAGTTTCCAGCCTGATACTTTATATTCTACAGAGCGACAATGCTTTTTAAACTTGGGATAACCTTTCTTCTTCTCCTGCTTTTTACAACGTTTATAGAAACTTGAGATAGCAGCCCAAGCTCTTTCGGCACTGGCTTGACGCGCTGCGGAATTTAACTTTAAAGCAAAGTCAAATTCAAGTGCTAAGTCCTTGCACAGCTTATATAAGTCAGCCTTACCAACCCCTTGGTTATCCATCCAGTAGCGAACCGCTTTATTTCTAATGAATTGGGCAGCGCGAATGGCATCATCAAGAGCTTGGTATTGCTCCAGGGTTCCGTTTAGTAGCTTGGTTTCTCTTACTATCATCAGAGTATTTTATCACGGAATGTTGCAGATAAAACAATATTAGAAAATATAAAGCCGTCCTAGAAGGACGGGGCTTTTACCCATTTTTTCGGTAAAAAAAGGACAGCTTTTATTTACCCTGGATGATCGCACGCAAAATGCTGCGATCGCACAAGCTCAAGGGGTACTAGCAAAAGACCAAGCACAAATCGAACAAGCCAGGGCTACCTTAGCCAAAGACCAAGGACAGGTAGAACAAGCCAGAGCCACCTTAGCCAAAGACCAAGGACAGGTAGAACAAGCCAAAGCCACCTTAGCCAAAGACCAGGGATTAGTACGACAAGCTCAGGCAACTTTAGCCAAGGATACAGCCCAAGCAAAATACATCCAGGCACAAAGCAGGCGTTACAGTCAGTTATACAAGGATGGTGCTATCAGCCAGGATCAAGCTCAACAATACTCTACCAATGATCAAGCCTCTGCGGCAACACTACAGTCAGACCGAGAAGCGATCGCCAATGCTCAAGCTGTGGTACAAGGAGATAAAATCGCTATCCAAAATGCACTGCAGGTAGTTAAGGGCGATATAGTGGCGATCGCCAATGCTCAAGCTGTGGTTAAGGGCGATTTAGCAGCCATCCAGAATGCCGAAGCGGTGAAGCGTACCGACCAAGCAACCTTGGATAATGTGAAAGTGCAATCATCCTATACCAAAATTTACGCGCCTATCGATGGTCGCGCCGGCAATATTCTGGTGAATGTGGGCAATGTAGTCCAGGCCAATAGCTCAAATCCCCTGGTAACAATTACCAAAATTCACCCAATTCAAGTTTCCTTTTCCATCCCAGAAGGAAATCTGCCCCAGCTGCAACAGTATAGCTCAAACGGCAAGCTCAAGGTTGATGTCACCTTCGGCGGTAAAAATAATCCCATACCTGGTACTTTAACTTTTGTCAATAATACAGTTGATAATTCTACGGGGACGATTCAACTGATTGGTGATTTTGACAATACTCAGGGACGCTTATTTCCTGGTCAATTTGTCAACACAACACTAACCCTAACCCAGAAACCAAATGCTACCGTCGTTCCCGCCCAAGCGGTACAGAATGGACCTGATGGACAGTTTGTGTTTGTCGTCAAGCCAGATATGACGGTGGAAAATTCCCCAGTCACAGTCAGCAGCACTATTGATGGCCTAGATGTGATTGAGAAAGGAGTACAACCAGGGGATAAAGTTGTCACCGATGGTCAAGGGAATCTCGTTACTGGTAGCAAAATCCGCATCAAAACACCTGGTAATGTAGATAGCGGCAATGATACGGGAAATAACTCCCCACAACCAAAAAGACATCGCCGTCATCAGCCAGCAGGGGGTGACTCGTGAAGACTTCCCTCAGTCCAAGCATTTCCGAACTATTTGTCCGCCGTCCCATTATGACCACTTTGGTGATGGCAGGTATTTTGATTTTTGGTTTGATGAGTTATCGCTCATTGCCCATTAGCTATTTGCCCAGTGTTGATTATCCCACAATTCAGGTCAGCGCAGCTAGACCAGGGGCTAATCCCGAAACAATGGCTGCATCGGTAGCCCGTCCCTTAGAAAAACAATTTTCTAGCATTGCGGGACTCGATTCTCTCAACTCTACCAGCACTTTGGGCAGAACCCAAATTACCTTACAATTTGAATTGAGTCGGAGTATTGACGATGCTGCTCAAGATGTAGAAGCTGCAATCTCAGCAGTTTCCGGTCAAATTCCCAACGATTTACCCAATCCCCCCAGCTACAGCAAGGTTAATCCCGCCGATCAACCAATTCTCTACCTTTACCTCAAGTCTCCTACCTTACCCCTGTCCCAGGTAGATAACTATGCCCAAACTTATTTAGCACAAAAGCTATCTACAATTAATGGTGTAGCCCAGGTGCAGGTTTACGGTTCCCAAAAGTATGCAGCTCGCATTCAACTTGATCCCCAAGCCTTGGCGGTGCGACAAATTGGCTTAGAACAGGTACAAACAGCAATTCAACAGGGAAACGTCAACTTACCCACCGGTAGTCTTTCCGGAGAGCATAAAAACTTTACAATCCAGACTAACGGACAACTCCAGGATGCGGCTGCTTATCGCCAACTGATTGTGGCTTATAAAAATGGCGCACCCATCTATCTGGAGCAATTGGGGCGGGTAATTGACAGTGTAGAAGATGACAAAGTAGCCAGTTGGTATAATGATACCCGCGCCATTATTCTCAGCATTCAAAGGCAACCTGGAACCAATACAGTGCAGGTTGTCGATACGATTAAAAAATTGCTTCCTAGTTTACAGAGCCAAATTCCTGCTTCCGTGGAAGTTGGTATTTTATTCGATGCGGCTCAGTCTATTAGAGACTCAGTAGACGATGTGCAATTTACGCTGATTTTGACAATTTGTTTAGTGGTATTGGTGATTTTTCTCTTCTTGCGGAACCTTTGGGCAACGGTAATTCCTAGTTTAGCCTTACCGGTTTCGCTGATTGGCACCTTTGCTGTGATGCACCAGCTCAACTACTCCCTCGATAATCTATCACTGATGGCGTTAACCCTCTCTGTCGGGTTTGTGGTGGATGATGCGATCGTGATGCTGGAAAATATTGTCCGTCACCTCGAAATGGGTGAAAATCCCCTAGAAGCTGCCTTAAACGGCTCAAGAGAAATTGGCTTTACAATTCTCTCCATGACGCTTTCGTTAGTGGCAGTATTCATCCCCATGTTATTCATGGGCGATTTATTAGGACGATTATTCCATGAGTTTGCAGTTACTATTGCCGTTTCTATTTTGGTATCCGGCTTTGTTTCCTTGAGTCTGACACCAATGTTGTGCAGTCGTTTTCTGCGTCCTGTAGACCACAAACGTCAAAGCCGATTGTATCAGGCAAGTGAAGCTGTATTTGATCAAGTCCTCAGTTTGTACGATTGGAGTTTGAAAAAAGCTTTAAAATTTCACCGCACTACGATGATTTTATCAGCTGCCATGCTGATAGTCACCATTGGACTGTTTGCGGTAGTGCCTAAGGGTTTTATTCCCAGCGAAGATACTGGACGCCTTACGGGAATTACGCAAGCTGCCCAGGATGCTTCCTTTGAAAACTTGGTGAATCACCAGGAGCAGGTAGCTAATTTAATCAGTCAAAACCCGGATGTGCATGCAGTCAACTCGAATATCGGCGCTGGTTCTAGTGCTACTGGTAGCGGCTCGGCGGTAGCGAGTAATTCGGGAAGTTTGTTTATTCGCTTGAAACCACGAAATCAACGCTCCGCTAGCGCTACAGAAGTTTTGCAGAATCTGCGATCGCAACTTGCTAAAGTTCCTGGTATTCAAGTATTTTTACAAAATCCCCCAGCAATTCCCATTAGATATCTCCAAAATAGAAACATTCTGTGGTAGAAGGGTATACAATTAAGTTTTTTACCACAAGAACATGAGTGACGTATTAGGTTACATTAAAAATAACTCCCAGGAAACCCAGCGATTAGTTGGTCTAAAGTATGAGCAACTAGAACAACTAATAAACCAGGCGATAGCCTTACATACCCAAAAGCAACAGGACATCGAAGCGAAGAAAGTTAGAATCATAAATAAAGGGGGCGGTCGTAAGGTAAAGCTATCAACAGAAGAGCAAATTCTTTTAACTTTGATATATTTACGACATTTAACAACATTTCAATTGTTAGGTATCCAGTTTGGAGTGAGTGAATCAACCGCAAACGATACATTTAACTACTGGTTCCCAATCCTACAACAAATCCTGCCATCAAGTTTACTTCAACAGGTAAAAAAAAACATCAGTGATTACGAGGTAGTGCAAGAAATCCTAACCGACTATGAACTAATAGTAGATACTTCGGAACAGGCTAGAGAGCGACCAGGCGACTATAAAGAGCAGTCCAAGTATTACTCAGGCAAGAAAAAGCACCATACCTTTAAAAACCAAATTACTGTTTTACCAGATGGCAAAGATATTGTTGATGTAATCGCGGGAGAACCAGGACCAAAAAGTGATATAAATTTGTTTCGCTCAGGGCAGAATGCATTTAATCCTCATCAAAAGTTTAAAGGAGATAAAGGTTATGAAGGAGAAGCATCGATTAAAACTCCGACAAAAAAGCCAAAAAAAGGAGAATTAACTCGGTCAGAAAAAGAGAAAAATAAAGTAATTGCATCTGAACGAATATTTGTTGAACATTTGATTCGTGTAATTAAGATATTTAGAGTGGCATCTGAAAGATTCAGATTAAATACAAGTAAATACGAACAAATAATTATGACAATATGTGGGCTTGTAAGATTGCGAATAGGAGCCTTGGTTTTATAAATATAAAATGGGACGATTTTTCTTTCATGAAAATAGGCGTTTATAAATACTCAGTTATACCTGATTATCAACACAAACTGTCTCAAACCCTTATTTTGGCGTTGAGAGTTGCTGATATTTACCATTGGCGATGGCTACGCCCGCCGCAGGCATCGCCTGTTAAAAGCCAGTCATAGAAGGGTATTAGCATTTTTCGGAGATGTCTATTGGTACTCAGCAAAGCACCGGACTCTATCAACTGGCGCTCTCTAGTACCGATGTCCAACCTTTGCAGGAATATGTACCGCAACTCGTTGAGCAGCTAAAAGCGCTCCCAGAACTCCAGGATGTCAACAGCGATTTACAGATGACCTCCCAGGTGAAAATCAATATTAACCGCGACAAAGCTGCAATACATAATGTCACGGTGCAGCAAATTGAAAATACCTTGAGAAATGCCTACGGTGGTTATCAGGTGTCCACCATCTACGCTGCTAGTAATGAATATCAGGTAATTCTGGAATTAGCACCCCAATATCAAGAAGACATTAATGCCCTATTAAGTTTATATATTAATTCCAGTAATGGGCAGGCAGTTCCTTTAAAAACCTTAGCCACTATTAAACAAGGTGTGGCTCCCTTAATGGTCAATCATGCAGGGCGGATGAATGCTGCAACAATTTCCTATAACCTTGCTCCAGGTATGGCATTAGGTACAGCAAATGAGAAAATCACCAAACTAATTAAGACAGTAATTCCTGACAGCATCACCACGAGTTTTCAGGGTGCAAGTCAGGTGTTTCAAAGTTCATTACCCAATTTATTACTATTACTATTAATTGCTATTTTAGTAATATATCTAATTCTGGGTATTCTCTACGAAGATTTTATTCATCCCATCACAATTCTTTCTGGTTTACCTTCCGCCGGATTTGGGGCGTTACTGACGTTAATGCTATTTCATGTCGAACTCAATGTTTATTCCTTTATTGGGATTATGTTGTTGGTCGGGATTGTCAAGAAAAACGGCATTATGATGGTCGATTTTGCCATTGTTGCTCAACGGGAAAAACTTTTGGCTCTTCCGTACTTAGCGTGCTGAATTTGTGAAAAAATAAGTTTAAAACCCTTGACTGGCTCAGATAAAAGCCATTATTTTTTGTATTTGAGCTAGTGTTACTAAAAATTAAATTATAAACGCCCGTAAGCCTTATTGTTAAAGCAATTTAATCGACTTTAATTAATAATTAAGCACGCTACGCACGCAAGAGCCGCTTATTCTCGGCTTTTAGAATTGTAAATTTATTTCCTTTTAAACTTTCAAATACTTTTTTTCTTTCCGGGGCATTTAACTCAGATGCTATTTTATTTTCTGCTATCCTAGCTCGATTTAATTCTTCATGTACTAATTTAGTAACATGGAACCTATCTACCGTTACAAGGGCCTTTGGACAAATCTTCTCAATTAAAGATTTATAATTGCCTGTCATATCAATACTTACTTCTTCTATTTGTGACAAAACTTTTTCTCCCCACATTCTCATGGTTTTTTTGATTTCAATTTGTTTTCTTTCTTTTACTAAACCTATCAATTTACCTGAATCTATATCTACTAGCACGACAATAAATTTTCCTTGTCCTTTGACCAAACTAATTTCATCTATTCCTAATCTTCTTAAATCTTTGACATCTATTGGCATCACATTTTTAGCTACATCTTCAAGCATTGATATGACTTATTCATTAGTTAGTCCATTATTTCTTGCCACATTACTTACATTACTATTAATCACTTGTTTGATAATATATTCCGCATATCGGTATGTATACCTCTTTCTTGCTCCTAGAAAATCTAGCTTTTCATTAAATGTTTTTCGGCATTTTTTACACTTGAATCTTCGTCTATTGACATTCAGTATTACTTCAAAATCCCCCATCGGTAAATCTTTCACTAAACATTTTTGATTTTGATGTAAATGTCTTGAGTTTTGACCACAGTGTGGGCACGATGCACTTTTCGCTTTTTTACCTACTGATAGAATTAGGACTTGACCCTCTTGTAGGCTTGATTCTACTAATACTTCAGGCAAATTTAGGAGTTGAGTCATTATTCGTTTCATAATTTATTTTATTAAACATTATTAAAAAATATCTTAACATTTTAGCACGCTAAGTACCCAAGAACCGGAGATTCTTGTTGTATTGTCTGATGGGAATCAGTTACTGCAGAATGTTCTGCTTCTAAGGTAATGGGGGATTCAGGGAACTCAGAATGGGACATCTTCGTTTTCTCACCTTTAGACTTAGACTTAGACTTAGACTTTGGCAACCTATTTGTTTATTTGCTTGTTTGTTTTATAACTTTATAATGCCCCAAGCTACAGCCTTTTGCAGGTAAATAGACTACGCGTTCGTGGCACAGCATTGCTCCTACTCCCGAACCGCTGGAAGATTACCGAAATAATTTTTAGCTCACGCATTCGCGAAGCGTCCCGTAGGGAAGGCGCATTCGCGGAGCGTCTGTCTTCGACACGCTACGCGAACGCAGAGAAGGCGCATTCGCGGAGCGTCTGTCTTCGACACGCTACGCGAACGCAGAGAAGAAGGAAAATTATAGGTAATCTTAGACCGGGAAGGGAGTAGGTGTCAACTTAACGCGAAACCCCACCCCAGTTTTGTCTAAAGCCAAAAGATCCACAGACCGCTTGCGCTTAGGGTATCAAGGCGTGGGGTACAAAATATGTCGGGTAAGCGTTTGATCTTAAGTTTACACCAATAAGCAATGCTGTGCCCCTACAAATACCATGTGCAATCAACCGGATTTGATTGCATCGCCCTGCAATTGAATTGCATCGCCTGACAATTGAATTGCATCGCCTGACAATTGAATTGCATCGCCTGACAATTGAATTGCATCGCCTGACAATTGAATTGCATCGCCTTGCATTTTGAATTTTAGACAAGTAGGCTGAAAATAGCATATAAGGCACAGGGAATCAATGCCCAATGCCCAATGCCCAATCCCTGGTCACTGAGCGGAGCCGAAGTGCAATCCCCAATCATGCTAACCTTAACCCAAATTCAACCGCCTAACCCTGATGCTGTAGTCACGTTCACACTGGCGTTGACTGCAGAAGAACGCACCCGCAGTCGCCATCGGTTTGAAACAGAAGATGGCAAAGTTATATTTTTCCGTTTATCTAGAGGTACAGTGCTACGAGATGGTGATATTCTGCAAGATGAAACCCAGACTAGTTTAATTAGAATTATTGCTAAACCAGAACCAGTTTTGACCGTTTCAGCTGCTACACCAATCTTATTACTACGGGCGGCATACCATTTAGGTAATCGCCATGTACCCGTAGAAATGACAACTACCTATTTACGCCTGTCTCCTGATTCAGTTTTACGCACAATGTTAGAACAACTTGGGCTACAAATTCAAGAAGAAATTTTACCGTTTCAACCAGAAACGGGTGCTTATGGACACCATCACCCTCACTCATAGCCATTTTCTGTCTATTTTGCAGCTAGCTAGCCCAGCTTTACCTGTGGGAGCATATAGCTATTCCGAAGGCTTGGAAACTTTGGTAGAAAATGGGGCGATCGCAAATCAGGAAAACCTGAAACAATGGTTACAGGCGCAACTGCGTTATGGTGCCATTCGGGTAGAAGCGGCGGTAATGGTTAGAGCATATCAATCTGTGAACACAGGTGATTTACAAGCCCTCACTCGTTGGAATTTGTGGTTATCCGCTGCTAGGGAAACAGAAGAATTACGCGCTGCTAGCTGGCAAATGGGGCGATCGCTCATCCAATTATTTGGTAAACTCATACCACAAATATTGCCAATCGTCAATAGTGTAGGTAATCCTTGCAATTATGCGATCGCCTTTGCTATTGCTTGTGCCCATTGGCAAATTAATATCCAAGCTGCAATACTTGGATATCTGCATAGTTGGGCTAGTAATTTAATTACAGCCGGCGTCAAACTGATACCTTTAGGACAAACAGCAGGACAGGAATTATTACTAAATTTACAACCATTGCTAAATACTGCAGCAATGGAAATTCTAGCTTTAGAAGATGATGACCTCGCCTGTTGTAGCTGGGGTTTATCATTGGCAAGTATGCAGCATCAAACCCAGTATACAAGGTTGTTTCGCAGTTAGATGGATGATGGGGTGATGGGGTAAATAACTCTTAACTCTTAACTCTTAACTCTTAACTCTTGACTCTTAACTCTTGACTCTTGACTATGAATACTTTTCGCGTTGGGGTTGCTGGCCCTGTGGGTTCGGGAAAGACTGCTTTGGTAGATGCTTTGTGTAAAGCGTTACGTGAGCAGTATCATCTGGCGGTAGTGACGAATGATATTTATACTCAGGAGGATGCTCAGTTTTTGGTGCGTTCTCAGGCCTTAGCAAGCGATCGCATTTTGGGTGTAGAAACTGGGGGTTGTCCCCATACTGCTATCCGCGAAGATGCTTCGATGAATTTGGCTGCTATTGAACAGTTAGAACAACGATTTTCTAATTTAGATTTAGTATTTTTGGAAAGTGGTGGCGATAATTTAGCTGCTACCTTTAGTCCAGAATTGGTAGATTTAACAATTTACGTCATCGATGTAGCGGCTGGTGATAAAATTCCCCGCAAAGGTGGACCAGGTATCACTAAATCAGATTTATTGGTGATTAATAAAATTGACCTGGCGCCTTATGTGGGTGCTGATTTAGGTGTGATGGAACGGGATGCAAAAAAAATGCGGGGTGATAAACCTTTTATTTTTACGAATTTGAAAACCAAAGAAGGACTAGCTGACGTTATCAAGTTTGTGACCACACACATTTGCTAGTATGGTATACCAAGTTAACCGCGCCGGGATAGCCCCTAAATTTTATTTATGGGGGCTAGTCCCGCGATTTCAAAGTCTTATACAATACCACTAAAACGCTGACACATGTGGATTTCGCGTAGGGGCACGGCAATGCCGTGCCCCTACAGCTGGTATCATATCGTGTGGATTTAGGGGTATCTAAAAATTTATCCGGTTAAACAAATAGTTTGAAAACACGCCCTAGGCGCGGGCGAGGCCTTGTTCGAACCGAAACAATCTAAAATCTAAAATCTAAAATCTAAAATCTAAAATTGGCTTGGTCAAGGCCTTACGCCCCTATGAAGATATGTTCAACATTCATCAAGTTGAGTAGGGGCGCAAGGCTTTGCGCCCCCGCAAGGCTTTGCGCCCCCGCAAGGCTATTGCAACGTCGTCACCAGTTCCTTCAAGCGATCGCGCCCATCCCGAAAAATAGCACTAAGTTATGTGGAATTAAGGAAACAAATCCCGGTAATTATATCGGGATAGTAGGCTTATAAATTCCCCGTAAAAACCCTATTGACTGTTTACAAAGAAAGGACTAATGTAAGAAGTAGTCCGACAAAGGACACTTGCAAAACATCAACCAAAACATCAACAAATCAGGAGTACTTCCTATGATGATGATGATGAGAGAATCCATGACAACCGAAATGCAAACCTGCATGGATGCTTGCATGGAATGCCATAAAATGTGTATGGAAACCATGACTTACTGTATGTCTAAAGGCGGTAAGTACATGGATATGGGCATGATGAGCATGATGCGTGACTGCTCGGAAATGTGTATGATGTGCATGAACATGATGATGGGCGGTTCTGAGTTCATGGGACGCACTTGTATGCTCTGTGCAGAAATGTGCGAGCGCTGTGCAATGGCTTGTGAAAAAATGAGTGATGACCCCAAAATGATGGCATGTGCCGCTGCTTGCCGTAAATGTGCAGAATGTTGCAAATCTATGCAAATGATGCCTGCTTCAGTCTAATACCTCGCAGAAGTTTCTCTGCAACCTAATATTTAAGCGCCCAGGCTCAAAAAGTCTGGGCGCTTGAAGTTTTTATTGTTCGAGCGCCCAACCCCTTGATTTTTCTCACGAGTGCGTAAGTCCTAAAATTATCTAGAATTGCAATATCAAGCATCAATAGACAGATTTTTGCTACACTTTTGTAGAGATGTCATCTACAAAAGTACATAACTTGCACTGATAAAACCCAGGCTGATATGAAATACTGATCCTGCTGATATCTTATGGCTATGGGCAGATGAAACAGCTAAAATCGCGTTCTCAAGATTTGCGGAGTTTGTTTGAGAATAATATCACGATTGAATATGTGGCTGAACCGCTCAAAGCTGTCTCAGCGGAAGCGGAGGTGGTAGAGGTGCTGGGTTGGATGCTAGCACAGGATTTTGATGTTGTAGGTATTGAGTCGGGCGATATTATCAGCGGCTATGTAGAACGTGCTAGTTTGATCAAAGCTCAATCTGGCAAGTGTAGCGACTATCAGCGGGTATTTCATCCCAAAGAACTCATCGCCATTTCTACCCCACTGATGAAATTATTGCCCATTTTACAACAAACTCCGCGATTGTTTGTCTTAGACTGCAATCAGGTAACTGGAATTGTTACCTGTGGTGACTTGCAGAAAGCACCTGCGCGAATGCTATTGTTTGGCTTGGTGACACTGCTAGAAATGAATCTACTGCGACTGGTGCGGCTTTATTATCCCCACAATTCTTGGCAAAAAGTCCTCAAACCTGAACGCTTAGAAGTTGCTCAACGGCTATGGCGAGAAAGTCAAGAACGAAACGAAGCCACAGATTTGTTAGACTATTTACAATTTTGCGATAAGCGCGAGTTAGTTTTAAATCAACCAGAACTACTGGAGCAACTTGGACTGAAGTCAAAGCGTTTTGGTGAACGTTTCCTCAAGTCGGCTGAACAGTTGCGAAATCGCTTGGCTCATGCTCAAAATTTAGTCAGTGGTTCTTCTTGGACAGAGTTGATTTCTTTAGCAGAGGCGATGGAAACCCTGTTAATCCGCTGTGAGGAATTTCCAGTCATGGACGACGCTGAACTTACCGAGTCAAATAAAAATCCGCGTTACAAGACGCAACTAGAGAAATGATTCTTGCTTATCTTAAAAGGCAATAATTCAATACAGTTCAGTTAGGCTCGAATGATATACACTGTAGGGGCACGGCATCCAAAATTTTTTCTTCTAATGACAATTTTATTCGTGCCGTGCCCCTACGACAATTTTCCTTAACTGAACTGTATTGGGCAATAATTTACTACTAGTCTAAATGCTGGGATCAAATGTAATATCATGTTCGCCTCATGGGGAGATGAGGGACAACTCCTAACTCCCCCAACTTACTGTGGTGTTGATTCTTCTGTCAATAAATCTGGTAAATCTTCAGCCGCAGCAGTGTTAGAATCTGATAGATCAACAAAACCATCGATAGCATCTTTGATAAAACCAGCCACAGGGACTGCAATTAGTAAACCCAGCAACCCGCCGATATAGGTTCCTACCAGCAAAGCAATTATCACCCAGATTGGTCTAATTCCGGTAAATTTGCCCAACAGACGCGGTGCGATCGCCTGGTCAATTAATTGATCAATCACAATAGCCGCTGCTAATATTTTCACTGCTAGCCAAAAGTTGTGTAAGGCGATAATTAAAGTGATGACCATCAGACCAACAACATCACCAAAGGGAATTAAGCTCAACAACCCAATTCCTAAACCAAAGAGTAACCCAAATTGCACTTGGAAACACAAAAACATCACTGTTTGTGCAACTCCCATCAGCAAAGCCAAACTTACCTGACCAATCAAGTAATTTTGGAAATTAAGCTGAAGAGACTTACTTATCTGCTGACCAAAACTCCAGGGGATTATTTTAGATATCGTCTCCCAAAGTTTCTCACCGTCAAATAACAGGTAAAAAGTCAGGACTATTGTAATTAAAGCTTCCGAAATACTATCAATTGTGTCTATAATTATGCTAAATAGTCTATCTGATAAATGCTCTAATTCATCAGGTAAGCGGTTGATTATTTGCGTTAATATCTGACCGAAATTAATTGTTATTTTTTGGCTGAACACCACATCATTCAAGCTTTGAATTTTTTCTTCACTAGAATCAATCCATTGAGGAAGCAGTTTCACCATTTCATTAAACTGGTCTAAAACAATAGGTAGCAACGTGATACCTAAAGCCAGTAAAATTATAAAGGTTAATATAAAAACTAATCCCGCTGCATAGTTTCGCCTAATTCCCCTTTGCTGGAGAACCGAAACGGGATAGTTTAAAATAAATGCCAGTAAAATTGCCAAGACCAGAATAGTCACTAATGGTTGAAAATATTGAAAAAAGCGAAACACTAGCCAACCATTGAGAAAAACTAAAGGAAACAGCAATGTCCAAATTAGCCATTTAAGTAATCGAGTGAGTGAAATATTCATCAGCCATGCGATAATTAAGTTTAACTCCCAACTCCCAACTCCCAACTCCCAACTCCCAACTCCCAACTCCCAACTCCCAACTCATTACTCCTAACTCATTACTCATTACTCCTAACTCATTACTCCTAACTCATTACTCATTACTCCTAACTCATTACTCCTAACTCATTACTCATTACTCCTAACTCATTACTCATTACTCCTAACTCATTACTCCTAACTCATTACTCATTACTCATTACTCATTACTCATTACTCATTACTCATTACTCATTACTCATCACTCATTACTCCTAACTTTCTATAGTCCTGCAAACCATTCGTAACCCTGATCTTCCCAGTAACCCTTAAAAAGGGATAAGTTACTCAGCAGTGTAATTCGAGTTACCCATTTACTTTGCTTGTAACCAAGTTTAATTGGTGAAGCTAAACGCAAAGGCGCACCGTTATCAACTGGCAAAGGTTGACCATTTTTCTGATAAGCTAATAAAGTTTGAGGATGTAAAGCCGAAGCTATATCCCAACTTTCATAATAGCCATCAGCAGAATTAAAGAAAGCATACTGGACATTAGCTTTAGGTTGAGCCAGCGCAACAATTTCCCGTAGAGGTACACCACCCCATTGTACAATTGCAGCCCACCCTTCCACACAAACATGGCGAATAATCATAGAAGTTAAAGGTAAAGCTTGAATTTCTGCCATGCTGAGATTCAAAGGATTGTTTACCTCTCCATCAACAATTAAACGATACTTGTCTACGTCAATCAGTGGCGTATCTCTAAAGGTATTAACTATCAAAGCTTCTGGTTGAATTTCCCTCTGTGAAAATTCTGGTACAGGCTTTTGTGGGTTAAAGATTAACGCTTCAACCTTCTGATTCAATGGTTCGGAAAGTTTACCCACTAAATCTTCAAAAGTTGGTGTACCGCAGCCACTAAGCAAAAAACTTATACCAGAAAATCCAGATATTTGTAAAAAATGACGGCGTGTTAATTGACGAGGATTGTTATTTGTCATTTGTCATTTGTCATTTGTTATTTGTCATTTGTCATTTGTCATTTGTTATTTGTCATTTTTCATTACTCATTACTCATTACTCATTACTCATTACTCATTACTCATTGGTCATTACTCATTACTCATTACTCATTACTCATTACTCATTACTCATTACTCATTACTCATTACTCATTACTCATTACTCATTACTCATTACTCATTACTCATTACTCATTACTCATTGGTCATTACTCATTACTCATTACTCATTACTCATTACTCATTACTCATTACTCATTACTCATTACTCATTGGTCATTACTCATTACTCATTACTCATTACTCATTACTCATTACTCATTACTCATTACTCATTACTCATTACTCATTACTCATTACTCATTACTCATTACTCATTACTCATTACTCATTACTCATTACTCATTACTCATTACTCATTACTCATTACTCATTGGTCATTACTCATTACTCATTACTCATTACTCATTGGTCATTACTCATTACTCATTACTCATTACTCATTACTCATTTGTCATTTGTCATTTGTCATTTGTCATTTGTCATTTATCAAAATAATTTTCTTCAGATTTTATTTTACCAAAACATTGATTCTGTTAGCTCAATACCTCCGGCTTTACGCCCTAACAAAGAGTGAATTACCACAAATATAATCACCAGTGGCACCGAAGAGAAGTGGACTATTCTTAATGCTTGCCAACTACCAAATAAATCCACAATCCAGGGGAATTGAGCAGGTTTATACATGCCTATTCCTGTAAATAAAGCCAGGATTAAAATCGGAAATATTGCTGTATAAACAAGGCGATGCCAAGCATAAATTAGACGTTGGGGATTATGACTTTTTTGTAATGCATTAATATCATTAACACCCAAAAACCGATGTCGCCAGCGTCGGGTAATTAAAATATAAATCCCATACCACAACAGATTCAGCGAAAATAACCACATTGCCAAAAAATGCCAGTGTCTACCTCCTGCGAGCCAACCTCCTAGGGTAAATATCGGCGGAATGTGAAAACCTGCACGTCCACCAAAAACCGGGTTGGCGTTATAAATTTGTAGTCCGCTGGTGAGCATGATAAACAAGCTAATGATATTACCTGAGTGGAAAATCTTGGCTCCTATTGCTTGGGTTGGTAATTTTCGAGGTTTAGAGGAAATGGTTGAAGTCATAGTCGCCCTGATTATGCGATTTAATAGTACATTAGCTGATGTAATTCATAATTTCAAAGCCATTATGAATTAGTTAATTATTCTCTAAAAGCTAGCCATGTTTCTGCTATTTGCATAGCGTTTTACTCTTGTATTCATCTCAATAATAAACTCCGTTCCTTGACCTATTTTTGAGTTACACTTGAGTTTGCCTTTATGTTTTTCAACAATAATTTTATGACTAATTGATAGTCCTATTCCTTTGGCTTTATCTACTGTTTTGGTAGTAAAAAATGGCTCAAATATATGTCTTTTAACATGGGGAAGCATACCTTTTCCATTGTCGGAGATATGAATTATTATTTTGCAATTCTCGTTCAAGCCTTTACCAATATTTATGATTTCATCACTACTGACTAATGATAAATGATTACGGACAATTTTTGTAAAAATCCGAATTTTAGGAATGAAGGATTCATCATATTGCATTCTTTCTTCTAGGGCATCAATGGCATTATTTAAGATATTCATAAATACGTGATTTAGCTCACCAGGATAACACTCGACTAAGGGTAATTCCCCGAAGTCTTTAATTACTTCAATCCCAAATCTATTAGGCTGTGGTTTTAGACGATGTTGTAAAATTACCAGTACACTATTAATTCCTTGATGGAGGTTAGCTTTTTTCATTTTACCTTCATCCAAGCTCGAAAAATTCTGCAAGGCGAAAACGATTTCTTTGAGGCGATCAGATCCAGATCGCATCGACCACATTAATTTTAGCAAGTCTGTCTTGAGAAAACCGAGGTCGAGTTTTTGCAGATGTGAGGCTATGACGGCGGTCGGTGTGGGATAGTAGTATTGGTAAAGTTCAATTACCTTGATTAAGTCTTCAGCGTATTGACTAGCGGGCTGGAGATTGGCATATATAAAGTTGATGGGGTTGTTAATTTCTTTAGCCATATCTGCCACTATTTGACCGACATTAGCCATTTTCTCATTCTGCAATAATTGCTTTTGGGTAGATTGGAGCGCTTCTAAGGTAATATTTAATTGTTGTGATGTTTGCTGTGCTTGGATTTCGTCCAACTGGCGTTGCTCCCTTTGTTGTTGGACTTGTTGGGAGAGTTGGGATTGTTGAATGGCGATCGCAATTTCTAGACTTATTTGTTCTAGAGACTCTATTTCCCATCTCTCCCACTGACGCGAATGACGACAGTCATGGACAATCAACAGTCCCCACAATTGATTTTCTGTGTTCAACAGAATCGGAACTGCTAAATTGGCTGTGATCTGTAAGGGATTCGGGATTGGGGAAAAGAGATTTTTACTTGTCGTTATGAGGGTTTCTCGTGGACGTGTATTTTCAATATCCAAATCTGTCAAGGGTTTCAATGGTTTTCCCACTGAGTCAAAAGCTATCTGGCCACCGCTTGGGTGAAAGCGATAAATTATGATCCAGTCAGTTTGCAATAACTGCTGCACTTGTGGTAATACAAATTGCAGCAATGCTTCTAGTTGATCACAAGAGTGCATCCGTTTTCGCAGGAGGTTAAACAGATGCTCTCGTTTTTGATACCGCACTAAAACTTCTTGTAAGGTTACTGATGAGTCTTGGTAACTCTCTAAGTCTTCTGGGGCTTTAGGTAGCCACTCTTGATCTGGGGAAGTTTGGAAGCCTTGTACTGAAAGTTGAACTTCCATCTGGAGGGTAGCGGGTTCTTCGTTATACATAGCTGCTGGTACGATGAGGAAGATATCCTATAGCTCTCTCTCTACGCTGTCTTAGCACCATAAAGATCAAGGTATATAAAATGCTGATATGTTAACAAATTGTTAAATTGGTTAACAGAACTGTCATCAAACCAAACCTAATATCAGTTACTATTCTTGATCCTGAATTCAAGATAGAAAAGATAACCATAAAAATGTAACTTTTGTTGTACTATTCAATGTCATCTTCTAAAAAAACTAGCTACATTATGCTCATCTACCCTTTAAAAATATTTAAATTGCAGTATCTAATACTACTTATGCATTGCATTTATATCCGTAAATTTTTGGTTTAAAAAATAATACAATCAAGTTGTGTGGAATGTTTCATGCTTTTTGGTAATTGTCAAGATTCGTTTGTAGCTTTTTTGAAAAAAGACCTGCTGTTATCCCCAAAACAGAGGCTACATTGATATCTCTCGTCATTACTTAAACTCTGAGCAAGAAAAATTATTTGGGGAAATTTTACATATAAATATAAGTAGAGCCGATAACTAATGACTATAGATGAAGTGGTAATACTACTAAAAGCAAGCCAGTCCAACGGTTTAACGACGCTTCAAGAGACCGTGTTGCGCTCGTCTTGGGAAGGAAAAACTTATACCAGTATAGCTTTGTCAGCTCACTATGGTGAAGAGCGTGTCAGGAAAGTTGCTTCTCATTTATGGCAATTGTTAAGCGATTTTTGGGGAGAATCTATCAATAAATCCAACTTCCGCTCAAGTCTGGAATCTCGGTGTTTGACGAAAGTGCATCAACAATTAATTAAGGAATTTAACCGCACGGCTACTGCTGTATCCCTAGAATTTCCTACAGGACCGGTATCCCTTAACTCTAGATTTTACATTTCCCGCCCGCCCATTGAGGAACAAGCTTACAGAGAAATAGCTGAACCAGGAAGTGTGATCTGCATTAGAGCTAGCAAGAAGATGGGTAAAACCTCCTTGATTCTGAGGATTCTGGCACATGCTACCAATCAAGGCTTTCGCACTGTGAGTTTAGACTTTCAGCAAGCAGATAATGCGGTATTTGTCAATCTCGATAGATTTTTGCGTTGGTTCTGTGCTAACATCAGTCGGGAGTTAGAACTTGAGCCAAAACTCAATGATTATTGGGATGAGGAGATGGGTAGCAAAATCAGCTGCTCTATCTATTTTCAAAGACATTTGCTATCTCGCCTGCAAAGTCCTTTGGTTCTGGTGTTAAACGAAGTAGATTGGGTGTTTTCATATCCAGAAATTGCAGGGGACTTTCTCCCATTGCTACGATCTTGGTACGAACAAGCCAAACGGATAGAGGTTTGGCAAAAACTCCGCCTGGTCTTGGTTTACTCTACAGAAATTTTTGTCCCCTTAAAACTGACTCAATCCCCATTTAATATTGGCTTACCGATTAAGTTACCAAACTTTACAAAACAGCAAGTGCAGGAATTAGCACAAAAACACGGACTCGATTGGACAGATGATAAAAATGCTAATCGGTTGATGGCTATGGTGGGGGGACATCCTTATTTAGTCAGACTAGCTTTGTATAACCTTGTGGGTAAGGGGGGTTTAGAAGGGAATTTACAACAGCTGTTGCAACAAGCACCCACAGACGCGGGAATTTATCATGAGTATTTAAGACAGTATATATTAGCCTTGCAAGAACAGCCAGAACTAGGCGCCGCTTTCTATGAAGTGGTAAATGCTACAGGAGATGTGAAATTAGAGCGCGTAACAGGATATAAATTACAGAGTATGGGGCTGATTAACCTAGTAGGCGATCGCGCTACTCCAGCCTGTGAGTTATATCGTCTGTATTTTCGCCAGCAACTCAACAGCAGTGAGGATTTGAGCGATGATGATGATCTGGTTGAACAATTGGCAAAAGAAAATCAACAGCTGCGAGTCATTTCTAACTTAGATGAACTAACTCACTTAGCTAATCGCCGCTATTTTGACAACTACCTGGAAATTGAATGGCGAACAGCAGCCCAAGAACGTACCGCTTTATCATTGATTTTATGTGACATTGACTATTTCAAAATCTACAATAAAACCTATGGCAATAATTTAGGAGATAATTGTTTACAACAAATAGCTCAAGCTATTGATAATTGCGTCAAACATCCGCTGAATAATAGCAGTCTTTTATATCTCAGTAGTAGTCTTGATTACCCCACTTTTGGTACTTTAGAAAATTCCCGAACCATAAATACTCACCATGAACAGAGTTTAGTTTTAGTGGCTCGTTACGGTGGTGAAGAATTTGCCATTCTCACTCACACAGATGCTAATACTGCTGTATATATTGCCGAACAAATTCGACAACAAGTCAAAGCCTTAGCCATTAAATGTGAGTATCCGGGGATCGGCGGACTACCGGCGGCTGTTTTAACTGTGAGTTTAGGCGTTGTTAGTATGATTCCTGAAGGAGAAACCGAGCCTGCTACTCTAGTAAATGCTGCCGAGCGAGCGCTCAATCAAGCAAAAAGACAAGGGCGCGATCGCGTTGTCCTCGGCTAATATCAATCCACCCATCTGAGGGGGAGATGGGGGGGACAAATGACCAATGAAAACAGTCAACTGACAACTGTCAATTGTCGTTGTGCCGCTAAGGCGATCGCTTGTGGTAAAATCCGGTGTTCCTGAATTTGAATCCGCGCATGGAGTGTTTCTGCTGTGTCATCTGACAAAATAGGCACCGCTGCTTGAATTAATATCGGTCCACTGTCCACTTCTAAACAAGCTAGATGCGCTGTACAGCCAGTAATTTTCACTCCGGCGGCTAAAGCTTGTTCTATGGCGTGAATTCCCTTGAAACTGGGCAACAAACTAGGATGGATATTAATAATTTTGTCAGCAAAAGCATCAATTAATACTCCTGTTAACAGTCGCATCCAACCTGCCATAATCACCCATTCTACATCGTACTGCTGCAACTTCTGGACAATTTGCTCATCAAACTTTTCGCGGCTTTTGTAGTCACGGTGATTTAACAAAACATCTGCTACACCGCGATTAGCCGCCCTTACTGCCGCTTTAGCACCAGGGTTATTGTAAATCAAAACTTGAATTTGGGCGTTTAATTGCCCATTTTCAATAGCTTGGGCAACTGCTTCAAAATTACTCCCATTTCCCGAAGCCATAATTCCCAATTTCAAGGGAGTATTTTGTCTAAATTGGTTGCTAGAGATATTGGGAGAAATTAAACTAGTTGCAGCATTGATTGTGAAATCATTACTCATAATCAAGGTTTACTATTAGGGTCAACAAGTTTAACATTCTCAGGTAATTTGCGGGAGTCTGAATTTCTTTTGAATAGCGTCGCTGCTGCAGAAAACGTTTTAGGTCTGGATTTTCCTGGATCGGTATTTTCTATTTGCAGTCGTAGTTTACCATCAGGGGTAATTTCAAAAATTGTCAGCACTTTTTCTTTTACATTGGGGAGCGTTATATCTATCTGCATGGGTTGTTGTGTCGCGTCGATGCTGTAGTTCAATTCCACAGCCAGACGCTTTTCAGATTCAGATGGGGGCGAAAGGATAAATAATTTGCCTTCTGGTGCGAAAATGAAGGTGAGTGTGTCCTGGGATGAAGGGTTGGTAGTTTGCCATTCCCCTAACAATTGTTCGGCAATAGGCTTTTGGGTCTGCGCTGGAGGAGATGGATTTGGTATTGGTGCTGGTGTCGGTTCAGCCAGCACAGTTGTATTGACTGTCATCAATAATGCTATAAATACGCTAGTAGAGGTAATTATTTTGCTAGCGATTGGGAATTTACCACAGTACGGGAAGATTTTAGGCATTTGCTTGAGAGCCACTATATTTACAGGATCTTAGCAGTACCTATGCATATAATCACACGTTGCCGATATTAAATAGCCAAGATTGCCATGAAAACATCCCGCTTTTCTCGTATGCATGTGCTTGATAATGATACAGTAGCCGCCTGGATTTTCCTGGCACCAGCACTGATTTTGCTGAGTGTCTTTATGGTTTGGCCGATTGCTTATTTATTTTATCTCAGTTTCACATCTGGTAGTTTCACCTCAAAAGGAACTTATCTAGTCGGCTTAAAAAATTATTGGCGCTTGTTATTAAATCCAGATTTTTGGCAAGTTATTGTTAACACTATTTATTTTACCCTTGCTACCGTCGTTCCCAGCTTAGTTATCCCCTTGGGACTGGCAGTACTATTAAATCTCTCCCTTGCTTGGCGGGGAATTCTGCGAAGCGCCTATTTTCTCCCTTCGATTATTTCTCTGGTAGCAGCTGGTTTAGGATTTCGCTGGCTATTTCAAACCACTGGGCCTGTGAACGGACTTTTAAATTTTTTTGGTATTCCACCCATTTCCTGGCTAGGAGATACATTTTGGGCAATGCCAGTCATAATTTTATTGAGTATTTGGAAACAATTAGGTTTCAATATGGTGGTATTTTTAGCAGGGTTGCAAGCAATTCCCTCCAGTCGTTATGAAGCAGCAGAACTCGATGGAGCAAATGCTTGGCAACAATTTTGGCATATTACCCTACCTGGACTGCGACCTACTATCATATTTGTAATTGTTACCACTGCCATTTTTACATTGCGGGGTTTTGAGCCAGTTTATGTGATGACTGGTGGTGGTCCATTAAATTCTACCAATTTGCTGGTTTATTATATTTATCAAGAGGCTTTTGGTCAATTTGATTTTGGCTATGCAGCCGCAGCCGCGACCGTGTTGTTAGCAGTAACTCTAATACTAGTATATTTGCAGTTAAGAACCTGGGGGGAAGAACGTTAGTGTATCTTGTACCGGGAAGGGAAGCGGGTTTGTGGAGAGGAATGGAAGCGAAGTTTTCCAGATACCGTGAAAAGTCAGCACTTTCGGGAACCCTAGTAATAGGTGTACATGGATATCAATTAAATCAGTTATCAGTTATCAGTCCTGACGGCGTATGGTGGGGGATTTAGACCCGCCACCAACGCCTTCCACCTTCTTTGTGTGGTGTTTCGCCAGGGATTTAACTGATAACTGTTTACTGATAACTGTTCACTGTTAATGCTCGTTCTTCCCTGTGGAACCCTGATACAGTAGGCAATTCGGCGGGGGGTATTCAGGTGGTGGGAAGGGATATCCGCTTAGACCAATCGCAAATTGCCACAGCAGTATCAGCCAAGCAACAGGGTGGAAATATTAATATTACCGCAGGGCGATCGCTCTGGTTGGGTGGGTTAAATGCCAATGCTCAAGCTCCCAGCGCTTGGATTGTAAATATGGTAACACGGGGTACAACGGGAAACGGCGGTACAGTGACTGTGCAAGCACCCCAACTCACCTTACAAGATGGAGCCGCCATCCAAACCCTGAGTCTAGGGTCAGGAGCGGCGGGTGCCGTGCAAGTGACGGCGGATACCATTAAAGCTAGCGGTAATGTTGCTCTCAGTTCTCCCTTTGCGCCCACAGGTAGTAGCAGTAGCCGCATTATCAGTGAAAACTATGCATCGGGAGCGGGGGGAGATTTGGGCGTGGTGGCTCGACAAATCAACCTTGACGGGGGTGGTCAAATTGGTACATTTGTCTTCCCTGGAGCCACTGGACATGGGGGAAATATCACTTTAAATGTGGCAGATACACTGTCAGCAACGGGGATTAGTCCTACTACTCTCAACCCTAGCGGGATTGGCGCCTTCACTTTTGGTATTGGTAATGGGGGGAATATCAACATTTCCACAGGGACGTTGAACTTAATAGGCGGTGGGTTGGTCAACGCATTTGTCACGCGCCTAGCTGGGGTACCGAATACTGGTAAGGGCAATGCGGGAGATGTTACCATCACTGCAGATAAATCCATCAGCGTAGTAGGCACTAACCCTTACGCACCCACCCTCAGCAGTTTTCTGGGGAGCATCACAACTGGTTCAGGAAATGCAGGTAATGTTTCTATCACTACGCCGAATCTTTCAGTGCAAGCCGGCGGTGCCTTGAATTCTAGCACGGTACCGATATTAGGAACTGTTTTTGGCGATCGCCAACAGTCGAATAATTTGGGAAATGGCGGCAATCTGACGCTGAATGTTGCGGATAAAATCGAAGTTATGGGCGTGAATCAATTCACACGTCTTGCTAGTGGTTTGGGAACAGTCACATTTAGTAATGGCTATGCGGGGAATACGGTAATTAAAACGAATCAATTGGTCGTCAAAGATGGCGGGGCAATTATTGCTGTCACCGTAGCTACAGGCAATGCTGGAGAATTGGATATTCAGGCAAATGATATCCTGGTATCAGGTGAGAATGGTCGCCGTTCAATTATTGGTGCCAACGCAGCTAAGATGTCCTTTCTACAAGCAACCGAGCCAATCGGTTTTAAAGATAGTCCGAACTAGGGAAGTATTCGGAAGTTTGTACCAAGCTGAGTCTCAAAGGGCTATTCACTTCTTACGTTGGAATAATTGGCTATTCAAATCCCCGTTCTTTGAGGACGGGGTTAGTGAACCTTCTCAAAAGTCAACTGTCAAGTGTCAAAAGTCTGAGTTTTTTGGACTCTTGGCTTTCGACTCTTGACCAAGCCAATTTTATTTATTTTAGGGTACATTATTTAACAATACAATAGTAATTGTCCTCTGGAAAAAATTTAATTATGACTCAAAATGAAAATAATCCTTCGTCCAATAGCGAGCAATATTCTTCACATTCCGGTACACGATACTGGGGTAACGTGGAGGTTGTAGAAGAAGGGGAAAGCTATAGAATTAGTCGGATCGAAATCAAACCTAAGCACAGCATTAAACCACAAATCCATTATCACCGTAATGAACATTGGGTTGTGGTTGCTGGTGTAGCCAAGGTGACTTGTGGAGAACAGGAAATATTACTAAATCGCAACGAGTCTACCTATGTTCCCGCTGCTACTTTGCATAAAGTAGAAAATCCCGGATTGATTCCGCTGGTAATTTTAGAAATTCAAAATGGCGAGTATTTGGGTGAAGATGATACAGAGCGTCCTTATGACCTCAATGTGGTCAAGCCGATTTAAGTGCTGAGTGAATCAATTTTGGATTTTGGATACTTCGACTTCGCTCAGTACAAGTTTTGGATTTTAGATTGACCCCATGCACGCCACTTGCTTTAAGCCGGGAAACCCGTCCACCGCAGTGGCTTATGAATGCAGGGGCTTCCCTACGGGACGCTGCGCGAACAATTAAAATTTTTTGATACTTCTCTACGAGAGGCTACGCCAACGACTTCCCTGCGGGACGCTGCGCGAACGCTCAGTACAAGTTTTGGATTTTAGATTTATTAAGCGAATAAATTCGGGGGCTTGGGACCAGTTTAGATTTTAAATTTTGAATCTTCAATTCCAAAATTTAAAATCTAAAATCTAAAATTCGGTGAGGTATGAGGTATGCGGTGTGTCCGATCCAAAAAAGCTAACAAATGCTAACAGATGATTTGGCGTCGGAGCATAAGTGATTAATTGGTAGTAATTGTTAGCTTTTCTGTTACTGTTGATTAACCCCCATGCCCCATTCCCCATTCCCCATTCCCCTTACGTCTGATCAAAACCAGCCTTCTTGTTCTAGGGTTTCAATTAACTGTAGTCCACGGGGGTCGCCTACGCCTAATAGTGATGCCTTGGCATCTTCCCGCACTCCTAAATCTTGGTCTTCAGCAAAAGCTTGAATTAAAGCATCAATTGCTGTGGCATAAACCACGTTAGAAGGTAATTCCCGGCAAAGTTGTCCAATCGCCCAGGCGCAGTTACTCCGCACCGCTGCTACGGGGTCTTGGACTAAGGCTTCAATTAATGGTGGTATTGCCCCGATAACTGCTTCATAACCGACTTCTGCCATTTGCACTAAGGCACTAGCAGCCCACAAACGCACGGCGGAAATATCGGTTTTTAAGGCGTCGGCTAGGGGTGCTAAAGAACGGCGATCGCGACAGTTTCCTAAAGCCCAGACCACACCTTTACGCACGTAGCCATTCCAGTCCCGGTTGAGTTGGATAATTAACGGATCTACTGCAAGGGGGCTGGGATTGCGTCCTATACCATAGGCTGCACTCACCCGCACTAAAGGGCAACTATCAGTTAACAGGTGAATCAAATAGGGTATAGCGCGGGCATCTTCAATGTCACAAAAAGCACGCGCAGCTAGCATCCGTTGCTGGGGTTGCTGATTTTCTAACAGGGCTAGCATTACGTCTGGATCGGGTTTTGCCACTTCTGTTACAGCAGTTAGCGGCTCTATGTGATCTAGGGGGCTGTCTAGCTCTACCTCGATATCGAGTAGGCTAAGGTCATCTTCGTCATACATAATTTTATTTCAATCCCAATTGGGATTAACACATAACCGCTTTGCGGAATTCAAAATTTTGCATTTTTAAGTTTCTTTCTGGAGTGATTTTACCATCCATAGGGATTGGGTTTGATACCCAAGTTGGTGATAAAGATGCAAGGCGGTTTGGTTGGATTGAAATACTTGTAAGCCAATTTGGCGATCGCCTCTTTGTGTTGCCCAATTTTCTACATATCGCATCAAAGCTGTACCAATTCCCCGGCGTCGGTGTTCTGGGACAACATAAAGCAGAAAAATGTGAGGATGGCGAATCCCCCCTACTTGGTCGATAGCATTTCCCACCCAGAGACAGGCGATAGGGGGATAGCTTGTCCCCTCTTCTTCCTGGACCCACCACAAGGGCGTATCCTTGGAGAAGTATTGCTCAACTGTTCCCGCTAGGTGGGAAAAGTCCTGCTGTGGAAAACTATCTTGGTAGCTTCGCTGCATGTACTTAACTAGCAAAGCCCGATCCAAAGTGGAGCCTAGGTAGATATTATACCCCGGTAATAAGGAATTCAAAATTCAACAATAGTAGTGAGTAATGAGTAGTGAGTAGTGAGTAGTGAGTAATGAGTAATGAGTAATGAGTAATGAGTAATGAGTAATGAGTAGTGAGTAGTGAGTAGTGAGTAATGAGTAATGAGTAGTGAGTAATGAGTAGTGAGTAATGAGTAGTGAGTAATGAGTAATGAGTAATGAGTAGTGAGTAATGAGTAATGAGTAATGAGTAATGAGTAATGAGTAGTGAGTAATGAGTAGTGAGTAATGAGTAGTGAGTAATGAGTAGTGAGTAATGAGTAGTGAGTAATGAGTAGTGAGTAATGAGTTGGGATAATCCCCAATCCCCAATCCCCAATCCCCAATCCCCAATCCCCAATCCCCAATCCCCAATCCCCAATCCCCCTATCCCTTCATCTCAATGGGTGCAGGTGCGGCCATGTCCGAGGGTAAAAAGATGCGGGCGCTGACTGCTACTAGGGCAAAGATAAATACCAGCACTACAAGTAAAGGGGCAATGTATTGACGAAATATAGCCATATGTTTATTCCTAGGAGCTAGAAACTTGGTTGAGTAACTAGTTTGCTTGATTTATTTTAGCTTAAACCGCAAGAAGACTCTCACCTCCCTTCGGGTAGGTGATGAGATGAATGGCGGGGCGGCGACGAGTTGACCCCCGACCTTTATCAACCGTCAGGTTGATCAGGGAGTGGGGTCGGGGAGGAGTCGCCATTTTTAACTTTGAGCGAGTCTATAAAGTCTTCAACTACATGAGTCATAGTTTTATCGTTTTGACTTGCATATAACCGTAGCTTATTTAATCTACGTTCTGATATTCTTAAATTTAATGCTTTATTTTTCATAATTGCCTACACATTGTCTTGACGTTTATGTTATCCTATGTGTAGGTCGAAAACAAAGGAAAAAATGAAGACATCATACCAGTACAAAATCAAGCCAACTAAAGAGCAATCAGCGAAAATAGATAAAACATTAGAAATGCTGCGTTGTCAGTATAATTATTTGTTGGCTCAAAGGTTTGACTGGTATGAAATGAATCGCTGCCCTATTGATAGATGTCCATTAATTTGTCACATACCAGAATTAAAAGAACAACCATTATACTACAAGCAAAAAGCGTCTTTGGTTCAACTGAAAGTTGATAGACCTTGGTACAAAGAAATTCACTCTCAAGTGTTACAGGAAGTTCCTAAAAGAGTTGAATTAGCTTTTGACAGATGGTTAAAGGGTGACGTTAATGGCAAAAAGTCTGGTAGACCTAGATTCAAGGGTAAAGGTCAATATAAGACTTTTACTTACGCACAATTTAAGCAACGTAATTTTGTTAACAACAAAATTACGTTGTCAAAGATAGGGGACGTGAAAGTTATTGTTCATCGACCTATCCCAGATGGCTTGAAAATCAAAACCGCTTCTGTAACTAAAAAAGCTGATGGTTATTATGTGTCCCTCAGCTTGGAAGATAGTACAGTTCCTACAATTAAACCTGACTTTAACCCAGAATCTATAACTGGTATTGACATGGGATTAAAAGAGTTTTTGACGACTGCTGATGGTGAAACAGTAGCTATTCCTCAACACTATCGCAAAGCGCAAAAACGTTTGAGAGTTATCCAAAAGCGTGTTTCCCGACGTAAAAAAGGTAGTAATCGTAGACAAAAAGCTGTTAAAAAATTGGGTAGACAGCATAAAAAAGTTGCTGACAAGCGCAAAGACTTCCATTTTAAAACTGCTAACAACTTACTGAAAAAATATGACGTAATTGCACATGAAGATTTAAACATCAAAGGAATTTCAAGGTCTAGACTTTCTAAATCTGTACATGATGCTGGTTGGGGCAACTTTTTATCAATACTAACAAACAAAGCCATTCGCGTAGCGTGCCGAAGGCATAAATGCTGGTTTGTTGGTAATACCTGTTAATCCCAAGAACACATCCCAAGATTGCTCTAATTGTGGCGCAAAAGTACCTAAAAAGCTACACGAAAGATGGCACAACTGCCCACATTGCGGATGCAGTCTTGACCGTGACCATAATGCTGCAATCAATATAAAAAATAGGGCGGTAGGGCATTCCGTTCTTAAAGCCAAGAGCCTCCTAAGCGATAGCCGGATTGTCTTGGAAGCCTACACTGTATGCGTTGCATCAGTGTAGGAGATGTCACCGGCGATCGCGTTCTAAATCATCCAGCACTCTCTCAAAATACCAATTCTCTGTCATCCCCGGATAATTCTGCTTTGCTTGGTCAATTAGGCGTTCAGCTGTGGCTGTATCACCGTCTAACCTCACAATCAGTCGCTGTTTTATATCACTATCAGATATATGTTCTTCTGGTATATATTCTTCTAGCTGATTTTCTGGCTGGCTGAATCTTCGGTTATTGAATGACTGGGATTGTTCTCTTCGCAGTTGCCAAAATAAAACGTAATAAAGTGTACCAAAAATTAAAATTAGGCTGAGTGTCCCGAAAAAAGTTAGGAGGTTAAATCCCAAAGATCCCAGAACTAACTGTGAGAGAACATAGCCCAGTAACAGGCCAGTCAGCACCAGAATAAATGTACCAACAAAAATAACTACTTGGTTCCCCATACATCCTCTTCCTCGTCTTCAATTCCTGGTCGGGGTACATCCACTAGTTGAGGAGTCCACGGGGCGAAAAATGGCAATAGCAGTAGACCTGGCACAGCGGCGATAATACTAATGATGAAAAATAATGGCCAACCTGTACGTTTTGCTAAAAAGCCAGCTGGGACGACTAGAATTATGCTACTAACAGCCATGAAGCTGGAGAGCAAAGCATACTGGGTAGCAGAAAAACGCTGGTTACACATACTCATCAAAAAGGCGACAAAGGCGGCTGTTCCTAACCCAGCACAAAAGTTTTCCACGTTGATTGTCAGCACTAGCACCTGGTAGTTTTTACCAACTTGGGCAAGTAAGAAGTAAGCTAAGTTACTCAGAGCTTGCAGGGCACCGAACAACCAAAGTGATCGATTCAGACCAATTTTACTCAAAACTGCACCACCTGCAAGGGTGCCAACAATAGTCGCAATTAATCCCATACCCCCTTGTATGGCACCAATATCGGTTTGGGTGAACCCTGTTTGCAGCAAAAAGGGTGTGGACATATTGTTAACAAAAGCATCGCCCAATTTATAAAGGACGATGAACAGCAGCATTAACACAGCTTGGAGTATACCGTGGCGCCCTAAAAATTCCCCAAAGGGCAAAATTACTGCATCGGCTAAAGATTCTGGTGGAGTAATTTCCTTGGGTTCTGGTGCGAATAATGTACCAATAATCCCAATTGCCATACCAACTGCCATCAACAGGTAAACTGATGACCAAGGTATGGTATCAGCAAGTATTAATGCTAAAGAACCAGTAAACAACAGGGCGACGCGATAACCTAAGACGAAAACTGCTGCACCTGCGCCCCTTTCTAATTCTCCCAGAACATCGGTGCGGTAGGCATCAGCGACAATATCTTGGGTGGCGCTAAAAAAGGCGATCGCCACGGCGTTGATGGCTAAAAGCTGTAACCCTTGTTTGGGTTGTTGGAAACCCATAAAGGCGATCGCTACTAATAACCCAATTTGCAGTGTAATTAACCAACCCCGCCGTCGTCCTAAAAATGGCAGTGTAAACCAGTCTAATAAAGGCGACCACAGAAATTTTAACGAGTAGGGTAAACCTACAAGGCTCAACAACCCAATGGCGGTTAAATCCACCTCTTCTACGGTCATCCAAGCTTGTAAGGTCTTACTAGTTAAGAATAAGGGCAAACCGGACGAGAAACCAAGAAATAATAAAGCAGCCATTTTCCGGCTACCAAACACTCCCAGCAGCGATCGCAATGGATTCATACGTTGAACATTCCTACTCACCTGAGCGAATTGCAGTTGTTAGTGACCGCTGGCGCGAAATACTATATCATAGTCCTGATACTTGACTACTGTTCAGTATTAACTGATTTAATTTCATGTCCCCTGATTTCTACCCCGTAGGTGGCGAGGCATTTTTCCCAGCCTTCACGGGTGCCAATCTCACTTTTTTGTTTCAGCAACCCTAATTTCTCTTCTTGCTGA
Source organism: Gloeotrichia echinulata CP02 (assembly GCA_038087035.1). NCBI lineage: Bacteria > Bacillati > Cyanobacteriota > Cyanophyceae > Nostocales > Gloeotrichiaceae > Gloeotrichia > Gloeotrichia echinulata. Next base: position 3,385,373 of record CP051187.1, on the reverse strand, counting down.
GTGAGTTTAGCAAATTCTTCGTAGAGTGGGTAGTTAGATGTGACAAAAGTTTCTTTACGGTGCAGAATCGGCGGATTTGCCCGTTTGTGGTAGTCTCGGTGAGTAATTTTCAAAGTATTAAAGTCAATTATGATACTGGCTTTTAACGCCGGATGGGCGTCTGTGTCGAAATCTGGATAAAATAGGTAGCAGATTTGCGGTTTGTCAGTGCAAAATTTAATCAAGGTAGCGCCATCTACACGGCCAATGGTGCGGCTAGCACAGCCTTCGTAAATTCGCAGTAAGGGGTCTAATTCTGTCAGTGCAGAAACATGAATGTAAAGGGCGCCACGGGTATGTTTACCAATTTTGCTTTTTTCGCAAGCAGTTTGTACTACCCTGGGATTACCTAAGCTAAATAGCTTTTGGTCGGCGACTTCACATGCTTCGGTGTAAGTACCAAAAAAGGCTTTGATATCGTGGCGGATGTCTGGGGCAAGTTTATACCATGCTGGACGTTGATCAAAGTGGGTGAGGGCGAGATAAACTTGGATGTCTAGGGAACGACGATAGGCGATCGCATCCCATTCGGCTTCGTCGGTAGCTTGTAATATTACCGCAAAGGCGCGGCGGAAGTTGCCAAATTCTCTCAGTAATTCTTGTTCATTGTCTAATTCACCTTTCACAGGCAGTCTGCCACGATTGGTAAAAAATTCCATCAGTGGTAGTAGCTGTTGTTGGTAGTCTTCAAACCGTTTGGTGGGGATGCAGACTCTCGGTGTCAAGGAGCGAGAAAAGAAGCGAATGGCTTTGTAACTTTCTTTTTCCCCATCATCTCGGAAGACAAAGTAGACGCCTAAAGCTACAGGGACTGCATCCACATTTAGGGCTTCATCAATGTATCTTTTGAGTTCCTCTTGTTCGTAATATTTCTGAAAAGTATTGCGCTGGGTAACAATACCATCACTGTAGGCTAATTGGGTTTTACTGGGTGCGTTAATTAGGACTTGGGCGGACACAATTAACACTTTGCGCGTCAGTTCCCAGGCTTTAATCAGGCTTTCGCGGCGTTCCTCTGGGTCTTCGATCACGTTGAGGACGTAACCCAAATTGACTACATCGGCGGCGATAATTGGGGACTGGGGGTGGTAGTAAGGGTCCCAACCCGCACTGGTGTAGCCTAAGTTGGCTACTCGATCCACGTCACCGCCATATCCACAACCGTAGTCGAAAAAGGTGGTATCCTGGTGGAGGATTTCCCATTCTATGGCTAATTTTACTGGGCGGGATAGGTCATGGCGAGCGATCGCAGCTCGATGGCGCTCGATTTCTAGGTAGCTCTCCGACATAATAGGCGTCATGGCTATATCAACCACATTTTTTTATCTCACGCAAAGGCGCATTCGCATAGCGTTCTCGAAGAGTAGGCGCAAAGGTGGAAAGAAAAAGAAAGGTATTTGTGCTGTTTGATATTTTGATTCAGAAACGCCTATATTCACGTCTTTTTCACTGCCAATTCGATTAAATCTTCAATTTTCTTGATATTTGGATCGCCGGCTAAGTAACCAATCCCCCGATGCAAATGTAGGCGAAATTGGGTAACGAGGGTTTCTTTGTCAAGGGAGTAACCGTCATTATGACAGCGTTGTTTGAGGGCGAGAAGCAGGATATCACACATTTCGCCGCCAAAGACACGCCATGTGATTTCTACGTTGCTATCTTGGGGTATTGGTACGGGTGAAGGTGGTGTTGGTTCTGCTAGGGAACGACAAAACGCCCAACGACAAAGAATGTTCCATTGGTCAATTCTTGTGCTGCGTCTGAGTTTTAGTAGTTGGTCTTTGGCTGTTTGCGACAGTTTAATTCTTTCAATTGGTGATTCCATCGGTTGGGGATTGGGTATTGGGGATTGGGGATTGGGTATTGGGGATTGGGTATTGGGGATTGGATAATCACCAATGACAAATGACAAAGAGTAATGAGTAATGAGTAATGAGTAATGAGTAATGAGTAATGAGTAATGAGTAATGAGTAATGAGTAATGAGTAATGAGTAATGAGTAATGAGTAATGAGTAATGAGTAATGAGTAATGAGTAATGAGTAATGAGTAATGAGTAATGAGTAATGACAAATGACCAATGACCAATGACAAATGACAAATGACAAATGACCAATGACAAATGACCAATGACAAATTACCAATGACAAATTACCAATGACAAATGACAAATGACCAATGACAAATGACCAATGACAAATTACCAATGACAAATTACCAGAAATATCCTGGTTGTATGGTTGTCTGGCGGGTGGTGGAGTTGTAATTTAGAAGGTATTCGTGGGCGATCGCTTCGTTTTGGCGTAGTGTTTCAATTTCTTTTTTGCCAATTTCGGTGTCGGTGGATAATAAAATTACTTGATGGCTGGCGGATGGAAAGTAACGTTCTACTAAGTTATGGCGATGGGAGGAGTCTAATCTGCCTAGTGGTGTGTCGATTGCTACTGGTAATCTGTGACCGGAGACTTTAGCTAGTCCCCAGAGAAAGGCGATCGCTAGTAGTTGTTTTTCGCCAGCAGAAAGGCGATGTTTGGGAACTGGTTTACCGTTAAAATCATAAAGAGATAGGCTGAAGCTATTCGTATCAATGGCGATGCGATGCACTAAATCTGATTTGTGTAAGAGATAAAGGAAGCTGTTTTTAACTTCTTCTTCTAATTTATTCAGTTTTCTCAAAGTTAAGCGTTCGCGGAAAAGTTTGAGTGTCTCTTGAACTTTGGCGGCGGAAGTCATAATATGTTCGTTGTTTTTATATTTGAAGTTTTGGGTGGTGTATTCATTTAATTCTTTTTTAGTTTTTTCTATTGATGCTTCTAATTCTCCTAAACGGTGACGGGTTATTTCATAATTAGCTTTGGCTGACGCAACTTGATTTTGTGCATCTTCCATAGCATCATGCAGTTTTTGATATTCTTCTGGTGCTGCGGCTGTTTGCACTTGTCTTTCGAGGGTGATAATTTCTTCTTCTTTATTTTGGAGGATTTCTAGTTGCTGTTGTGCTGTTTTTTTGGCACTGTGCAAGTAGTATATTAAATTATCTAGTTGACTTAATGCTTCATCATCTGCTAATAACCACAGTTCTTCTGACAGAGAATTTGCATATAGAGTTTCTATATCTTGGTTGAGAAATGATTTTATTGTCTCAACTTTGTCTTGTTTAAGATTTAACCCAGTCAGCCAAGTTAATAAGCGTTGATCTCGCTCAATTAACACATCTTTTGCTAATTGTACCTGTTGATGGCGAAATTCTTTCTCTCCCTGTGTTTGCACCTGGGTGAGTAAATTAGGAATCAACGCTAAGGGTAAAACCTCAGCCGCTAATTCACACATTGATTGACGCAGTTGTTCGGCTTCTGTAGATTTTTCTTTTTGTTGTCTTTCTAGTTGATTGCGTTCGGCTGCTATTTTACCACCTTCGGATATGAATTTATCAAAAGCTGTTTGCTGCTGTTTTTCTAATTCTTCTAGCTGATTTTTCAGAGATTCTAATTCCTGTGTGGTTGCTTGGTAATCTTCTTGTTGTTGCGTCAAGCGACTTTCAATTTCTTCTATATTTACCAAATCTTGAGCATCAGCACTCTCTTTGCGTTTCCGGTTGACTAATATTTCTAAATCAACTGCTAAACGTTCTGCGAGTTCTAAACCTAAAAGTCCGCGAATTGCATCTACTACAATTGGTGGTGGTGTTTCTTGTTCGGCGAGTTCCTTAACTTGTTCACCATCAAAGAGAAATAAATTAGAAATTCCTAAAGGTAGGAGATTTTCTATATACTCATCCCAGATATTAACTAAACCCGTATCCAGCCATTCATTAGCATCTAAAATTCCTAAATTGTCTTTACCCTCTTTCGGATTTTTTTCCCAAGTTCGCACGACACGGTATTTTACTGGCTGGTCGTTTTCAATATGTTCAAAAACCAATTCAATGCGGGTTTTATCCACTGGATTCGCATGACTGTTAACACATTGGTTGAGAAAATCGCTATAACTCAGATTACCACGGGTAGAACATTGGGCGCGATGTCCATAAAGCGCCAGACGAATCGCATCCATTAAAGTAGTTTTTCCCCCACCATTCATCCCACCTAATAGGATAATTGGGCGGGAGTTTTCAGCATCAATATTGGGGTCAAGATTGATTACTTGTTTTCCCGCATATGGTCCAAAGTTTTGTAATACTAGTTCAATAAATTTCATTGATTTTTGAGGTGATAAAATTCCAGTTCATAAATACGGGGCGAATCTAATTCGTGGCTACACTGGCGAAGTCCGCACTTCTCTGCGTTCGCGTTGGCGGAGACAGACGCTACGGGAACGACCGCCCTCAGTGACCACCTGCGCGGACTAAATGCACTATTTTTGGTTACTTGAGGGTCAGTTCCCAGGTGGGAATGATTGATTTTTGCGAATTCGATTCACCGGGTATTTTATTCGTCAACGCTTTCCGAATTTCCGCCTTTAAATTTCAAATTACCCCAAGTTAAAGTTTCATCACTTTTATTTTCATCGACAACATCTCCTAAAGTTAGTTGCTTCACCTTTTCCACATCGCCTTGATCGATTGCTGCTTTCAAATCGCGTCGCAAGTGAGCATTTTTTACAGCTTCTTCTTTAGATCGCGAACTTGTATTAAAGCATTTTTCTAGGGTTTCATATATACCGACGCGCCGCGCCATTTTGCGAAATTGGCGTTCTGTGTCTAACAGTTTCGCCATGAGTTCTAAATGCATTTCGTCGCCTTCACAAATCTCTTCTAATACCGCCCATTCATCGCTTCCTAGTAGACTATTACCAGCACCAGGACGGGGGTCTTTAAATTCTTCACCGGTCACTTCTTCATAAATGCGGGGTAAGCTATCATCAAATTCGTGTCTTTCTTCTAGCCAAATCCGGCGAATTTCACTCATTTCTTCTAGGGTGATTAGGGTGATGTCTCGCATATTTTCTGGCGCGGTTTGTCGAATTTGTTTTTCCACTGTTAGCAGTTTTCTGAGCCAATCTTCCCGCGCTGCTTTTACAAATGGTCCAGGAATCGGTTCAACGGATATCTCGCCTTCTAAGTTGCGCTCATACAGTTGAACATCTCCATTTCTACGCCGAAAATCTCGCCGATTTCGGTTTTCTTCAACATCTAATTCCTTACGTAAATCAAGTATAGGCTGCATCCATTCTTTTTCTTCATCATTCTGAATCATCGCTGCTAGGGATTTATCTTCACTAACCAATGTACAAACCCAGCAACCAAAACGAGAGCTACCACAACTAGGGGTAGATGTATCAACAACTAAAGGACATTCGTTATCAGCAGAAGCACCTCTATACATGGTGAATAAGTCTTTATTACTGTAATTCCAAGGGTTTTGCCATTGCATGAGATAAATCCAAACCTCATCATTTTGCCAGTCTTCTATCGGGCTGTAAACTAGAGAGTTTGGTAAATTCATGTTCGGACTGAGGCGATCGCGCACCCGCATAGCTTCTAATTTTTTCATTCTGTTAGCACGTTTTGTGCTTTCAGCTTTGCGAGTTCCTAAAACGACAATCGCTTCTCCACTGGATCGGATCACATCACGAATAAAGCGGTTAGACGGATTAATTTTTAGGCGTTCTGTACACCAGCGAAATTTTCCTCTGGGCGCTGGATAGCCTTTACCAATTAAACCCACCCAGAATGTTTCTTTAAATTCTGGCTGTAATAAATGCGGTTCAAATGGTAGTTGTTGTTCTTGCGCTTGGGATTTCATTTGTTTGATAGAATTGCGAACCCAAGCAGCAACTATAGGATTCTCTACCAGCGTATCAGTGGTGATCACATATATTTTTTTAGTTCGCTTGGAGGCTGGAAGTTCGCTAATCGCATTCCAGATCAGCTGTAAAGTTGCGGTGCTATCTTTTCCACCAGAGTAGCCGACAACCCAAGGTATTTCGTCTAAACAATACAATTCTTGAATTTCTGTGGTCAGAGCTTGGATATCTTCCACTAAATCTGCTACAGTACGCGATCGCTGTTGTTTATTTTCTTGTTGTCCTGCTGTAGCCATTTTTCCATCCCTGCTCAAATACTGGTTTTTTACAAAATCTCTCTCTCACAAACAAAGTCCGCACCGGCGGACTTTATTGAAGCGGATTTGATTTGTTAATAGCGTTTCCCGGTCTACTGAGGTATATCGTAGCCCCCTCCATCTCGTGGTGGAGGGGGTTGGGGGTGGGGTTCTTATACCTCACTCAACTGAGAACCGCTGTGTTGTCATTAAGATAACATCAAACGATACCATATTTTAAGAGTTTTTAAAAAGCTTAATAATATAAGCACATTTTTTAGCTTAAACCGCAAGAAGCCTCTCACCGAAGCGAAGGGAGGTGATGAGATGAATGGCGGGGCGGCGACGAGTTGACCCCCGACCTTTATCAACCGTCAGGTTGATCAGGGAGTGGGGTCGGGGAGGAGTCGCCATTTTTAACTTTGAGCGAGTCTATAAAGTCTTCAACTACATGAGTCATAGTTTTATCGTTTTGACTTGCATATAACCGTAGCTTATTCAATCTACGTTCTGATATTCTTAAATTTAATGCTTTGTTTTTCATACTTGCCTATACATTGTCTTTACGTTTATGTTATCCTATGTGTAGGTCGAAAACAAAGGAAAAAAATGAAGACATCATACCAGTACAAAATCAAGCCAACTAAAGAGCAATCAGCGAAAATAGATAAAACATTAGAAATGCTGCGTTGTCAGTACAATTATTTGTTGGCTCAAAGGTTTGACTGGTATGAAATGAATCGCTGCCCTATTGATAGATGTCCATTAATTTGTCACATACCAGAATTAAAAGAACAACCATTATACTACAATCAAAAAGCGTCTTTGGTTCAACTTAAAATAGATAGACATTGGTACAAAGAGATTCACTCTCAAGTATTACAGGAAGTACCTAAAAAAGTTGAATTAGCTTTTGATAGATGGTTAAAATGTGACGTTAGCGGGAAGAAGTCTGGTAGACCTAGATTCAAGGGAAAAGGGCAATATAAAACTTTTACTTATACTCAATTCAAACAGCATCACTTTGTTAAAAACAAAATCACTCTGTCAAAGATTGGGGATGTTAAAGTAATTGTTCATCGACCAATACCCGATGGATTTGATATTAAAACCGTATCTGTTACCAAAAAAGCAGATGGCTATTATGTAACCTTGAGCCTTGATGACAAGACGGTTCCCACAATTAAGTCCGATTTCAATCCTGATAATATTGTTGGAATTGATGTAGGTTTGATTGATTTTTATGTAGCTGATGACGGTTCTAGAATTGCTGCACCAAAACATCTACGCAAAGCTGAACGTAAATTAAAATCAGCACAGCGTAAGGTATCAAGACGTAAAAAAGGTTCATTACGTCGTAAAAAAGCTATTCAAAAATTGGGCAAACAACATAAAAAAGTTGCCGATACTCGCAGAGACTTTCACTTTAAAATAGCCAAGTCACTGCTTGACAAATATGATGTTGTTGCTGTTGAAAAGTTGAATATCAAAGGACTCGTTAAAACTAGACTGGCTAAAAGTATTAATGATGCTGGTTGGAGTCAGTTTGTAAGAATACTTTCTTTCAAAGCCGAAAATGCTGGTTTAAAAGTAATAGCTGTAAATCCAAATGGCACAAGCCAAGAATGTTCTAACTGTGGTAACAAAGTTAAAAAAGCGTTATCCCATTCGCGAAGCGTGTCGTAGACAAGAATGCACAATTGTCCTGTTTGTCATACAAGTTTGTGCAGGGATTTGAATGCGGCTATAAACATAAAGAGCCGTGGGGCACACGGTCTTAAAGCTCAATTAATGTCCTCGTAGAGGAGTCGTTGAGAAGCCTACACTTACTGCGAAGCAGAAGTGTAGGAGATGTCACAAAATGTAAGCTGTCCTATACCTGCCATTTTTCAAAAATAACATGAAAGACAACATATCTAACCCAAGTGACATCGCTAGAGAGTACCTGGAACGAGACAACAAGGACAAACAGGTACTAGCTTTACTTTTGGAGAAGTTCCTGGGGAGAAAAGATCAGATTCTCGTTCAGAAAACCGAGATGGGTGGAACTGAGGCTTATATTGGTTCTGTCACTCTAGAATGGTTTGCGGGTCGTGTTCACTTCGCCTCTGGCTTACCATTGTTTCAGAAAAAGTACAATCCTGACACTGATAATATCGAGATTGACGCCGATAGCATTGATGAAATTCAGCAGCGTCCCCTTGATTGGTCACGACAAGCACCCCTGGTACAATATTTAGCAGCTCGTAAAAATCACAAGTTTCCGCCAGTATTGGTAGTAATTAATCAACCTTGGGTGGATAATCCTCAAGCTGCTGAGTGGGATAGTCAGGGAATAGCGAGAAAATCTACCACCGATTTCACACCTCTAGATCAAGATGGTAAAGTAGGTTTACTCAATATTTCTGAGGATAATGTCACTATTTACGCCCTCGATGGTCAACACCGACTCATGGGGGTACAGGGACTAATGGAGTTAATTAAAACTAGCAAACTCCAGCGTTATAAAAAGGATAAGACGGCTGACGACAATTTTATTACTGTGTCTGATTTAATAGAACAATATCAAGTAGACCCAGCTTACCTGCAAAGCTTACCTAAAGAAAAAATTGGCATTGAATTTATCTGTGCGGTTGCGCCAGGAGAAACCCGCATCCAAGCCAGACGAAGAGTGAGATCTATTTTTGTCCATGTTAACTTAATGGCTGCACCTTTAACTAAAGGTCAATTAGCACAACTAAATGAGGATGATGGTTTTGCAATTGTGTCCAGAAAAATAGCCACTACTCATCCACTTTTAGCACAACAACAAAATCGCAACCCGCGTGTAAATTGGAATAGTGCAACCGTCGCAGCTAATTCTACAGTTTTGACCACATTGCAAGCTTTGCAAGATATGTCTGAGCGATATTTAGGGCAAAAATTCCCTCATTGGAAACCCTTGGAAAAAGGTCTAATTCCCATGCGTCCAGAAAATGAAGAATTGGAGGAGGGAATTAAAGATTTTAGTCAGTTATTCGATGCTTTAGCAAGTCTTTCTAGTTATAAATTATTGGAAGGAGAAGATACACCACCTTTGCGAAGATTCAGTTTTGAAAAGGATGGGGGTGAAGGAAATATGCTTTTCCGTCCTGTGGGTCAAGTAGCAGTAGTTCAAGCTTTAGGAATTTTGGTGTTTAAAAAAGGTTTTTCACTAGCAGAAATTTCCAAGAAACTGCGGAAGTTTGACCACCAAGGCGGCTTTAGCGGGATGGAATATCCACAATCTTTATGGTACGGCGTTTTGTATGACCCTAATAAAAAACGAGTCCAAGTTGTCGGAAGAGATTTAGCAGCGAAGTTACTAATTTATATCCTTGGTGGAGTTCAAGATCAGATGGAACGTGCTGAACTTCGCAAAGCTTTAGCTGATGCTAGAACTGTCGAAAATAAAACCATAGGCTTTGATGGTAAATTTGTTGAACCCAAGCAAGTAGGACTTCCACCAATTTTATAATCGCCAGAGTTAGCAAGGTGTTGTTAGTGTGGCTTTTACGGAGGTATAGGTATAATTTAAGCGCATATAATCTTAGCTACCCCTTTCTAACTTCTACTAGTATTTATATGACTCAAACAAACCAGGATAGCAACAATAGTGTTTCGTCAGCGGTCAAAGCTGAGTTTAGCGGCTTTATTGAGCCATTTTTCTCACAATATCACCGTGATCGCTGCTATCCGGGGCTGATTTTTCAGCAGGGAAAGCGGAAAATGCTGCAAATTAATATCCCTGCTGGAGATTTTCCCGCGCTTTTAGTAGTAAAACCTGCTAAAGAAAATGATCCTGATTCAGGTAAACAACGCCCAGAAGTCCCTGGTCATGCTGAGGACATCAAAAATTATATTATAGAGCAAGCAGACAAAGGAAAACCCTGGATTCTGGGGACGCTGACGGCAAATGTACCCTTAGAGAAAATAACAGTTATCGAATTAGGTAGGGGTATTTGTATAGTTGTCATTCCTCGTGGAGTCAAGTTAGATATTACAGATGGTCAACATCGTAAGACCGCTATTCAAAAATTGATTGAAGGTGATGAAAGTCACTTAATTAGTGAGGATGATTTTCCAATTACGCTCGTTTTAGAAGAAGACCTTGACCAGTGTAAAAAAGATTTTAGAGATATGGCTCAAACTAGAAAACTAGATAAAGCGTTACTATTATCATTTGGTGTATTTGAAGGTCGTGTTGGTATTACTAAAAAACTGGTAGAAAAAGTACACATATTCTATGAAAAGACTGACAAAATTCACGATTCTCCGCGTATTAAATATAGATACATTTACACAAATAACTTCATATCTAGGGCTGTAAGTTGTGCTTTTACAAATAGCCCAGATTCTCAACTTGAAGACTATGATGTAGAGATTTCATCTCAGGCTCTAACTAATTGTCTCAATAAGTTTTTCTCTGAGTGCAATAATACAAAATATATTTCTGAGACAAACGCGAAGGATTTGACTCTTGCTGAAGTGAGGAAATTTAAGGATGAATGTCTACTAGGTGTGAGTGTTGGTCTAGAAGTTCTAGGTCGATTGCTACACTTCACTTATAATAAAAACAGCAGTTATTTTGATGAAGAAAAAATTTCCCAACTTGCACAGATAGATTGGAGGAGAACTAATCCGATTTGGAAGAATAATTTAATTAGGATAGATCCTAATGCGAAGAATCCAGATAAGTCTTATAAACTATATACTGGTGCAACTGCAGTAAGTGATGCAGTCAAGACGCTCAAGAATGAACTAGGATGGAGCGAAAACCCTTCCTATTGAAGACACCCTCATTTAAGACAGGAATTTGCTGAGATCAAATTCCTCATCTTGTTCTGATTTATTCAGGCGTTCATAACTGAGAAATAATAAAATTCGCTCAGAATAATCAACTGCTCCACGCAACTCAATTTCGAGTATTTCTAACCCTCCATTAGCGTACTCTTCAAAAATATGATTACGTTCCCTTTCATATTCTTCTTCGTTCACAGATAACACTTTAATATCTTTACTTTCATTAATAGCTAATAATTTGATTAAAATATCATTTCCCATAGAAGCAAAATACTCTATCCTGATGGGCGAAGGTTCCCGTTTAGAAATCTCCCCCAAAGGTACCCGTTTCTTATGCTTCGCACCCAAAGCAGCAGCAAACACAATCACATCAGCAAAAGTTTGAAAAGGCCCAGTTCCACCATCAGCAGAAGTTAACGCCTTCACCAAATCAGCTTTATCCTTAGCAACCCTGATTCTGCCAGTTTCCGCCATGATATTGATAATTACTTTGTTACCATATTAACTGAAATATAGGCGCAAAAGTACCCTTTTATACTTAAACTTGAGAGCGATCGCCTTCTCTTCTCTCCGCGCCTTTGCGCCTTTGCGTGAAAAAATCACCCCTCAGTTCGCACCGTCAAAACTTGCGGCGGTGTAGAATCAGGAGGATACAAAAAATCCACCTGTACTTCCCGCTTCTCGTTTCCCAACATCTTCAACCTCACCAAAGGTTCACCCAATTCTCCCCGACGCTGTACCAAATGCACATAGCGCGTGATTTCTCCACCATTATCATCCCGGTAACGCACCCGCACCGTACCCCGAAAGAAAATTTGTTCCACCCGTGGCTTTAAAAACAGCAGTCTATCAGTTCCCCCTTCATCCTTCACCGGAGTCTGTATTGATACACTCACATGGCGAATTTCATTACTAGTATTCTCTAAAGGTAAAGTTAGATTATATTCCACACCATAATTACTGTGGGCAAAGTAAGCCGTATCAGCATAGCGTTTCAGCATGGGGGCACTCTGTATTTGTCCGGTGCTAAGAGTAATTAAATGCACAGTACCCAAAGGATAAGAAAACGCCTTTCCTGGCTGCGGTATCCTCAAGGCAGATGTATTGACATTATCTGTAATTTGTGCATTCCATTGCGTCCCTTGGGAGACACCAGCGACACGACTAAAAACCGTGGGTTCTCTGGGAGGGTCGAGGGGCGTGGGTATAGGGTCGCGAATTCCTGCTAAACTGCCTGTATTTAGGAGATTTTGCCACTCGGCTAAGGTAGGAGGGCGTTCGCTATTTTTGGCTAAATTGGCTAAATACACTGGGCGATCGCTTGACAGGCGCATCATCGTCGTGCGACCATTAGATGAGGAAATTGGTAAGCTCGCCAGTATCTGAGTTTCGCCTGGTTCAATCACCACCTTTTCGGGAAAAATCCCTTGCCTAACTCCGCGTAAGACATCATTCATTGTCCGACTACCAGGGCCAGAGTAAACTGTACCTTGGGGATTTTCCAGGATATTTGGCAAAGGAATAAACGGTGCTTCCTGGGAGAGATAACTCGCTGCGTGCAATATTTGCAAAGTCGCAGGTTCATTCCCCGAATTATAGACGATGATACCTTGGTAAAGCCTGGGACTTTGGGATGGTCTAGCGGCGCGAAAGATATGATGGGAAAATAAATCAAATCTCCCTTGAAACGGATAATTTAAATGTGCTTCCTGTACCAGTTTTCCATCTGGGGGGAAGGTTGAGAGTAAAATTCCTGGGGTTGTTACCAGTTCGGGACTATTGCTGTTAAAAGTGGGGATAGTATCGAGTTTTCCAGGTAAAGCGCGTACCTCTTGCGGAAAGACTTCCACACCGGCTATATATTGTGGGGGAACCGTGTAGATATTTAACGCTCGACATATCAAGGCTGCTACTTCTCCTCTCGTAGCTCTTTGCTGGGGTTTTAGCTGTTTGATTTGGGGATAGTTGACGACGATATTGTTGATCGTAGCTTGAGCGATCGCATTTTGCGCGTAATTCGGAATTTGTCCCGCATCGTCAAAATATTGTTGTAATGTCTGCTGTGGGTTGGATACAATACTATAATTTTTCGCCCCAGCTACCACACCAATAATTTGGGCGCGAGGAATTGGCTCTTTAGGTTGGAACAGTCCACCCGGATAACCAGAAAAAAACCCCTTTTGGGAAGCAGTGGAAATTGCTTTCGCTGCCCAATAATTAGCAGGTACATCCTTATATATAGTAGCATCCCGTTTGACTGGTGCATCAGGGAAAGCATTTAGCATCAGCACCGCAGCTTCAGCCCTTGTCACCGTTGCTTCTGGGCGAAAACTACCGTCTGGGTAGCCTGTAATTAGTTTACGTTCTCCTAGTTGCTGGACACAATTTTTTGCCCAGTAAGTTTGGGTGTCAGAAAAGGCTAAGGCGTTGGAGTTTGATAGAGTTAGGAGAAAGGCGAGTGCTACGGAACTTTTTTTGAGAAACATTAACCTAGGCGTGAAAAAATCACCCATCTCGTTCAACCTCCATAATTTCAGTATACTCAAACTCATTAGGACTTTGCCGAATCAATGGATATCTTTCCTTACCCAACTGAATATAATCCTGTTCGCAATCAGGTTTGGAAGAATAATAAGTAAGTACATATTCCCTACCAATTCTCTCAGCCATTTCTTCTGCTACTTCACCGCGCCATTGCGTTTTAGTAACTAACACAATCAACTGATTCGCTAATTTGGGAATGGTTCTCGCAATGCGTCGCCGAGAAATTTCATCCAAACTACCAAAGGGCGAATCCATGACTATTGGGAAGGTGCTACTATCAGGAATCATCAGCATTTTTCGGTTTTCACTCCATTCGCGCACTCTGTCAATAATGCTAGCAATAAATGATAAACTGAGAATTTGATTCTCACCTGTAGAAGCTGCAACCGACGCTTCGATACCCGCTGTATTTTCTACTAGTGTTAGTTCATATTTATCGCTGATTTTGGGAATGTAGGGTGTAAAAGAAATCTGGGAAAATATTTCCTGTACCCGCTTTTCGAGTTGCATACGAAATTGTTTTTCTTGGCGATTACGGACTTCGGTTAACCGTTCAATTGCATCTTGGGTGGCGTAAATGCGGCGCTGTGCTAATCCTTGTCTTTCTTCGTTTACCCGCTGTTTAGCAATTTGTTTACCTAAGACATCAATTTCCGCTTTCCATTGCGAAATTTTCTGCTGATTTGCACCCTGTTCTCTATTTAATTCATCGATTTTAGTTTCAATCTGGTCTAACCGTTTCTGTAAACTGCTAATTTCTTCATTAGCATCTTTGCGTAACCGTTCTTGAAGATTATCTAATTCACCTTCAATTTGCGATATGGTTTGGCGTAACTGATTAATTCTAGCTTGTTCTTTGTCAACTTCTTGCCAAAATGCTGTTGCTTGGTTGTCAATTTCATCTACTTGAGCGCTCATCCGAATCGCCGTTTCTTCCACCGCTGAAGAACCTGCTCTATTTAACCAGATTTTTACATGTTCATGGGTATGACTCCCCGCATGTAATTCTGCACCGCAAATACAGCGTTGAGACTTAAGTAAATCGTTGACAAATTCCCGCGAAATTCCAGAGGTTAACTCACCACGCTGCTTCAAATCATTGATGATTTCGCGAAACTGTGTTGTAGTTTGGGAGAGTAAGACTGTATAACCCCGTCCAGAAATTAGTTTTTTTAGCGCTTCTCTGGTTTGTCGCAGGCTTTCTTGGTTCGCTGCTTTCTGGTTATCTAAATCTTGTCTTCTTTCTTGCAGTTCCTTGGCTGCGCTGAGTTCGCGTAGGCGGATACTCGTCTCTTTTTTAAAGGTTTTTTGGTATTCTAATTCCTGTTTGATCTCAGTTTGGCGTTTGGTGATGCGTTCAATTTCCTTTTCTATTTTTTCTTGTTCGCGCAGCAGTTTTTTAATTTCGGAATCGCCAATCGCTTTTAACTCATTTTCTAGATTTTTTTTCGCTTCTCCCAAATGTCTGATGGAACGGTTGATGACTTCCACCCCTAAAAAAATCTTTGTGGCTTCTGCAATTTCCGCTTTTTTATCAGAACGGACTATTTCTTCAATCCGTTCGCCGTCAAAGAAGAAATATTGATGTAAACTAGCAGGTAAGATTTGTCCGATAATTTCCTCTGGTTGCTGGAGGGGAAAATACCACCTTCCATCATCCCCAGCTACCTGCATCAATAATTCTGTTTTACCAATATCAAAGTCCGTTTGATTTTTATAACCCCGACACTGGCGTTTGACATTATAGCGTTTACCTTCATGTTCCCAGTTAATCTCTACCCAACATTCTACAGCTTGTCCCACTTTAGCTTCGGCGATTGCTCGCTTATTCACTAGCTGTTCAACTGAGGCAAATGCTGCACTAAATTTCTCATATAATACCCACGTAAAGGCATTCAGTAAACTGGTTTTTCCCGAACCATTATTCCCATGAAGAATCGTGGTATTGTGAACATCTCCCCCAGCTAGGTTTATCTCTGGTGTTTTACCATAAAATGACCGAAAGTTGCACAGTTTAATTGAAGTCAGCTTCATTTCACCGCTTCCTTCACAATTGCCAAAATATCATCATTAATATGACTGTTGATTTTTTTATCCAGTCGGCTTTTTTCTAAATACCATACCCGCTCAATAATCTGCTTTACTTCCGCTGGTGCGCTGTTAATTGGTTCGGTGACATCATCTATATTCGCTTCTGCTGACATCTCGGTTCTTAAATCTGTTTTTTCTTTATTTTACCCGGATTTCATCTGTCTATCCCATCGTTCAAGTCACTATTGTCCTAATCTTTAAACTTTTGCGATATGTCGCTGTGAATTTTCAAAATTTTTTTGAAGAGAAGGGGTTGTTTTCGCCGCGATTTCCTGCTATTCTAATGGAAAGCTTGATAATGGGGATACGCTAAAATTTTTAACGCGAGCTACATCCCATTATGATCAACTTCAAATATTCTCCCACATAATCCGACCAAATAATCCATTTATCAAAAATTTTTTTGTGGAGAAAAAATAATCAGAGAAGGAAGCGGTTGTCTGGCGTCTTCCCAAAAATCGAGAACTATGGAAATTTTAACAGTTCTGATAAGAGCGATCGCATCCTTCAAGTCACATTCCTCTGATCTTGAAATTCCTGGGATATGTCGCTGTGAATTTTCAAAATTTTTTGAAGAGAAGGGGTTGTTTTCGCCGCGATTTCCTGATATTCTAATGGAAAGCTTAATAATGGGGATATGCTAAAATTTTTAACGCGAGGTACATCCCATTATGATCAATTTCAAATATTCTCCCACATAATGCGACCAAATCATCCATTTATCAAAAATTTTTTTGTAAAAAAATCAAAAAAATTTCAAAAAATTCAAAGCCTCTATCCTTGTGCTGGAAATGTAGGGTTAGCCGAGGGTATCTTACTACGTTCCTTAAACCAACCTAGGAATTTTAACTTTTTTGGGCAAAACCTACGCAGTATTGAAATCCGCAGTAGGTTAAAGCAGAGGTATTTCATTTACGCCAATTGCCTAAAAAAGTAACATCTTCATAAACATCGACTAGAGGACAAGAAAAATTCAAGCTGGTTAATTGTAATTCTTGATTGTCTCTATAACTATAAAGAACCCATCTTCCTTCATAATTGCGTCGGAAACAATCAACACGTTGACGATTTTGATTAACTAAAACGTATTCTTGTAACGTGTCTAATTCTTGATAGTCACTAAATTTATCACCTCGGTCTACAGCTTCTGTAGAGGGTGATAAAACTTCAATAATTAAGCTGGGATAGCGTTTGAAATATTCAAAATTTGTATCCCTTTGGTCACAACTAACCATAATATCAGGATAGTAAAAAATATCCAGAGATTGAATACTAATTTTCATGTCAGCGACGTAAAGACGACATCCTGAACCGCGAATGTGATTTCTCAGTAGGGTGACTAAATTAGCAGTAATTGTCACATGGCTATCACTAGCCCCTGCCATTGCATAAATTTGTCCTTGGATATATTCATGTTTAATGGGGCTGGTTTTTTCAGCTTCTAGGTATGCTTCTGGGGAAATATAGGGGTGAGATTGGCTAATAGTCATAAGTAGGTCGGCGCAAATAAACATTACTGGCTTTCGCGTAGCGTCTGGGACAGGAGAGGGTCGTCATTGGTCATTTCTCATGGGTAAGGATTTTAGGCATATTTATGTTTCGTAATAGGGATGTAGCGCCTATCGGGTTACTTCTATAAATTCAAATATCCAATAAACCATAACGCTTTTGTAAGTTGAGTAACTTCATCCTCGCTTCGCCTGAATTATCAGCTAAATCAGCAAACTCGACAAAACGGCGTAACTCCTTTTTTAACAAATTCCGCTCAACTTCTAAAGTTTCTCGATCTAACTCTGGCGGTAATACAATCATGTCAAAGATGGTAGCGCGTTCCTTACCAGGGTGAGGGCGTAAAACTCGCCCGCGACGCTGGATAAATTGGCGGGGGTTTCCCGAACTTGACAAAATTACCGCAGTTTGAATTGCGGGAATATCAACGCCTTCATCTAAACAGCGAATAGCGACTAAACCCTGCAATTCACCACTTTCAAATTGATGGCGTAAAATTTCTCTTTCTTGTAAAGAAGTTTGCGCGGTGTAGGTGCTGACTTTATAACCTAATTCACCACCGAGAATTTTCGCGACGGCTTTAAGTTGGCGCAGGGATGAACGTTGTCCTGTTTCTTGGGAACCATCGCTACAATAAAAAAGTGTATGCGTTGTTTCGCGTCGAGTAGTCATTAACTCTTGCAAAGCGGTTAATTTATTTTCAGCAGTACCGATTAACCGCGCTCGTTGCATTAACAATGGCTTTAAATCTTCATGGTCTTCAAAATCCCCCACTCCTACATTTTCGCGTTCGCGGTACAAGAGCGATCGCCCAATCCTTTTGGTAAGTTTTAAATAAGCAATGCTTTCTGCCTCAGTTAATTCCACCAAAATGGGATTATATTGATAATGCACCAAAGCACCACAAGCGATCGCATCTTGCAAGGTGAACTCAGGCTCCAGAACAGGACCGAAATAATCAAACAACGATTGAGTACCAAAATCATCAAAATACCTTTCCGGTGTGGCAGACAAAGCTAATCGTAACCCCACGCGCCGTGGTAGACTTTCCTCTAACTTGGGTGCGCCTAGATTATGTGCTTCATCGCCAATAATTAAAGTCTTATCGGGAAAATACTTGAGTTGCGACTGCAAACCATCTCCAATTAATGTGGAGTTGGTGGTAATGACCGTGACAAATCGAACCGAACCAGAACGCAGATTATAAAGTTGGGTGGAAAGTTGACTTTGCCAACTGCGTAAATTCTCGAAAGCTAAAATGGGCTGCAGGTTAAATTTGTCACATTCTCGCGCCCATTGGGTGACAAGATGACGATAGGGACACACCACCAACAAGACTTGTAAGCCTATCTGTTGGTACAATTCGCAAGCGATCGCCAGTGCTGTGATTGTCTTACCACTACCAGTAGCCATTTTTAGCGTACCCCTGCCATGATTCGCAAACCAGTTAGTAATAGCTTGTCGCTGATAAGGCCGCAACTGCACAGATAAAGGTATTTTAGGACATCCTGGTAATGGTTGCTGAGTCTGATAAGTGCCCTTATTTTCCGCTACCAATGGTAGTTTTAATCGAAAAGAGGGCAGTTGTTGCACTGAATTTCGCGTCAGGTACATAAAGTGTCACTCATATTACTGGTGATGAACCCTGGGAATTAGTCAAGAGTCAAGAGTCAAGAGTCCCTAATTGTAATCACGCCATACAGCAATCAAGGAACCTTGTACTTGGACTTGCATGGCGTGGACTTCGATGGGATGATAATTGCGATTTGCGGGTTTGAGGGTAACGCGATTGTCCTGGCGATAAAAGCGCTTTAATGTGGTACCATGTCCCTCAACTCTAGCGGCGACGATGGTACCATTTTTGAGATGTTCTGGTTCTGGTACTGGACGCAAAAAGACTAAATCGCCATCAGCAATTAAGTCTTCAATCATACTGTCACCAGCTACGCGCAAAGCGTAGGTTTGGGGAGGTAAGGACAAATGAGAAACATCTAGATGATCGACCGCATCGCTAAAGGGTTCAATTAAACCCCCAGCAGCGATAGTTCCCAAAATCGGTACACCTTGTGTTGTTGTTTGTAACACTCGAATTGTTCGCGCCTTACCTTCAGTCCATTCAATGTATCCCTTGGTGCGTAAATGTTCCAAGCGGCTTTGAATCGGTGCTGGTGACTTGAGATTCATTGCGTGCATCATTTGGCGAATTGAAGGAGAATGCTGGTGGGTGCGGATATATTCACCCAGCCATTCATAAAGTTCTTGTTGAGCTTCTGTTAAACGTTCCATAATTTAGTCGGGAAGTAAATACAAATGTCTCTAGAACATTAGTACTATAAAAAACTCCCGATCACAAGATCTAACTAAAAAGATTAAAGGCAAAATCAAGATAATTTTCTTTTTTTTGCCGACATATTTTGGAGATTTTACCTTTTACTCTGCCCCTAAAATACTTGCAAGTAAAGCTTTTTGGGCGTGTAAGCGATTTTCGGCCTGATCCCAAACTCGTGATTGGGAACCTTCAATTACTGCTTCGGTAATTTCTTCACCGCGATGGGCTGGTAAGCAGTGTAAAACAATTGCCTCTGGGTCTGCAAGACTCAATAGCTGCTCGGAGATTTGGTAAGGTTGGAAAATGGGGAAGCGATCGCCTGCTTGTGATTCTTGTCCCATACTTGCCCAAACATCTGTATAGAGTACAGAAGATCCTTTAGCTGCTATTTCCGGGTCGTTGGTTAGCAGGACTTCAGTTTGATTATTGGCGATCGCCCGTGCTTGTTCTACAATTGCCCCATCTGGTTCATAGCCAGGAGGGAAAGCAACTCTGACATTCATTCCGACTAAAGCACAGCCCAACATCAACGAATTAGCCACATTATTACCATCACCGACATAAGTCAATGTTAACCCAGCCAGGGTGCCAAAGCATTCTTGAATTGTTAATAAATCAGCTAATATCTGACAAGGATGCTCTAAATCAGTCAGTGCATTAATTACAGGAATTTTGGCATACTCAGCAAAAGTTTCTAACTCCAGCTGTGCAAAAGTGCGAATTGCCAAAATATCCAGATATCGATCTAACACCCGGGCTGTATCCTGCACAGGTTCTCCACGACTCACCTGAGTGACATTGGGATTGAGATCAATTACCTGTCCACCCAGTTGGTACATCGCTACGGTAAAACTTACTCGCGTACGAGTTGACGCTTTCGAGAACAACAACCCCAACACCTTATTACATCGCAATTTTAGCTGTTGTGATTTGAGTTGGGTTGCCAATTGCAGGATTTCTTGAAGTTCCGTGGGACTGAGGTCCGCCAGACTTAATAAATCTCTTCCGATCAACGCTGCCATGCTTGTGATCTGTAAAGAACAATTCTGTTTTTCCGTTCCTTGACCCAGCTTTGTCAAAAAAATATGGCATTAAAACTTTACCAGATATTTTTCTGTCCAGTCTAGGAGTACAGTTAGCTTTCGCTATAAATTTTAATTTACCAACTTTCGCAGTGAGCAAAATCACCAATTTTTTTGTGGTTCATCACACTCCCCATAATCACTAAACCATTTAGAGGCGCAAAAATCAACGATTTAGCAAAAATATCTGATATTTTCACCTGACGCTGAAAAATTATCCGCTCAGTGGTAGACAAATCACTTGCGTGTGTTATACTTGGAAATGGCGTGGTGGTTAAAAACAACAAACTAGCCCGCCAGCATAGCACAGTGGTAGTGCATCCGACTTGTAATCGGAAGGTCGTCGGTTCAAATCCGACTGCTGGCTTTTTCGCTTGAGGTTCAAAACAGATGGCAGCGTCTCAACCAATAACCTCGATCAATTCCAATCTTTACGATCAAGATTTTTATCTGTGGATAGAGACGACGGCTCAACAATTAAAAGCCGGTAATTTTGCTGAGGTTGATTTAGTTAATCTGATTGAAGAAATCGAATGCATGGGGAGAAGTGAAAAAAGAGCATTAAAAAGTAATTTAGTAGTTATTTTAATGCACTTACTAAAATATAAACCAGAGAAACGCACTAATAGTTGGCTATCTAGTATATTTGAGCATCAACGGAGACTCAAAGAAGGTTTGGCGGAGAGTCCAAGTTTAAAAAACTATTTTTTGTCAGCATTTAGGGAATGTTATCAAGATGCAAGAAAGCAAGCAGCTATAGAAACTGGTTTGTCCCTTGATACTTTTCCGGTTGAGTCGCCTTTTACTGCAGATGAATGTTTGAATGAAGACTTTTTACCTGAATCATTCTAGTTATTTGTCATAAATAATGGTGAATTTGTCGGAGTTTTACAAATTAAATGATGATACCTCAATCAACCGTGGTTACTAATTCCAATCTTTACGACCAAGATTTTTATTGGAAGTCGGCGGGAAACCGTGCGTAACACCAAAGTATTGACAAAAAAGCCAATTAACCAATTAGTTTCTGCTTGGTTGCGACCAGCGATCGCAGAACCGACAATAATATCTGATTGCTCAGAATAGCGAAACAGCAATGTCTCAAACGCGGCCAGCAATGTCATAAACAGGGTGACGCCTTCTTGTTGACTTAGAGCTTTGAGCGCTTGGGTGAGGTCTTTTGATCCCACATTCCGCAGGTGCGATCGCAAAATGTTGTATTTTTGAGGGATGAGTATTTCAACCCACATTCCGCACTTCATTTTGTAATACATGCACTGATATTAAATTAAAAATGTTCACTTGGTACGCCCTTAGGCCATTTCATAAACTTTTTGGCGGATGGGAATTTGAATGACGAACTCTGTTCCCTGGTTGGGGGTGGAGAAACACTCTAGCTTACCACCATGTTTTTCGGTGATGATTTGATAGCTGATGGACATACCCATACCTGTACCTTTACCTACGGGTTTGGTGGTAAAAAATGGATCGAAGATGCGCTGTTGAATAAGTTGGGGAATCCCAGTTCCATTGTCGGCGATCGCAATTTGTACCCAGTCGGAATCAATAACGGATGTGCGAATGGTAATTCGATGGGGATTGTGTTGAATCTCCTCATAGGATCGGTTGCTATTCACCTCTTCCAAAGCATCGATAGCGTTGGTGAGAATATTCATAAACACCTGATTCATATTGCCTGCAAAGCATTCCACCCGTGGTAGGTTAGCGTAATCTTTGATGACTGCGATCGCCGGACGATTAGGGGTGGCTTTCAATCGATGTTGCAAAATCAGTAAGGTGCTGTCAATACCTGCATGAATATCCACTCTCTTACATTCTGCTTCATCCATGCGTGAGAAATTGCGTAATGATAGCACAATTTGACGAATACGATCCGTACCCATTTTCATCGAATCAAGGATCTTAATCAAGTCTTCTTGCAAAAACCCCAGGTCGATCTCGTTCTCTTCGAGTTGAATTTCTGATATAGGCTTAGGGTAATACTTCTTATAAAGTCTGATTAAGGTGAGAAGATTCTGGGAATAATCCTGAATATGCGATAGGTTGGCATGAATAAAATTTACAGGATTATTGACTTCGTGAGCAACACCTGCTACTAGTTGCCCTAAACTTGACATTTTTTCACTTTGCACCAATTGTAATTGAGTTTTCTGGAGATTCTCCAGAGTCAGCTCTAACTGCTGTTTTTGCTGCTGTAACAGCACCTGTGCTAGCCTTAGCTCTACAATTGACTTCTTTTGAGACTCGACATCTGATTTCATCTTTGTGGCTAACTGATGCCCATAGAACGTTACACCACTGATCATGAGCAGAACCGCTGCCGTGATTGTAAACTCATATAGCCTAAACATATTAGCAGATGCTTTTTGCTCCTCCAAAAATTCTTGCTGAATTTGGTTAATACCTCGACGAAATTGAGCCAGTGCATTAGTAGCTTGATAATATCTTCGATCCATTTTTGCCATATGTCTTCCAGCTATTTCAGGCTGGTTCTGGCTAAAGTAGAAAAAAATCAGTTTGGCTTCAGCTACCATTTTTAACATTGTTGCTTCCACCTCATCCAAATCCTTGAGCAACTCTGTTGATTGTGCTGGCGCCACTTTATTTTTTAGCTCATCTTGAATGAGGTTAATAACCTGCTGACAAGCCTCTTGATCTGCTGCTAGTTTTTTTGACTCAGCAACGACATCACCAGAATCGAAAACATTATTCCCTGGAGTATTGAGTGTTGTTAGCATTTGACTGAGTTCAGAAGAAATTTGTAGGCGATTAGCCCACTGATGATTGACCTCAACGCCATGTGCATAGATGTTCATAATCTGATGGTTGAGGTATAAGCTGACCAAAACCGTTAGGATGTCAAACGCTGCGAGTGCGTAGTAAATATAGTGCGATTTAGCTACCGATAACCATGTAGTGAAACTTGTAAATGTTTTTTTAACAGATATGATTGATGGTTTAATGTTAATTCTTGGCATTTTATAATTTTTAGCAGGTTAGGCATCGACATATAGCAATCCTTGTAGGAGCTAGTAACTTCCATAGAGGCTGTTGACGGTTGACTGTCAACGGTTAACCATCAACATCCAACACTAATATTTTTCACAACCTATTTAGGATCGCTATACTGTATTATTCCCTCCTGCTAAAAAAAAACAACATTTCACCTTTTGGTTGACCAATGATCAATGTGAAATCAAGAAAATATCTACTCTTGTGTACGTAGTTGATAATCAGTAATTACTGAGAGATATGTACCCAAGAAATGTAAAAATATCATATAGCTGGTAAATATGAACCAGGGACTGCTAACTGGGAAATAATCCCAGGGATTTTACTGTAATTGATTGTCTGTGAAATCTTGATGTTTTAATTATCATATTGATAAAAATACTGAACCATTAGCTAGAAATAAGAAAGTAAATTAAAAATTAATTATTCCCATCTATTACAGGTCATGAATCACCAAACTACAATATCTTGTAACGAAATTCGTGCCGCATTGAAAAAGAACTGGGGTTACGAAAATTTCCGTCCACCACAGGGAGAAATTGTCAGCAGTCTATTAGCACGAAAAGACGCACTAATTATTATGCCTACAGGCGGGGGAAAATCGATTTGTTTTCAACTTCCGGCACTGCTACAAACGGGATTAACTTTAGTAGTTTCACCCTTAGTTGCGCTAATGGAAAATCAAGTACAGGAACTACGTCAACGCCACTTGAGTGCAGCGCTTTTACATAGTGAATTACCTACATCTCAACGTCGTGCAACACTCCAAGCATTAGCCAAACAACAGTTAAGATTGCTGTATTTATCGCCAGAAACTTTACTGAGTGCGCCTGTTTGGGAAAGATTGTGTCATCCTCAGTTAGAAATTAATGGCTTAATTTTGGATGAAGCACATTGTTTGGTACAATGGGGAGATACATTTCGCCCAGCTTATCGTAGATTAGGGGCGGTGCGACCTGGATTGTTAAAATCAAAACCACCAGGAACAAAAATCAGCATTGCAGCTTTTACCGCTACGGCTGATCCTTTAGCGCAAAACATCATTGCCACAGTTTTACAATTACAACAACCGGATATTTTCCGTCTCAATCCCTACCGTCCTAATTTACATCCCAGTGTCCGCATAGTTTGGACACCAAGAATTAGGAAGCAATTATTATTAAAATTTATTCAAGATAGACCAAAACAAGCAGGATTAGTGTATGTTCGTACTAGGAGAGATAGCGAAAATTTAGCTGCATGGTTAGCAGAGATGGGTTATGCCACAGCTAGTTATCATGCGGGACTAGGTGCAGAAGAACGCCGCGCTGTGGAAGCGAGCTGGTTATGTGGTAAAATTCCTTTTGTGGTTTGTACCTGTGCCTTTGGGATGGGGATAAATAAACCGGATGTGCGTTGGGTAGTTCATTTCCATGCACCCCACTTGCTTTCTGAATATGTACAGGAAATTGGCCGTGCTGGAAGGGATGGGAAACCAGCCGAGGCTTTGACATTGGTCAGTGAACCTACAGGGTGGTTAGATTCAGAGGATAAGCAAAGACAAAAGTTTTTTCAAGACAAAGTGCGATTGCAACAGCAAATAGCCCAACAACTAGTGAAAAAACTACCAAAACAGGGAGAAGTGAATGCAGTGGCGCGACAATTTCCCGATGGTGCAATGGCGCTGTCTTTACTGCACAGCAACGGTCAACTAAATTGGCTCGATCCTTTTCATTACACTATTGAAACAGGGATGGGTAAACAGTTAACAACACAATTACAAGCAGCTAAACAAATGAATCAATATCTGACTACTAAACAGTGCCGCTGGCAGTTTTTGTTAAGCGCTTTTGGTTTTGATGAAGAAGCGGCTAACTGGCGTTGCGGTCATTGTGATCATTGCGTCCACTAGTATTTTACCACATAAGTTTTGATCTGTTGTTTGTAGTTGCGCTACCCTAGGGGAAAGCTATGCTAATAGCGCTGTTGATGAAACTACAAACAACTCGGTCAAATTTCCCATTTAGGCTCAGACAAAGAATGGGGTTGCCAAAAAATACATTTTCTTTGTTGTTTGGTCAGAGTATTTGCTAGCAAGAATAAAGTATCTGGTGGTAGGGAAAATGAACCGTAAAATGGCTGTTGTACTCGTCTAGAAGTGTAATCAAAGAAAATACTGAACCTATCTGCTGCTATAGGTAACATTCCTCTATGGAAGGTGTTGGCGACGGCTGCAAAAATTACTGTGCCAGCAGGACCTGTGCATTTTCGCCAATTTGATGGAGATACAATTTTTTGTATCGTTGTATCTGCAATATAGCCATGATGATAGTTAAGAGATTGCCCTACTCTTGATGCAAAAGATTTGGGAATATATTGAAACGGTCCACCATCTTCATTAACATCATTTAAATAAAGGATAATTTTCACAACCTTGCGGTCGTCATTATCTAGATGCCAAAGCCTCGTTTTTTGCTGTATTTTATTCGCAAAATCTCTCCGAAAATATGCGCCATGATAGGCTACTGGCAACCCAATATAATTCTCGGCAATATTTAGTAACCGTTGTTCTATCCCCCACAATTGAATCTCTAGATTCTTCATCATTTGCTGAGAATCAGCATGAATTACAAATTCATTTTTATCACCATTAATCTGGTTGGGAAGTTTAGGTATTAGATTTTTTGCTGCTTGGAACATCGCAGGACTTGAGTCAATTCCCAAAGCATCTAGGGAAGTTATGGCAACACCTTCATACTTTAATTTTTCGACTATATTCATGTCATTAGTCGAAATTTTAGGTAAATTAGCAGCATGTTTTTTTAATGCTTCTTGATATGCAAGATTAGCTTGTTCTTGCAAAAAAGGTATTTTATAGATAACTCTTACAAATTTATTCTTTGTTCTCGTAAGAAGATTAACCATATTACCTATAACCAATGATTTAGTAGTTTTACAATCAGCACAGATAAACCACAGACCCTACCAGAGAGTGTTGTGGTTTCTAAGAGGATGTTTGAAAAGTGATTAGCTGTGATTTTAAGCACTGCTCGATCCCCCCCAGCCCCCCTTAAAAAGGGGGGAAAACTTCTCAAAGTCCCCCTTTTTAAGGGGGATTTAGGGGGATCTAAAACGTTTTGCTACCAACGACAGGACTTTTAAAACATCCTCTAAGCTGTGATTTATTCGTGTTGGCTATTATACGTATAAAGCCTACCGTATCATTCTCTCGTAATATTTTTGAGAAATCAAATACAAATATTATATAGGTTAATTATTGAATTTTTGCCAATTTTGCAAGGTTTAAGCCTTGTATAGCAAAGCCTAAAGGCTGATCAGACTTGCAAAAAAATCAATCAGATTATTATATACAAGCATATATAAGCAAGACTTAGTAAACCAGTTATCGGTGATCAAATTATCGGTGTTTGGTAACTGCTAATTCGGGCGATGACCGCAGCGGGCTACGCCTATGCCCATGAACAGGTAAAAATATAAATACTGCTTTTATCTGTGTCCCAAATAAAACATTTATTAAGTATTTTTTCTGAAAAAATTTTCCAATAAATTATGAAAATTTCAGCAATAACCCGTAATATACTTCTGTTTATTCCCACCGACTTACTTAA
Source organism: Gloeotrichia echinulata CP02 (assembly GCA_038087035.1). NCBI lineage: Bacteria > Bacillati > Cyanobacteriota > Cyanophyceae > Nostocales > Gloeotrichiaceae > Gloeotrichia > Gloeotrichia echinulata. Next base: position 3,358,277 of record CP051187.1, on the reverse strand, counting down.
GGGAAGTCCAAGCAATAAACATGACGATTAAGAAGGATTGCCAAACATTGACAGTTGACGCACTCAGATGTGCGTAAAACATAAAACCACTTTTTCAACAAATAAATTTTCGGGGTTTAGTAGTTGGTTGATGACCCCAGGCGACATCAGGATAGTTTGTGATCAAGGCGAATACTCCGTGTTGACATGATTGATGAGAAAATTTAAGTGATAAACAGCTATACTAGCTCTCAAAACAGTATATAAAATACATGATTCGGTTGATTTCCACAGTAATTCTACTCTTACTATTAACAGCTTGTGGCACTATTGGACTACTACCAACGAGCGAGTTAGTGCAAAAAGCGATCGCAGTCCAGCTAGAACAAACCCAAAAGCAACTCAACCAAAAGCTGGATCTAGATTTTGGCAGTTTTGAAATCAAAAAACTGACAATTATTCAAGAAAAACCTTTGACGATTCAAAATTTACCAGCTTTCCGGGTTCAGGGAAACTATGACTTGATTGTCAAGCTACCAAAAAGACAGTTGACGCAACCGCAACAACCCTTTGATATTTATCTGCAAATTCAGCGAGAAGGTAAAACATGGCGATTGTTACTTCCTGACAGGGATAACAAAGATACTCAACCAACTTGGCGTAGCTATCTTATTCTTTGACTGTTATGTGCAACTAGAAAAACTATCACAACTGTTACCGTATAACTTACAGGCCTTAGCATGATCGAAGTAATAGTTACATTGGAGACAGAGTAAGATGTATTTTAATTTTTTCATCAGTTCCATTCTGGGAATTGTGATTACCGTACTACTGGCTTTTGGCTTACTGCAATGGTTCCACATACCTTCTGGTAACTTTCTTGACTGGGTAATTGGCGGAGCAAGTTTTTGGTGGCTATTAGTAATAGTTACCGTACCGTGGAATGTGCATTTTCAGGCTAAACAAGTCTTAGCAGAAGCAGCACAGTCAGCCCAGAGAGGGATTCCGGTAGATGAAAAACCACTGAAGTATGTCAGAATTTTAGCCAAGCGATCGCTCTGGGTTGCCATTGCTTTACATTTATTATCAGCCATTGGACTTTATACCCTCGCAGCCACAGGCATTAGTGCTGTAGGATACATCAGTTCCGGTGCTGCTTTGTTATTAACCGTCCTCCGTCCAGCTATCCGCGCCTACGAGTATTTATATGCACGGTTAGCGATGATTAGCCAAGAATTTACCTATCCCCGCGAAGATATTGTAGAACTTCGGAATCGCTTCTTAGAATTTGAACAAAAAGTGCAACGCTTAGAAGAACAACTTGATGTAGAACAGCCTTATTCAATTGCAGCAAATCAACAACGTTTTAGTGAAGAAACACGCCGAGACTTAGCAAGAATAGCCGCTAATTTAGAAGAATTACGCGCTACCAATCAAACAGAACATGAACGTTTAGCCAGAGAAGCCAGAAATGCGATCGCGCAACTTTCTACTGACGGACAATTCCTCGATCATGTGCGGGAAATTATTAGGTTTTTCAAAACAGCGTAAACATCATTTGTCATTTGTATTTAACTCCTAACTCCCAACTCCTAACTCACAATAATCCTGCAGATTCATACAAACGTTTAAGCATGGCTGTAATCTTGGTACCATAGTCCAAATCTGCAGACCAACGCCCTGATAACTGATCGATTAGTGGCGCAATACCACGGGTCACAAACCGAAATCTGGGATCGACAACTTCATTTACTAACGGTTCTAAACTGGCATAAGCCTTTAAATGTTGAATATGCGCCCTGACACCAATTCTAGCACTTTCAAAAGACGCTGCCTCTGAACTACCACCAATATTTCCTAAGCCGGCAAAGTTATTTTGTTCAGGTTTAATATCTCCACCAAAGCGTAGAAATCCAGTTTCTACACACATTTGGCAAAAAGCAATATCATAGTTTACGCCTTCTGTACTAGCTTCTTCTCGATATAATTTGGGTATGTCAGGAAACTGCACTAGGGAATTTTCATTATTATTTCTGAGGAATAGTTGTAACTGTACTTCTGATGTATTACCATTCGAGACAATTTTGTCAAATTGACCAGGGCAAATTATCGAAATTGACCGCAATTTTAGAGTGCGAGTTGCAGCTTCCCAGTTTACAGATATATGAAAAACTCGCAATTCTATTGCTTTAACATACACTACTTTTCGATAGGTAACGCGCCGAACTTCAGGTGATTTAGCTAAGTCAATTTGTAAGCGATCTACTAAATCAATTGGAATGTAAGCGTTACCATTAATTAATATCCCTTGTTCTCGATAATTTTGGCCATTAATATTAATATTAATGGCTGGATAATTTGGGTCTGCAGGAGTTCCAGGATTAGGGTCAATCACACGACTCCAAGAAACCAGTCCATCTGCTATTCCTAAAGCAAAATCACGGCGACGATTTTGTAGTAAAGCGCGATCCTCTGGACTGGTGAGAAAACCGACTTGTAATGACAAAGAAGGTGGTGCTGTCTGACGACAGAAAATTAAACTACCCAAGCCACTATCTGTATCTGGCTTGACTCCCCGATTAGGTAATTGAGGTACCCGGCGCAAAAGTCCCACTAGCATTAGTTCGCCATTGCTTTTGCGCTGATTATTGTTGGCTATATAAAAAACGCTAGCCCCCCGCACAGTAGGACTGTTAGCAGCATCACACTGAATTTCTAGGGCTATATCACCCTGACGATCGCGAGAATTGATCCAGTTAATAGTTTGGGCAGCACTTAGGTCATCGGGAACTGATAAAATTTCAAAATTACGCGCCCGCATTTCGGTTACAATCAAATCTCGCAGCAGAATCATTTCTTTCGCCTCGGTTGTACCACCCGCGATCGCACCTGGATCTATTCTTCCAGCTTCTTTGCCTCCGTGAGCGGCTGAAATAAAAATACGTCCCATTTTAAGTATTTCCTCTGATGAATTGAAGCTGAAGTAATTCTATATATCATTCTGATTTTGGCAACAAGAATATAATAGCCATCAGAAGTCCTTTACTGGGGATTGCACTTCTCTGCGAGACGCTACGCGAACGGCTCCGCTCAGTGACCAGGGATTGGGGATTGGGGAGCGGACAAATGACAAAGAGTAATGAGTAATGAGTAATGAGTAATGACTAATGACAACTGACAAATGACAAATGACAAATGACAAATGACAAATGACCAATGACCAATGACCAATGACCAATGACAACTGAAAAATCCCGCGCAAAGTGCTTTGATTAACATGCAAATTCCCCGCTTGCACCCTGATACAATTGAGGAAATTAAACAACGTGCTGATATCGTGGATGTCATATCAGAATACGTTGTTTTACGTAGACGAGGCAAGGATTTTGTGGGTTCTTGTCCTTTCCACGATGAAAAAACTCCTAGCTTTACCGTCAGTCAGACTAAGCAAATGTATTATTGCTTCGGGTGTCAGGCTGGGGGAAATGCGATAAAATTTTTGATGGACTTGGGGAAGCGCTCCTTTGCGGAAGTGGTGCTGGATTTAGCAAGACGTTACCAAGTACCTGTGCAAACCCTGGAACCTGAACAAAGGCAAGAATTACAGCGTCAACTGTCTTTACGTGAACAATTATATGAAGTTTTGGCAACAACGGCAAACTTTTATCAACATGCTTTGAGACAATCTCAAGGACAGAAGGCTTTACAGTATCTTGGTAGCGATCGCCTACTCAAAGAGGAAACAATACAGCAATTTGGCTTAGGTTATGCACCCGCAAGTTGGGAAACCCTTTCGCGCTATCTGGTAGAAACTAAACACTATCCAGCGCAATTGGTCGAAAAAGCGGGATTGATTAAACCACGCAAGGAAGGGGGCGGTTATTATGATGTGTTTCGCGATCGCCTGATGATTCCCATTCGTGATGTCCAAGGGCGTGTCATTGCTTTTGGTGGTAGAACTCTGACTGATGAGCAACCCAAGTATCTAAATTCACCGGAAACGGAACTATTTAGTAAGGGTAAAACATTATTTGCTCTGGATCAAGCCAAAGCCGGAATTTCCCAACTTGATCAAGCTGTGGTGGTCGAGGGATATTTTGATGCGATCGCCCTCCATGCTGCTGGTATCAATAATGCCGTTGCTTCCCTGGGTACTGCTTTAAGTTTGGAACAAGTCAAGCTAGTATTACGTTATAGTGAATCTAAACAATTAGTCCTCAACTTTGACGCTGATAAAGCTGGGACAAATGCTGCAGAACGGGCGATTGGAGAAATTGCCGAACTAGCATATAAGGGCGAAGTGCAGCTAAAAATTCTCAACATTCCCGATGGTAAAGATGCTGATGAGTACTTGCATACTCACACAACAGAAGACTATCGGCAACTTTTAGCAAATGCGCCACTGTGGCTAAATTGGCAGATTGAGCAAATTATTCAAGATCGTGATTTAAAACAGGCTACCGAATTTCAGCAAGTTATGCAACAGATGGTAAAATTGCTGAAGCGAATAGAAGCCAACGAAGCACGTAAATCATATGTCGCCTACTGTGCCCAAATCCTGAGCTTAGGCGATGCTGGACTTGTGCGTTTGCGAGAAGAGAATTTAGAAACTCAACTGGCTGGTGGTGTATCCGTTACCAGACAACAAAAAGCAATCACAGCTAATGTCAAGAATTATCTTGCTCGTCAATCTCCAGCACTTCCTCGCGATCGCAGTCTTTTAGAACAAGCAGAGGGGTTATTACTGCGGATTTATCTTCATTGTCCCGAACAGCGTCAAGCGATTATGGACGAACTAGAGGCGCGAAATTTAGAATTTAGTCTTTCCCATCATCGCTTTTTGTGGCAAAACATTTTAGAATCAACGGTTGAGCAATTAGATTTAATCTCAAATTTGCAAAATATATATCTAGAATTAGTTGAGGACTTGGAATTAATTTCCCATTTGTTTCATCTGAGTGAGAAACATCAGAAAGACATACTACGCACACCTCACGTTGTCCAAGCTGCGATTGCTTGTATGGAAAGAGTGTTTAGAGAAAAGCGCTATCGCCATTTTTTGGAACTGTGGGAGCAAACCGATCCATACACAGAACCAGAGCGATGGCAATCATATTATCAGGCATTCTATACAGAAAAACTCCGGCTGCAAGAATTAGATCGTCAACGGCTATTTTCCATCAATGATTTACTCTGATTTATTTTGTCATTTGTCATTTGTCATTTGTCATTTGTCATTGGTCATTGGTCATTTGTCATTTGTCATTTGTCATTGGTCATTGGTCATTTGTCATTTGTCATTTGTCATTGGTCATTGGTCATTTGTCATTTGTCATTTGTCATTTGTCATTTGTCATCTGTCATTGATTTAGTATTGCTATATATATTAATATGTTAAATTTTGTATTGATAATCAATTTGTTTGTGACAATCCCGCAAAAAATTAAATTGTCAGATGGAAATTAAGATAGGCGAAAGTTTAAATAAAAAGGGTTGAAAGTGTTTTCGTTCCCCCTTACCCCTTGCCATTTTCACCTTAATAAAGTACTATTTATGTTTATGACTTTAATGCAATCAATATTTTTTATCATCAGGGCGAAATTCAATTTGTTTGCAATTATCTGTAAACTACAATCACAAAACTTAACAAGGAATATACCATGAGCAAACTAGAAGGCGAAAATGTAGAAGCATATCAACGCATCGTCGAATCTGCTAATCGTCTAGGGGTTCAACTCAATGAGCAAGAATTAGAACGCTGGATGAAGACGATAGCCGAATCGACAGGCGATAGCGATATTGTTGTCGATCAAGAAACTGGTGTTTTTGGGCACAAAGTCACCATGTTGGATTTTGACCCGCAACAGTTAGCATACTTTCGAGCCATTGGGAGAATTGTCGAATTTGATGATATTCCTGGTGTCGTAGAAACTGCATTGGCGCTTTCTGGTTCAGCAGCCCAATCGAAGATACAAGCCTACCCTGGGGACTGTGACTACTTCGAGCGAGTAAATATCATTGCACCCACCCGCGCCGAAGCCTGCGAGATTCTTACCAAAGTGATGCGTGACAAGGCGCTCAACACCTTATCTGGCCCAAATTACCAGTTAATTGATGTCACGTTTGGTAGCTACCCCCAGAAGGTGATTCGGGAGGAACGTACCCGGAGGGCTGGTACACCAATTAGGTGGCTACCTCATGAAGTTATAGCCGGTCAGATCGAGGCGTTCGACCTTGACGGCAATCCTATTATCATAACCTGGGATTCAGTATCACACGACCCCGGTTGGTACAAGTTGGAGTGGATTATCGCCGACAAGATACGCGGTCAGTTGTCCAACGCCAGCAATGTATTGGATGTGACTTGGGAAGCTCCAGATGGTACGATCACTGCACTGGACGGCTATCTCGACGGCTACTTCCAGGAGGTTTACCTAGACGCTAGCTCTGCACCTTTATTTTCCAAGCTGGCGAAGCAGGTTTCTCCTGATGTCATGGATACTTATATGGAGCGATTGGAGGGTGAAGTTAAAAAATATGTCAAAGCTAATCACCTCAACTACGGCAAAGTAGCTAAACGCCTATACAACATCTTCCGACTGAATGGGCGTTATGAAGAAGCAGCCTTTTTGCGTGAATTGTTCGATGAACCCACCGCACTACTTTATCAAGTCCACGCCCTAGTGGGAACTGTCCAAGAAGCCAGCGAAAACAATAGTGTTTTTGATATCGACAGCATTCTCAATCAGATGGATGAACTGATCCTAGCGGTCGTCAAGGTCTTGGAAGGTGAAGAAGAGTTAGAGATTGTGCGTCAACTGCTGCGCCTACATCGCAGTCTGTCTCGACAAAAAGCTGGGACTCCCCTCGGTGCCGAAGTCGATGTAGCCCAAGCAGAACTGATGAAAATTGTCAACAATTTCTTCTATGAAAAGATGACAGGGATACCCACGATTAAATCTTATATCGAGAGTTTCCAACAATAGATATTCTTCTATTTGTAGGGGCGCAAGGCCTTGCGCCCCAAAAGCGCGTCCCCCCAACCCAGGATTATGTTAGCTTTCGCGCCTTAGCCTGGCACCATAACTGTACTCAGTTTGGTGTCGGGATATAAGGCGATTAATTACGAAACGCCCCAATTACCAATATTAGCCATAGGCTGATTCGGTAATTGGGGCAGTTGAGTAATTAATAATCTTTTGTTTTATTTTGGCTTGTCTTGGGATTCAACATAGTTGACTTTTCCTTCTCGATACTTTATAGTAATAAACGTCAACACTAAATGCAATCAAGTAGGTGATTTCCTTATACTGCTTAACTATCAGTACCGCGCTTATCCAGACACCAAGCAAAAAATCCAGCTAAACAATTGGTTAAGAATTTGTCGATACTGGTACAACAGGCAGTTAGGAGACAGGTTCGACTGGTATCAGTATAATCGGACTGCAATTAATTTTTGTCCGTTAATTTGTTCAATACCAAAATTACGAGACAACCCCGACTATTACTCACAAAAAAAACAACTTCCTGTTATTAAGTCCGACTTGATAAAGGTAAGTCATTCTGGTGAACTACTAGACTTTACAAGTGTTCCATCTCAGACATTACAGGATGTATCCAAGCGTGTAGACTTGGCTTTTTCTCGCTTTGTTGAAGGTGATTACAAAGGAAATCGTAGTGGCAAACCTCGTTTTAAAAATGCTGCGCGTTATCGCACAATAAAAATTGAAGGTCAAGCTATTACTGTCGAACGTGTTGAGCAAGAATGGCTATTTTTGTCATTTTCAAAATTAAAAGGCTGGGTAAAGGTGCGTTTACATCGCCCATTACCTAATGGATTTATTTTAAAAAATGCTCTTTTGACAAAAAAGGCGGATGGGTGGTACGTAACCATTTGTTTGTCAGACCCAAATATTCCTACCTTTACACCTGATGAAATTGCTCCAACTTGGGAAAACAGTCTTGGATTGGATGCAGTATTACATGAAGATGATTATTTGGCAACTTCAGAGAATACCAAGCTACCATCGCTAAAATCTTTCTCTAAGTCCGAAAAGAGACTAGCAGATATATCCAAACGTAAATCCACCAAGAAAAAGGGCAGTAAATCACGCCGTAAATTAGCTAAAAAAGAAGCAAAAGAACATCAACGTATTGCCAGAGCTAGAATTGACCATGCTTTTAAAACTGCCCATACCTTGCTCAAAACTGGGAAGAAAGTTTTTGTATATGAAGATTTAAATTTAAGAGCTTTATCAAAGAAAAATAAAGCCAAACAAGATGAAAATGGGAAATATTTACCCAACGGTCAATCAGCTAAATCAGGATTAAATAAATCCTGGAACGATGCTGCATTTGGACAATTTTTCACAATCCTAGAATACATAGCCCGAAAAGCTGGAACTAGGACAATAGCAGTCAAACCTGCATACACATCTCAATTGCTTGCGTATCGTGATGAATTTATCTTCACTGATTGCAACATTCGTAATTATTGGGACGAAAAAGAATCGCTTTTGGTTGATAGGGATATTAATGCCGCTATCAACGTAAAGCGCGTTGGGCTGGGACTGTTCCCAACGATAAAACGCCGTAAAGGGAATCCGGTAGTGGATGGTTCTACTACTAATAGTACCTCTAAGGAAGTTCTGGCAGCATTGCGAAATGTACCAGAAGCCTATACCGTATTTGGTACTCCAAATCGGTGTAGGTAGTTCACTTAATGCTGTAGATTCGCTTGCAACAGATTGCAGAATAACTTCCCTTGCTGGATAGCATCATCTAGGGCAATATGGGTTAATGGCAGATCCTCTAACCAAGCAGCAGGTAGATTGTCCTTACCCGAATCGCTGTAGTTTTGTTTCAGGTATGCCATTGCATATGAGCGGATATCCAATGCTGAATGCTTAAATGGGCTATCGCCCACAAACTTTATTAAGTACCAGTACACAAACATAAAGTCAAAAACGGCTGGATAACCAACGAAAATCGGTTTACCTGGTAAAGCCACAAGCCACGAGTGATAGGACTGCATGACCTCTGCAGGGGGCTTAGTATTGGCTCGACAGGCGACCCAGGCCTCTGGCTGTTCTGACCACCAGATCATGGTTTTGGGGTCTCCTTGTGCCCCTGGTAAGGTTTCCAAATTAGCCATAAAAGTGGCAATTAATTGCTTGTCTGCGGTATACGCCGCCGAGCCAATACTAAGCATAGAGTTTGGGCCTGGGATAGGGCCATCCGTTTCTATATCCGTGCTGACGTAAATTTCGATTCTCACCTTTTATCCTGCCTGTGTTTGATCACTATGACTGTAATATTGGAATGGATGGAATTTTCAAGGCTAAATTCTGATTTTCAAAGGGTTAAAGAGATTTTCTTTACCATTTGGGTTTTAGCATTAATCTAGTAGAATTGACTATAACTCAACCTTTTTCATTCTTACAGATAAAAACAATGGATGTGGATTTATGCTTAACTTTTTCGCTAGAGGGATATGAATATATTAATTATTTTAGCTGAAATCTGCTTGACGATCTTTGTTTTCTTTTTATTAAACTGGCTTTGGGAAAAATTCTCTAAGCTATTGGTTAAGCTATCTATATTTAAAAGTGAACAGAGAAATATCAAAACCCTACGCCGAAATGTTAGAAGATTGTTGATAATCAGTTGTTTAGCATTGTCCAGCCTGATAATCGGTGTCAATGGTTATCTAATCTATAGAGGTGAAAATTTACAACAATATACACTCTTATTGATTCGCAGTATCCCATCGGGATTCTGGATCAGCTTAGGAATTGGCATCACTCAGAGCATTGTTACTGTCATTTTAGCGGCGATCGCTCTGAAATTAGTGCGCTATTGGCTCAAAATAGCTTGCATTAGAGCAAAAAATATTGAACAAAACACTGCTGACGATCAAAATGTTGAAAGCTTCTTTGACAACCTCAACAAAGTCATCACCAGTGGGATTTGGCTATGGGTGCTAATTTGCTGTAGTAATTTTCTCAAAGTCCCAGTAGTCATAACTGAGTACTTGTACATCCTACTGCGGATTTATTTGATCATTGCAGTGGGGTTACTCATACCCAAAGCAGTCACCGCCATTATTGATAGCCTAGATGCTCTCAGTCTCAGATACTCCAGTCCTGACAACCTGCTGAGATTCCATGATCGTCTGCGACACCTCATCCCTTTTTTAAAGCGGTGTTGGGAATTTATAATTTATGTTTGTGTAGCGACGTTGGTGATCCAGCAAGTTAAGTTCATCGCCAATATTGCAATTTTCGGACCTCGAATTGTGAAGATAATCGGCATTATCTTCATCAGTCGTGTTTTGTTTGAGGTTATCTACATAATTATAGAAGAGATATTATTCCAAAACAAAAATTTGACTGAGGTTCAAACTAGCAGACGTCTGACTCTCGTTCCGCTGATCCGAAGTTTTTTGCAATATTTAGTTTACTTTACTGCTATTGTTTCCATCCTCTACATCCTCGACATCAATCCTACTCCCATACTCGCTGGTGCAGGTATTTTGGGTATAGCTGTGGGTTTTGGGGCGCAAGCACTAATTAACGATATAGTCTGCGGCTTTTTTATTCTGTTTGAAAACTATTACTTAGTAGGTGACTATATCCAGGCCGGGAAATCTGAAGATAAGCTTTTAGAGGGGACTGTAGAAGCAATTGAACTGAGAACCACTCGTATTAGACACCCCAATGGTCAATTACAGATTATTCGTAATGGCGAGATTGGGTCAATTACCAACTACTCTAAACAGTATATTTTTGCAGTGGTGGAAATTACCATACCTTATGATGCTAACTTAGCTCATGTCTACGAACTCATTGATGAACTAGGAAAACAGTTAAAAGTCAATGAACCAGATGTACTTGAACCTACACAGGTGGATGGAATAGAGAGTCTGGGAGAATCTAATTTGTTGCTCAGGACTTTGACAAAAGTTAAGCCAGGAAAGCATCTTCAGATCCAGCGCGTTCTGCGGAAGATTTTTATCCATGCTTTAGCGTCAGCAGAAATTACAACTCCCGTTCCGGTGGAAAATACCGAACCCTAACCCCGAATTTCTCACCACATCTCAATAATTAAATAAGTAATGAGTAATGAGTAATGAGTAATGAGTAATGAATCTTACTTATTACTTATTACTCATTACTCATTACTTCGCCCGTGAGGTTCGCGCTTTGGGAGAGTTCAATCTGCCAAGTTCAATCCCTTCTCTCCTTGTGAGAAATGCGGGTAACACTGTGCGTAGGGGCGCAAGGCCTTGCGCCCCAAAAGCGTGGTCTATTATTGATCTCAACTCACAGAAATCACCACACCCACACTCTCATTCGCCAACCGATCCACGGCGCATACAGCATAGGTTCCAGGTTCAACGGTAGCAAAGGTTGTCCCTGCAGACAAAACGCGCTGTAGTGTCCAAGCATCTCCCGTTTGGCGATAAAGCGTCCAAGAACGCACGGGGTTATTGTCACCGGGTAGCCAAGCTAATCTGCGGTTGTTGACCTGCAGTCCTTGGGGAGGAGATGGTGGCACTGCATTCTGCCATGATAAAGTAGGTACTAAAGCAGGTCTGAGATAAAGGGAATTTTGGAATTTATCGGCAATGCCCTGGCGATTTTCATTGATAGAACTCATACTAAAGAAAATATTACCCAATGACAACTCTTGGGCGAGATTGCGAGTTATCTTTACTTGCTTTTCAATCTCCTCATCTTTCCAGGCTTTACCGTCCAGTTGTCCAATATTATTACCTGCATAAATGTGGCGTTTCTTGGTGTTAGCTTCTGTCCACCATTTCAATAATACGGGATAACTTTGTTGTGGTTGGTCTGTGCGCCAGTAGAGTTGTGGGGCTAAATAATCAACCCAACCTTGCTCTAACCATTTTCTGGAGTCAGCATACAATACGTTATAGGCGTCCAAACCGGTAATACCAGCCGGTTGTCCGGGACGGTAAATACCGAAGGGACTAATGCCAAATTTGACATTTGGTTTTGTAGCTTTAATGCCCTCAGATAGACGCAGCACCATTTGATTGACATTTTCTCGCCGCCAGTCACCCAAGCTGAGTGTACCACCATTTTCCTTGTAAGCGGCGTAGGTTTTGCTATCGGGGAAAGACTCACCAGGGATAGGATAGGGATAAAAATAGTCATCTAGGTGAATCCCATCCAAGTCATAGCGCCGCACAACATCGATAATCACATTGTAAGCCCTGTCTTGGACGATTTTTGCCCCTGGGTCCATCCACAGCTGATTACCCCATTGGTAAACAACCTCACGATTAGTTACAGCTAGGTGGGGAAGAACATTCGGCGAACCCTTGAGGCTAGTTTTAGCTCGGTAGGGGTTGAACCAAGCATGAAGTTCAATATTGCGCTTGTGACATTCGGCGATCGCAAACTCTAATGGGTCATAAAATGGTTCTGGGGCTTTCCCCTGAGTTCCACTAATCCAACTACTCCAAGGCTCTAATTGCGAAGCATATAATGCATCCCCTTCTGGTCGCACCTGCAAAATCAGCGCGTTGAAGTTTAGCTCTTGTAATTGGGTGATAATATTAACCAGTTCTGCTTGCTGTTGGGCAACAGTTAATCCCGCTTTGGATGGCCAATCACTATTCCACACAGTTGCTACCCAAGCCCCCCTAAACTCCCGGCGATGATTTACCTTGACACTACCTGGCGGTGTTGCTGTGGGTGTTGGCGTCGGTATTGGCACCGGGATTGGTGTTGGTGTTGGCTTTGGTACTGGTATGGGTATCGGACTGGGTGTTGGAACAGGGATTGGTGTTGGTGTTGGCTTTGGTACTGGTGTTGGAACAGGGATTGGTGTTGGTGTTGGCTTTGGTACTGGTGTTGGAACAGGGATTGGTGTTGGTGTTGGTGTTGGTGTTACTGTTCCAATTTCTACAAGGTAAGTAGATGGAATTTTGGGAAGTTCACCCAGATAGACTAAAGCTTGATAGATAAAAACTATAACATCGGCACGGATGGCGGCGAGATTGGGATTGAGTATTTTTATATTGGGGAAATTTGCTACTATTCCGGCACTTGTAGCAATAGCCACCTGATTTCTAGCATATCCAGGAATCTGCGCTGCATCTTGATAAATTTGTGGGAGTGCTGTTAGCAGATCAGGTTTTACCTTCGTACCAATTTCCAAGCCTGTGATGAGGGAAAGTAAAATTTCTAACCTAGTAATTCTGTTGTCAGGACGGAAACGATTGTCAGGAAACCCGTTAATAAATCCTCTTTCATAAGCGGTTTTAATAGCCGTCACCGCCCAATAATTCGTCGGGACATCAGCAAAGGAGACATATTGGCGCTTCTGGGGAACTTTCCCAAAGGCCTTGGTGATAAGGACTGCAAACTCAGCACGGGTGAGGGAGTTATCAGGGCGAAAGGTTCCATTAGAAAACCCAGTCACAATGCTACGTTGGGCTAATGCTTGAATAAACAAACGTGCCCAATGGTTTTGAATATCCGAGAACGGAGTAGTATTAGATACCATTGTTGATTGCAGCTAGCTTGCCTTGATCTTAGTTTCCTTCGGTGAAGTACTCCGGCTTGCTTCGCTGAAGCCGGAGCTTCAAAAGAAACAACCATCATCGTTTCGCGTCTCGTTCGCCGTTGCTCTGTTGGGCGTACTCATTACTGAGTACCCGGAACCAAATCCGGTCTAAGTCTTACACAGCGTCTCTGGTATTTCTACCTTTATCTTCTCAAGAGAGAACCCGCGCAGCTATCCGCCTTCCGCAGACAGTTTGATTACTTTTCGTCTTACTCGCCTTGGATTTACGACAATGGTCAACCAGCTAGGTTTTCAGCTTAAGCGATCTCTGCCGAGTACATACTTTATACCCCAAGGGTGGCCTCTTAGTCATTCGGGTGGGTCAACGACCATCAATATTGTCTCACAAACATTGACGATTCCTCAACCATCCCGATCTCTAATCAACCAGGCGGTTGATGTCGGCTCAAGATGTTTTCGTCATCCTTGTAACCCAGTCCCCAGTCCCCAGTCCCCAGTCCCCTGCTATAGCACTTCCTATTCAGATGAGGTACAAAATTGTATCACGCGATGTAGGGGCACGGCACTGCCGTGCCCTTACCGATGTACCTCACTAGGGCGAGAAACGCTATATATGTGCCAGGTGAGTAAGTCCTGAACTTGTAGCGATCGCTCCTTTTTCTTCCTGAACAATAAGAAATACTAAGCTATAACAAAAAAGAGGTAGTGGAGAACCTAACAAGTGCAAAAATATCAAGTACTTTACATCTATATTCTATTAGCACTTATTATTGTATTTGGCAAGATAGGCTATTCTTACATCGCAGAACAATCGCCGATCACTCCTTGCAGATCATCAGCGTTTATTTCCTCTGGTCAAAGAGAAAAATATTACACATATCCAGAAAAACTAGTCATTCAGCCTTGGAATGGTCGCCATCATGTCTACGGTATATTTATGATTCCCAATGGATATGAAAATGACCATTCATTCACCCTCTCAATCCCTGGAAATCAAACTTACTGTGGATCTATTGTCAATTATGAAAATCTGCGTAATGTCGGTATTTATCCGCCCCCTGGATATTCCTTGATGAAGGGATATGTAAACACCAGGGTTGCTTTTTGGCTGATACTCCAAGGTAAGGGATATCAGTTAAAACAACCTAGTAGCTGGAGATTAGGTTATGTTGAAAAACAGTAAAAGTAGGTCGGCTATTGAACCGTACGGTCGAGGGTCGTCATTTGTCCTTTGTCATTGGTCATTGGTAAGAGTTTCAGGCTTGTTTACTTTTCTTAACATAGTTTGGTTTATTTCTGCCTACTTACTAAGATGAAAATGACGACTGTGGTCAACAATCAACCGTCAACCATTAAACCAATATACCCGCAATACAAGCAGTAATAAAACCCGCCAATAATCCGCCAATCATCGACTTTACACCCATACGAGCTAAGTCATGTTGGCGATTAGGTGCTATCCCGGCAATTCCACCAATGGTAATGCCAATTGAGCCGATATTTGCAAAGTTACACAGCGCATAGGTGGCAATAATTACTCCCCGTTGAGAAATTTGGTTCTTGCGTACTTAGCGTGCTGAATTTGTTAAAAAATAAGTTTGAAACCCTTGCCTGGCTCCGATAAAAGCCATTATTTTTTGTATTTGAGCTACTGTTACTAAAAATCAAATTATAAACGCCTATAAGCCTTGTTATTAAAGCAATTTAATCGACTTTCATTAATAATTAAGCACGCTATACACGCAAGAGCCGAAGTTTTCATCGTCTTCATCATCACCCACGCCAGCCCATTCACCACCCACTGCAAAATCCCGTAGTGGTACAATACAGTGATGAAGGCAGAGAAAAATATAATTGTCGGCAGCACTTGGAAGGCAAATAAATGATCTTTGAAATTCTTACCAAAGACAAATTCTGCACCAACATCAGAAAATCCTAAAAAAGTGCTGACGACATCTCCCAAAGACTTAAACGCATTCAATCCCCAGGGAGTTTTGAGAATCAGCAGCGCCAAGATAAACTCTAACCCCAATCCCCAAGCCACTGTTCGCCAACGCACTGCTTGACGATTCACCGACAGGGCGTAGGATATACCGATGAAAACTAAGATTCCCAGCGCGGAGATAGCACGTTCCATGTTGATTCCCCAGAATGTATTGCTCAGTCCCTTGGTCACAAAGCATACACAAAAATCTGTCTTGAGTTTGTATCTTGTCTAGATATTTCTGGGGTTTTCGTTGACAGGAACCGCTAGAAACCGTCCAAAGCAAAGACTCATTAAGGGAGTTCAAAGCCTGATTGATTAATTTGTAGGGGCGCAAGGCCTTGCGCCCCTACGCAATCTATATCCCAATACAGTTCAGTTAAGGAAAATTGTCGTAGGGGCACGGCACGAATAAAATTGTCATTAGAAGAAAAAATTTTGGATGCCGTGCCCCTACAGTGTATATCATTCGAGCCTAACTGAACTGTATTGATCTATATCCACGGAGCTTTGAGCTAGATGAATGGAGCTTTGAGCTAGATGAATGGAGCTTTGAGCTAGATGAATGGAGCTTTGAGCTAGATGAACGGAGCTTTGAGCTAGATGAACGGAGCTTTGAGCTAGATGAATGGAGCTTTGAGCTAGATGAACGGAGCTTTGAGCTAGATTGACGGAGTTCCGAGCTAGATGAACGGAGCTTTGAGCTAGATGAACGGAGCTTTGAGCTAGATTGACGGAGTTCCGAGCTAGATGAACGGAGCTTTGAGCTAGATGAACGGAGCTTTGAGCTAGATGAACGGAGCTTTGAGCTAGATGAACGGAGCTTTGAGCTTCATTCACGGAGATCAAAGCTCCATTTTTTAGCGGTGAGAGGTAAAAAGGTGAATAGCGATGATATTGTGGGGGTAGGGGCACGGCATTGCCGTGCCCCTACGAGTGTATTTCGGCGTTACTCTGGGTTTCACAAACCCATAACTGTGCGATAATGCAGCTCTAATTCGGCGACGGTGGGGGACTGACGCTGACTCTCCCACTGGCTACGGTTAAATAGTTCTTTTCGCAAATCGTCAACATTGATGGTGGTAATTTGACCATCAGCAACTATTTGTTTACCATTGACCCAAGCACTATGAACAACGTTGCTGGGACGCCCTAATACTAATAAACCAATAGGGTCTGTACGGGGTAGTAATGATAAATTAGTTAGGTCATAAAGGACTAAATCCGCTTGTTTTCCCACGGTGAGGGAACCCAGTTGCTCTGATAAATTTAGTCCTTTTGCACCGCCTAAAGATGCCATTTCTACGGCTTTTCGGGGTGTAATCCAGTGCTGATAATCTAAGTCTGTAATGTTGTGCAAAATGGAACCAATTTTGATGGCTTCTAATAAGTCTTGAGAGTCATTACTCGAAGCCCCATCACAACCAAATGTGACGTTGACCCCTGCTTGCAGATATTTTAAAATGGGGGCAATACCACTACCTAAACGTAGATTACTTAAGGGGTTGTGAACGACTGTAGATTGAGTTTCGGCAAGAATGGCAATATCAGCATCATTTAACCAGACACAATGGGCTAGTGTTGTGCGATCGCCTAAATACCCAATTCGTTTAAGATGTTCGACTGCAGTACAACCGTATTTTTGTTGAGCGAGTTTTTCTTGAGCTTTGGTTTCGAGTAGATGGGAGTGACGACACAGATTATAGCGATCGCTTAATTCAATGCATCCGGTAAATAAAGCATCTGTACACAATTGTATCCCTGTGGGTGCAACTAAAATACTCACACCCTCATCGGGACGATGAAATTGTCTCACCGCTTCTTCTATAATTTCTAATGTGGCCGCAGTTGAGCGAAAAAACGGTTGATGAGTTTGGGTAGATTCCCCTGATGGTATCCCCGCTGTGAGGGATTCATCTTGAATTAATGGGGCTACAAAGGCGCGAATCCCCACTTCTGTGTAAGCGCGAACGGTGGTAGCGATAGTTTCTAATTCTTGTCCCGGAATTAATACCAAATGATCTACGACACTCGTACCCCCAGAAAGTAAGGTTTCTGTTGCTGTTCCCAGGGCGCTCAGATATATTTGTTCTGGATCAAGAGGGGTAAAGTCATAGAGTTCCCCTAACCATAATTCTAAAGGTAAAGGTCGAATTACTCCCCGTTGCCACATCTCTGGGGAATGGGTGTGGGCGTTGAAAAATCCCGGCAGTAATAGTTTATTTGTACCATCAATGGCAATGCCGATAACATCTAAATTCGGTGCAATTGCGGCAATTTTACGGTCTACAACCTGGACATCGACGGTATTGTAACCCTCATGGGAAGCAATTAAAACATGCTGGATAGTGAAATTCACAATATTTAACCTTAATTAAGGAATTGAACATGTAACTTGAAATCAAGTTACAAAGTAAAAAATGGTGTTAGGTATTGTAGTTTATGAGTCAGTCTTTTCGGACATTGGGACTTCCACCAAATGCTTGGACTGTGAATCAAGCGTACGCAGACATAACTCGTCCCCCCCAGAACCCACAACCCGTTATTTTAACAACAGATAGTAAAACCCTGCGCCTAGACTTGGCAAAAACCGCTATCATTGTCATTGATATGCAAAATGACTTCTGTCATCCCGATGGTTGGTTAGCGCATATCGGTGTGGATGTGACTGGGGCCCGTCAGCCCATTGAACCTTTAAACAGCTTACTTCCAGAACTTCGCGCCCTCGGTGTACCTGTAATTTGGGTAAATTGGGGAAATCGTCCCGACTTACTGAATATTAGTGCCGGTTTACATCACGTCTACAACCCCACAGGTGATGATGTAGGTTTGGGCGATCCCCTTCCTAGCAACGGCGCTAAGGTACTGACTGCGGGTAGTTGGGGAGCTTCCGTGGTGGATGAACTTGAACACCTACCGACAGATATTCACGTCGATAAATACCGCATGAGCGGCTTCTGGGATACTCCCTTAGATAGTATCTTGCGGAACCTGGGAAGAACAACACTTTTTTTTGCTGGTGTCAACGCTGACCAATGTGTCTTGACCACATTATGTGACGCCAACTTTTTAGGATATGACTGTGTTTTAGTTAAAGATTGTACCGCTACAACTTCTCCTGATTATTGTTGGTTGGCGACTTTATATAATGTCCAACAATGCTTCGGTTTTGTGACTGATTCACAAGCGATTTTTACAGCATTGCAAACAAGTTAGGAGTTAGGAGTAATGAGTAATGAGTAATGAGTAATGAGTAATGAGTTAGGAGTTAGGAGTTAGGAGTTAGGAGTTAGGAGTTAGGAGTTAGGAGTAATGAGTAATGAGTAATGAGTAATGAGTAATGAGTAATGAGTAATGAGTAATGAGTAATGAGTAATGAGTAATGAGTAATGAGTAATGAGTAATGAGTAATGAGTAATGAGTAATGAGTAATGAGTAATGAGTTAGGAGTTCCCTACCAATGACAAATGACCAATGACCAATGACCAATGACAAATGACAAATGACAAATGACCAATGACCAATGACAAATGACAAATGACCAATGACCAATGACAAATGACAAATGACAAATGACAAATGACCAATGACCAATGACCAATGACAAATGACAAATGACAAATGAAAACTTAGGAGGTGATAAATGTATACTAATCATTGTGTAATTCCTGTTATCAAATCTCCCAAAGATTATCAAGTATATCGCATCAGCCCCTGTGATACAAATCGATTGGCGATTATCTTCGATACAGCAAATGCTAATACTTCTTTAACTTGTTGTGTAGAAATTTTTGATGTCGGTGGACAAACACCACCAAATCGCCATCAGTGGGCGGTGGAAATGTTTTTTATCCTCAAAGGCGAAGGTGTAGCTATGTGTGATGGTAAACAGGTATCTATCAAAGCTGGTGATAGTTTGTTGGTACCTCCCACAGGGACTCATTTAATCAAAAATACAGGCTCGTCTCGTTTGTATACGTTGACGATTATGGTGCCAAATGAAGATTTTTCGGAATTAATTCGCAGTGGTATTCCAGTTGCGTTAGATGCTGAAGATTTGGCAGTACTAGGTAGATTTGATGCTATGATGCCTTGTTGAACCACAATTAGTAATCCTTCAGGTCAACCAATTTTGGATTTTAGATTTGCGTGCTTCGTAGCGTAAAGCCTACGGCACAGCTGCGCTTAGGGTGACGTAGGAGCGTCTTTTAGATTTTTACAGACACATGGGGTCTTGCTTCCCAAAAATCTAAAATCTAAAATCTAAAATTGGCTAAGGGCTGAATGTAGAGACGTTACATGTAACGTCTCTACAAGGGTTTCACGCTTTGCGATTTTCAAAACCTACGCAGTATTGAGATGGAGTCTTTGTCAATTGTTATAAATATTCTCAGTAAGACAAACAACTTAAAATTTTTTAATTATTGTGAGTGGGAAATCTGGTGGCTACAAAATTAAAGAGCCAAAATAGAATACACAGGCTTCATATAGTCTGTGTGTTGAACAAGGAGTCTGCTACCCGTGGTATTACAAGTACAAGCCAGCACCTACGAAGCTAAAACCCAAGAAATCGGTAAACAGCTTCTAATAGCCACCCAGGAGAATCGTTCGTTTTTAGCTTCTTTGCGCGATCAGATGCGCTGGGATGATAAATTACTAGCATGGGCGATGAGTAATCCAGGATTGCGGGTGCAGCTATTTCGGTTTATTGATACTCTCCCGGCTTTACGCAGCAAATCGGAAATTGCTGCTCATTTACAAGAATATCTCGGTGATGAGTCTGTAGAGTTACCCGCAGCGCTCAAGGGGATGCTAAACTTTGCTAATCCCGATTCTATGCCTGGACAAGTTGCGGCGACAACTGTGGCGACAGCGGTTGAGACTCTTGCTCATAAATATATTTCTGGGGAAAATATTAAGCAAGTCATCAAAACAGTTGAACGCCTGCGGAAAGAAAAAATGGCTTTCACCATTGATTTACTTGGTGAAGCTGTAATTACAGAAGCCGAAGCGCAGTCTTATCTGGAACGTTACCTGGAATTGATGGTACAATTGGTGGAAGCTTCCCAAAGTTGGACAACTATTGCCGCTATTGACACAGCAGATGGTGAAAATCTGCCAAAAGTTCAGGTTTCTGTGAAGTTAACGGCGTTTTATTCCCAATTCGACCCCTTGGATGCTGAAGGTAGTGAAGCGAAAGTTAGCGATCGCATTCGCATTCTCTTACGTCGAGCCAAAGAAGTCGGCGCAGCTGTCCACTTTGATATGGAACAGTACGCCTATAAAGACATTACTCTGAATATTCTGAAAAAACTTTTACTGGAAGACGAATTTCGCCAACGTACAGATATTGGTATGACAATTCAAGCATACCTGCGCGACAGTGAGCAAGATGCTAAGGATCTAATTTCTTGGTTAAAACAGCGCGGTTATCCTTTAACAGTTCGTCTGGTTAAAGGCGCTTATTGGGATCAGGAAACTATCAAAGCTGCACAGAAGCATTGGTCACAACCAGTTTACAATGATAAAGCCGCTAGTGATGCTAATTTTGAAACCATCACCCAGTTATTGCTGGAAAATCATCAATATGTGTATGCTGCTATTGGTAGCCATAATGTGCGATCGCAAGCCAGAGCCATAGCCATAGCCCAAAGCTTGAATGTCCCCCGGCGTTGCTTTGAAATGCAAGTTTTGTACGGTATGGGTGATAAGCTGGCTAAGGCTTTGGTCGATCAGGGTTATCGTGTGCGTGTGTATTGTCCCTATGGTGAACTTCTACCGGGGATGGCTTATCTGATTCGTCGTTTGTTGGAAAATACGGCGAATAGTTCTTTTTTACGCCAAAATTTGGAAAATCGTCCCGCTGAGGAGTTGCTGAGTCCACCGGTTGTGGATTTATCTCACGCAGAGGCGCATACTTCGACTGCGCTCAGTAACCAGAGACGCAAAGAGGAGGGCGCGGGGTTTGTGGGTGTGGCGGATACGGATTATGCTGGGGAAGGAGCGAGAGTAAAATCGGCTGAGGCTTTTAAAGTTGTTCGTCAACAATTGGCGAAGAGTTATCTTCCTTTGATTAATGGTGAGTATGTTAATACTTCAACGGTGATTGATTCTCTCAATCCGTCGAATTTTAGCGAGGTAATTGGTAAGATTGGACTGATTAGTGTTGAACAAGCAGAGGAAGCAATGCAAGCTGCGAAGGCTGCTTTTCCTGCTTGGCGTAAGACTCCAGTGAAGCAACGGGCTGATATTTTACGGAAAGCTGCTGTGTTGATGGAACAACGCCGTGCTGAACTTTCTGTGTGGATTGTTTTGGAAGTGGGGAAGCCGGTTAAAGAAGCTGACGCAGAGGTATCTGAAGCTATCGACTTTTGTCTTTACTACGCTGAGGAAATGGAACGGTTAGATCAGGGTGTAAATTACGATGTTTCTGGTGAAACTAATCGTTATATTTACCAGCCCAGAGGAATCGTTGTGGTGATTTCTCCCTGGAATTTCCCGTTAGCCATTGCTTGTGGAATGACTGTTGCAGCTTTGGTTGCAGGAAATTCAACTCTCCTCAAACCTGCAGAAACATCTTCTATAATTACTGCCAAATTCACAGAAATTTTGGTGGAAGCTGGAATACCTAAAGGTGTATTTCAATACGTACCTGGTAAGGGTTCCCAAGTCGGGGCTTATTTGGTGAGTCATCCTGATACCCATGTAATTGCTTTTACTGGTTCTCAGGAGGTAGGTTGCAGAATTTACGCTGAAGCTGCTACCCTGAAACCCGGTCAAAGGCACATGAAACGGGTGATTGCCGAAATGGGTGGGAAGAATGCTATTATTGTGGATGAAAGTGCAGATTTAGACCAAGCTGTGATTGGGGTATTACAATCAGCTTTTGGTTATAGCGGACAAAAATGTTCTGCTTGTTCACGGGTGATTGTTCTGCAACCGGTTTATGATGCTTTTGTGCGCCGATTAGTAGAAGCCACAAAATCTTTGAATATTGGCGAAACAGAATTACCCGGTACTCAAGTCGGTCCGGTAATTGATGCCAATGCTCGCGATCGCATTCTCGAATATATTGAGAAAGGTAAAGCAGAAGCCCAATTAGCTTTAGAGTTACCCGCACCCACTCAAGGTTATTTTGTCGGTCCAGTTATCTTTACTGATGTGCCGCCAAATGGTATAATCGCCCAACAAGAAATTTTTGGTCCTGTGTTAGCAGTAATTAGGGTGCAGAATTTCCCAGAAGCCTTAACCGTCGCCAACGGTACAAACTACGCCTTAACTGGGGGACTTTACTCCCGCACACCTTCCCACATTCAGCAGGCGCAGACAGAGTTTGCCGTAGGGAATTTGTACATTAATCGTAACATTACCGGGGCGATTGTGGGAAGGCAACCTTTTGGTGGTTTCAATCTTTCTGGTGTTGGTTCTAAAGCAGGCGGTCCTGATTATCTGCTGCAATTTCTAGAACCACGCACTGTGACAGAAAATATTCAGCGTCAAGGTTTTGCACCAATTGAAGGCGTCGATTAGATTTGTCAGTTAGAGATTTTCGTAGGGGCGCAAGGCCTTGCGCCCGCGCCCCAAAAGCGTGGTTTATTTACCTGAAAATGGCTGTAAAATAGGAGATATACGCGGAAAAATATATACTTTTAATAAATATAAATGCCAGCTAAAATCACCCTGACAGTCACCGAAGGTAAACTTCCAGGACGGCAGTTTATTTTTGATTCCCGCACTACTTGTATAATTGGCAGAAGTGCAGATTGCAACCCACAGTTACCAGACGACGAACATCATCGAACCATCTCCCGTTATCACTGTTTACTAGATATCAACCCCCCAGATATTCGCATCCGGGATTTTGGTAGTAAAAATGGGACTTATGTTAACGATAAAAAAATTGGACAGCGCGAAAGTCACCAAACACCCGAAGAAGGCGCAAAGCTGAAATTTCCTGAGTATGATTTGCTCTCAGGCGATGAAATTAAATTGGGTGATACTGTCTTTGCAGTTAACATTGAAGTAGATCCAGCAGAAATCAAAATTCCCAACTTTTTTCCTCCTACTCTTCCTGTCAACCATAACCAACCACAAACACCAAATTTCTGGGAAATCATCCGACAATGGCTGGGTTTAGCTGAGGGTGGCGACAAAAATTTAAGCGCAATTCGCGGTTATAATATTGTTAAATTGCTGGGTAAAGGTGGATTTGGAGAAGTTTATTTAGCACAGCATCATAATTCTGGTGATTTTTTAGCCTTGAAAGTAATGTTACCTGCAGTGGCTGCTAATGAAAGTGCAGTTGAAAGATTTCTCAGAGAAACCGAAAACACCAAAGCTTTGCAACATCCCCATGTAGTCAAATTAATTGATTATGGTTACGCTGATGCTATTTTCTTTTTTACAATGGAGTATTGCAATAGCGGCAGCGTAGCAGATTTAATCGAACAACAAGGTGGGAAACTATCTATTGATATTGCTGTGCCAATCATTCTGCAAGTTTTAGATGGTTTGGAATACGCCCATCAAGCAGAACTTCCCTACATTAAACTAGCTAATGGTGGCTTTGGCAAGGGTAAAGGTTTAGTTCACCGCGACTTAAAACCGAGTAATATATTCTTGAGTAATATTGATGGCAAGATAATAGCTAAAGTTGGTGATTACGGTTTAGCTAAAGCCTTTGATTTAGCTGGGTTAAGCGGTCAAACTCTCACAGGTACTCAAGCTGGTACTCCCGCTTTTATGCCCAGACAACAGCTGCTAGATTTTAAATATGCTCGACCAGAAGTAGATGTTTGGGCTGCAGCCGCTTGTCTATATAATATGTTAACAGGCAGCTTCCCCCGTGACTTTACAGGCGACCCATTTTTAGCAATTTTGCAAAATAATCCCGTACCAATTCGTCAGCGAGATGTGAATATTCCCCAAGCGCTAGCGGAGGTAATTGATTTGGCGTTGGTGGAAAAACCGGAAATTTATTTTAAAACTGCAGCGGAATTTAAACAAGCTTTGTTAAACATTAAGTGGGTTGGGTTAATCGGCGTTGCTGAATGAGATATGAATTTATCTCACGCATTCGCGTAGCGTCTCGCAGAGAAGGCGCATTCGCGGAGCGTCTCGTTCGCGGAGCGTCCCGTAGGGAAGAGAAGGCGCAAAGTAATCGTAGGGTGCGTGACGCTGCGATAAATATTGTACGCAGCGACAAAATGAGTGGCGTCACGCACCATTCTTTAAATCTAACACTAGCGTAAGTCCTGTTATACAACAAAGCAAGCTGATCACAGTGTCGTTTTCAATTGCAGGTCGATGCAATTCAATTGCAGGTCGATGCAATATAATTGCAGGTCGATGCAATATAATTGCAGGGCGATGCAATATAATTGCAGGGCGATGCAACTCAATTGCAGGTCGATGCAACTCAATTGCAGGTCGATGCAACTCAATTGCAGCTAAAAAATAAAAATGCGTAGAAATACCCGTAGGGTCGGCATTACCTCGTTCCCAGTCTCAGACTGGGAATGCCTATTAGGAGGCTCCGCCTCCAAAAAAACGGCAGAGCCGTCTTTAATGCATTTCCAGGTAGAACCTGGAAACGAGATTTTACAAACGAGATTTTACAAATTAAACCACAGAGGCACCAAGATACAAATAATCTCAGGGATTTTGACTACAATATAATAGCGTCGGCAAACCTGTAAAATTCCCTGAGCAGATGAAACTCTGGACACCCAATCAACATATTAAAAACGGGCGCTTCATCATTCAAAAAGTATTGGGTGGTGGTGGCTTTGGTATTACCTATCGCGCTATCGAACAACGTACAGGTAAATTATTCGTCATCAAAACCCTCAACCACATCCAGCAAAATCAAGCCGACTTTGACGAACGACAAGAAAAATTTGTCAACGAAGCGCTGGTTTTAAAAGGTTGTAAACATCCTCATATTGTCCAAGTTTATGAACTCATCCAAGAAGATGGACTTTGGGGGATGGTGATGGAACATATTGATGGGGAAGATTTAGCAGTTTATATTGATCAGCATGGGCAATTGTCTGAGAAAGAAGCTCTAGAATATATTGAGCAAATTGGACAAGCTTTAGAATATGTCCATCAACAGGGATTTTTACATCGAGATATCAAACCGAATAATATTCTGTTGCGTCGGGGAACAAAAACAGCAGTATTGATTGACTTTGGTTTAGCGCGGGAATTTACCATTGGTAAAACCGCCAGCATGACTAATTCGATGACACAAGGTTATGCACCACTTGAACAGTATGATAGACAAGGTAAATTTGGTGCGTATACTGATGTTTATGCTTTAGCGGCGACGCTGTATAATTTGCTGACAGCGCGAGTTCCCATCCCCGCTAATTTTCGGGAATATGCACCTTTGAAACCGCCAAAAGAATTTAATCCGCAAATTAGCGACAGGGTGAATGATGCGATTCTCAAGGGGATGGCGTTGGTGTCAGAAGATAGACCGCAGACAGTGCGAGAATGGTTAGAATTGTTGCGTATTCCTAGCACTCCACCCCCAACTCCTCAGAGCCAGCAGGGAGCGGGGATATACCCCACGCGGAAGTTTGAATTTGAATACGCTCAGATAGACACAAACCTGAAAATTACCCGTTATCGCTCACAAGCAGAATTGTTTACCGAAGACCTGGGTAATGGTGTAGTTTTAGAAATGGTAGCAATTCCTGGCGGTAGTTTTATGATGGGTTCGCCAGAAAATGAGGGAGACGATAGTGAACGTCCACAGCACCAAGTTACCATTCAACCGTTTTATATGGGCAAGTTTCCCATCACTCAAGAACAGTATGCAGCAGTGATGGGTAAAAATCCTTCTGACTTCCCAGGAAAAAAAAGACCGGTGGAAACCGTAAATTGGAATCATGCAGTAGAATTTTGTGCTATACTATCTAATAAGACTGGAAAAAAATATCAACTGCCCAGCGAAGCACAATGGGAATACGCCTGTAGAGCAGGAACAACAACCCCATTCCACTTCGGTGAGACCATCACAACTGACTTAGCTAACTACAATGGTAGCTATGGTATCTATGATTCTGTGCCCAAAGGTAAGTACCGCAAAAAAACGACAGATGTAGGTAGCTTCCCTGCTAATGCATTTGGTTTACATGATATGCATGGGAATGTGTGGGAATGGTGTTATGACAATCGGCATGAAAATTATATAAATGCGCCTAGCGATGGTAGTTCTTGGCTAGTTGAGAATGATAAACAACGGATGCTGCGCGGTGGTTCTTGGTACATCGGTTCTTGGGTTTGCCGTTCTGCTTATCGCCTCAACGTCAACCTCAGTCCCACCTACCGCGACAACGTTATCGGTTTTCGCGTTGTATGTGCGGGTGCGGCCGCGTAGCTTGCTTCCCGCAGGGTGGATTCTTCGCCCTTAGCGCTCTCGCCCTTTTGCCCTTTGCACTTCTTCTCTTTACCCTTCTTACCCTTATCCGCCACAGGCGGATCAATTTTTTTTCGTTTTTTTAGTTCATCGCCTTGTCAGGGCGGGTAAATTTGATGAACAGACTGGATTAACTGCGTGATTTGATTATAGCACAATACAATCAATTATTATTTCGGCAAAATTTGCGAAAATTAAACAGCAGCGAGATATCTGGTGGTGCGTTAGGCGCGAAACCGAAATATTTGGCGTGATGATATAGAAGATATGCGCCTAACACACCCTACAATCTACGGCAGACTATTACTAATCACTGATATATTACAATAGGGCAATATCTGATAAATCGCGTCTTTTATAAGTTACAATGAATGATCTCAGGGATGCTGACGGTGAACTAAACCAACGCGCCGATTTTGATAGTCCGTGGAAAGAAGTATTAGAAGCTTACTTTCCCCAAGCAATGCAGTTCTTTTTTCCGCAAACTGCTGCATTAATTAACTGGGAACGTCCCTACGAATTTCTCGATAAAGAATTTCAACAAATCGCCCGTGAAGCAGAACAAGGTAAGCGATATGCTGATAAACTAGTCAAAGTATGGCACATCCAAGGACATGAACTTTGGTTATTAGTGCATGTAGAAATACAAGCCACCAAAGAAGATGAATTTCCCAAGCGGATGTTCACCTACAACTTTCGCATATTTGACCGCTTTGACAAACCAGCCACCAGTTTAGCGATTTTGTGTGATGCAAATCGGGAATGGCGTCCCAATAATTACAGTTATGATTATCCAGATACCCGGTTAAACTTTGAATTTGGCACCGTCAAGCTGTTAGATTACGAAAACCGTTGGACAGAATTAGAAGCCAGCAATAACCCCTTTGCGACGGTGGTAATGGCGCATCTCAAAACCCAACAAACACGAAAACAACCAGAACAACGCAAAGTTTGGAAATTGGCGTTAATTCGCAGGCTTTATGATTTAGGTTGGGAAGCACAAGATATTCGTAACCTGTATCGATTTATCGATTGGGTTATGATATTACCAAAGGCATTGGAAGTAGAATTTTGGCAAGAGTTCCGACAATTTGAACAGGAGCGTACCATGAGATATGTTACCACAGGCGAGCGCATTGAATACGAGCAAGGCATACAAAAAGGCGAACAGGCGCTGATTTTACGCCAACTACAAAGACGGGTAGGAGAATTATCATCGGAGGTGCGATGTCTACGACGGGCTACGCCTACGCAAATTGAGTCTCTTGCTCTAACTCAGTTAGAATCGCTAGGGGAAGCCTTGTTAGATTTTACCTCAATTGAAGATTTATTTAACTGGTTGCAAGCGAATCCACCACAGTAGGGGCACAGCACTGCTGTGCCCTAGGGACATAGCACTGCTGCTTGATTCGGTGGTGCGTTAGGCGCGAAACCGAAATATTTGGGGTGATGATATAGAAGATATGCGCCTAACACACCCTACAGGAAATTGCTATGATTAAGAATAATGATTTTGAGCGGCATTGTAACCCAATGCTGGGGATAATTTCACTATGCCAGCAAAAGATATCTTTCATGACGCTGTGAAGCGTGCCATAGAAAAAGATGGATGGATAATTACAGATGATCCAATATATCTAGATTATGGTGGCTTAGAAATTTATATTGATTTAGGCGCAGAAAGATTAATTGCGGCGCAAAAAGCAGGAGAAAAGATAGCGGTTGAAGTCAAAAGCTTTGTTGGAGGTTCAACCATTTCACAATTCCATACAGCACTAGGACAATTTATTAACTATCGAACAGCTTTGAGTCAAAAGCAACCAGAAAGAGAGTTATATTTAGGCGTTCCCAGCATTACTTATGAAACATTTTTTAAACTTGAATTAATTCAAATAGTTATCCAATCTCAAAACCTAAAATTGCTAATTTACAACCCAGAGCAGGAGGTAATTGAACAATGGATAAAATAGTTAAGTATCGGGAAATTATCAAAAAGCTGATGACAGATTATGCGAGTTACGGTTCCAGGCGAGATGATGTAGATAGAGAAACAATTTTTGACACCGAACATGACCATTATCAGCTAGTGAATGTGGGCTGGGAAAATGGTCATCGGGTTTATGGTTGTGTGCTGCATTTAGATATTAAGAATGCCAAAATTTGGCTGCAGTATAACGGTACAGAAATTGATTTTGCAGAGGAATTGGTAAAGGAGGGTGTACCAAATCAGGATATTGTGATTGGGTTTCATTCACCGTTCATGCGACAGTTTACAGAATACGCTGTTAATTAAATCAAAAAGCGCGAAACCTACACAAAATTGGAAGAATTAGACTCAACCGGAAAAGCTTGTCAGTTTCACGCTTTGTAGATGTAGCTAACTTTGGTGAAGATAACTCACCGATTGCTGTGTAAACCTGATATATTACAACAGGGCAATATCTGATAAATCGCGTCTTTTATAAGTTACAATGAATGATCTCAGGGATGCTGACGGTGAACTAAACCAACGCGCCGATTTTGATAGTCCGTGGAAAGAAGTATTAGAAGCTTACTTTCCCCAAGCAATGCAGTTCTTTTTTCCCAAAACTGCTGCATTAATTAACTGGGAACGTCCCTACGAATTTCTCGATAAAGAATTTCAACAAATCGCCCGTGAAGCAGAACTTGGTAAGCGATATGCTGATAAACTAGTCAAAGTATGGCACATCCAAGGACATGAACTTTGGTTATTAGTGCATGTAGAAATACAAGCCACCAAAGAAGATGAATTTCCCAAGCGGATGTTCACCTACAACTTTCGCATATTTGACCGCTTTGATAAACCAGCCACCAGTTTAGCGATTTTGTGTGATGCAAATCGGGAATGGCGTCCCAATAATTACAGTTATGATTATCCAGATACGCGGTTAAACTTTGAATTTGGCACCGTCAAGCTGTTAGATTACGAAAACCGTTGGACAGAATTAGAAGCCAGCAATAACCCGTTTGCGACGGTGGTAATGGCGCATCTCAAAACCCAACAAACGCGAAAACAACCAGAACAACGCAAAGTTTGGAAATTGGCGTTAATTCGCAGGCTTTATGATTTAGGTTGGGAAGCACAAGATATTCGTAACCTGTATCGATTTATCGATTGGGTTATGATATTACCAAAGGCATTGGAAGTAGAATTTTGGCAAGAGTTCCGACAATTTGAACAGGAGCGTACCATGAGATATGTTACCACAGGCGAGCGCATTGAATACGAGCAAGGCATACAACAAGGTAGACAAGAAGGGAGACAGGAAGGTAGACAAGAAGGTGAACAAGCGCTGATTTTACGCCAACTACAAAGACGGGTGGGAGAATTATCATCGGAGGTGCGATCGCAAATTGAGTCTCTTTCTCTAACTCAGCTAGAATCTTTAGGGGAAGCCTTGTTAGATTTTACCTCAATTGAAGATTTATTTAACTGGTTGCAAGCGAATCCACCACAGTAGGGGCACAGCAGTGCTGTGCCCTAGGGACATAGCACTGCTGCTTGATTCGGTGGTGCGTTAGGCGCGAAACCCCTGCTCTATTCCTACCAATCCCCAATCCCCAATCCCCAATCCCTAGTCCCCATCAGATAGATCTGGCAGAAACAGAGTAAACCTACTACCTTCACCCAAGGTAGATTCTACCGTCACATCTCCACCATGCAAACGGGCTAACTTCCTGGTCAAAGCTAAACCCAAACCAGTACCTTCGTACTGACGATTTAATCGACTATCAAGCTGTTTAAATGGTTCAAACAAGAATTGAATGTGATTGGAATCAATACCAATACCAGTATCTGCGACTGTAAAAGTAATACCTGAACCTATTTTTTTAACTTCCAAACAAACCTGTCCCGCTGGGGTGAATTTAATCCCATTGGTGAGGAGATTTAGTAGCATTTGCTTAATTCGCCGCTCATCTGCAATGAAAATGTCAGCCAGAGGATCAATTTCGCTTGTCAGACGCAATCCTTTATCTGCAGCTTGATCGCTCACGGTCGATATTACAGAATTACATAATTCTGACACTGATATAGGCAACAGCGACAGTTCTTCCTTGCCTGCTTCTACCTTAGATAAATCAAGTATATCATTGATTAGCGCTAGTAGATGTTCACCACTGCTATATACACAACTTAAATATTCTTTTTGTTTGTCATTGAGAGAGCCTACCATTTCTTGTTGTAGCAATTGAGACAAACCCATAATCGCATTGAGAGGGGTTCGCAGTTCGTGGCTCATCGTGGCTAAAAATTCACTTTTTGCTCGACTACCAGCTTCAGCATCCGCTTGGGAGGCTCGCAGTTTCAATTCTGTTTCCTTGCGATCGCTAATGTCCTCGATCATCGCCAGAAAAAACTCAGGCGTCCCATTACTGTCGGGGATAATCGACACCGAAAGCTGAGTCCAAACTAATCCACCGTCTTTTTGCAGAAATAGTCTTTCCATCTCAATGCGATGTCTTTCTACCAAGCGCTCAGAGTCTGAGAGACTTGTGGAAATCATTTGTCTGTAAAGTTCTAAATCCCCTCTTTTTTGGGAAATATAATCTGTGAAGCGCTGACCATATAATTCTTGGCGAGTGTATCCCAGCATCTGACACAGCACGGGATTAGCATCTACTATCTGTGCTTTCATATCTATAAGTCCGATGCCGATAGATGAACGTTCAAAAATCGCCCGAAATTGTGCCTCGCTTTGCCGCAGTGCTTCTTGTGCGGCGTTACGCTCACTTGCTTCCATAGCCAATGTCACGAAATCTGCTATTGATCCCGCAAAATTTTCTTCCTCCAATGTCCACTGACGAATTTCGCCAAAATGCTCATGGGAGACTACCCCCACCAACCGACCCCCTAGCCAAATCGGTGCATCCAATAAGGATGTGATGCCCAACATCGAAAGATAAGATTGAGATAATTCTTGAGTTCTTTTGTCCTGAATGGCATCATGGGCGGCAATACTACGTTCCTCTTCCAAGGCTTGGAAATAAGCCGGATAATTCGCCTTTAACAGTGATATACCACAGGTATGTTCTTTTGTCTGCTCGTTATACAAATCGATACACTCAATCTTGGTGTGATCTTCGTTGTATAACCAAATACCAACTCGTTGCACTAAAAGTGTGCGAGCTGCTGCTTCTGTGATTTCCCTGAATGCCGCGTTGAGATTACCATGTTGGAATGTCTTACTTCTAGCTAGTTGTACCAGAGTTTGGCTTTGTTTTCGCCGAGCGTTTTCTCGCATTTGCAAAGCATCTTGGGCTTGCTTGCGCTCTGTAATGTCTCTAACCGCCACAACCTGCATTTTTTGCCCTTGGTAAGAAATAACTTTACCTTGTAGTTCTACGGGAAAAGTAGAACCGTCTTTTCTAATTACAATTACTTCATGTGATCTTTGTGAACCGGACAGTATATTTTTTTTAATCAGATCTTGTGATTGTACCGTAACAAGTTCAAAGCTATTTTTGCCAATTAGTTCAGAAACTTCATAACCAGTCATTGTCGCCAGGATATGATTTACATCTACAATCACGCCCTGATCATGTAGGATGATGCCTTCAAAAGTTGCCTCAGACAGCCAACGCCATCGACTTTTGTGAGATAAAGACGGATAATACTGTGTGGAAGTTCCTTGGTATTTGCTAACCAAGACTTCTGGTTCGGTATGTTGTCCCCGCTGTTGGTCAATTGCATATAGCAATCTTTGGCGTAAAAGTTGCGGGGTGGTCTGGCTTTTGACTAAATAGTCTTGTGCGCCCATATTTAGGGCTTCCCAGCCCTGAACTTCATTGTCCACGTTATTAATTACCACAATTGGCACATTAGAAGCAAGGGATCTCTGACAACAAGCTGCTACACATTGACTCACACCTAAGACGATTTTTGCATCCTCAGCGTCATTGAGCGATAAATTTAAAATAACTACATCAATAGATTGGGTTTGTAAAGTATAAATAACATCTAGAAATTTTTGAACCTGAAGCACCTGAAACTGGGGTGAGGATGTAGAGTTGCTCATGTCAAAATTCCAGAGCATGGAAGATACCCAATCAGGATTAGTCCCGAAGTTGGGAGTTGCGAGCGTCGCGCCAACTTCTGTGTGATTGTCACAAAACAGCAAAATTTTGATTTGTTCAGATCTCATGCTAATCACCAAAAGAGCTTGACTAAATAGTGAAAATGTTCTTTAAACTTTCCTAAACTTTATTAATCAGGATAAGTTTTGTGGGACAATAAGAACATAAAAAATGATTGTGGATGAACTTCTATCTCTTGGTGTAACTCACGTCTCAATCGGGAAAAACGAACAATGGAAAACACGTCTTAATTTAGGTAAACGTACAAACCAAAATTTTACTCAGATACCACATGCTAAATTTATCGAAATGCTGACTTATAAATTAGTTAGAGTCGGTATTACCGTTAAGGTAGCAGAAGAATCTTACACAAGTAAGGCTTCAGCGATTGATTGGGACATCATCCCAATTTATCAACCTAACAACAAGATCAAGCATGTATTCTCAGGAAAACGTGTCAAACGTGCGTGGTATATCAGTAAAAATGGTTTGAAGATTCATGCCGACGTGAACGCAGGGTACAACATCGGCAGAAAAAGTAATCCTGAAGGATTTGACTGTCTCCAGTCTATTCTAAGGGATAGGGGGTGTCTGGTAGTACATCCAAGGCGGATAACTCCACTATTTAAGCGTGTCCATGCTGAAAGTAGAGTCGCTTAAAGCTAAATTGCATAAGTCTGACTATATTTGACTATGTGATTTGGAACTATTATATGCAGACTGATTTATGAACTATAGCAACCGCCAAAGTGCTTAGGACATTAACTGATGATAAAACCTAGACACAATCAGACTTGTAACCCAGCGATGCACTGAGCTTGCCGAAGTGTCCCCAGCGATGCACTGAGCGGTCGTTGTGTCTCCTGCTATATAAACCTCGTCCATGTTGAAACCTGGAGTTTTGAATTATGTGTTCTGTCATGGCGACGTAGGTTGCATTTGTCCTGGGGAAACGCTGGGCGAACGCAAAAATTTGGTAAAAAACTACAGATCTTACAGCCATTTTCAGGTAAATAGACCACGCTTTTGGGGCGCAAGGCCTTGCGCCCCTACGAAGATCTGTGGTTCAAATGAATGAAAATTGCTGTAAGTTAGACGAGGTTGAAAAACTAGTTGGTAATAGCAGTTGAGGGTTGACGGTTGACTCTTACCCAAGAATATATCTTTGATTCACTCTCAAAAGAGAGATACACCACCTATCCAATTTTGTCACAATTAAGGTAAGAGCAGGGTTACGGAGATGGAGCGATGACAGACAACAGCATGAGAATTGTATCTTTGATTCCTAGTGCAACAGAGATTTTAGCAAAACTGGGGTTAGTTAATGCAATTGTCGGGCGATCGCACGAATGTGACTATCCCCCAGAAATCCTCAATCTTCCCATTTGCACCGCAGCACGCTTAAACAACAATGCTCGCAGTAGTGAAATTCATGACGAAATTAACAAAATATTACAAACTGGACTAAGTATTTATGACATCAAAATTGATGTTTTAGAGCAATTGCAGCCTACCCATATCCTGACTCAAGACCAGTGTGATGTTTGTGCAGTCAGCTTACCAGAAGTTGAAAAGGCAGTTGCTAGGCTGATTCACAGTTCACCCAAAATTATTTCGTTACAACCAAATCTTCTCCATGATGTTTGGAATGATATTGAACGAGTAGGTAATATCTTTGGGGTAGACTCGGTAAAGGTTATCGAAAATTTAGAAGCTCGTGTCAAAATTTGTCACCACAAAATCCAAGGACTCTCGATAACAGAATTGCCTACAGTTGTGTGTATTGAGTGGACTGACCCTTTAATGGTAGCTGCCAATTGGATACCGGAATTAGTCAACTTGGCAGGGGGACAATCACTGTTTACCCTCACAGGTCAACCTTCACCGCACTTGGAGTGGGAAACACTGATAGCCAGCAACCCAGATGTGATTATTTTTATGCCCTGCGGCTTCGATTTACATCGCACTCGTCAAGAGGCAAAATCCTTAACGCAACGTCCAGAGTGGCAAAAACTCCATGCTACCCAAACTGGTAGAGTCTTCATTACTGATGGCAATTCTTACTTCAACCGTCCAGGTCCGCGACTAGTAGATTCCTTAGAAGTTTTGGCAGAAGTTTTACATCCAGAAATCTTTGAATACGGCTATAAAGGTATTGCTTGGGAACCTTTTGACTGAGGAGTTTTCCCCAATCCCCAATCCCCAATCCCTAATCCCCAATCCCTCAAGAAGGACGACGTGCTACCTGATTAAGCCACTCAATCAGGGGTCTTAAGGTGCCTGGTAATGCGGCTTCACTTACGGTGACTGTATGCTGCTTACCTTGGTCTTCTACTGTCAACTTATACTGAAAGCGATCGCTTTGGGGGTTAGGCGAAGGAATTTGTTCAGGTAATCTAAATAAATCAGCCACCTCCACTAGTCGCCGTAGTGTTTCGGCTTCGTATGATGAGAGAGTGGCTGTGTCAACGGTTGTGGTTTTGGTGATTCCCGCAAAGCCGCCTGTACGTTGAAATGATATCTGCATTTTTGCTCTCCGTTAAGAGGTTGTTTGAAAAGTTTTTGGCGGTATCTTCGCACTTATTGATCCCCCCTAACCCCCCTTTTTAAGGGGGGAACTGGAATCAAAGTCCCCCTTCACTGGGCGCCTCCTAGATTACTCCTACTTTTTTCCAGGCGTTCTCTACTGCTTTCTGTTCAAGGCTTGCAATACCATAGAGTTCTCCAGCAATTTGCATAGTTACCTGGGCGGCGCGTTTAAAATCGGCTGTGGCACGTAGGCGATCGCGTAAGGCTATGTACCAAATTTTTCCAGCTTTTTGCCAAGCATAACCGCCAATTTCAACTGCAGCTAAATAAAATGCATGGTTGGGAATACCTGAATTAATATGCACACCACCGTTATCTTCATTACCAGTATACTTGTCTCTCATGTGTCCTGGTTGGGGGTCTTTACCCAGCAGTTTGTCATTATAAGCTGTCCCCGGTGCTTTCATGGAGCGGATGCCAACACCGTTAACAGTCGGTGCTAAAAGACCCTCACCAATAATCCAGTCTGCAGCCTGGGCTGTGTGATTATTTACTCTTTGTTTGACCAGACAACCGAAAACGTCAGAAAACGACTCATTCAACGCTCCCGGTTCGCCGTAATACTGTAAACCAGCTTCATACTGAGTTATCCCATGAGTTAGTTCATGGGCAATAACATCAATTGATTTGGTAAAGCGTTGAAACATTTCTCCGTCACCATCACCATAGACCATCTGGTCGCCATTCCAAAAGGCGTTGTCGTATTCGACACCATAATGAACTGTGGAGTCTAAGCGCAGTCCTTTATCATCAATAGACTTGCGGTCAAAAATATCATGAAATAGGTCATAAGTAGCACCAGCAGCATCATAGGCTTCATTCACTGCTGGATCACTGCTGGGAGGATCGCCCTCTGCACGCACCAGTGTACCAGGGAGGTTTTCGCTAGTTTTAGCATCGTAGATGGTGCGGCGCTTCTCACCGGGAGATGGCGCAAAGAAAATATTCCCGATTGCGTGTCGCCTTCCACGCAACTGTGCGGAAAGATTCAAGGTCTGAAAAGCCCAACTACGCTGATGAGCTTCGCCATTGACGGCGACATTTTGTAGTATGTGCGGCGGAAGGATACAACAGATAGGACATCTGGAGTCCTGATGAGACTCACGGTTAAACCCTGATGATTTTTTCTGATTTCGAGCCATCCAAGATATTCTCCTTTTGAAACTAAGTGATGGCAAATAGTGGTGTTAAATCCACTTTTTAAAAGCGCAAAACAACTAATAAAGTAGGCTTCTCCCTAACAGTTGGTAGTCAGCATCTCCGTGCTTAAAAGAGCGATAAAGCACTTACTACTTACCCATCAGAATTGATGATATAGACCATGAGTTACTGGTCTGATTCAGGCAACTTTCCTTTCTACTCTGTATTTTCTGACAGATCTGTTGTTAATAGACAGTACCCTCAGAGAGTAATTTTATCTGGGGACATGACATAGAAACACCAGACAAATTGTCATTCCGCAAATTTGCGCTGAAATCATGAGAGTTCTCCAGCAATTTGCATAGTTACCTGGGCGGCGCGTTTAAAATCGGCTGTGGCACGTAGGCGATCGCGTAAGGCTATGTACTAAATCTTGCCAGTTTTTTCCCAAGCATAACCGCCAATTTCAACTGCAGCTAAATAAAATGCATGGTTGGGAATACCTGAATTACAGCCATTTTCAGGTAAATAGACCACGCTTTTGGGGCGCAAGGCCTTGCGCCCCTATGAAGATCTGTGGTTATTGCGTGAAAATTGCTGTAATATGCACGCCACCGTTATCTTCTGCTGTTTAAGCAAGTAAGTGGGGTATCGATAAGAATTGCTTATAAACAATTAGCAACTGAGCTTCTGTGAATTAGCCCAATGGAAGATAAATACCTTCAACAACTTGATATACAGTTGCGTAATGACCAAAGTAGCCGCGCCGGGAAAGCCCCTAAATTCTATGTTCAAGGCTCTGGTAAACGAGATTTTAGCTTGAAGTATCTGATTGGGATGCCCTGATTCCGTGTTTTCACAATCCGCTCACAAAGCGGTATTTAATAGAAGGAGTGACATCATGGTTAGTAATTCTCCAGAAGTTGGGATTCGCAATTTATACGCTTTGCTTGTGGGTATCGATAATTATCCCCAGCCAATTAGCTCCCTCCAAGGCTGTGTCAACGATATTACAGCAATCGAAGAGTATCTTAACGAACGATTTGACAAACAAGAATACCAACTGCACTTACAAACACTTAAAGATAAGCAAGCAACCCGTGAGGCTGTTATTGATGGCTTCCGCAAGCATCTTCGTCAAGCTGGAAAAGATGATATAGTTTTGTTTTACTACAGTGGTCATGGTTCCCAGGAATCAGCACCAAAGGAATTTTGGCACTTAGAACCAGACCATCTTGATGAAACTTTAGTATGTTATGACAGCCGTACCGAGAACGGTTGGGATTTGGCAGATAAAGAACTGGCAAAACTCATTACCGAAGTGGGAGAAAAAGACCCACATATTACCCTTATTCTCGATTGTTGCCACTCTGGTTCCGGCACCAAAGACCCAATGCAAGAAGCTAAAGAACGACGCTTAGAAACAGACAAGCGATCGCGTCCACTCAATAGCTTTATTTTTAAGCTGGAAGATTTAGAAAAATTATCAGATTCCCATGACCGTGACCCCGAAAAACACCCCACTGGTTGGAAAATACCTACAGGTCGTAATGTGCTTTTAGCAGCATGTAGAGACTACGAAACAGCAAAGGAATATCCCGGTAAATATCGGGGTTATTTCTCTTATTTTTTGATGGATACACTTTCCAAGACCAACGGAAAGCTGACTTATCGGGATTTATTTGGACGTACCAATGCGATAGTCCGCAGTGAAAGACCAGATCAGTCTCCGCAATTGGAAGTAAATCACATCGAGGATGGTAACAAATTTTTCCTTGATGGTGCGATCGCCGAAATTGAACCCTACTTTATTGTTAAGCAAGATCAAACCTCTGGCTGGGTGATTGAAGGTGGTGCTGTCCACGGAGTACAACCACCCAAAAATGGCGAAACTACTTTGTTAGCACTATTTAAATTTGATGCTAATAACGACGATTTGCGCGACCCCTCAAAGTCTGTGGGTACAGCAAAAGTGACTAAGGTATTGTCAACTAAGAGCAAGATAGATATAGAAGGAGTGCAAAACCTAACTAAAGATAGGACTTTTAAAGCAGTTGTTACCAGTTTACCACTACCGCCTTTAGGGGTGTACTTTGAGGGAGATAAAGCAGGTGTAAATCTGGCGCTTGAAAAGCTCAAAACAGCCGGAATTAATGGTAAGCAACCCTCAGCCTATGTCCGCGAGGAACAAGAAGTTGGCAAAGCCGATTTTCGCCTGTTGTGTCGCAATAACCAGTATATAGTAACCAAACCGACAGATGACAGACCCCTAGTAGCTCAAATTGATGATTACACCCCAGACAACGCGGACAAGGCAATTAAACGCTTAGAACATATTGCCCGTTGGACAATGATTGCTCAACTTGCAAATACTGCGGCGACTCAAATTAAACCTGGTGATGTGAAGATGGAATTTATCTTTGCTGATGAGGATTTATCACAAACAAAGCAAATGCGTTTGCAGTACAAGTATAAGGACGGTGAGTGGCAAAATCCCGAATTTAAACTTAAACTTACCAATACAACTAGAAACACACTTTACTGTGGTTTGGTCGATCTTGCAGATGATTTCTCCATTAGTACTCCGTTTTTTGAAGCAGGTAGCATCAGGCTGAAAGCAGGAGAAGAAGCTTATGCGACACTACCAAACAGTGAATCGGAGCAGATAGAAATGATAGTCCCAGATGATTACCCGGAAAAGGGAATTACTGAGTACAAAGACATTCTTAAATTGATTGTGACTAAGGATGAATTAGATGTCCGATTGCTAATACAGAATAAACTTGATCTTCCTCCAAATCAAGATAGAGATATAGAATCCCCAAATCAAAGTAGTTTTGAGCGTTTAATGGCTCGCACTCAAAATCGCCAATTTGGAGCAGCAGCAGGAGGTAGGATTGATGATTGGTACGCTGAGGAAATTACAATCACTACAGTCCGTCCTTTAGATTCTACCCCAGTATCTACGAAACAAGAACAACAATTAGGAGTAGGGGTAACATTACAACCCCATCCTAGCTTAGTCGCTAATGTTAGCCTTACAACCACACCCCAAGTCAGCCGAGATTTGGGTAATAAAATTGTGCCTCCCATCCTGCGGGAAAATCCAGAAATTATTCAACCCTTCCAATTTACTACTAGTCGCGGTACAGACCCAGGATTAAGTGTATTGCAACTAAGGGACGTTACAAACTATGAAGTTGTCACCGCAGATGCACCTTTGAAATTATTAGTTGATGGACAATTAGCAAACAATGAATACCTGCTTCCTGTGGGTTATGATGGTGAATTTTTCTTACCATTAGGTTCTGGAAAAGCAACTACAAATGGCAAAATAGAAATTGAGTTAGAAAGATTGCCAGCCCCCGTTCGCGAGGGAGAACGTAGTTTAGAAGGTTCTATTCGCATCTTTTTTCAAAAAGTCATTAGCCAGGGTTTGGGACGACAATTTAAGTATCCGATTTTAGCAGTAGCTGAAGTGGGAGAGGACAAGAAAGTAACCTATAACCGGGATGAGAATTATGTCAAGCAGCAGGTAGCGCAAGCAAAACGAATTGTCCTCTATATCCACGGAATTACCGGTGATACTGAAAGTTTAGTATCTACAATCAAACAACCCGTATTGCAACCAGATGGGCAAAAGTCTTCCATCAGGGAACTTTATGATGTAGTTCTCACTTTTGATTACGAAAATCTGAATACTAAGATTGAGCAAAATGCCCAACATTTAAAACGACGACTAAAAGATGTGGGTTTATCAGAAAATCACGGAAAACAACTACACATTATTGCTCATTCAATGGGTGGTTTGGTATCTCGCTGGTTTATCGAACGAGAAGGCGGGAATAAAGTTGTCAAGCACCTGATTATGTTGGGTACACCAAATGCAGGTTCTCCTTGGGCTGTGGTAGAAGATTGGGTAAAATTGACTCTGGGTATTGCACTCAACGGTCTTTCTACAGTTGCTTGGCCTGCAAAAGTGATAGCTATGTTGATGGGTACATTAGAACAAAATATTCGGGTAGCCTTAGCCCAAATGAACCCAAGTTCCGATTTTATCAAATTGCTCGCAGAGAGTAACGATCCCGGCATTCCCTACTCAATTATCGCTGGTAATACCTCTATTATTCCCGCAGCATTAGAGGAACAACCACAGAAAAAGTCCAGTACCTTGAAACGGCTACAACAAGGTTTATTTAATAAAGTGGTAGAATTACCCTTCTTTGGCACACCCAATGATATAGCCGTCAAAGTGGATAGTATCAAGAGCATTCCTAAAGGGCGATCGCATCCTCCCCACATTCAAGAAATACCTTGCGATCACCTAACTTATTTCATCAATGAACCTACTGATGTTGGGTTAAAAGCTTTGATTACAGCGATTAAATTTTCGGAATAACTGGATAACAGTCTGTAGCTAGACTTATCTAGGGATAAATTCGGATCTAAGCCCCGAATTTATCTCTGCCTTTACCGCTAACAGTGCATAAGTAAGTAGGACTTACACCTAAAAATTTTTATTGACTTTTAATCACTTGTTTGTACGGAGATTATATGAAAGTTATGTCCACATATAATGAGTTTAGCCGTAATTTCGCTGTTATTATCGGCATTAATAATTATCAAAATAGTATTAAAGAGTTAAAAACAGCAGTTCCAGATGCTCTCAAGTTAGCTGAAATTATTAAAAACCAACATCTGACTCTCAAAGCGCAATATCAGGCACAAAATAAGTATGAAGTCAAATTAGTTCTAAATCAAGATGCTAGCCTCAGCCAACTAAACCAATTAATTGCCGACTTCAAAACAGGACAAATATCTTTTGATCACGAAAAAGTTACAGTTACCAAAGATGATCGCCTCCTATTCTACTTTGCAGGACATGGAATTGCAAAAGATGCTTTGGAAAATCAAGACGGACCAGTGGGTTACTTCATTCCTCAAGATGCTTCCAATGATAGCAGTACCTGGATTCCGATGCAGGAACTGCATGATGCTTTGAAGGAACTTGATTGTAGACATATGTTAGCAATTCTCGATTGCTGCTTTGCTGGAGCTTTCCGTTGGGCAAGTCTCAAGCGGGAAATTGTACCCAAGTTCAAAGTATATAAAGAACGCTACGACCGCTTTATTAGCGATCGCGCTTGGCAAGTAATTACTTCAGCAGCTGATGATCAGAAAGCCTTGGATTCTTTGGGTTCACGAGGAATAGTAAAAGACGGGAACGAAGATCATTCTCCTTTTGCCAAAGCTCTGTTTGATGCTTTACTTGGGAAAGCTGCAGACTGGAATCAAGATGGTATCATCACCGCAACTGAGCTTTACTCATATTTGCGCGATCAGGTGGAAATTCTTACAGAAACCCAGTACCAGCGTCAAACCCCTAGTTTGTGTCCACTGAAGAAACATCGCAAAGGGGAATTCATTTTTCTCTCCCATGAGTTTGACCGAGATAAATTGGAAGATGCACCACCACGTAACCCAGAAAATAATCCATACAAAGGATTGCAATCCTATGATGAAAAAGACGGTGATTTGTTCTTTGGTAGAGAAGAACAAATTCAAAAGCTTTACGAGAAAGTAGTTGATAACAAGCAACAAGTAACATTAGTTTTAGGTGCTTCGGGAACGGGTAAATCTAGTTTGGTGAAAGCTGGACTTATTCCTAAACTCAGGGAGGATAATAAAACTTGGCGTATCCGGTTCTTGCGTACTTAACGTGCTAAATTTTTAATTACAGTCGATAACTTTGTTTTAAAATCAAGGCTTACAGGCGCTTATAGCCAAAATTTTAATCATCAGACCTAAAAGGCAGTAAATAATGGCTGTCATCTTATCCCAGCAAGGAGTTCAAGCTTATTTTTCAACATATTTAGCACGCTAAGTACGCAAGAACCGAATCTAGACGGTACGTTTAAGAAAACTTTACACGGACATAACGATCAGGTTAATGCGCTAGATTTTAGCCCCGATGGTCAGATACTCGCCTCAGCAAGCAATGACAAGACAGCCATTCTGTGGAATTTGAAGCCAGACTTAGGGCTAGATCAACTAATCGACTATGGATGCGAATGGATTTCGGGCTACTTGACGAATAATCCGAATGTTAGTGAGAGCGATCGCAAAGTTCTCTCTCCAGAGGAATTTCCCACTCTGAAATACGATTCTCAGAAGTGGATTTAGTGCCAATACAGGGATGTTAAGGAAAATTGTCGTAGGGGCACGGCACGAATAAAATTGTCATTAGAAGAAAAGATTTTGGATGTTCCCTACACTGTATACTCGTTGCAAGTTAAAGTAGGGGATCTAGGGCGTGTTTTCAAAGTCTTATACAATACCACTAAAACGCTGACACATGTAGGAGCGAGTGGGGGCACGGCAATGCCGTGCCCCTACAGCTGGTATCATATCGTGTGGATTTAGGGGTATCTAAAAATTTATCCGGCTAAACAAAGAGTTTGAAATCGCGGGACTAGGCCTTGTGCCCAATCCCCAATCCCCCATCCCCTATCATGGCTTGTAGAAACGCGATCGCCCCTAGAAAAACCAATGCGATTAATTTTATACACTAAGCCTGGATGTCATCTGTGTGAGGGTTTGCTGGAAAAGCTGGAAAAAATCGAAAATCTCCAGTTTGAGTTGGAACTTCGGGATATTACGACTCGTGATGATTGGTACAATGCCTATCAGTATGAAGTCCCGGTTTTGTATTTATCGAACCGTCAAGAAGCACAGGACAGCCAAAAAGAGTCAGATGTATTTGAGAAACCTTTGCCACGTCCTTCGCCTCGTGCTACTGTGCAGCAGTTGGAACAAATGCTACGCAAGTGTTTAGCCAACTAGCAAAAAATAATGCAGAATAAGCGCAAGTGAATTGTGTCACGAGGTTCAGCAAATGAAATTGCGGGAATTACTAGCTGCGGTAGATGGTTGGGAAAATGTGCCTCATAATTCTGCTGGGGACGATGCAGAAGTTACAGGCTTGAAAACGAATTCCCATGCTTGCGGTGTGGGAGATTTATTTATAGGGATGCCGGGAACGCGGGTGGATGGTGGAGAATTTTGGCCAAGTGCGATCGCCTCGGGTGCGGTGGCTGCTATTATTTCTCCTGAAGCTGCAAAAAAACAGCCGCCTACCTCTGAGGCTATGGTGGTCACTGGGTCTAATATGACTCAAGTCTGTGCCCAATTAGCTAGTGTTTTTTATGGTTATCCTGGGCAAAAACTGAAGTTGGTGGGTGTGACTGGTACCAATGGTAAGACTACGACCACTCATTTGATTGAATATCTCCTAGACAAAGCCAATCGACCCACGGCTTTGATGGGAACTCTCTACACTCGTTGGCCTGGTTTTGAGCAAACTGCTGTCCATACGACGCCGTTTGCTGTAGAATTGCAACAGCAGTTGGGCGAAGCTGTCAATGCTGGTTGTGAGTTGGGTGTGATGGAAGTTAGTTCCCACGCTTTGGCTCAAGGTCGTGTTTTGGGTTGTAAGTTTGAGGTGGCTGTATTCAGCAATCTGACTCAAGACCATCTGGATTATCACCGCGATATGGAAGATTATTTCGCGGCTAAGTCTTTGTTGTTCAGTGCTGATTATCTTCAAGGACGGGCGATAATTAATGCTGATGATGCTTACGGTGGGCGATTAATTGCGTCCTTGAGTCCAGAACGGGTGTGGAGTTATAGTGTTAACAATCCCACCGCTGATTTGTGGTTGAGTGATTTGAGTTATCAGCCGAATGGTGTTAGCGGTACTTTGCATACACCTAGGGGGACTGTTGCTTTCCGTTCGCCGCTAGTTGGTCAATATAATTTAGAAAATCTGTTGGCGGCGGTCGGTGCGGTGTTACATTTGGGTGTAGATTTGCAGTTAGTGGCTGCAGCTATCGGTGAGTTTCCCGGTGTTCCTGGACGGATGGAACGGGTACAAATTCAGCCTGACCAAGATATTAGCGTGATTGTGGATTATGCCCATACACCAGATAGTTTGGAGAATTTGCTCAAAGCAGCTCGGCCGTTTATTCCTGGTAAGGTAATTTGTGTGTTTGGCTGTGGTGGAGATCGCGATCGCACTAAGCGCCCGAAAATGGGTAAAATCGCCGCTGAATTAGCTGATCTGGCGGTGGTGACTTCCGATAATCCCCGCACTGAAGACCCAGAACGGATTTTGCAAGATGTTTTGGCGGGTATTCCTGATACCATTCAAC
This sequence comes from Gloeotrichia echinulata CP02, assembly GCA_038087035.1. NCBI lineage: Bacteria > Bacillati > Cyanobacteriota > Cyanophyceae > Nostocales > Gloeotrichiaceae > Gloeotrichia > Gloeotrichia echinulata. The sequence goes on along the minus strand of CP051187.1, from coordinate 3,313,291 downwards.
CAATAGTCAATGGCGATCGCGCTTCTGCAATTCGTACCGCTATTTTACAAGCTCAACCCGGTGATGGGGTCTTACTCGCTGGTAAAGGTCACGAAGATTACCAAATTCTCGGCACAGAGAAAATTCACTTTGATGACAGAGAACACGCACGCGATGCTTTACAAACCAGACTGAATATACAAGGTTAATACGGAGATGTTTGATTTAGTAGAGATACGACCCCTCGTGTCTCTACTATAGAATTAATCAAGCCTTCAGGACTTAAGCCGAGAAATAAAACCGCAAATAAATCATCAATTATCAATTGATTAAACTCAAAATCGTTGTTAATATATACGCTAAATGATACATATGACTTGATTTATCATTTATCAATGATAATTAATAATTCATGTTTGTTTACGTATTTAATTCCTTAAAAATGTAAATATAAAGGATGAAAATCCAAAATCAAGTTATTTCTGCCTTCATCAAGCCTAGTTTTTCCTCCTTGACTCATGAATAATTTTCTGGCTCAGGATCTGTCTGTTTATCGCCTGGCTTTAGGTGTGCCAGCCCCTCCCCAAGCATTGCGTCTGAGACCTGCTACACTACTATCACTAGTAAGGTCACAAATTGACTTACTCATTGAACAGCAAATAGCAGCCACTTTATGGGTGAAGCTACCACCAGGAAAAATTTGGCACTCCGAATTAGTGCGTTATCAATCGTCTATGGGTTCATCTGGTGTCATCTATACTTGTCAAATTGCACAGAGTGGAAGCAAGGGTGAGAATGGGGGAGGTGAGGAAGCAAGGGGACAGAAAATACTTCCCCTATCTCCCTCATTTTCCTCATTTCCCTCATTTCCCTCAGTTCCCGTATCTCCCGCATCTTTCCATCTCATCAACTTGCAATTACTACCCAATAGCCAACTGTGGCGAGAATACTTTTTTATCGTATTGTCGCCCCAGTTTTGTAGTTTAATTTTGGCTCATCGACCGTTGAAACGACGACGCAAAACCCAGAATTTCCAGAGGGTAAACCCCAAAAATACCCCGCCTTTGTTGGCGATAACTACGGTTGAAGGCAGAATAATAGAACGAGTATTAGATGGTATTAAACAAGCTAGAACACCAGAATCATTTCCAATGGTATCGGTGGCTGATTTTATTTACCCTACAGCGCCACAACCAGCATTAATGAATCAGCTATTGGCAAAACAAATGCAGCAACAGGAGGAAATTAATCATCAAATTATGACACGGCGTCTCGCCAAGTTCCAGCAGCGAAATCAAAAATTGCATAACCAAGAAGTACTCAAAGATGAATACTTGAGAAATGTCTGTCAAGAGTTACGTACACCTCTAACGCACATGAAAACAGCACTTTCGCTGTTGAATTCACCTGCTCTCAAACCTCCCCAGCGTCAACGTTATTTACAGATGCTCAAACGAGAGTGCGATCGCCAAAGTTCCCTGATTACTGGTTTATTGGATTTGGTATATCTAGAGCAAAATTTGGCGGAGACTCCCCTAGAGTTAGTACGTCTCTCGGATATTGTGCCTGGAGTAGTCAGCACCTACCAGCCTGTAGCCCAGGAAAAAGGTATAATGTTAGGCTACACTGTACCCTCTGAACTCCCATTTGTGAGATGTGTCAGTGGAGGACTCAAGCTGATTGTGATTAATCTACTGCACAACAGCATTAAATTTACCCCCAATGGCGGTCAAGTGTCGGTAAAAGCGCGAATTCAGGGCGTTAATGTCCAATTGGAATTTCGCGACACAGGTATAGGTATTGCGGAAAGCGAAATCCCGAAAATCTTTGACAGCTTTTATCGAGTGCGTTCAGGGATAACAGAAGACTCTAGTGGACCTGGATTGGGCTTGACAATTGTCCAGCAGTTACTTTGGCGTAGTGGTGGTTCTATTTCTGTCAAAAGTAAGTTGTCTGAAGGTTCAACTTTTACAGTTCAGTTGACGACGGTCAGCAATTGACACTGTCCTTAGCGCTCTTGATTATCGGAGCGCTATTCGCCCAGCTTTCCCCCAGGGTAGCGCAACTACGAACAACCCCTCAAAATTTATGATTGGATTGTACCACAATACAGTTCAGTTAGGCTCGAATGGTATACAGTGTAGGGGCACGGCATCCAAAATCTTTTCTTCTAATGACAATTTTATTCGTGCCGTGCCCCTACGACAATTTTCCTTAACTGAACTATATTGGATTATACCAATTCAAAAAATCTTTGCAACACATTGATAATCTGTAGGGGCGCAAGGCCTTGCGCCCTTACCCTATCTGTCCCATTGTTTTTTCAAATTGCTATTATTAGTTTGTCGGGGAGGTTGGGAATTTTTTGGTAAAAACCAAACAATAGCACCCAAACAAAGTCCTCAAAAATGCCAATTTTTCGTCAATCACGCCCTGAATATCAAGCGGAAAATTTAAGAATGAAATAGCCCTGGGGTGAAAATAATTCGCAAAATGCAATTGGGAATTGCGTTTTGTGAAACAGCTATTTTTCTCTTGCCAGAGAATATGTAAAATCAGTTACACTAAAATTGTCAAAGCTTCCTGTCTTTTAGTTATGGAAATCACAAACATAGCAGCTCGGGAGAAAACCCGCTGTGGATGAAAAACTTCAAAACCTCATTAATGAGGTATGTAGACACCCTGACCCCAGTCCAGAAAGACAGAAAGCATTAAATAGATTGCTGATCAATATTCAACAAATCCCTGGGATCTACAAGTCTTCCCACCAAGACTATTTAGACGCCTTAAATCGAACCTGGGAATGGTTCTGCAAAAACATTTGTAAATTTGAAGCGCGATCGCCTTCTTTGCAACAAAGTGTAGTCACTTGGATTAATGGCTACCTGAAATGGCGAATTAAAGATTTGCATCTCCCAGACAGTAATTATACCATCAGTTTAGACACACCCATCGGGGGCGATGAAGGTAAAGAAACAACTCGGTTGGATTTATTACCCAGTCTGACCTTAGACTTGCTAGAGCAAAAAATTGCCAAAATCCAAGAAAAGCAAAATCAGACTCTGAGTAACCGAATTAGAAAATACATCGAACAAGATGAAAACGGCAATTTAACAGCTATTTCTCCCAAAAAATGCCCAGAATGCCATTGTCAGATATTGGCAATACGCTTAATTTTAGAACAACCGCCTCATAAAATCGCTGATATTGCCAGAGAGTTTAATATAAGTAACCAAACTCTCTACTCCCATTGGAAGAACAAGTGTCTTCCGATGTTACGAGAAATTGGCATTAATTTGGGATATGAACTTTGACATCCTCACCGCCCTAAAAGTGCGGTGATTCCTAAGACTCACGACTTAGGTTTCTGTTTCCTTCCATTACTGGTTTTTCGCAACTGCCCTTTAGACTTATGCCCATCAGGTCTTATGTTCGCTCCACAGACTGTAACTGCAAGTCCTGCAGCCAAAATGTTTTTAGCTGCATTGATATCCCGGTCGTGGTGCGTCCCACAGTTGGGGCAATCCCACTCTCGGATACTCAACGGCAATTTTTCCACAACGTGACCGCAATTAAGACAGCGTTTAGAACTGGGGAACCATCGGTCAATTTTTACCAAGGTTCGTCCGTACCACTTGGCTTTGTACTCCAGTTGTCTCACCAATTCACCCCATGCAGCATCACTGATAGCACGGGCGAGCTGGGGATTTTTGACCATATTCTTAACTGCCAGATCCTCAACCACTATCGTTTGGTTTTCACGAATCAGCCGAGTTGTCAGTTTGTGCAAATGGTCTTTTCGAGAATCAGAGATTTTAGCTTGAATGCGAGCTACCTTGAGTCTTGCTTTGTCTCGGTTGCGAGAAGATTTTTGTTTCCGGCTCAAAGACTTTTGCGCTTTCCGCAACTTTTGATAGTGTTTGTTAAACGCTTTGGGGTTAGCAATTTTTTCACCCGTACTCAGGGTTACAAGACTACTCACCCCGACATCCATCCCTACAGCACTATCAATTGGCTGCATGGTTTCATCAGTCGGATCGTTAATCCGCAAACTGACAAACCAGCGTCCAGAAGGCTCAAGTTTAACTGTGATGGTACTAGGTTCGCACCCATTTGGCAGTTGCCTAGACCATTTAATTGGCAGTGGCTCAGAACACTTTGCCAAATATACTTGTCCGTCCTTCCATCTAAAAGCCGACTTGGTAAACTCTGCACTGCCACCACTGCGTTTCTTCTTGAAGTTGGGGTATTTTGCCCTACCAGCAAAGAAGTTCGTAAACGCTGTTTGCAGATGTCTCAAGCCTTGTTGCAGTGGTACACAACTAACCTCATTGAGAAATTGCAGGTCTTCGAGTTTCTTCCACTGCGTCAACATGGTGGAGGTTTGAACGTAGTCTACTCGTTCTTGCCTTTCATACCAAGCCTCGGTTCGGGAAGCCAAAGCTTTGTTAAAAACCAACCGCACACAACCAATTGTCCGGCGCAATATTTGTTCTTGCTCGGCAGTTGGGTAAAAACGGTAGCGGTAGGCTTTTTCCATGCCTCACATTCTACCACATTCCATGTAAAGCCGTCCTAAAAGGACGGGGTTTCTACCCATTTTTCTGATGAAAACCACAGAAGCACAACATTTAAGCGTCCCCATCACCAAAAAAGCCCACCTTTGGGCTACAGAATTTGCTGCCCAACAAGATAACCCCCAAAAGGGAAAACAAGTTTATCTCAATACTTTAGCAGTATATGCCGTTCACAGTTACCTCAAATGGCTGAAAATTGACACAGCGCTGAATCAAAGCGACAGCTGGCGTCGTGGTTTAAGAGAAATTTTTAATGTTGCTGACCTGATTTTACCTGGTGTAGGTAAGCTGGAATGTCGTCCCGTGTTACCCGGTGAAACGGAGATAATTTTGCCGGCAGAGACAACATCTGACAGAATTGGTTATATAGGCGTTCAATTTAGTCAGCATTTAGACTTTGTAGAATTGTTGGGATTTACCCCAGCAATGGTGATGAGTGAAACACCACAAACACTGCAAATAGCACAACTGCAATCTTTCGATGCCCTGATTAATATTATACATAAACAAAAGCTACTGGTAAATCTGCGTCAATGGGTTGGAGGCATATTTGCTGCCGATTGGCAATCCCCAGAGTTGGTACTAGCTAGTAATTTTATCACCAGATATACCACAACCCGCTCCAAAGCCATTAGTCGAGCCAAAGTGATTGATATAGGAAGACAAATACTATTGTTAGTGCAATTAACCCCCACAGCCAGTGAAGTTTTTGATATTCGCCTGCGAGTGTATCCTGGTGAAGATTCTATCCATTTGCCAGCAAATTTACAACTGATAATTATCGATGAAGCGGGAAATCCTTGTATGGAAGCACAAGCCAGAAATGCAGATGACTGGATACAACTAGAATTTAGCTGTCAGCACGAAGAAAAGTTCAGTGTCAAAATGGTATTAGACGGGACTTGTTTAACCGAAGAATTTGTTGTTTAAAAAGATTAAATAAAAGGAAACAACAATGGCTATAGTTAAGTTGAAAATCAGACCAGCTCCCGATGAGGGATTCCTGGTGATTCTGACGGCGAAGAATCTGGAAACTGAAGGATTTCTGCCTAGTTTACCACCAGAGTTGACATCATCTTACGAAGGCTGGCAGTCAGCCTATCGTCAAATCAACGATGTGCGATCGTGCATGACAGAATTACGCCTGACACCGAAAAAGGTGATAAATTATTCCCCAGGGGAATACATTGTAGGGGTAAAAGAGCATTTAAATCAATGGCTTAACGTTGGGGATAGCAGATGGCGACCAATTCGGGATGGATTAATTGCGATCGCCAAAGAATTGCATGGTTTAAATGAAGAAATTAACTTCATTATTGATGTTAAAGATATCAACTTACGCCGCCTTCCTTGGCAAGAGTGGAGTTTATTTGAAAAATACTATCCCCAAGCCGAAATTGCTCTGAGTGCGCCCAAAAACTCAAATACACAGTCTGGCAAGCTAGATACAAAACGTACAAATGATAGAATTTTAGTTATTGTTGGTAGAAGTGACGGTATTAATACTCAAAAAGACTTAAATATCATTCAAGAACTAGAAAAATATGGAGTTGAAATAGTCTATCTCTTACAGCCTAGCCGTGAAGAATTACAGGAGACACTTAGGGATGAAAAAGGCTATAATATTTTCGTCTTTACCGGACATAGTGGTAGTCAAGAAGACGGGCAAATAGGTTGGATTGAACTCAACGCTCAAGATAGTTTAAGTATTGAAGATTTTAAAAAAGCTTTGAAGAAAGCTATTAAGCGAGGATTACAATTAGCAATTTTTAATTCCTGTGATGGTTTGGGGTTAGCGAACCAACTAGCAGAACTGCAGTTACCTCAGATTATTGTCATGCGCGAACCCGTACCAGACCGAGTAGCGGTAGAATTTTTGAGGTACTTTTTCCAAGAATTGACCCAGAATAATTCCCTGTTTACTTCCGTCCACGAAGCACGCAACCGCCTAGAACATTTTGAGTCTCAATACCCTGGTGCAATGTGGCTACCCACAATTTGTATTGAACCCAATACCAAACCTTTCACTTTCCCGCCACCAGCGCCACCACCAAAGCCTGAAATTCCTCCAGAACGGGTGATTGATCAAGAATCGAAAAATCCACCCATTCAGAAACAAAAAAACATCAAACCGTGGCTATTAATTGGCTTAGTAAGTTTGTGTGTTGGCGGTGTTGTGGTTTGGTTATGTATTCTCCCATCGCCTCCTTCCGGTAAATTTCGCTATGGTGGTAGCACATCTTGGGCACCAATTAGAAGCAAAGTAGATGAGAAGATCAAAGAGAAATGGCCTGAATTTCAACTGAGCTATTATCAACGACCTGGTACATCAGGAGGTTCAGTACCAGGAATCCAGATGTTATTGGATGGTGACATATCTTTTGCTCAATCTTCAAGAATTGTCGATGATGATGAATTCAAAAATGCTAAGGATAAAGACTTCAAACTTAAGCCAGTTCGGATAGCAATTGATGCTATTGCTATCGTGATTCACCCCAGCTTAAATATTTCTAGCTTGAGTGTAGAGCAACTCAAAGGTATTTACACAGGTCAAATCACCAATTGGCAACAAGTGGGTGGTCCCGATCTTATCATTACACCATACACTCGTTCCCAAGACGGTGGTACAACTAAAGTTTTCCAAAAATATGTTTTACAAGATGATAATTTTGGAGCCAATATTAAGGAGATTTCTGATACAACTTCAACATTACAGCAAGTAGGAAAAAACCCTAATAATGGGGGAATTTATTATGCGTCTGCGGCTGAAGTAATTAACCAATGCAGCGTTAAAACTATACGAATTAAGGTTGCTGGGGGGAAAGAAATTGCTGTAGATACACCTGGAGTTAAACCAGGAGAAAAATGTCCTTGGCAACATAATAAACTGAATTTTACAGCGGTCAAAAATAATGAATATCCGATGACTCGTTACCTGTATGTGATTATTAAAGAAGATGGTCAGGTGGATGAAAAAGTCGGAGAATTTTACGCCAATTATCTGTTGAGTAATGAAGGACAAAATTTAATTGAGCAAGCTGGGTTTGTGCGAGTCCGTTAGACATCTGGCGTCACAACTATTTTAACGTAAATAACCACCGCGTAGGGGCACGGCATTGCCGTGCCCTGACAATATATGTGGTTCAATTAGGGTATAAACAACGCTTTACTTGGCATTCCCTAACTGGTTTTTTCTTGCTCAGTTAGGTACACCCGTAGGGGCACGGCACTGCCGTGCCCCTACACCTAGCTGCTCCTACGTTTCTCAACCCAGCCTAGATGTGTAACTCTTTTTGCCTCGCCTCCCAATAAAATAAGAACATGAATATACTGAAGAATGATCGAAGTAATTCCACAATATAACTATAGGGCACAGAAACAAAAATATTATCTGATAACTCTGATAGTCCCAGCATGGCGCTAAGAGTTCCGAACATAAAAAAGACTATAGCAAAGATAATTACCACCCAGAATATTTGCCATCTTTTTCCTACTGTTAGTTTAGCGCTTCTGCCAAAGCAGTCTATTATACTAGAACTTTCTAGGACAATAATATGGGGTATCAACGCATAAATAACCAGAAAAATTATTCCCGGAATCACAAAACAAATAAGTCCCAAAAAAATCAATATCGTAGCGATTAGTCCAGCAAAGAACAAATTAATCCACTTACGACTTCCTGCAGACATTGCTTCTAAATATTTAGCTGTTTGTCCTTGTTTAAATTGAAATGAGGCATAAATGATTGCACATTCTCCAATTAGAGATAATATCAACCATATTACCCACATCCACGGTAGGGAGAAGATGTACGCAATGAACGCTAAAAACGATGCTATGCCAAAAACACCTTCAGTAGGTAAATATGATAAGCCATGCGTTAATATCTGTATTGGTAAATAAAATGTCAGAATTATTGCATTAAATAAAACTGCATTTGACTTGAAAATAAATAGTGCTTCTTTGAATTTATTTAGCATTTTACACCTCAAAATTAAGTGGTTATTGAGCTTTCATGAAAAAAATTGTAGGGTGGGCAATGCCCACCACATTTAGGTTTTGGTGGGCATTGCCCACCCTAATGAACTTTTGGTAAACAAAACAGAACAAGCATCTAGAAACTATCAACATAATCTACGGCTGTAAGCAATTGCAAATTAAACAAGAGGTAAATTATCCCTACTGCTGATTTGTTTAATTATGTCAAGTGCGTTTTTGGCGTTCAGTGAATTTCCTTGTTTTTGAAATAGTTTAGCTGCTGTCTCCAAATCCGCGATGGCTTTTTCTCTTTCTTCCAAAGCAGCGTTAGCAATACCCCGGTAAAAGTAGGCTTCAGCATAGTTAGGATTAATTCGCAGGGCTTGATTCAAATCTTGAATTGCTGCTTGATAATCTTGTAATTGTAAACGCGCAGCACCCCGGACGAAGTAGGCTTCAGCTAGGTTAGGTTTAATTTGCAGGGCTTGATTCAAATCTTGAATTGCTGCCTGATAATCTTCTAATTGTAAACGCGCAGTACCCCGGACGAAGTAGGCTTCAGCTAGGTTAGGATTAATTCGCAGGGCTTGATTCAAATCCTGAATTGCTGCCTGATAATCTTGTAATTGTAAACGAACACCACCCCGGACGAAGTAGGCTTCAGCTAGGTCAGGATTAATTTGTAATGCTTGGTTGAGATACTTAATTGCCCCCTTATAGTCTTCTTTTTGATAGCTATCAAGTCCTTTAGCAAATAATATGTCAGCAGCAATTTTGGGATTGAGTCGCATGGCTTGCTGAAAATCTTCTATTCCTCCTTGTTCGTCTCCCAATTTAATACGAGCCGCAGCCCTAGCTGCATAAGCATATGCATAATTGGGATTAATCCGCAAAGCTCTGTTGAAATCCTCAATTGCGCCCTGATAATCTTCTTTTTGATAGCGCTCATTTCCGCGATTGAAATAGAATTCGGCATCCTTTTCATTCACTTGTGTTAACACTGCTGTAGGTACAGCGCTAGCAGGTTTAGCTGCTACAAAAACCGGAGCGCTAGCAATTAGAGTTAAAGCACAAACTGTAGCTACAGATTTAAGAAGTTGTCGCATATTACCCTCTTGATAAATACTGATTGTTGAGTTCTCTATTTACTTATCAGTAGGGTGAAGGCGGTTTTATGAAAAAATCAGGGATGAAATTATAATTTTTGGATATTGAGCGTCCTATATTTAACTCTGGAAATGACTTGAGCTTCATTCACAAGTAGCTGAACTCCGTTCACGAGTAGTTGAACTCCGCTCGCAAGTAGTTTAACTTCATTCGCGAGTAGTCGAACTCCGCTCGCGAGTAGTTGAACTCCGTTCGCGAGTGATTGAGCTTCATTCACGAGTAGCTGAACTCCGTTCGCGAGTATTTGAACTCCGTTCACGAGCGATTGAGCTTCATTCACGAGTATTTGAACTCCGTTCACGAGTGATTGAGCTTCATTCATGAGTATTTGAACTTCATTCACGAGTGATTGAGCTTCATTCACGAGTATCTGAGCTTCATTCACGAGCATTTGAGCTTCATTCACGACTAATTGAGCTTCATTCACAAGATTTTACTCAGGGTACAGTTACATATACTACTAAATTTTACGCATTGACAAATTAGATAAATAATGCAGTGAGAGAAATTAGGAAAAAACAGGCGGTGGGTGGACGCAGCCATCGCTACGAACTTGTGTTGGTAACGAAACAACTTGTGTTGGTAACGAAACTACTTGTGTTGGTAACGAAACTACTTGTGTTGGTAACGAAACTACTTGTGTTGGTAACGAAACTACTTGTGTTGGTAACGAAACTACTTGTCTTGGTAACGAAAGCACTTGTCTTGGTAACGAAAGCACTTGTCTTGGTAACGAAAGCACTTGTCTTGGTAACGAAAGCACTTGTCTTGGTAACGAAACTACTTGTCTTGGTAACGAAACCAAGTTGTTTTCGTAAAGAAACAACTTGTTTTCTTGACAAATCGTTATGCATGTAATAGCTAATTTGTACAGTGCGTAAGTCCGAATGGTACTAAGATAAGCCCAAAGGCTTATGTCGTCTCGTTCCTAGCCTGAATGTATTCTCATAGGCTCTACCTCTTGTCAAGTAGGGGTTTAGCATTGCTAAACCCTGGAGGCGGAGCCTCCCAGAATGGGTTCCCAGCCTAGAGGCTGTGAACCAGTCAACCAGTCAAACCAGTTAACCAGTCAACCATAGGACTTACGCACTGTACAAATTTGGCATGGTATGCTTTTACCAAAATACGTCGTTTCAGGCTTTGATTAATTATTACTTTGATGGTAAACAGACCCGCGTTTTCGGGGTTTAGCATTGCTGTAAGGGTTTAGCAATGCTAAACCCCTACGACATCTCCGGTTTTTTGCAGTCCATATTTTGTGTTTTTTGTCAATGCGTAAGTCCTAAACCAGTCAATAGGTTGCAAAATCTCCGACTTCTTGAAGGAGTCGGGGAGCTGATCAGACATCTGGAAAAAAGAGGGAAGGGCGCAAGGCGTTGCGCCCCTACCAGGAAATTAGGCAATATTCACTTTGACGATGATGTCATTGAAATCCTTATCGCCACCACCAGGTAAATCCTCAAACCCGAAGATGTTGTCACCCAGCATCCGCACATGGTCTACATTGTCCGAATTCGCACCAAGGTACGGGAAGTAAATTGCCGGGTTGTTGTTGGGGTTATTGTCCAAAAATGCGTCCGCTGTAGCATTGACGATGAGGAATGGTGCAAATATTGACCCCCCCTCAAATGTACCCGTAAAACTGGCTGTACCCTGATTCCCCACACTCAAATTGATACCGCCGACGCGGTTTTTCACCGCCGCCTCTGCATAGCCAGCTTGTCCGGGTAACAAATCTCCTACACCATCATTGTTAGTATCAATACCACCGTTGATATCCGCCACACGGTAGAAGCCGACCAAATTGTTATAACCTGCTTCACGGTAGACAGTAAAGGTTGCTGTCTGTGTACCTGTCAACTTAGTTAAATCCAACACTTCCCCTTGCTGCTTGTCTTGCAAACCACTGCCTTTAAGATCTTCCGTGCCCAGTGAAATTTGCACCACCGTACCCGGACTATTTTGGAAGCTGAGGTCAAATTTGCCATCAGCAACTTCCGAGGAAGTAGGAGAAGAGAGCAGCATTTGTGACAGCGGTACTGTGCCGTTCCGCAAACCATCGATAGTGCCATTTTGTACCAACAGCAGACGGAACTTAACACCAGCCCCTAGGTCGAGATTGCTGCTGAGGTTGTCATTAAAGCCATTAGGGCGATTTGGCAAGGTAGAGAAGATACTGCGGGAATTGTCCAGGGCTGTTTGCGCGTATTTGGGGTCATCGGGAGCAACACCGCCGATAGTACCCTTATCGTCGTCTACTTGAAATAGTCCGATTTCATTGACTGCACCACTACTGGCACTCTTGAGCAGGAAATTTACTGGCTGTGCCGCACCTTCAAGGTTGAAAATGCTGCCAGTATTGGGTGCAGAGGAGACAGTAACTTGGCTGTCATCATTAGTAATATTACCCGTCACTACCTCAGATGTACCGATGTTATAACCTGTTCCCCCTGCCAGTGTTAACCCCAGGATTTCATCAGGCTCCACTTTAGTGTCTGTAGTCGGGTCAATGGTAACAGTGGCGGTGGTAGCACCTGCTGCAAAGGTGACAGTGCCATTGGTGGCGGTAAAGGTATCAGTGCCGACTGCGGTGTAGTCGTCGTTGAAGGTGACATCACCGCCAACATTAAAGTTGACTGTTAGGGGGTCAGTGGTCTGACCTTCACGGGTGAAGGTGTAGGTGAGGTTGTCGGTGCCATCTTCAGTAACGCTGTTGGCTGCGAGGGCGAGGGTGATTTGAGTGTCATCATTAGTAATATTACCCGTCACCGCTTCAGATGTAGCGATCGCATACCCTGTTCCCGCAGCCAAAGTTAACCCAACAGTTTCATCAGATTCGACCGTAGTATCTGCAGTGGGGTCAATGGTAACAGTGGCGGTGGTAGCACCTGCTGCAAAGGTGACGGTGTTGTTGGTGGCGCCGGTTTGAGTGTAGTCGTTGTCAACAGTGGCTGTGCCGCCAACGTTGAAGTTGACTGTTAGCGCGTTGGTGGTCTGACCTTGGCGGGTGAAGGTATAAATGAGATTGTCGGTGCCATCTTCAGTGACGCTGTTGGCTGCGAGGGCGAGGGTAACTTGAGTGTCATCATTAGTAATATTACCCGTCACCGCTTCAGATGTAGCGATCGCATACCCTGTTCCTGCTGCTAAGGTTAACTCGACAGTTTCATCAGATTCCACCGTGGTATCTGCAGTGGGGTCAATGGTAACAGTGGCGGTGGTAGCACCTGCTGCAAAGGTGACGGTGTTGTTGGTGGCGCCGGTTTGAGTGTAGTCGGTGTCAACAGTCGCTGTGCCGGCAACGTTAAAGTTGACTGTTAGCGCGTTGGTGGTCTGACCTTGGCGGGTGAAGGTGTAGGTGAGGTTGTCGGTGCCATCTTCAGCGACGTTACTGGCTGCGAGGGCGAGGGTGATTTGCGGTCCCTCAAACTTGCTGATCGAGGGATTACTAAAGCCTGTACTGGTGAGGCTGGTATTGCTAAAGCTGGCAGTATCTGAGACAACGCCCGTAGAGTAAATGCTACCCACTCCATCAATGGCAATTCCAACACCCAGGTCTAATGAAGTATTGCCCGAACTACTCACCGATAAGATATTACCGTTACTGTCGAGAGTAACATTGAAAGCATCAGCATCGCCGACGCTGGTGAGGGTGATGCCGTCAAAGCTAGCAGTGCCACTGAAGACTCCTGTAAAATTGATGTTACCCGAACCGTCAGCGACGATTCCTGTGCCCTCATCAATTCCAGAACCTCCGAACTTCTTTGCCCACACAACGTTGCCGTTAGCGTCAAGCTTGGCAACGAAGGCATCAGAATTACCCGCACTGGTAAGGCTGGTGCTGCCAAAGCTGGCTATGTCTCTAAATACTCCTGAGACATAAGTGTTGCCTGCTCCATCGACGGTGATGCCAAAGCCAGAGTCAGCAAACGTGCCACCCAATTTCTGCGCCCACAGGAAATTGCCACTGCTGTCAAGCTTGGTAATAAAGGCATCAGAATCACCTGCGCTGGTGAGGGTAGTGCTACCAAAGCTAGCCGTACCTGAGAAAGTTCCCGTGGCGTAGGTATTGCCAGCACCGTCAGAGGTGATACCGACACTCTTGTCAGCGGACGTGCCACCGAAATTTTGTGCCCAGAGAACATTGCCATTGGTATCAAGTTTAGTAATGAAGGCATCAGAATCACCCGCACTGGTAAGGCTGGTGCTGCCAAAGCTAGCCGTACCTGAGAAAGTTCCCGTGCCGTAAATGTTTCCTGTACTATCGACAGTCACGCCCCAACCCTGGTCAGACAACGTGCCACCGAAATTCTGCGCCCAGAGAACATTGCCATTGGTATCAAGTTTAGTGACGAAAGCATCAGAATCGCCCGCACTGGTAAGGCTGGTGCTGCCAAAGCTAGCCGTACCTGAGAAAAATCCTGTGACGTAGTTGTTACCCGCCGCGTCAGCAGCGATACTAACACCAACATCAGTCAACGTCCCACCCAATTTCTGCGCCCACAAGCTCTGGAAGTTGCTGTCAAATTTGAAGATCAAAGCATCACTAGAAGTCAAATCTGTACTGCTGAAGGATGTATTACCAAAGTTGAACTGACCAGTGAAGGCTCCCGTGACATAGGCATTGCCCGCTGCATCGCCGGCGATCCCCCAGAAGACGGTCGGAGGGATGTCGTCATTAAAAATATTACCCGTCACCACCTCAGATGTACCGATGTTATAACCTGTTCCCGCTGCCAAAGTTAACCCGACAGTTTCATCAGATTCCACCGTGGTATCTGCAGTGGGGTCAATGGTAACAGTGGCGGTGGTAGCACCTGCTGCAAAGGTAACGGTACCGTTGGTGGCGCCGGTTTGAGTGTAGTCGTTGTCAAGAGTGGCTGTGCCGCCAACGTTAAAGTTGACTGTTAGGGGGTCAGTGGTCTGACCTTCACGGGTGAAGGTATAAATGAGGTTATCGGTGCCATCTTCAGTAACGCTGTTGGCTGCGAGGGCGAGGGTAACTTGGGTATCATCATTAGTAATATTACCCGTCACCGCCGCAGATGTAACAATGCTGTAACCTCCTCCTGCTGCCAGTGTTAACCCGACAGTTTCGTCAGGCTCAAAGGTAGTGTCTGCAGTTGGGTCAATGGTAACAGTGGCGGTGGTAGCACCTGCGGCAAAGGTGACGGTGCCATTAGTGGCGGTAAAGGTGTCGGCGCCGACTGCGGTGTAGTCGGTGTTGAAGGTGGCATTACCGCCAACGTTGAAGTTGACTGTCACGGGGTTGGTGGTATTGCCTTCACGGGTGAAGGTATAAATGAGATTGTTGCTGCCATCTTCAACAACGCTGCTGGGTGTGAGGGCGAGAGTGATGTCCTGTTGCCCAAGCTTGACGATAAAGCCATCACTATTTAAACCTAAACTTGAATTGGTGAGGGTGGTGCTGCCAAAGGTAGCTGTACTGTTGAAAGTTCCCGTGACGTAAGTGTTACCTGTTCCGTCGATAGCGATGCCATTGCCAGCGTCAGACGAGGTGCCACCTAATTTCTTTGCTGATAGGACGTTACCGTTGCTGTCGAGCTTGGCGACGAACACATCAGTATTGCCCGCACTAGTCAGGGTAGTGTTACCAAAAGTGACGGTGCTGGAAAAACGTCCCGTGACGTAGATGTTGCCCGAACTATCGACTGTAATGTCATTCCCAGAGTCATCCGAAGCGCCACCCAATTTCTGCGCCCACAAAAACTTGCCACTGCTGTCAAGCTTGGTGATGAAAGCATCCTGATTACCCCCACTGTTAAGGGTGGTGTTGCCAAAGGTAGCGGTGTCAAAGAAACTTCCCGTGATGTAGGTGTTGCCTAAACTATCGACGGTAATTGCACCACCTGGGCTATACGAGTTAGTGACGAATTTCTGTGCCCACAAAAACTTACCACTGCTGTCGAGCTTGGTGATGAAGGGATTACCGAAAGCACTTCCATTACTGGTAAGGGTGATGTCGCCAAAGGTGGCAGTACTGGTGAAACCTCCTGTGACGTAGGTGTTACCTGCTCCGTCGGCGGCGATGTCATAGCCATTGTCCAACGAGGTGCCACCAAATTTCTTCGCCCACAGCACGTTACCGCTATTGTCAAGTTTGGTGATGAAGCCATCACTATTGCCTGCACTGGTTAGGGTGGTGCTGCCAAAGGTGGCGGTGTCGGAGAAAGTTCCGGTGACGTAAGTGTTACCCGAAGCATCGACGGTAATGCCTTTAGCTGCGTCATTCGAGGTGCCACCCAATTTCTGCGCCCACAAAAAATTGCCACTGCTGTCAAGCTTGGTAATGAAGGCATCAGCAGTGTTGAAGAAAAACTGATTGACCCCACTAGTTAGGGTGATGTTGCCAAAGGTGGCGGTGCCGGAGAAATTTCCTGTGATATAGGTGTTCCCGGAAGCATCAATGGTAATGTCAGTACTTGGGTCGAAGGGTCCGCCGAGTCCGCTGCTGTTGCTAAATTTTTGCGCCCACAGGAATTTGCCACTGCTGTCGAGCTTGGTGACGAAAGGATTACTGTAAAGATTTACATCACTGGTTAGGGTAGTGCTGCCAAAGGTAGCGGTATTGTAGAAATAGCCTGTGACATAGGTGTTGCCTGAACTATCGACGACAATACCTGTAGGTGCGTCATTCTGTGTACCGCCAAATTTTTGTGCCCACAAAACGTTGTTGATCGTATTCATTTGAATTCCTCTAAATTATTTTGTAAAATGCATGACAACCGAGCCAATTTGTAGGAAAGCCTACTTTGTTGGTTCAGGGTTTGACTTGTGAATTTTCTGCTTGATGAACAGGAAATTTTTCTAACTGCGATCGCAATTCTCTGCCAGTCTGTCGCCCCACAATTACCTTTAAAGAGTTCACACTTTGTCCCTGACTGGTGTCTTGGGGAGTAGTTGATGTGTAATTAATCTCAATTTCTGACACCTTTTGATCTGGAGTAAACAACCCGCCAATTCCGAAGAGAATTGTGTTGACAATCCTTCCCTCAGTGTTATCTCTGGTGTCTTCACGATACTGAATTGCAGTCACGCTGGCTGGGGTAATCTGTACGGTACGAGTAGACTTTTTATCATCGATAACTTTCAGTGTTGTGCCTGTTTCTTGGTAGATGGTAATACCTGCATCATTCACAACAATCTTGCAATTTCCTCGGCTTTCTACCTCATTATTCTTAAAGATACAGTCACCTGTTTTTCCTGCGCGATTATCCAGAGCTATAGGGACTTGGTAATCCTTACATTGGGAATTGAGGGGAAAGCGAGAACATAGCTGGTATAACTTTTCGCTGTCCAAAGCATGGGCTGATGGTGCTAAGACTCCCTCTACTAACAGCAGGGGAATACATAAGCTCATAGCCACTTTACCTTTTGGCATAGTTTTTAGATAGTTAGCGGCTCCATCGGCAAAAATTGTCACCCCAGACTTGAGTAACTGTCGCATAGTCACCTCAGTTCTAAATGATTAATTTTGGTTATTTCTATGGGTTTGGAATCCACAACCTGATGTGATTCACCAGGATCTAGTAGTCTGTCAATTTTGTTTTGAGGGATTTTTGGTAGTGTGAGCGTCTCGCTCACGCGGGCAAGATGCCCGCACTACAGTCCATCATTTTTATCTTGACAGAGTACTAGGGGACTTGCAATTAGGGACTTCTAGTCCACCAATCAGGGCTGGCGAGACGCCGACGCCACAACAAAGTCGGAATTATTTTTTGGTTTTCCTGAGATGATCCCCAATACTGCTCGGTTAAGGAATTTCTTGGTTGAGGCAAGCTCTTGGAGCAGGGGGAGAAATGGAGGCTGGCGTTGAGTTTTGCCTCCCCTGCTTCCCCTACCTCCCCTGCCTCCCCTGCTTATCCGAGCAGTATTGAGATGATCCCCACCTATTACACGCTTCATCCTGATTTCTCCTCCGTATACTCAACATAGTACCTGGTTTATTCTCGGTTAGCAAGTATTTCGCAGTACATTCTCCTCTTTAATCCTTATTTAACCTCTGATATTTTCCCCCAAATGCGACTACACTAGAAGGTAAATCACAAAAATCATTGAGTAATTAATGTTCCCCAGAAATTTTCTGAGCCAAATGGCTCACGAGCATGATCTGTCACAAGAGCAAGAGCAAGTGTTTTTGATGCGCTTCGCTGATGGTGACAACTATGAACAGATAGCCGAACATCTGGATACCTCTCCAGATGCGTGCTTGAAGCGCATGGGTCAGGTTTATAGGAAGTTCAATGTTAGTGGTAATAGCCGAGGAAAGGAAAATCGCCTGAGAATTTTCCTGATCAACCAGTTAGAAAAATTGCAGCAATTAGAGGAAAATCTCGCCCAGTTAGCCGGAAATACCGAGCCTACTAATTTTGAACTCCCAGAAACTGAGGTTAATTCTGTCACACCGTGGCAGCAACGCTCAGTTGCTCAAAACTTACCTGCACGAGAATATACAGCTTTTTTTGGTCGCAACCAAGAAATTGCACGGCTGATGGAACTTCTCGATTATCATCATTCTGCCCATTTAATTAGTGTGGATGGTATTGGTGGTGTAGGTAAAACTACTCTAGTGGTGGAAGTGGCTTACCGTTGTTTGGAAGCCAGTAAACATCCAAATTTGATGCTTTCTAATATTCCCATCTTTGACGCCATCATTTTTACTTCTGCCAAACAAAATCATCTCACCTCCATTGGTCTGTTACCGCGATTGACTTTACAGCGGACTTTGCGGGATATCTGTAGAGAAATTATTTACACCCTGGATTTTTCTCAAATTACCCATTTACCCTTTGCAGAACAATTCGAGCTAATTCGCCAGAAACTATCTCAAACCAGAACTTTACTGATTGTTGACAATCTAGAAACCATTGAAGATCAGCAGGAAGTTCTCTCCTTTCTCTACGATTTACCACCGACGGTAAAAGTCGTAATTACTACTCGCGAACAATCTCTGTTTGTACCCCTTCGTCTAAGTTTTCTTCCTAGAGAGCATGGTTTGCGGTTAATTCAACACCAAGCCAAAGAGAAAGGTTTAAGTCTAATTACCGAGCAATCCCAGCAACTTCTTGACGGAGTGAGCGGTGTCCCTGCTGCTATTATTTATGCTATTGGTCAAATGGCAGCAGGTTATTTGCTAGAAGATGTGTTAGCACAAATCAAACAACCCGATGGCGATGTTGCTCGTTTTTGCTTTGCAGGTTGTGTCAGTCCTTTGAGAGGTACACCTCCTCACTATCTGCTGATGACCTTGGCTTTGTTTGTGCAACCTGTTACCAGAGAGACAGCTGCTAATGTAGCTTTTGACCAAGCTGACCCGATTACCACATCCCAGGGATTGGCTAAATTACAGCAACTTTCTCTGGTTTATCAGCACCAAGGGCGCTATGGTTTACTGGAGCTAACCCGCGAGTATGTTTTAGCAGAGTTAGCGGCTCATGGTGAGTTTGCTCAAGCTTTACGCCAGCGATGGGTGAATTGGTATCTCCAGTTTTCAGAGTCATACGGAGGCACTAATTGGAAGGAATGGCATTTGAGCTATGGATATTTGGAAGCAGAATGGGAAAACCTCAGAACTGTACTAGAATGGTGTATTAGTCAAGGTCGGTACTTGGATGTGCGAGCAATTTGGCGACACATCAAAGGCTATACTCATGTGCGCGGATATTGGGATGAGCGCTTAGACTGGACAGATTGGTTAATTGTCACCGCCAAACAAGCAGGTGATTGGTCTTTTGCTGTCGAGGTCATGAGCGATCGCGCTAGTACACTGGTGAATATGCGTCAACCAAGTCAACTACAACAAGCAGCGGCGCTGTTGCAAGAAGCTTGGGATTTACGCGACCACCAAACGCTAAAATTTCACTTAGAGCTAGCGACTAATTTTGTAATTCTGCATATTCATCAGCAACAATTAGCGCCGGCTCAACATTGGTTAGCAGAGGAAGAAACCCTGTTAGAACAATCTTCTTTGTCACAGTTAGAACGTCAGGAACAACAAGTTCACATTCTCTATTATCAAGGACAAATATCTTTGAAACAAGAAAATTATGAACAGGCTCAGACCATTTTTGAGCAAGCATTAGCACAAGCTCAAGCTGTAGGATGGCTTCGAGCTACAGCAGCTATCCAAAACTGGTTAGCAGACATTGCTCTGCAACTAGGAGACTTAGACGAAACTAGACGAATATTAACATTGAGCTTTCCTATGGCCCAAAGACATAAAGATAAGCGTTCCATTGCTTTCCATCAAGCAACATTTGCTAAACTCGAAAAATTATCGGGTAATTTGGCTCAAGCTCAACGCTGGGCTAAAGAAGCATCTGAGGGTTTTCATAGTCTGATGATGACCGCAGAAGCTCAAGAAATGCGCTCTCTTTTCAGTTAACAGTTAACAGTCAACTGTTTTGGAAGAGTAAGACAGGCACTCTGTTCTAGTGACGGATTCACACAAACAGGTAAAATCATACAGGGTGCAGCCTCATATTCAGCATCTCGCAAAACACCAACTCCAAATATTTCCCTAAACAAAGTTAGAGTGAAAGCAAAAGCTGTGTCTTGATTTTGGGATTGAGTTTTATCTGTAACGCCAACGGTCGAGCGGTGATGCAAAATATAGCCATATAGATGCTGACAATCTTGAATGTACTGATAGGTATTGAGGAGAATGTGGGTGTGCCAAACTTCGTCAATTTCTTGGGTAGGAACCAGTTCTATGTTGGGAAAAAGATATTGGAGACATAAGAACATTTTGTAACGTGCGATCGCCACTTCTGTTTTTTTGTCCGTCCATCCGTGTCCATGTTCACACAACGTCAGCTTGTGAGCCAGGGATTTCCAGTCCAAATTATTCACTTTATTGAAAAAAGTGACAATCTCCATTTTGAAACTCCTCCAAGATAAATAACTAGAGTGCATCTCGTTTATTTGGATACACACTCAACTAGATCTTTTACTGAAATTTTGACCAAGAAACTGAAATCTTCCCAACATCTATTTGATTGTCGGATTATAAAAACCAATCTCTATTTACTTATCAGTATACTGATGACCTTTTTATGAAAAAAATCATTAGACATTTGGAAAAAATATTTTTAGCTCGCAAATTTACACCCAGACCTAACCCTTCCCTTGTGCCGATCTTTTTTCTCTCGGTTCTCTGTGCCTCTGCGGTTTAAAGGTAATTGTTGTAACTACATACGCGCAGAGGACACAGAGACAAGAGGTTACAGAGGGATTCATTCCACCTTGAAAGGGCTAGTCCCGCGATTTCAAAGTCTTATACAATACCACTAAAACTCTGACACATGTAGGAGCGAGTAGGGAACATTGCCGTGCCCCGGAAGCTGGTATCATATCGTGTGGATTTAGGGGTATCTAAAAATTTATCCGGCTAAACAAATAGTTTGAAATCGCGGGACTACTCCTAACTCCCAAGTCCCAATTTGTGCTTATCGCTGACTTCCAAAGGTAAGAAAATAGTCAACACTTCCCCATAATTGGGACGCTGACGCACAATCAGTTTGCCACCAATCGCCTGAAATAGATGCTTGGTTGCGGCAATATTCAAACTAATCGTACCTGTTTCTGGTTGGAACATCAGCAATTGACCAAGAGCTTTGCGAATTGGTGGCGCGTTGGGTTTGGTTGCATCTTGGCACTGACTTTGGGGCGATAATTGTAGCTTCAGTTGATCGCCAGCAGGAATCACATGTACTTGAATATGGCTACCTGGGGGTAAGCTGCGGGTGAAATTCTCCATTAAACCAGTGAGTACCCGATCCAGCATACTGGGATTGCTGACTACTGTTGGCAGTTGCTGCGGTAAAACTACATCCAATGTCAAATTCCGGCGTTGCGCTGCTTGTTGCCAACGGGGAATACTTTGCTGTAACACTTGATCTAGAGACATTGGCGTCAGGTAAGTATGTGAAGATTTTACCGAGGCCGAGGTTTCTAATTCAGCCGCCTTAAACAGCAATTCCATGCGATCAATTTGCTCAGTACACTCGTGATCAATAATTTCTAAGCGATTAATGACATTCGCCGGTAAATCCCGCCGCTTCAGCAATAGGCGAGTCATGGTGCGAATGGTAGTCAGCGGTGTGCGGACTTCGTGAGCAAAAGCTTGTAGCAGTTCCACATCGGGACGGGAAGTGGAAGACGGGGATATGGGGGGACGGGGGGAGGGGGGGAAATTTTCTTTGTCTGCTTCTTTTTCGGTTAATTCTTGCAGCAACAGCTGGCTAAATTTAACCACAATGCGGTAATCTGGATCTACTGACGAATAGTTGTTTACTAATTCATTCAGTTTGGCGAAAAACTCTGGATTGGTCAGGATCACCCTTGCCCCTAAAGCTTGCCATACCTTCTGGACTACTTCCGGCTCGAAGGAAAAGGAAAAACTTTTTTGACCGCTCTTGTGTTCTGCCAACACTAGGACTAAACTAAATTTATCTGTGAATACCAAGCAAAACTGTTCTGTTGCTAGGGGGTCTGCCGGTAGTAAGGGCAGTACTGACTCATGGGGCGAAATTTCCTCTACCTTGGCGATCATAACAGGCATCTGAAATGGCATCAGCGCCAAGGGATTAAATGGCCTTGCTGTAAAAGTCACGCTCTGTAAGCTTTGAGTCAGTTTTGGCTGACTAAACAGGGGCGCCGGTGCAGCTAAAACTAAACCAAGGCTTGCATCATCAGCAGCAGTTGCTAAACAGTTGATGAGCAAATGTTCTGTTGCTGCTAAACTAACACGCCACTGTCGTTCCGCTTTAGCACATGAACATTCAGTCACGGTTGATTGATGTTCGGCTAAAACTTCGCTCAGACTTGGCAAGATCCATTCGTACACAGGTTTTCACCCCTTGGTTGAATAGCAGATAACAGCTTCTAGGTGATGCATTTCACTATTAATTATGAGGTTATAGTCATTTGTTTACTGGCGACAGTCGTATAACCGAACAATATAGCCGCAATTTCCGCTGTTAAGCTGTTCCACATCCAATTTTCCGTAACGGGTTAACCCTGTTAAAGGTTTCAGGCGACAAATTATGCTTTTTAAAAGTGGAACAGCTTATTAGTTATTACCAGTAAAGCAAAAAGTTTTTCCCCAAAGAGCGATGGCTGCGCCCGCCGAAGGCATCGCTAAATATTTTGTAGTCTACGATACTTTTCATCTCGAACTTTTAACTAGCATAGGACTTACGCACTATACAAATTAACCATAATGTGTATTACGGTATTTGGTTGTTTCAGGCGCTTCGCTTCACCCTGATTTATTCCCTGATTTGCGATACCTGCGGCGGGCTTCGCCATCGCATGGTGCTAAACATGGTTAAAATGCCCAAGTTGCGTATAGTACTGATGTACGATGCGTAAGTCCTATAGCAGATACAGTATTGATAATGATTACTTATGATTAGCTGATTGATGATTTCTTGGCATTAATACCAATTTTTTATGAAGCTGCATAGAATTCGATCCCCCCTAGCCCCCAGGGCTGTTTCATTCCACAAGAGCAAGAAGTTTGTCAATATCATGAGAGAGAAATCTTTGGGCTATTGTTATGGAAGTATAACCGTTTCGGCGAAGAAGATTGAGTGCGCTCGCTCGCATAATCGAGAGATTTGCGGGAGCATTACCCATACGTGTAGCCGAATTATCTTCATTCAAAACTACATCTTTTACCCAATGAAGGCAATTTTCAATACCCCAATGACCGTGAATACCACAGGCAAATTCTTTCGCTGTGCCAACTAGGGTGTTGATGTAACAGACAACCTCATGATATGCTTTGCCTGCACGAGTTCCAACTCTTTCAACAGTGGATGCCTTCGACCATCTGAAGTTCTAAAATCTTCCACTAGCCGCAATTGCTCAATCAGATTCGCACCCATAATTTTTTATCCCCTCAACACTTGCTATTTTACCAGTTTTAGGGAATGAAACATCCCTGCCCTATAAGTAGCCATCTAATAACCACATAGTATTGTCAATAAGAACCGTTTTTTTTTAGAGGGTCTGTTACTTGAATCCCTCTGTGAGTAATACTTTGACGATTCTTGTCGCTCCCTCAAATTCTTAGGTTTCTGATATAGTTCACCCTCTCCTGAGCGATAGAAAGAACCATTTTTTTGACACCTAGTTCTTATTCCGGACTTGTCTTATGAAGAACCTTTTCGATAAACCTTCCAACCATGAAAAAACAAACTCAAGCCCCAACCTAGTAGTGGAAAGATTGCCCAAAAATATGAAGGACTTATTACCAAGTTTAACAAGACTAAAAAAACATTAACTGCAATAAAATTAGTCAGGTGAGATTTAAATTTTTTACGTTCGTGGGTATTCAGCATATGTTGCCTTTGCCCTTTTGTTAGCTGTATGGACCATTCTTGTTCAGCCGATTGGAGTTCTTCTGTTGAGATACCCAATTCTGATGCTATCTCTATAAGCTGTTCTCGTGAAAATTCTTTCTCCTTTTTTTGAGTCAATGCTATCTGCAAAATCTGTTGCACTTCTTCTGAATGGTAGGTCATATAAATACCCAGACGGGGCGACAAAATAGGCTAAAAGGACTTGACATTAAGGCTTTTGCATGGTTATGAGGTGATACTAAAGGTTTTAACCTCAATTTATTTAATTTTTTTCCTCAATTCAACCAAATATAGACAGAATTTGGACATTTATTATACCATATCTCACAATTTTTTATCTGTAATTTTAAAGTACGAAATTAGATGGACTTAACCTGGTAAATTTACTTTACCTCAAGACAGTAAAAAATGTCAACCTGGTTCCAGTACTGCTAGATTAAGGAAATCAAGTAGGCTAAAAACCTTGAAATCTCGTTGTCTATGATGCCCAAAAAAAGCTTAACCGAGCAGTATTGAAACTGGTTCTATAGAATTATTCTCTGTATTTTAAAGTACAAAATTATAGGCTCTTCATTACATATTATGCTAAATCTCGTTCATAAAAGCCGTGAAACCATTGCCAGGCAAAGATAATAGAATTTAAAACTAACATTTTATGCGTTTGGCATAGTTTTTGGTTTTTAACGTTTATTTTTATGGGAAGTTTTGATGTTTAACTAATAGTTTCGCATAACAGGTACTGAAGAACCAAATTATATCCGCTTACCCTGTAATTCATCCCGCATTTATGCAATGCCAGTTTTGCTAATAAGTTGCAGAAGAAAGTACTGTGCAGTATTAATAAAAAAGTGATCACCAGGAAGCAGATGCAATGAAAAGGAACTCAGTGTATGTTCTCTCCAAGCTTCCATATCATCACGATTAACCAATGGATCTTGTAAACCTCCGAAAGCAGTAATTGGACAATCTAGCGGAGGTTCTACGGTGTAAGTGTAGGATTCATTGATCATCAAATCTGCTCGTAGGGTGGGGAGCAGCAACTGCATCAATTCAGCAGATTCTAATACTTTTTTCGGAGTCCCATTGAATCTATGCAGTGCTTCTAAAAATTCAGCATCAGACAAATGATGTATTTTATAGTGTTCTATTATTTGAGGTGCGCCACGACCGGAGACAAAAAGGTGAACTGGATTTAGGGCATAGGTCTTACGAACGAAACGAGCTAGTTCAAAGCTGATTAAGGCACCTAGACTATGACCAAAGAAAGCAAAAGGGATATCTAAGTAAGAATGTATAGCATAAGAAATTTCCGCAACAAGTGGTGAGATTTGATTAAAAGGAGGCTCATTCAAACGAACTCCTCGTCCTGGCATCTCAATAGGAAAAACCTCAATAAAGTGTGGTAATTTATCTGCCCAAGTACTAAAGCTTAGGGCGCTACCACCTGCGTAAGGAAAACAGAAAAGACGCATACGCGCTTGTAAGTTAATTTTCCGATGTCCAATCCATCTATTCGTTTCTTGTGAATTTGCCATAATACTTAAAAAATTAGATCACTTGCATACACTTGTTAAAATATTTTTTATTCATTTAAAGCATTAATATTATCATTAAAACTAACATTCGTATTAATTAAATTACCATCTTCCATATAAATAATTCGTTCAGCCACATCTAGAATTCGACTATCGTGAGTTATTAGCAAAATTGTACAATTTATTTGTTTAGTTAAAGTCAGCATTAACTCAATTACATCACGACCAGTTTTTTTATCTAATGCAGCAGTTGGTTCATCTGCCAAAATCAATTTAGGACTAGGGGCTAAAGCTCTGGCAATTGCAACCCGCTGTTGTTGTCCTCCTGATAGATTACGAGGGTAAGAGTTTAAATACTTGCCTAGACCAACAGATTCTAACATATCAACCGCCCTATCATAAGCTTCAGCCTTAGAAATTTCTTTGTGCAGAAAAATAGATGTTAATACATTTTGAACAGCAGTTAAAAATGGTAAGAGGTTGTTACTCTGAAAAATGTAGCCTATTTTTCGTCGCACTTGAACTAACTGATAGTTGCTAGTTTGATATAATTCATGTTCAAAAACCTTAATGCTACCACTTTGAATAGTACGTAAAGCACCAATTAGCGTTAGTAATGTTGTCTTTCCTGAACCTGAAGGACCAGTTAGAATTATAAATTCTCCCCGCTGTATCTCGAAATTTATATCCGATAATACTCGTTTTCTTAGTGCACCTTTTCCTAGATAATGTTGAAGGTTTTTGATCGATACTACTGGTTCTTGCAAAAGCATATTTATTTAATCTTTAATAAATGGGATTAGAAAATATCGGCAGGATCGGCATCTCTCAATTTACGTACAGCAATAAGACCTGAAATCAGACACATTAATATAGTCACCATTAATAATGTGAGACCTCGATCAACAGTCATACCGATTGGTAACAATGTAGCAGATTGGGTTTGTTGATAACTAATCATTGCAATTAAAAAACCTGGAATATAACCCAGAATTGATAAAATCAAAGACTCCTGAATAATAATCCATAGCAAGCTTATATCCGTATAACCCATTGCTTTTAGAATTGCATATCCAGGTAAATGTTCTGATACATCTGTGTAAAGAACTTGATAAACAATTACTGCACCAACAATAAATGCCATCATAGTACTGAGCGAAAATATAAAACCTACAGCAGTATTACGTTTCCAATAATTTTTTTCAAAATTTATGAACTCGTCTTTGGTTAAAGCTAAAACATCTCTTGGTAGTCTTGCTCTGATGTTGCTTATTGATTGTTTGAGATTTGCATTAAGATTTAGCTGAATAGTTCCAATTTCAATTGATTTTGAACCCTTATTAGTTAAAATGTTGACAAAATTACTGTTACTAGTTAATAAATGACCATTGGCAGCAAACGATGCTCCTAGCCTAAATAAACCCACAACCTTCACAACTTTTTCAACTTTCAGAAGAGCACCTTGCAGTTCGGAAATAATTTTTTCCCCAGCATTAAAACTAGTTACAACTGGTCCAAATTCTGGTCTTGAAGAGGTATCGAATAGAACGCCATCTGGATAAGTAATAGTAGTCAAATTTTCTTGAATACCTGGTAAATCCAGTACATTATTACTAGGGTCGATACCAATTATAAAGATAGCACGATTGTCATTGTTCCAGGGATTTTTCCAGTTGGCATATCCCAAGTGTATGGGGCTGACTGATTTAACTTCTGGGAATTCTAAAAGTTGATATAGATAGTATTTAGAAAAACTCTTAAGAGCAACCAAAGCACTAGATTTACTATGCAGAAGAAAAATATCTGCTTTCATACTTTTGTGTAAAAGTACAGAACTGTCAAATAAGGCATCACTAAAGCCCATCTGCATAAACATCATGATCACTGCAAATATAATGCCAGAAAGTGCTACAAGAAACCTGACTTTTTCATATTTTAATTGTGATAAGGCTATAGAAAAATTTTTTCCCTTCATTTTCATAATTATCTAGTGATGGATATCAGAGATTGTTGTTGATTTTTTTGTACTTAAAAGTAAGTTTTCTCTACTATATCCTTTTTATGCAGGATGAATCAAACAAAAAAATAATAACTAATTTGGATGAATTAAAGCGTTAACTTCTAAGTTGGATAACTTGACAACTTTCTTGCTATTCTCTGGTTCTAAACGAATTTTTACTTCAATCACCTTGGCATCTACATCCAACCCTGGATCTGTGCCCAGAAATTTACGTTTGCCAATTTGCCAGCCAATCTCTTCAACCTTACCAAATAACTTACCGTCTATAGCTGGACTAGTAATTTCTGCACTTTGTCCAACCTTTACCCGTCTAATATCAGTTTCGTAAACTTCAGCTACTACATACATTTCATTAGTGTTACCAATATCAGCAATGCCTGTGTCACTAACAAGTTCGCCTGGTTGTGTATTAACTTTTAAAATCTGTCCAGCAACGGGGGTGTGTACATAAGCTAACTCTAATTGAGATTTTGCTAGTTTGACAGCACTAATGGCTGCATCTACTTCCATTTGTGCCACTTGTACATCTACTGGACGGACTTCAGCAACACTATTGAGCGTTGCTTTTGCTCCCCTAAGTTGCTTATTACCAGTAGTATTAATTCTATTCAATACAGCTTGGGCTTCTCTTAGCTGTTTATTGCCAGTAGTATTAATTCTATTCAATACAGCTTGGGCTTCTCTTAGCTGCTGTTTTGTGGTTTCCAAGCTCAAGCTCTTGCTGTCAAACAAAGAATGGGAAATAGCACCCTCCTTAAATAGCTGCTCATTGCGTTTATACTCAGATTCAGCGTTTTCAAAATCCGCTTTGAGTCTCCTAATTGTGGCTTCTTGAGCCTCTTTGTCTCCTTGTAATTGCGCTGTAATTCGCTCAACTGTTTCAGTTTGAGCTGCCTTGTCTCCTTGAGATTGTGCTTGCAACCGTTCAATATCTGCCTGCCTCGACTGAATTTCTCCCGTTTTTGCTCCAGCTTTGATTTGTGCGAGACGAGCAGTCGTAACTTTCACCTGGTTTTCAGCTTGATTTAATTCTGCTTGACGAACTTTATAGTTATCTAGGACTGCAACAACCTGTCCAAGTTCTACGATATCTCCCTCCGTAATCATCAATTTTTCCACCCGTGGAAATTGATTTGCAGTAGGAGCGAATAGCCGAATGATTCTTTTTTTAGGTTCTATACGTCCCAAAGTACTAACGGGGTTAGGCTTTGGGAAATTTTGGACTGAGATTTTGGCCGCACTAACTTCTTGTTTTGGCTTGGTTTGCCAAAACATTACAATTGGAATAGAACTGACAGTAATACCAATCAAAATCAGTATGCTGAGTTTAACAATAGGAGGTATAGACTTTAACAAGTATTGAAATTTCATCTTGGCATTTGTACTATTTAATCTACAGTTATATGACATTACCCAAATTCCTTATTCAATACTGCTCGGTTAAGCTCTTTTTGGGCATCATAGACAACGAGATTTCAAGGGTTTCAGCCTACTTTATTTCCTTAACCGAGAAGTATTGATTCCTTACTCACTCCCTCCCCCTAAAATTCTCAAAACCCTTGATTTATCGTTGAAGATAGGGGGAGTGTGAACAGTTACCACATCCAGTATATCATCTGTATTAAAAGCCTTCGATGTAACGTGATAAATTAGCGATGTTTGGTGTTTCAAAAAGTTTGTTTAATGGTAACTCAAATTGAAATACCTCACGTATATGTGAAACCAACCTGATCGCAAGCATAGAGTTACCTCCCAACTCAAAGAAATTATCTTCAATACATACTGAGTCTACCTGGAGCATTTCTGACCAAATTGTAGCCAGTTTTTTTTCAATAGAAGTCTGAGGAGGGACAAAATGTTTTTCTATCTGGAAATTGATAGAAGTCGAACTAGCTAGAGCTTTACGATCCACTTTTCCGTTGGATGTGAGTGGAAATTCTGCCAGAACCGTAAATAGTGAAGGTATCATATACTCTGGAAGTTTCTGCCGGAGAAAATTACGTAATTCCCGCTCGTCGAACGCATCTTCATCCTGAAGAAGAATATAGGCGACTAGCTTTTTATTGCCCTTGGTCTCTCCCACCGTGGTAACAATCCCATCTTGTATTTTTGAATGTTGTACTAGTGCTTTCTCAATTTCTCCTAACTCGATTCGATAGCCTTGGATTTTTACTTGAAAGTCTTGTCGGCCTAAAAACTCAATATTTCCATCTGGTAGATAGCGACCCAAGTCACCTGTTCGATATAATCGTAATCCAGTTTTGGGGTGGACAATGAAGCTTGCGTGGGTTTTCTCCTCATCTCGCCAGTAGCCCATAGCCAATCCAACGCCACCAATATAAAGCTGTCCTGATACCCATACAGGACATGGTTCTAAGATATCATTCAATACGTAAAATTTCTGATTAGCCATAGGTTTTCCGTAGGGAATGCTTGCCCAATTCGTATCAACTATTTCAATAGGATAGAGGATTGACCAAATTGACGCTTCAGTTGCACCTCCCAAACTAATTACCTTCACATTGGTTGATAGTGCTTTGATTTCATTTGGTAAAGAAAGAGGAATCCAATCACCACTCATCATCACCAGACGCAGAGATTCAGGTAGATATTTGCCTTGAGATCGAGTGTATTCTGTCAACATTCCCATTAAAGCTGGAACTGAGTTCCATAAACTTACTTTCTCCTGTGTCATAAGTGGGAACCAATGACTGGGATCTCGTCTACTAGAAGCATCAGGGATGACAACTGTTCCACCCGCTGCCAGTATGCCAAAAATATCATAGACTGACAGGTCAAAATTCAACGCAGATAGTGCAAATATACTGTCTTTATTGGTTACTTGAAAACGCTTGTTAATATCTAGAATAGTGTTAACTGCACCACGATGGTCAATCATCACACCTTTCGGTAACCCAGTAGAGCCTGATGTGAAAATAACATAAGCTAAGTCGTTTGCTCCTTGTACTGTGTTTAGTGGTTGGTCACTAATATTTATAAAGTCATTGTTGTCCACGCACAATCTCTGAACGTTTTGAGGCCATTCTAGGAAATTA
Organism: Gloeotrichia echinulata CP02; assembly: GCA_038087035.1. NCBI lineage: Bacteria > Bacillati > Cyanobacteriota > Cyanophyceae > Nostocales > Gloeotrichiaceae > Gloeotrichia > Gloeotrichia echinulata. The sequence goes on along the minus strand of CP051187.1, from coordinate 3,282,589 downwards.
TCAAGCCAAGACTGTGTGAGAACTAGTTGTACTTGTCCCTGTTCTATAAGATACCAAATACGTTCTTGAGGTTGTTCAGGATCTATTGGCAAATAGGCAGCACCTGATTGCAAAATACCTAACACTGCCACTACTTGTTCCCAACCTTTCTGCATGACTACAGCAACTAGTGTGTTTGGACGCGCTCCTAACTGTCGTAAACGACGACCAATTCTATTTGCCTGACGGTAAACTTCTTCGTAAGTCAGTCTGGTTTTGCTTGTAACTATTGCTATTTCGTTCGGTTGCTGAGATGCCTGAGAAGTAAACAAAGTATGCAGTAAATTTGCACACATTTTTTCTTCAGTAGCGTTAACCTGTAATTGTTGCTCAAACTGAGCAGGTGGTAGTAGATGTGGTGTTGGTTCTTGCCAAATAGCATCTTCATTGGCAAGTCGATGTAACAATTCACAGTAAGCGGTGAACATATCCTGTAGTAATCCTTCTGGGAATATTTCCTCTACCACATCCCAGTTAAAAATTAATGTTCCCGATTCTTCCCAAACCTGGTGATCTAACCATACTTGAGACGTTTGGGTAATACCGTATACCGGACGTAGGGCAATGGGAGAAGATTCTATATCGGGAATTGGAAGTGTTAGAGCGCTGGTGAATACAATTGGCATCTTTGCCCTTGTCACCCCTCCCTGAAGACGATTCAGTTCCCGTAATACTTGAATGCCACTAACATGCCGATGCTCTAGGTCATTCCACAGTTTTTGCTGAGTACGCCGTGCCCTAGCTAGAAATGAATCCCGCACTGAATAATCTAAAGCTAATAGCGTCAAGGAAGTAAACTCACCGACAATATCGTTCACCTCTGGATGCAATGGGAGACGATTAAAGAAGGTGAGATTCAATGTAAATTGGGGATTCTTGCTCCAAAGAGCAAGCACCTCAGAAAAAGCGGTAAGTAATAATCCTGTCGGTGTTAATCCAGATCTTGTTGCTTTGGTTCTAAGTTTAGTCCAGGTTTCTTTTTCTAAAGTTGAATGCAGTCGGCTAAAGTGGGGTTCGTTCAAGGAACTGGGATTTTTTGCCTGAGGTAATTCTGGTGCCGGTGGTAAAGTCGCTATTTGAGTTCGCCAATAAGCTAGAGAACGTTGATGGTCTTCTGTAAATTTAATAGATTGTTCTGCTAGAACATAATCTCGGAAGGATAGATTTATAGAAGGTAAGAAAGCATTAGGATCATCAAGAAGTTGAGATAACTCTTTGAGAATGACTATAAAACTCCATGCATCAAAGGTGAGTGCGTCTGTACTTAAATGCAGTCGGGCAACTTGCTGATCTAAAAGAGTCGCGCGAAGCTCAAATAGTGGCCATTCATGAGTTTTGAATATTTGATGTGACATCCGCTGGCGAATAGCTTTAATTTGCAATTCTACTTCGTCAGGAGCTTTGGCACTTAGATCCAAAACCTCAATTTTATAGTCGGGAACATCTCGCAAAATTTTTTGTTGGCCATCTGGTAGCACAATTGCCCTTAGCATTCCATGACGTTCAATCAATCGCTGCCAAGCTAGGTGCAATTTTTCCACATCTAAATTTTGAAATTCCAGTTCGTCGTAACTATGAGTTGAAACATTACCCATGTCAAACAATTCGTTACGACCAACCCAATAAGCCTCCTGAATATCTGTAAGTGGAAACGGCTCATACCATTCCTCTGGAATGGGGACTGCATCTGGATAGTTACTAAATTCTTGCTGTTTGCCTTGATGTTCTGCAATTACACTGGCAAAGTTAGCTACAGTGGATGCTTGAAATAATTTTTGCAAAGGAATTTGTACTTCAAATGATTCGCGCACATTAGAAATGATCTGTATTGCTAGCAGGGAGTGACCTCCCAAGTTAAAGAAATCATCTTGGATGCCGATGCGATTAATACCAAGTGCCTGTTGCCAAATTTCTACTAGTACTTCCTCAATTGCTGTGCGAGGAGCTACATAAGTTTCTTTGAAATCGTTACTGCTCCAATCAGGTGCAGGTAAAGCGCGACGATTTATCTTACCTGATGGTGACAGAGGTAGAGTTTCCAAAATTATGAAGGCAGCCGGAATCATATAGTCCGGTAATTTACCTTTAAGGAAATTTCTCAAATCTAGACCAGAAACCGTGGTGTTTGCTGTAGGAACTACGTAGGCAACTAAGCGCTTATCACCAGACAAATCTTGCTGAACAATTACTACACTCTGATGTATTCCTTCCTGTTCACACAGTACTGTTTCTATTTCGCCTAATTCAATACGGAAACCACGAATTTTGACCTGGTTGTCTATGCGCCCCATCATCTCGATATTGCCATCTGTGCGATAGCGTGCCAAATCACCAGTTCTATAGAGGCATAAACTCGACTTCTGGTTGAAGAAATTAGTGATAAATCTAGCTGTTGTCAATTTTGGTTGGTTTAAGTAACCTCTGGCAATACCTGCTCCACCAATGTATATCTCACCAGGAACACCAATTGGTACAGGCTGCTGATTCCGATCCAGTAGATAAATATTTGTATTGGGAAATGGACGACCAATTGGAACCATTTCTTCCAGGGATAAATCATCAACAGAATCTTCAAAATAGGAACTGTCAATTGTAGCTTCAGTAAGTCCGTAGGAGTTAATCAAACGAGTTTGGGAACCACAAAATTGCAGAAAGTGTTTGTATTCCCTGACATACCAACTATCAGAACCAATAGCTAAAACTTTCATGAAGTCTAGCGATTGCTGAGTTTTTTCCAAGTACTTAATCAAATTCCTGAATACAGCAGGCACAAACTCAGCGCAGTCAACTTTTTCCTGAACAATCAGGTTATATAGCCCTTCAGGGTTTAATAACAGATCAGATGGACAAAGTAAGAGTTTTGCCCCAGAACATAATGCTCTAGTCCAATCTCCTGTAAATACATCAAACGAGAAGCTGGCCATCTGGAGATGGCAGGTTGTAGCAGAGCGCAGAGCATATGTTTCTTCCCAGCCTCGGTAAGCATTGACTAAACTTCCATGCTGAACCATTGTTCCCTTAGGATTGCCCGTAGAACCTGATGTATAGATGACATAAGCTAGATTCGCTGATGTCGTCCCTTCAATATGGAGATTTTCCGCGTTCTCTTGAGCGATCACTGACCACTCTGTATCTAAATAGATAGTATTGATGTTATTTTGAGGTAGCTTATCTGACAGATACTTATAGGTCAGCAGAACAGGAATCTGTGTATCCTGTATCATATAAGCGAGTCTATCTTGGGGGTAGTTAACATCTAATGGAACATAAGCTCCACCTGCTTTGAGGACACCCAATGTTGCAACGACCAGATCAACAGATCTCTCTAAGCAAATACCTACCAGTACATCGGGGCCAATCTTTAACTTCCGTAAGTAATGGGCTAGTTGGTTTGATCTTTGATTTAACTCTTGGTAAGTTAAATATTGCCCTTGATAAGTGATCGCTTCATTATTTGGTGTCTGTTCTACCTGACTCTCAAACAACTGATGAATGCATTCTTGGGGATATGTAATTTCTGTGAAATTCCAGTTTGTAAAAATCTGTTTATATTCTGCATTGGTCAGCAGAGGCAATTCAGAAACCTTTTGTTCAGGATTGGCAACAACGCCTTCAAGAAGTTTTTGAAAGTGTCCGGCCAATCGAGTAATGCGGTCTACATTATAAAGATCGGTATTGTACTCAAATACGCAAACAAAACCCTCTACATTTTCAAATACATCCAGCGACAAATCAAATTTAGCGGTATCACCAGCATTCTGTTCTAAAGTAACAGTCATTCCCGAAAAATCCAGATCTGGCATAGGGGTATTCTGGTAGGTAAACATTACCTGGAATAGCGGAGAATGACTGCTAGAACGTTCTGGTTGTAAGGCTTCAACAACCTTGCCGATAGGTAAATCTTGATGAGAGAAAGCACTTAAAGCAACCTCACGCACTTGTGCTAATAACTCACTAAACGTTTGTTGTTTAGAAAAATTTGTTCTTAGTGCCAATGTATTGACGAAGAAACCAATTAAATCATGAGTTTGAGGATTATTGCGTCCAGAGGTAGGAGAGCCGACAATAATATCTTCTTGTCCTGTATAACGATGAAGTAAAACTTTAAAAGCAGCTAGAAACGTCATAAATAACGTTACTTCTTGCTCACGACTAATCTCTACAATTAATTCAGATAAAGACTTTGGTAAAGTCAGGGAATAGATGGCACCGTGAAATGTTTGCACAGATGGACGAGACCGATCAGCGGGCAGTTCCAAAATAGGAAGATCACCTGCCAGCTTTTTTTTCCAGTAAGAGATCTGTTTCTCCATCAAACTGCCTTGGAGTTGTTGCTGCTGCCACTGAGCAAAATCTGTATACTGAATTGGCAGTTTTGGCAGCGGGGATGGCTGTCCATTATTGAAAGCGTTGTAAAGTGCGGTAAACTCACGAACTAGTACACCTGCAGACCAAGCATCGAAGACAATGTGATGGAAGTTTAAAAGTAAAATATAATCTTCATTACCTAACCGCAATAGAGAAGCTCGATATAATGGTCCTGTAGATAAATTAAAAGAGCGACGGGAATCTTCACTGGCTAGTTGCTTAAACTGATACTCGCGGTCTTCTTCATTCAGGTGGCTGAGATCCAAAATCGGCAAGGTTAACGATTGTGGTGGAGAAAACATCTGAACAGGTTGTCCGTCCACCAAAGTAAAAGTTGCTCGAAGAACTTCATGGCGATTAACAATCTCCGTGAAACTTTTTTCTAAGGCATCAATATTCAAATGCCCTTTCATCCTCACAATATTTGGAAGATTATATAAGGGGCTATTAGGATTAAACTGTTCAATAAACCATTGCCGTTCTTGAGAAAATGATATCGGAAAAATATTTGATTCCCTACTCACTAGAGATATAGGTTGGTTGGTTTTATCCTCGACTTTCTTTTTCAGATATTTGAGAATGAAGTCGCGGTTTTCTGGAGAAAATTGTAGTAGACGTTCTGTAATCTTATCCATTATATTTTTTTTGTTTAGGGAATTATGTTGCAAAGTTAATGCCTGGTCTGCTCTATCTGCTGTTGGAGTAATAATTGAATGAATTATTTCAACAGCAGATTTTGCATATGTTGTGATATTATTGCTGTTCCATTTGGGCAAGTAATCTCTCAGTCTCTTCGGGCGATAGCTGTTGTAGTTCCGTCAGCATTTCACTTATTTCCTCTTGACTGACCAGTCTTTGATTTTCTTGTATTTGGGGCATAAGAATTGTGACAATCTCCCTAATATTAGAACCCTTGAGCAAATCAACTACGGCGATACTTGCTCCTACACTGATTTCAATGCGCTGCTTCAACTCAATCGCCATCATGGAATCCAATCCCAGAGCATTCAATGATTGTTCTAAGTTGAGACGAGATAAATCGATTCGCAGAACTTGAGATATTAATTCTTGGATGTGAGTTTCCAACAATGATGTTTGCTGTGATGCTTCAGCCGCAAAAATTTGTTGAATAAAGTGTCCTTCGCTAATGACCGTAGTATCACCTTGAATAGTGCTTTTTTCTTGAGCTTCTGCCAATAAATCAGAAATTATTCTTACGGTTGTCCCCGTCGGGTACAGGTTAGCAACCAAAGCCCAGTTCGCCGGCACAACCGTAACTTGCGGTAAGTCATAATTGAGTAGCCGTGACAAAATTTCTATCCCATCATTGGGTCTAATAATGCCAATGCCTCGTTGGGCATAGTAGTCAGTTAAATCTAGACGACTTGCCATTCCCACTTCGCCCCAAGGACCCCAATTAATACTTAGGGCTGGCAATCCTTTGCTTCTACGATAGTGGACTAGGGAATCCATGAAGGAGTTACCAGCAGCATAATTTCCTTGACCCATTGTTCCCACTACGGAAGCCACAGAAGAGAAGAGGACGAAGAAGTCTAAGGAAACATTTTCAAATAAGCGGTGTAGCACCCAAGCACCCAAAGCTTTAGGTCTAAGCACGCTATTGAAGTTCTTTAATTCCATATTCAACAAAAGTTCATCTCTGACTAGTCCTGCCGAGTGAATCACACCTCTAATCGGAGGCCAGTTCTCCTGTTGATAGGTGTCTAGAAATTCTGCTACTTCAGCTTCATTTGCCACATCAACAGCAGCCAAATGTACACTGGCTCCCATTGCCTCTAATTCTCGTACGACAGAGATTCGCACAGCAAAACGGCTATCGGCTTCTAGTTGATTCCACATCTGGCGAGATGGGAATTTGTCACGTCCGACAAGGATTAAATGTCTAGCTCCACGTTCAACTAGCCAATGAGCAACCAAGATGCCTAAATCTCCAAGTCCTCCGGTAATCAGATAACTACTATCGGGACGAAACTGACTAGGAAAAACTGAAGTTGGCTTCTGAGTACTTACTAATCGGACACAATATCGCTGTTGATTTCGGAAGGCAATTTGGTCTTCATTATCTGGATTCCAAACTTCTTCCAATAACATTGAAATTTCATCATCAGAGTGTACTGGGTCAAGATCAATAATTCCTCCCCATATATTGGTATGTTCTTGATAACTAGCAACTCTTGATAAACCCCAAAGTGAGGCAGGAGCTAATGAGACTATTTCACTATCTGCTACAGACTGAGTTCCCCGTGTTACCACCCATAATTTGTGGTGATTGCGCCAGCCACTCTGAACTAATGCTTGAATCAAGTGCAGTATTGTACCGCAACCTAATAATTGTTCTGATTCCAGTGCATCTACTGTCATCGTTTCTGATGCAACTGTATCTAGACTCCATAGATGTATCAAACCCCGACAGGGTAGATTGGAGTTGTCTATAGCATCTTGTAACAGGTTTTGGAACTCGTCTGGATGGGATGGATTGATAGAGTAGTGACCTGGCTCTAAGGCTTGGTAAGATTCTCCTGGAACAACAATGATACAGTTTTCGCCCCGCTCCCTCAATTGTGTAACGAGCCTCTGTGCTACTCCACCTTGATCTGCAAAGATAAACCAACTTCCTGGTTGTTCTTTAGAGGAGTTCTGTGGGGTATTTTCGTCATTAACTCTGGGTTTGGGCTGCCATTCCAATTCATAAAGCCAACTATCCAAATTTTGAGAAAGTCCTTTACCTGCACTTTCAATGGATTGGGCTTGAAAACCTAGAACTTCTGCTAAGAGATTACCTTCTTCATCAAACAGTTGTAGTTCTCCCGTCAGCATCTTGTCACCCTGCTCAATCACCCGGGCATGAGCCCACATATTGGGACGAGGACGATTATAAACTCGCACACTTTGGATACTAATAGGCAGGTATACACTTGAATTATGTTGATTTATATCTCCTAAAGAGGCGATCGCAATTAGGACATGAAAACACGAATCAAGAATTATTGGGTGCAGTTCGTAATCTTGGCTGTTAATTTCCATGAGGTCAGGCATATGAATTTGTCCCAAGGCCTCTGTTGCACCTAGCCAAATCTGTTCTATTCTCTGAAACTGAGGACCATATTGAAAGCCAACCTCGCCTAACTTGTGATACAAATCTGGCTTGGAAACCTCTTTTGAACAACGATTACGAATCTCATGGATATTAATACACTTGGTAACAAATTGCCGTAGATGCAGTTTAGCCTGAGCATGAAGTGTCCAATCATTTTGACTGTGCGTCTGACGTGTGTAAACACTAAACGATGCATCTTTTGGATCTAGCGTTAACTGAACAGTTAATAAGTCCTTCTCAGGTAAAAACAGTGCTTTTTTGAATTCAATGTTGTCAACTGAGTAAATACCTTCACCAAAAAACCTCTTAGCCACAGCAAGACCCATTTCCACGTATGCTGCGCCAGGATATACTACAGCATTTTGAATACGGTGGTCATCAAGGTAAGCCAAATACCGTTTGTTCAGATCTAGTTTCCACGAAGGATAGGGTAATTCCAAAGCTTGACCAAGAAGTGGGTGAACTTGTTTCCCTAAACGTAACTGTTCAGAAGCTGGCGATTCATGCCAGTAACGCTCACGTTGCCAAGTATACAATGGCAAATATACGTGTTGTCCATAAGGATAAAAACTCTGCCAAGAGACTTTACAACCTTGGGTATACAGCACTTTCCAGCAATGTGAAGTACAATATGTAAGATAGATAAATTATTATTATGAAACCATATTCCGTCGATCTGAGAGAAAAAATAGTCAATGCTTATCAGTTAGGAAATATTTCAGTTAGAAAGTTAGCTGTAAACTTTGGTGTTGGTAAAGCTTTTGTACAAAAAATGTTGAGACAGTATAAAGAGAAAGGACATGTTAATCCTGGTAAGCAAGGGACAAGAAAAAAAGCGGTATTAGCAGATTCTGCGGCTCAACTTGTTGCATTGGTAAAAAAGTATCCAGATGCAACTCTCTCTGAATATTGTGAATATTGGCTCTTAACTGAGGGGCAACTAGTGAGTTCCAGCATGATGTGTAGAGAATTGCAAAAATTAAATCTAACTCGTAAAAAAAAACGGTTCGCAGCAGTCAGGCAGCTACCGATAGAGTTCAATTGCTCAGGTGTGAATACAGAGAGAAAGTCAGAGATATAGAGCCGAAAAATCTGGTTTTTTTGGATGAAGCAGGCTTACTGCTTGGGTTAATGCGTCCAAAAGCTCGTAGTGAAAAAGGAAGTAGAGTATATGATGTAAAACCATTTTATCGAGGTAAAAAAGTCACTATTATCGGCGCAATCAGTATGGATAAAGTATTGGCTGTGATGACACTAGATGGTTCAATGGATAGTAATGCTTTTCGCGTGTTTATAGAAAAGTTGTTAGTGCCTCAATTATGGAAAGGTGCAGTTGTCATAATGGATAACCTATTTGCCCATAAGATCGATGAAATTACGCCCATAATTGAATCTGTTGGTGCCAGTGTCATCAATCTATCTTCTTATTCACCAGATTTTAATCCCATTGAACATTGGTGGTCACAGCTTAAAGCTTTTATCAAAACATTTTCTCCAAAAACTACTCAAATGGTAGATGTATTGATTGCAATTGCTTTAAATCTAATCAATCCTATGCATCTGCGAAATTGGTTTGCTAACTGCTGCTACTGTACTTCATGATTCAGGAAAGTGCTGTATAGCGCAGCCAAGGAGGTAAGCATAATTTGGCGTTCTGCTTCCTTGCGTCGTATAGAAGTAAGTACAGTAGCTTGCCGATTTTGACTGATGAAACATTCAGAAATAGAACCTGCTAGTACTGGGTGGGGACTAATTTCTAGGAAGAGGTCATAACCTGCCTCCGCCAACTTATTCATAGAGGCAGCGAAAAATACAGGCTGCCGCATATTTTGCCACCAATACATCTCATTTAGTTCTGGTCTATCCACTTTTTCCCCTGTAACTGTAGACCAGAGAGGAATAATTGGTGTTTGTGGCTCAATGTCTTGTAGAACTTCCAGTAATTCTTCTTTCAATGGGTTCATTGTGGGACTGTGATATGCCACATTCACACGCAATAAACGGAAGAATACTTTTCTGTCCTCTAAAACCTTACTAATTGTTTCTAAATCTGCTTCATTACCTGAAAGAGTCACAGAAGTAGGACTGTTGATAGCTGCAATTGACAACCTATCTTCATAGCCTACTAATAATTGTTGAGCTTCTTCGTAGGAAAGTCCAATCGCCGCCATTTTTCCTTGACCAGCCGTTTGTTGTTGTAACCGGCTACGATGAAAAACAACCTTTAACGCATCTTTTAAACTTAGTGCCCCTGCAACGTAAGCAGCCGCAGGTTCACCAGCGCTGTGACCCACAATTGCAGATGGTTCAATTCCCCAAGAACGCCATAATGCTGCCAGAGCAACTTGAATAGCAAAGTTAGTTGGTTGAGCAATCTGGGTTTCTTCAATGCGAGAATGTTCCTCGTCACGAGTTAATTCTGTCAACAGTGACCAATCTGCGTAGTATTGTAAAATCGTGTCACATTCCTCAATGGTTTGCCTAAATATAGGTTCTGCCATTAGGAGTTGACGACCCATTGCCCACCACTGGGGACCCATACCAGAAAACACAAAAACGACTTGTTGATTCTTCGGTATGGCTTTATTTCCAATAGCAATCTCTGCACGTGATTCACCATTTAGGAACGCTGCAAGTAAATCTGCCATATCTGTGTACGAGTTACCTACTACCGCCAAACGGTACTGATGATGAGTCCGTCGTAGGCTGGCAGTATAACAGAAGTTATGCAAAGATGTGTTATTAGTAAAAACCCCGTCTGTTAGAAGCTTATGGTAAGCTCTGGCTAAATCTTGGAGTGCTTGAGGACTCCGAGCAGATAGAGGCAGTAGATATCCCCAATTGGGGTCAAGGTTTTCTTCACCAGGAATACTTATCTGAGTAATTGGTGCTTCTTGCAATACAGCATGTGCATTAGTACCACCAAAACCAAATGAGTTCACACCTGCAATGGCAAATCCATCAGTTTCTGGAAAAGGAACCAGGCTCGTAGGTATCTTTAACTTTAGTGATGGAAAATCAATATCGGGATTGGCTTTTTGGAAATGTAAATGTGCTGGAATCTTACGATGCTTAAGAACCAACGATGCTTTAATTAATCCAGCGACACCTGCTGCTGCTTCGGTGTGTCCAATGTTGGTCTTAACTGAAGCAATATAACATTCCTGTCCATCTGGACGTTCAGTAGATAGCACAGTTCCTAGTGCATTTGCTTCTAAAGGATCACCAACAGGTGTTCCAGTCCCATGTGCTTCCACATATTGCACTTGAGCAGGTAACACACCCGCTCGACGATAGGCTTCTCGTAGTAGCGCTTCCTGGGATTCACGCCGGGGAACCGTAATTCCAGAACTGTGTCCGTCTTGATTCACAGCAGTTCCCCGAATTACGGCATAAATAGGATCGTTATCTTCCAGAGCTTTTGATAGGGGCTTCAATACAACAATCCCTGCTCCTTCACCTCGAACATAGCCATTGGCAAGAGAATCATAGGCTTTAGAGCGACCATCAGGAGATAGCATTCCCGCCTTTGACTCTGCAATAGTATAATTTGGTTTGATCATCACGTTGACTCCACCCGCCAAAGCTAGATCGCATTCACCATTAAGGATGCTCTGACAGGCAAGGTGTACCGCAACTAGTGAGGAAGAACAAGCAGTATCCAGCGATATACTCGGTCCCCTCAAGTCAAACATATAAGACAGTCGATTAGCTAACAAAGTCATCATTGACCCAGTTGCTGTATGAGAGTCCATTAAATGGTAGTTACTCTCGGAAAACTGCAAGATTTTGTAGTCAAGGGTAAACCCCCCCATGAAGACACCAGTATTACTTCCAGCTAAGTATTCTGGTAAAATGCCTGCATCTTCAAAGGCTTCCCAGCAAACTTCTAACAGCAAACGTTGTTGAGGATCTAACAATGCAGCTTCACGCGGAGAAATGCCAAAAAATTGAGCATCGAAATTGTATATATTTTCAATAAATCCACCACGACATGTTGATGTTTTACCTGGTTTTGTAGGATCTGGATCATAAAAAGTGCGAATATCCCAGCGATCAGTCGGCACGTCGGTAATTGCATCTGTTTGGTCACACACAACCCGCCAAAAGTCTTCAGGACTGTTAGCTCCACCAGGAAAACGACACCCGATACCCACAATTGCAATCTGGTAACTTGTAGCAGAATTGCCGTTGCTGCTGTCATTATTGGAATCCCTTAGGTTTACTTCATTGCGATTTGAACTTAATACCATATTTTTAATTTAGTAAGTGTGAACAACTAAGTAATAAATTCCCTCACAGTGATAATAAGTATGAGTTTATTTACCTCATACCCTAATATAAATTTCCATAAATTAGGTATTGACCCTTATTGGACAAGGCTTTCATCTTATTTTTCGGAGATATCTAAGAGGATGTTTGAAAACTAAAGGGGAGTTAGGTGGGATCAATAAGTGCCTAAAGTCACCGCAAACAACTTTTCAAACAGCCTCTAAAGATTTAAAACCGAAATTCTATGTTAAGAGTCTGATTTTGATGTCTGTTCTAACCGCTGACGATACCATGATAAAGTCTGGGCAATTGCCTCACTGTGTGATGTTGGCTTTGCTCCAAAAGCCTTTTCGTACTTGCTGTGTTCGACAACAAAAGGCTCATCAAATTCATACATCACTTCTTGCAACTCGCGGATCATCGGGTCAAAAGTCGCTAAGATTTTGAAAAACCATTTGGGAGCTACACGAAATTTTGGAGTTTTCCCAACTTCCTTAAAAATCAAGTTGATAAACTGGCGCGTAGTTAGCGTTTCTGCGTTGGGAATGTGCCAAACTTCCCCCAAGGCTTTTTCGTTCTCACCTAACGTTACCAAACTTTTAGCAAAATCATTGATAAAGGTATACGTGTGAGGTACATCAATATTACCTAGAACTTCAGCTGGTTTGTCAAGTAGTGCAGATGCGAAAACTCTTTCTCCCATTGAGGAACTCAGTACACCAGGTCCAAAAAAGTCAGAAGCACGACCGATTGTGGCACGTACTTTGCCCTTTTTATGAGATTCCATCAAATTCATCGACATTTGAGCACGTGTACACCCCTTATGACCAGTAGCTCTATATGGCAGATTCTCCACAATCTTGCCAGACACTGGACCATACATATAAAGGTTATCAGCAAAAACAATTTTTGTCTCAGTTCCAGCAATACCATCAATAATACCGTTCATGATAGGTGGAAACTTCAGGGACCATTCAGTATAAGGTGGATTAGCGCAATTGTAGACTGCAGTCGCACCCTGGCAAATCAAACGAACATTGTTTGCATCAGTAGCATCACCCTTCACCACCTCAACTCCGTTGGGAACATCTGCAAATCCTTTACGGTTCACAGATATTACTCGTTTACCTTGACTGTGTAATTCTTTCAGCACTGCTGTGCCTAGTGGTCCAGTACCAAAAACTATATGTAGTTCTTTACCTAACAAATCCTTTTCTCCTTGTAATAAGTCTTTTTTTAGTGTTCTTCATCGTCGTCGTCCGGCTATCCATCTCCACCCTGCTTCGGTGAGAGTCGGGCATTCCGCCGAATCTGGTAAAAACAAAAATTTTTATATCCTTCACGGTAACACATATGCTGGAAAAATCGATGGCTTGTACTGAAAAAACTATAGTAAGACTAACAGGACTTTTCCTCAGTAAATTTATTTAGATTTGTTTAATTGTGGCGACCTACTCGCTTACCAAGTAGTTTAGCTGATCAAATTCAAAAAAAAACGTTCTTTCTTATACATCTTTGAAAGTAAAAATAAGGTTTCTAGCATCGTGTTATTAAGAATAGAGGCGATAAGAACCAAATTTGATTTGTATCTTTTTATGTCAGATAGCTTATATCCAGGACTTACGCCAGGAAAACCCAAATATGGGGTATGGGTTTCAGGCATTCAACCTTGATTTTTCCACACTTTTTAGGCGATGCCTGCGGCGGTTGCTACGCAACCAACAAAAGGTGGTTGATAAAAGCCTGAAACGACCTATTTACCTTGATACACAAGATGACTCGTTTGTACAGTGCGTAAGTCCTAATATTAGCCCTTTCAAGGTGACATTAAAGCAGCCTTCAAAACATCAAAAAAGGCGTATCGATTTAGGTAACGGTCAATTAGACATTTAGGCGTAGGCGTAGCCCGTCGTAGACATCGCTTTTTTGTCCACCAATTATCAATAAAATAAGGTTATTGATAATAAAATTGGTGCAACGAAAAAGGTTGGATGTGAATATCGTTTCTAATTGAAAGGAAAATCAAGGTTTTTGGGATACTTGCACCCACCTTGATAGGGCTAGTGTTTGGCAGCAACGCGATTTGCTGAGATTTTAGGTATAGTTTGCAATCAGTATCTAACTCTAGATCATCACAAAATGTAAAAACCCCTCTCATTTTTGAGTAGGGGTTTTGTCAAGTTTTTTATCTAAAATTTGCAGGCGTTACCTTAAAATATGCTCATTATGGTGATGATGCTAGCGCTAGTCAACATAATCAGAGCGCCCATAACTATAGATTGACCAAATGTTTTGGAATCGTTCATTTTTTTAGCATCCGTGAATTATGAGGATTCTTTTAATTTATCAGGATCAGTATATATATCCATACAATCACTGTAAAACTTAAAATTCCGTAATCTTTCTTAGTAAAGTCTGCGGCATTTACCTAAGACACTAGGGCGTGTTTTCAAAGTCTTATACAATACCATCAAAACGCTGATACATGTAGATTTCGCGTAGGGGCACGGCATTGCCGTGCCCCTACAGCTGGTATCATATTGTGTGGATTTAGGGGTATCTAAAAATTTATGCAGCTAAAGAAATAGTTTGAAAACACGCCCTAGTCCCCAATCCCCAATCCCCAATCTCCAATCCCCAATCTCCAATCCCCAGAGCAAAAAATTATCAATCCCGAATTTCCGAGCGAGTTGTGTGTCTATATAGGGTAAAATAAATTCCATCGTATGTAATATAAATTTATCTCCAAAAGAATCATGACAGTTTCCACGGTATCTAGAAGCGAAACCAGCAATTTTGACTTAGAGCATTTAAATCAAAAATTTGAAACGGCGACTCCAAAAGACATCTTGGCATGGTCTATCGAAAATATCCCCACGGGACTGGTGCAAACCAGCGCCTTTAACGTGGATGACATGATAATCACCCATATTCTATATAGTGAACTCCAGCATCCAGTCCCAGTTATATTTCTCGATACCTTATTCCACTTCCCCCAAACCCTAGAACTAGTTGCAAAAACCAAAGAAATTTACAATCTGGATCTGCAAACCTACAAAACCCCAGACCTAGATAGCCGCGAAGCATTTATCGCCAAATACGGCGAAGCACTGTGGGACAAAGATATTACCCAATTCCACAACGTTACCAAAATTGAACCTTTGCAACGGGGTTTAGACGAACTCAACACCATCGCGTGGATTACCGGACGTCGCCGAGACCAAGCCGTCACCCGTGCTAATATGCCCGTATTTGAATTGGATGGCAAAGGACGGTTGAAAGTTAATCCTTTAGCAGCCTGGACACGCAAAGACAGCTGGGTTTATGTAGCTGAACATGGAGTAATCTATAACCCCCTCCACGACCAAGGTTATCCCAGCATTGGCGATGAACCCATCACCACCAAAGTGGGCGACGGCGAAGATGAACGCGCCGGACGCTGGCGTGGAAGTGCGAAAACTGAATGTGGTATTCATATTTAGTCAGTGGTCATTTGTCATTGGTCATTTGTCATTTGTCCTTTGTCAGTTGTCCTTTGTCAGTTGTCATTGGTCATTTGTGATTTGTGATTTGTTATTAGTATTTAAACAAAGGACAACTGACAACTGACAAAGGACAACTGACAAATGACCAATATGATTAAAATCCTCCATCTCTCAGATATCCACATGGGAAGCGGCTTTTCCCACGGACGTATTAACCCAATCACAGGACTGAATACACGATTGGAGGATTTTGTCAATACATTATCTCGATGTATTGACCGAGCGCTGACAGAAACTGTGGATATGGTGATATTTGGTGGCGATGCTTTCCCGGATGCTACCCCACCGCCTTTTGTGCAAGAAGCTTTTGCTAGCCAGTTTCGCCGTCTTGTGGATGCAGAGATTCCGACGGTGCTGTTGGTGGGAAACCATGACCAACATTCTCAAGGACAGGGAGGAGCGAGTTTAAATATTTACCGCACCTTGGGAGTGCGGGGTTTTGTTGTGGGAGATACCTTAACTACTCACCGCATCGCCACCCGCAATGGTAAAGTCCAAGTCATCACCCTACCTTGGCTGACTCGTTCGACGTTAATGACTCGCCAAGAAACCGAAGGTTTGTCCATTGCGGAAGTCAATCAACTGTTAACTCAACGGTTACAAGTTGTCTTGGAAGGGGAAATTCGCCGTCTTGACCCTGATGTGCCCACAATACTCTTAGCACATTTGATGGCTGACAATGCAACTTTGGGCGCCGAACGTTTTTTAGCTGTGGGGAAAGGCTTTACTCTGCCTTTATCTTTGCTGACACGACCCTGTTTTGATTATGTCGCCTTGGGGCATGTCCACAAGCATCAAAACCTGAATAAATCCAACGATCCGCCGGTGATTTATCCAGGAAGTATTGAGCGTGTGGATTTTAGCGAAGAAAAGGAAGATAAAGGTTATATAATGATTGAATTAGAGCGGGGTAGGGTGAATTGGGAATTTTGTCCCTTAAGTGTTCGCACATTCAGGACAATTGACGTGGATTTATCCAAAGCAGATGATCCGCAAGCGGTATTAATGAAGGCGATCGCTAAACATGATCTTCAAGATGCTGTAGTCCGGCTAATTTACAAACTTCGTTCCGACCAGTTAGATCTAATAGATAGTTCATCTGTGCATGATGCTTTAACTTCAGCTCACACCTACACCATACAACCAGAGTTAGTCAGCCAATTGGCTAGACCGCGCATTCCCGAATTGAGTGCGAGTAATAGCATCGACCCCATAGAAGCGTTGAAAACTTACTTAAATAATCGTGAAGACCTCAAAGAGATAGCCGCATCCATGCTGGAAGCAGCACAGAATTTGCTAGGAGATGATGGGGAAGCTGTGCTGGAAGACATTTTTTAGTTGTTTGGCGATTGTATAGCATAGATCTACACATATATTTTCTGTTAGGGACTTCCAAATAAAAAAATATACAATCTGTAGGGTGCGTCAGAGCGAGAAACTTTTGACATAGCTAGAAATTATTTGTACTGACGCACCCTACTGTGGATAATTTAATTTCTGGTAATTTCTGGAAGTCCCTTAGATGAGATACTTGCGACTAGCCCGTTGTCGGAAAGAATTTTGTCATATCGCCACGTCCGTTTGTGGCTAGAACGTATTAATGGCGTTGCATATTTAGGGAGGAGATTACTCAATTTGGAGACGCTAACTAGCGGACAAATGATCATCCTAGCATCTCCTCCAACTCCTTCATTACAACTACTTTTAGTGATGGTAAAGAATGCTGAACCGTTGCCCATACTACCGCAACATCAACCTGCCAATATTCATGTACCAGCATATCCTTCATACCTGCTATTGATTTCCAAGGTATATCTGGATAGTGAACACGGCGCTCATGAGGAATCTTTTTAACAGCTTCACCAATAATTTCTAAAAGCTTCACCACCGCCAAAGTTTTCTCTCTGTTTGACTCAAAAGTCTCATAACTAACGCCATTTACAAACAAACCAATTTCTGTAATAGCATCGAGAATATCCTGTAAAAATTCGGGATAACTACGCTTCATATATAAATTGCCTCAGCCAAAACACGATCACGAATCCGAGGTTTAAGCCCGTTCTTAGTTACAATATCTACTTTCAACCCAAAAAGCTGACTTAAATAATCCCTAAGTTCGACCAACATAATGAAAGTAGGTGCTGTTTCATAATCAACCAGAATATCAATATCACTCAATTCTGTCTGCTCTCCCCTTGCATAAGAGCCAAAGATACCGATTTCTGTAATTTGATAATTTTCACAGAGAGATTGCTTTTGTAGTGATAAGACTTGTCGAAGTTCATCAAAGGTTTTCATGACATCTGAATAATTATTAAAACATCATCATAAATTGAGCCATATTTTTATTTTAAACCTATTTTTCGACAATTCTAGGACTTATGCAACTGTCATATTTTTTCGCCGAGTTTGTCAAGAGGAGCCAGCGCCGTGGGTGGGTTTACCGACTTAAGGCGACTGGCGTTGTATATCACTGAATTATCTGGAATCCTTGAACTCCCGCAATATCTAGAATCAAATCTGCGCCATATACCGATGCTGGAGTCTGGAATCCTGGTTTAACTTCGCCGTTAATTACCCGTTTGATAATTGCGACAGCGGCTAACGCAGTAAAATCGTAGGCTTCAGGTCCAGTAAGCTTTGCTGTGACTGTTTGACCAAGCCAATTTTAGATTTTAGATTTTAGATTTTAGATTGTTTCGGTACCTTGCAGGCTCCTTGTGTGCCTAACAAATCCAAAATCCGGGCATCCAAAATCGGTTGACCTACCATGAAAAGTCAGATTTATTTATGAACTAAAGGGTCTAAAGAACTGGCTAAGTCTGGGGTAGAAGGTTCCGGGTTATTGAGCATAGTTAATATCAACAAAGGCAGTTGGAACAGCACCCACACTAAATCTATAATCCCGAAAGTGGGATACACATTTGGGTAAATAAAGAAAAAGAAAATAACTCCATGTAGCCTAGCAATGATAGCCAATACGGCGTTGGCGGTGTAGCGGTACGGGTCATTTGCCCCAGGAATGTAAAATAGCGACAGCAAAAACACTAACAAGCCAGCAAATGAACTCCATACAGGGCCTTGGGTAGGTCTTTGGTGTAGTAACTCCAGTAGCCAAGTCGGTGCAAAAATCGCCGGTACAGCGATTAGCCAATTTTGTAAAATCCCTAGCCAGACGATGCGGCGAAACCAAACAGCATATTTGTTCATAACTTAACTTATTTACGAAAAACTGATTGCCATTTTGAATTGATTTGATTACCCAAAAGCTGGTTTATTTCAACACTCGGTTGATTTCTTGAACCACTTTTTCATTTTGCCAGTAGCTACCATGAGCATCACCACCTTGCAGTATAGGTAAAAGCGTCTGCGCAGTGACACAATCTAACAATCCTGCTTCCTGGGTGAGGATATCTTGAATATCTAAGTATTGTTTGTCACCATCCACTAAGTCAGTCATCAGTTCATTGAGTGGGTAAGCGATGGGATCACCTGGATGAATGTAATTTCTCCAGGGTAGCTTTTTACCATTGCGTACCTTTTGCAGGGACTCCAGTAGCTTTTGTAGGTTGGGAGTAATGTCGAAGCCACTGGGTGAATTACCGCTATCCTTACCGATCTGTACATTAGTCAGATTGAAGATGGCAACAGGTGAACCCATAGTATGAATACTGGCAATTTTGACACCATGATTCGGATTGCTCCCTATGCCAAAGATGACTTCACGAATAGCCTTCACATCTTCGTAACCAGGTAAATCTTTTTTCTTGTCTTCTGTATAGTCTTCATAGTCCCAACGACCGGCAAACAAGATGTCAAATAGAATCACGGTTCCCCAACTGTGTGTCACTAAATGTAGACGTTCATGGGAATTAGCATTTTTTAAATGATCAACAGCCTGCGTTCTGAGTGTATTAGCAACCTGAGAACCTACATGACGGCTAATATAAAGTGCAGCATCTCCAGTAAATTCGAGAATTTGTTGTTCACGAAATGTTCTGAACCACATATCATTCCAAAGGGGTGAAGCTTGGAATTGTTTACGAAGCTTGTCCTCTGCCTTTTCATTAACATCACCCCAGTAGAGAGGTACTTTTTTGAGGACTAGTTGGCGACTATCGGGACTTTCTTGCAGGCGTTTAAACAGTGGATCAGCATAAACTGGTTGTTCTGGATGGTCCTCACGAATGGTAACGCCATGTATAAACAAAATATAGTCAGTAGCCATACCAACACCTTCTTGACTGCTAGTTTTTTGAGTTGGTAAGTAGCTCGGCACAATTAAATATAAAACCTCGCTTCCATTCCTCTGCTCTACAAGGGGAGAGGCTTTGACTCCCCCCTTGTAGGGAAGGGGGCTGGAGGGTTTGGGTTATCTTATATTTTTTCAGGCCTAACTACTTAAGGAATCTGTTTATCCTAGGAAAAAGCCTGCAATTCAAATTTACAAGCTTTTGAGATACTCAATCAATGCTGTTTTATCCTCACCAGATAAATCAGTTCCATAAAGATGTCCTTGATTTGAGTTCCCACTCACAGACGTATCGTATTTAAACCCTACACGTTCAGCTTCAGCGCCCTCGGAAACAAAGCCAACTTTTTTCTGGTCGTAGACATCAAATCCCCGATAGAAAGATTTGGGACGGTTCTCTGGTTTTTCCAACAGGTCTTGTAAAGATGGCACAGAACCATTATGTAGATATGGCGCTCTTAACCAAAGACCATCAAGGGATACAGAGACATAACCATTTGTTTTCCGCAACTCCTTAAAGTCCCAAGGATAACCGTCTCCAAAATGATTGTAAGTATCTGCTGCTTGCTGCGTCCACATATCTAGACGGTGACGGTCAGTTCCCACTTCTGTTTGGGGAATCACCTTACCTGTTCTTTCACCGCCAAAAGCGTGACAAGATGCACAGGAATTACTAAAAATTTCTTTTCCTTGTGTAGCCAAGGTTTCATCAATTGCAAATGGATATTTGGGAGGCGGTAGTTCAGAAATAAACTCCTCTACCCGCTGAAGATCCTCTACAGGTAAAGACTCTTTAGTTGCACCATCCCCAATGGCTCCAGTTTGCACTGTTTCGCGCAGTGAAGTTTCCAACCCATCCCAATGGTACGCAAAGTTTTTGTGTTGCTTTTCGTTCCAAAGAGGCATCATATCAGAGTTGCCAATGGTGTCATCTTGAGGCAACTTTAAGGTGTTGAACTTGACCGGATTAAAGGGATCAATTCTTCCAGGTCCCCAGTTAGGACGGGAATCCATCCAAGCAAAGTCAGCTTTTTGTTGCAGTAACGCTTTCTTGGTTTGCGGAATGATGATAAAGCGATAAAGCAGGTTTTCTAACCAGGAAAAACCATAATTATATTTGATTTCATCAAGAATATAGTCGGCTGAAAATCTCGGGTCGCTAGCAGCATTACCAAGAAAGCGAATATAGCCTTGTAAATCAAATTTAGTTGAAGGACCTGCAGCAATAATTGTCGGCTTATCTTTGACGGTTTCTCGATAGGTGGCATTATGACAAATAGCACAAGTTACACCCACTCTAGGAAAGCCAATTGTCTTTTTAGAAAAACCAACTGGTAGTTCTTTTCCTTCTTCCCATGTCACACCCAAGGACGCATAGCCACCAGGTCTTGGTAGTTTGTCAGGAAATATGCGCGGTAACACTAACCAAATCCAATACGGAACACCTTGCGCCTGTTCTGTACCAATGGAACCATATTTAAAATGATCCTCTGCTGACTCATAATGGGTGGGAACTTCGCGAAACAAGTTGTACCAACCCACGTAACCCACAACACCAAAAACTAGGACAATAACGACAGCAATTGAGGTAATTATTTTCCCTAATTTTGACTTGAGTAATGCCATAAACTTAGGTTTCTCCCTGCTAAATTGTCCTTTAAAGTTTCTTCATGTACTCAACAATTGCATCTTTCTCTTCTGAAGAAAGATCAATTCCGTACAAGTGACCGCTGTTACTGTTGCCGGGTTTTGTGGTATCGAATTTAAAGTATTTCTTACCATTTTCCTCCGCTACATCAGACACAAAGCCAACTTTTTCTCTGTCGATCACGTCGTAGCCACGATAAAATTCTTTTGGTCTGTTCTCTGGCTTTTCTAGTAAATCGCGCAGGGTGGGGACTGAACCATTGTGCAGATAAGGTCCGCGTAACCAAGCACCATCAAGGGGCGCGTTTGCATAGCCATTTGTCTTGCGGAAATGATTAAATCGCCAGTCATAGCCTGCATACAAAGTATTTTGGTTAGACATCGTTTCATAGGTGTATGAATCGAGGCGATGTGGGTCTGTAGCAATCTCTTGAATTGGCACAACTTTACCTATGTAAGCACCACCAAAAGCATGGCAGCTAGCACAAGTATTTTGAAACAATTTTTCTCCCTTCGCCGCTACAGTTTCGTTAATTTCGTAGGGATATTTTGGTGCTGGTAGTTCTAATAGCCAATCGGCAATGCGCTTAATTCGAGGTAAATCAATTGTGACTGGTGTGACGCCAGCACCTAGGGCTGCACTCTTATTGCGTTCATCAACTGAATCGTTATTACCATCCCAGTGTAACTGTAATCCTTCGCGGGGTTTTTGATTCCAAATTGAGGGAAAATCAGAAGTACCAATCAGTTCATCCTCGCGCAATTTATCCATAGGAAAATGGAATTGAATTGCTTTATAAGGATTAAAAGTATCTACTCTTCCTGGACCCCAATCTGGTTGATTGTTGAGGAAAGAAAGTCGGTTTCCTTGATTAATTAGTGCGTCTCTAGTTTGGGGAATGGCGATGAAGCGATAAATTAATTTTTGGATGGGATTGAGACCGCCACTAATTTTTTCAATTTCTGGGAGCATCCGGTTAGCGGTAAAGCGTCCATCGACAGCAACTGTGGATAAGAACTTGATATATCCCTGCAGGTTGAGAACATTTGCAGGCATTGTTGTAATTACTTGATGTGCGCTACTCGATGTATCTCGCACCGTACCTGTATGACAGACAGCGCAATTCAAACCAACACGGTTTAAAAATACTCTACGTTCAGAAAAACCTACTGGTAAATCTTTACCTTCTTCCTTAATAAACCCTAGAGATGTATAACCTTTACCAGGTAATTTATCTGCAAATACTTCTGGCAAAACTTTCCAGATCCAGTAGGGAACTCCATTTACAGGTTCGCTACCAATTGAACCATATTTAAAGTGGTCTTCAATGTCAGCATAATCAACAGGGGAATTGGATAAAACCGGCCACAATAAAAAGATGGCTACTGCTACAATTCCCACAATTACAACCCAAATACGCTGAAAAAATCCCTTGATTCCTGGCTCTGAATTGGGGGTTAGCGTAGGGTTTGTTTGTTCAGTCATGAAACACTCCCTATGTTGGCGAAATTATCTACAATCGATGCATTATAGACTATTTGACGAACTGACTTGGATGAAATATTGACATAACTTCTGCCATCATTTCTTCGTAGTTATTAAACCTTTCTTCTTCATAGCAACCCAAGGGGTTTTCAATGACATTCAACAGGCATTTGTTGCAATAGGTACAGGGTTTATCTGCCAAGTCTTTACCTGCTTGAAAAGATTTAACCAAGTCGTTGTTAGCTATCAGGGTACGAGCCATTGTTACCCCATCGCAATACTGTTCATTAATTGCCTGACGAATATAAGAAGCTTGCTGAAAACCACCAGTGCATAAAACGGGAATATTGACGTTCTTTTTAATGTCACGAGCGTCTAATAAGTTTCTGCCTTGATTCGCTGCTAATAGCTCCTTAATTTTTGGATCTTTGACATCATCACCGCTAAAGGCCTGAGGACGCAATTGTTTTTTCACTCGGTTCCATAAACAATTGAAAAGTGGATGCAAAAATCCCTTGCGGAATAAAATGTAGTTACGGGTGGTTTCTGTGCCACTGGATAGCATGGCGTCATAAGTTTTAGTAATCACATCGAAATTAAAATCGCCAATGGGATTAAGTGGATGGGGAAACAAGCTACCAGTTGAAACATGTACTCCATCTGCGCCAGCCGCTTCTGCCCATTTACACACTTGGATAGACTCTTCAAGGGTATTACCTGGTTTTTCCCAAAAGGTAACGGCGTTGTTATAGTCAACGGCGCTGATTTTGAATTGCAGGTGAAAGTCGTTGCCTACTTCCTTACGGATTGCCTTAATTACATCTAGCAGAAATCGCGCTCGATTCTCTAAAGAACCACCATATTCGTCTGTGCGATCGTTAATTCCGGAACTGAGAAATTGGTTAAAAAGATATCCGTTAGCACTATGCAATTCCACTCCATCTAAACCTGCTTCCCTGGCACGTCTAGCACCATCAGCAAAGTATTGTATGGTTTCTTTAATCTCTTTGAGTGTCATTGCTTGACACAAAAACCCGTGAAATGGCTCGGTTTGGCTGGTGGAACTTAATGCTTTTTTCCCCAAGTTTTCTACACCACCGATGTCTTGCTGTCGCCCAGAATGACTCAATTGTAAAATAAATTTACAATCATATTCATGGACTTTCTCTCCAACTTTGTGCCAGAAAGGAATACGTTCATCACAGTCGATAGTGGCATAATTGGGCATAATTCTGCCCCGAATAGCAACCGGTACAAAAGAAGTAATAATTGCCCCTACTCCACCGCGAGCAAATTTATCTTCCCAGTTGACACGGGCTTGAGTACCTGAACCATCATAGTTATCCCACCTTCCGGAAATACTAGAGCGAAAAATCCGATTTTTCACGGTTAGATTACGAAATTTGAGCGGTTCAAAGATAATATCGTTTTCCATTTTCTCCTCCATTTCCTCCTTTGTGTTGGCAATAGCAGTTTGATCACCAATAACTTGTAATAAAAGTGCTTTTGGTAGCTGATTTAGGAGAACTCCAAACAATCAAAACAACCACTAGAAGTTGTTGAGGGCTGACGGTTGACCGCTGAGTGTTGACTATAAATTTGAGATTTTATTTAGATAATGGCATGTTTTTTGGTTCATGCCCTCTGCCTTGTGGTGGGGGTTAATCGGTCTAGTAAAGTTCTCTTAGTAGCAAGTCTTGGCTCTGACTTTGGACAAAATTGTAAATCCAAAATCCTGCTATTGATTGACTGCTAACTGTTAACCGTCAACAGTTGCAATTGCATATTTTTTACTTGAAAGTCCCTAGGAGGGATATCTTTCTTACCTACAAGCTCACTTTAGAGAATTCCGGACGCGACCTCTAAAATTATGGCTCAATGAATGATATGTAAGTACTTTTGAATTGGATACACATACAAAACATACAAAATTTTAGCTTGAATTATTACCCCTCCAGCCCAAAGTTTTGATGCACTTGGAATAGGACTATCCAAGTAATTTTATCTACAAAGCATACCCAGTATAAAATATATACATAAAAAGCGAATCTCTAGAAATAAATTTACAATTGTTTAAATTTGCTCATTATCATCTTTTCTTAATATACTTTAGTAAGTTGTGTAGTAATTTTGTATGTCAGCAACCCAGTCCTAAAGGACTGAGCTTGTAAGAGAAATCAAGCAAGCTGTGCTGACCAGACCACTCGGTAAAACGGGTAGCCGTTATTTGAGTCACGACACCTCGGAATGCGAAGCTAGTTCCCCGCCCTGTCGTTAGTGGTTAAACAAAACCAAGGTCACTGGTTTAGTGCCGCTAGCCTAACAAGCTCTTATAACCGGTCGAAGCTAACTTTACCCCGAAAGGGAGGCTCCTAGGAGCAAAACCGTTATGCGTACAGGATTGGGAAATTTGAAATGGTAATTGTCCCATTGAAAGTGCAATACAAAAGCACACCAAATTAAACAATCCCAAGGCGGTAATGGATCAACAAGATTGACTGCGACTAAAGTCGCCGAGTCGCTTCCCTCTCAGCACTAAAGTGACTGAGTTTCCCGCATCCCACGAGGTTCTATGAAGGTACATTGAACAGGCGGGGAGCATCGTAATTTTGCAAAAAGCCTTGAAGGACTCAGTTCACGAGCAGTAGGATAGAGGCAGAAAGCCGACAGGTTAAAAATTTAGTTCCATCATCTTCAGATGTAAACACGTTATATATCTAACGTTTCTGCAACTGAAAATTGATTTGCAGATTTGCAATGCTCTTGATCAGGCAGATTTTAATCGCCAGAAATTTCTTCAGTAAAAATCTGGAGTAAAAATCTGGAAAATGGTGAATTAATGTTGAATAAGTAGTGGAACTCACTTTAGGTGAGATCCACCTGAAAAGGTTTAGGTGTTGACACTAGAGAGTTTTATGAAAAAGACGAGTCTAATCTTGAAAGGCTGTCTAATGTTCCTCTCCGTGATGATTTTCATAATTAGCGGCCTTAATGGAACACCGGCAGCTCTGGCAAGCGAGTATAGTGAAACGCCTGTACTTGTCGCCAACGAGTATACTGATACACCTGTATACGATTATGTTGATAATTGCGATGGTATCGGATATCTCCCTCCTTACACAAAGGAGAATTTGACAGATGCTGAAAAGCGGGGTCGTTGCACTTGGTACTTATGGACTGGTGGTAACGCCAAATACTATCGAGATCTAGCCAAGCGTACCAAAGGCGGTGTTGACTTACTCAGACTGGTTGATTCCCATGAGCATGATCAGCGGTTCCAACACTATGGCGCAATTAACGATCCTGGATGTGAAAAGGCGACAGCACCAGATGAATACGGATTGTGGCTAGATAAGTGCAAAGATCCCCTCTCAAGTGGGGTCATTGGATTGCGTAAATTCAAAAATCCCAACTTCGACAAAGCAAAATGGGATGCGAAAAAGTACGCGACCAACGTTAACATCGAGCCTCCCTATGTGATTGGACAAACCTGTGCTATCTGTCACGTAGCCTTCGATCCGCTCAACCCACCCAAAGACAAAGAACACCCACAATGGGAAAACTTAGTACCAGCTTTGGGTAACCAATACATCAAGGAAAGCAAATTATTTGCCAGTAATATTCCGGAAACTAGTTTTATCGGACAAGTGCTGAAATCCCAGAGACCGGGTACTTCCGATACCTCTCGGATTGGTAACGATCACATTAACAACCCAAATGCGATCAATGCCATTTTTAATTTAGGCGATCGCCCCAAATACCCAGAGGTAATGAACGATGGTTCAACTAAGGAAGTAAATCATATCCTCAAAGATGGTGCAGATTCTACAGGTGTGGCTAATGCTTCACTACGGGTCTACGTCAATATTGGGATGTGCGGCGATTACTGGACAACTCTCCATGAGCCTTTGTTAGGGAGAACTCCCCAAAAACCCTTTGATATCGAAAAAGCGCGGAAGGAGTGCGAAGACTGGAGACAGACAGAAGCACGCATGGCTGATGCAGAAGCCTTCCTCAAAACCATCAAACCCATGCACCTAGCAGAAGCACCTGGTGGTCAGGCCTTTTTAACTAAGGATGAAGCAGTTCTCAACCGGGGTAAGAAAGTCTTTGCTAGCACTTGTGCTACCTGTCATTCCAGCAAACAGCCATCGGCAGAAATTGCTGCTGACCCTGAACAGGCTCAGAAATGGTACGAAGAATCTGTACTCAGTAGTGATTTTCTCGATCACAACTTCTTGTCAGATGACAAGCGTTACCCAGTCACACTCATTGGTACCAATATCGCCCGTTCTTTAGGTACAAATGCTACTAAAGGACATATCTGGGATCAGTTCTCTTCCAAAACCTATAAAGAACTGCCTTCACCAGGTACATTGGAATTGCCTAGTCCTGTAAAAGGCGAAACAGTCAACTTTAAAATTCCCGACGGCGGTTTGGGATATTACCGCACGCCTTCCCTAGTGAGTATTTGGGCAACAGCACCATTATTACACAACAACACATTAGGACTTTACAATGAAGATCCTTCTGTGGCAGGACGGATAGCAGCCTATACAGATGCTATAGAAAAGCTGCTGTGGCCCGAAAAGCGTGAAGGTATTATCAGTAAGACAGATCGCAAGACCAAATTAGATCTGCCACAAGGAGTTCCCAATCCTCGCGTGAGACTTCCAATTCCTCAAGGTACGCCTGTTAACTTAATTGCCAATATCAACCCCAGAGACGCAATCACAGATTTCAATATCGGAAACCTGTTCAAAGATTTGAAACCTGGTGGTGGTCTCAAGACTAAGTTGGTGCGTGTGCTTTTAAGATTCAACAAATCTCCTGACTTTGTTGAAGACAAGGGTCATACTTTTGGCTCTGAACTATCAGATGAAGACAAAAAAGCGCTAATTGAGTTTGTCAAGACGTTCTAAGTTGACTTGTCTGGATACTTAGCAGAGCTTTTGATAATCTCGTAACTTTATAGTTCATAGTAGGGCTAAAGCATTACTATGAACTATAAAATTCATCGATACATAGGCGTAGAGTATTTCCTAATTTGCAACTGTAACAGAGAAAAATTACTTCATGACCTACTCTCTGGGCACATATATTTTCCGCTATCGTGGTCAAGAGTCAACAGTCAAGGGTCAAAAGTCCAGGTTTTTTGGACTCTTGACTTTTGACCCTTGTCTGCGACACGCTGCGCGATGACAAGCTCTCGCGTTAAAACTATGACAGATGCGTAAGTCTTATACTTATTTATATCAGGGTGACGGCGTGATTAACAAAAACAATAGGAGGGATATATATGGCACAACAAAAGTATTTGCCGATAATCTTTGTTCGGGGATATGCTGGTACACAAAACGACGTTGAGACAGGGGTTGACGATCCATTTTATGGGTTTAACAGTGGTTCAAGCCATGTGCGGGTGGGAGAGAAAGGAGATCCGCAAAAGTTTTTTTTCGAGAGTCCATTGCTGCGGCTGATGACTGATCACGGTTATCAAGCAATTTTGGAGAATAACCAGTTGAACAGTAATCCCAAAAGTATTTATATTTACCGATTTTATGATATAACCACCCAAAGTTTTGGTTCCTCGACTCCGATTCGGCTGGAGATGGAGGAAATAGCCAAGGGTTTAAGGGACCTAATCAAGACTGTCAAACAGCAAACTGGTGCTAACAAAATTTATCTGATAGCACACTCTATGGGAGGTCTTGTCTGTCGCAGTTTAATTCAGAAAATTTATCCCGAAAATAAGGAGAAAGCTGTCGATCATATTGATAAGTTCTTTACTTATGGCACACCTCATGGTGGTATTTATTTTCAGGTTGGTGGCGGCTTAATCGAAACACTCAGGGACACATTCCGATTAAATAATTCGGATGACTTTGGTCCACAGCGGATGTACGAATATTTGACTTTGCAAGTCAAACCAGGCGCTCGATTAGACCCGAAATTTGATCCGCAAAATCTAGCAGGCGCATTTCCTGAAGACCGAGTTTTTTGTATCATCGGCACCAATTCACAAGATTATGGTAGTATGATCGGTAGGGTTGTAAGTCCACAAAGTGATGGTCTAGTTCAGATTGCTAAAGCCTACGTTAAAGGAACTCATCGCGCCTATATTCATCGGAGTCACACTGGGCGTTATGGGATGCTAAATTCTGAAGAAGGCTATCAAAATCTACAACGATTTCTATTTGGTGATATCAAGGTTAAGCTATCTCTTTGCAATATATCACTCAGTAATAGCGATAGTACTTTTTATCAAATGGAAGTCCGAGTTGCTCTGCGTGGTCTTCCCATTGCTATACATGAACAAGCGATCGCCCACTATTGCCCAATCACACTGGAGTTAACCAGAAGTCAACCTATCCCGCTGTTTACAGCCTTCTTAATTCCCCGCTACTCTGCCTCTGCTAATAATACCTGTAGATATGCCATTCGATTAGCGATATTTTCTTTCAAAAGAAAAGATCAAAACTCGTTATATGGCGATAACATAGATCAGCTACCCCTGTGGTCTGACTATATAATTGTTGATGTTACCGCCACAAATAATAGCTACCAGGCTAAATATAGCTGGAATTCCGAGATATCAGAGCCAAATGTGCAATTAAATTCCAATGCAGCGATTCCCTTACCTCAAAGGGGAAAACAGGTGTTGGGAGCAAAAGCACTGCTGCAATTAGAAATTGCCAACTGGTAAACTGGTAATCATATCGTCAGAGTTTTATTGCAAGTCGGCCTCTGCTGTGTTAACCAGAAGTACTGTAGATTTGTATTCTGGTTTGATTAAATGTTGCCAATTTTTGTCTAGTTAGTTATTACCAATGGGTAACTGAATTATCAATCAGTAATAACTAGTTATTCATCTATCTGTTTTCAACCTTTAAGGAAGGAGAAAATTATGCAGGGTAATCGCAAACCAACCGCGCTGATCACTGGTGCTTCTGGTGGGATTGGCTACGAACTCGCTAAGTTATTTGCTCAGGATAGTTACAATCTGGTCTTAGTAGCCAGAACTGAGCAAAAGTTGACTCAGATCGCCAATGACTTTAAACAAAAATTTGGCACCCAGAGCAAGGTGATTGCTAAGGATTTATCTCTAAGCACAGCTCCAGAAGAAATCTTCACGGAGCTGCAAGAAGCATCCATCAAGGTGGATGTACTGGTGAATAATGCTGGATTTGCTACCTACGGACTATTTCACGAAACTGACATAACGGCTGAACTGCAAATGCTACAAGTAAATGTGGTGTGTCTAACCCATTTAACTAAGTTATTCGTCAAAGATATGGTTCAGCAAGGTTCTGGAAAAATATTAAATCTGGCCTCGACGGCTGCTTTTCAACCAGGACCGCTCATGGCAGTTTATTATGCTAGCAAAGCCTATGTCTTATCCTTCTCCGAAGCGATCGCTAATGAGTTAGAAGGTACTGGTGTTTCTGTTACCGTACTCTGTCCTGGACCTACAGAGTCTGGTTTTCAACAAAGAGCTGCGATGGAAGACTCCAAGCTAGTCAGTGGTCAAAAGATTATGGATGCGGAAACCGTTGCGAAAATTGGTTATCGCAGTTTGCTGGAAAACAAAACCGTTGTGATTCCTGGGGTGAAAAATAAGATACTCGCTGAATCCGTAAGATTTACACCTAGAAAGCTAGTAACCAAACTAGTCAGAAGTATGCAAGACAACAAATAATTAGGTATTTTTTTTGCAAGGCTTTCAAACCCCCCTTCCCTTGTAGGGAAAGGGGGTAGGTTTGTCAATATTGAGTTGGGTGAAAATATTTCAAGTTGCATCATCCGCTTTCTGTGCAACTATAAAATGATTTTAGCTAAAACCGCAAGAAGCCTCTCACTCAGTCCGAAGGACGAGTGATGAGATGAATTACGGGGTGATGACGAATTGACCCGCAACCGATTCAATCCTACGGATTGAATCGGTTGCGGGTCGATGTTAGCGTAGCCTTCGGCGCTCGTAGAGAAGCGGCACGAAGTGCGGAATCACCATTTTCAAGTTTTAAGGAGTCGATAAAATCCTCAAGAATTCTTGTCATGGTCATATCTTTTTGAACTGAATATAAGCGCAGTTTATTTAATCGACGCTCAGATATCCTAAGATTTAAGGCTCTTGCGTGTATAGCGTGCTTAATTATTAATGAAAGTCGATTAAATTGCTTTAATAACAAGGCTTATAGGCGTTTATAATTTGATTTTTAGTAACAGTAGCTCAAATACAAAAAATAATGGCTTTTATCGGAGCCAGGCAAGGGTTTCAAACTTATTTTTTA
Organism: Gloeotrichia echinulata CP02; assembly: GCA_038087035.1. Lineage (NCBI taxonomy): Bacteria > Bacillati > Cyanobacteriota > Cyanophyceae > Nostocales > Gloeotrichiaceae > Gloeotrichia > Gloeotrichia echinulata. The sequence continues at coordinate 3,251,571 of CP051187.1, read as the reverse complement.
ACAAATTCAGCACGCTAAGTACGGAAGAGCCATGATTCTCAGTTATCGTAATGAAATTATTTTTACTGATTGCGGTATCAGAGAATATTGGGATGAGCAAAATACTTTGATGGTTGACCGCGATATTAACGCCGCAATCAACCTAAAAAGACTAGGGTTGGGCATTTTCCCTAGTATAAAACGCCGTAGTGGGAAACTGAACATAGTTGGATCTATGGACGATAGTACCACAAAGGAAATCCTTCATACCCTTCATTGGGCTGTTGGAAGCCTACACTGTAACCGCTTCGGTTCAGTGTAGGAGATGTCACGTTGAAAATTACGCAATCTCAGGGCATTAGTCACCACAGATAGTGACGAAAAAGCCATCGCTGCACCGGCGATAATGGGATTGAGTAACCAGCCAAAGATGGGGAAGAGAATTCCAGCCGCAATGGGAATCCCAATGATATTGTAAATAAAGGCGAAGAAAAGATTTTGGCGAATATTGGCAATGGTAGCGCGGCTGAGTTGAATAGCCGTCACGATTCCTTGCAAGTCTCCAGAAATGAGGGTAATATCGCTAGCGGCGATCGCCACATCTGTTCCCGTACCAATTGCAATTCCCACATCAGCCTGCGCCAGGGCTGGTGCATCATTTATACCATCGCCGACCATAGCGACGATGGAGTTAGGAGTGAGGAGTGAGGAATTAGGAGAATTTTTCCCAGTCCCCAGTCCCCCTTCTTGCAAGGATTTAATAATCGCCGCTTTCTGATCTGGTCGCACTTCGGCAAAGACTTGATTAATACCTACTTCTTGGGCGATCGCCTCTGCGGTTGGTTGATTGTCTCCGGTAAGCATTACTACTTCTAAGCCCATGTTTATTAGTGCTTTCACGGCGGCAAATGATGAAAATTTAAGGGCATCGGCAATCCCCATTATCCCTTGTATTTCCCCATCTACCGCCATCCAAATCACCGTTTTAGCGACGGCTTCCCAAGTTTGTTGATAATACTGTAAATCCTCAGTGTTAATCCCCAGTTCTGCTAACCAGCGTTGTGTCCCAATTTGTACAAGCTTTTCATCTACGATACCTTGTACACCGCTACCAGCCTGAGCCGCAAAATCTGTTACCGCAGATATTTCTTCCCAGTTGTTGGCTTCTATTTGAGACTGGGCATATTTTACCACCGCTGCTGCCAAGGGATGCTCAGAATTTCGTTCAACTGCTGCTGCTAATTCTAAAAGCCTTAACTCATTGTGATTGGCTGTGCCGTTGACTGTTACGAAGTCTGTCACCGTGGGTTTTCCTACAGTCAAAGTACCTGTTTTATCTAGGACGATAGTTTGAATTTTGTGTGCTAATTCTAAGCTTTGGGCGTCCTTAATTAAGATGCCATATTCTGCAGCTTTGCCTGTGCCCACCATGATAGAAGTGGGGGTAGCTAATCCTAAAGCGCAGGGACAGGCGATAATAAGTACACTCACCATTGTGATGATTGCCAAAGTCAGGTTGCCGCTGAAGTAAAACCAAATCACAAAAGTGGCGATCGCAATGGTAATGACAGCTGGTACAAACCAACCCGTAACTTGGTCAGCCAATCGCTGAATCGGTGCTTTGGAACCTTGAGCCTGTTGCACAAGTTTGACGATTTGAGACAAAAACGTATCTTTCCCTACCCGTGTTGCCCGAAACTTAAATGCACCAGTACCATTAATTGTCGCACCAATTACCTCATCCCCTAGTTGCTTTGTGACTGGCAAACTTTCACCAGTCACCATCGCCTCATCTACCGTTGAAATACCTTCTATTACTTCCCCATCTACGGGAATCTTTTCCCCTGGACGAACCAAAATCACATCATTGATTTTGACTTTGGCGACGGGAATATCAATTTCCACACCATCGCGGATGACTCTAGCATCTCTAGCTTGCAGTTCCATCAGTTGGCGGATGGCTTGAGAAGTTTCTCTTTTAGCGCGATTTTCCCAAAATCGCCCTAGCAGAATTAAAGTAATGACTATCGTTGCCACTTCATAATACACATGAGGCATTAAGCCCTGAGCAATCAAAAACCCTGGGAAAAAGGTAACAAATAAAGAATATAGATAGGCTGCACCCGTACCCAAGGCAATCAGGGTATCCATAGTTGCCCTATGGCGTTTCAGGGCTTTCCAGCCATTGCGGTAAAAAGAAGCACCACACCAGAACTGAACAGGTGTAGTTAAAACTAACTGCACCCAAGGATCATGCAGAAATCCGGGAATCACAGGTATATTTAGCCCAGTCATCATCGGCAGCGATCCCAATAGCAGTAGAATACTGATGACACCCGCCATAGCCACCTTCAAGGTGAGTTCCCTTTGCGCCGCTAACCGGCTTGTCGCTTCGGACTCATCTTCACTTGTGACCTTTTCTGGATCTTCAAGTGAAAAAGACGAATATCCCGCAGCATCAATAGCCGCTTGGATATGCGCTAAATCGGTTTGTTTGCGGTCATAATTAATTGCAGCTTGCTCCGCTGCAAAATTGACGTTGCAATCAATCACCCCTGGAACCGAACGAATCGCCTTTTCAACATTATTGGCGCAAGAGGCACAACTCATGCCTTGTAGTTTGAGTGTGAGATTATCCATATGGGGAGTTAGGAGTAGATAGACCACGCGGTAGGGGATCTAGGCCTTGCGCCTTTAACTGGCTGGATAACCTGCAGCAGCTAAGGCTTCCTTAATCACTGTTTCTGAGGCTTGAGTATCTACATTAACAAGCTTGGTTGTAGGATCAGCTTCAATGTTAGCGTTGACATCAACTGCTTTGAGTGCATTGGTAATATTCTTTGCACAAACAGAACAAGACATGTTGGGAACTGTGAGTGTGAGTGTCATAGGTTTCCAGGATTGTAAGGAAAAACGTTATCAAGACCAAGCTTGATCCCATTGCTGCATCTGCTGAATTTCTGCAGTTTGCGATTTGATCATAGCTTGAGCTAGGTTATGAATTTGTGGGTGGTTAGCACTATTGAGAACCATCTGCGCCATCATCACCGCCGATTGATGGTGGGGAATCATTTGGCGGATAAATTCCTTGTCAAAATCAGAGGCATTTTTCAAAGACTCCAGACTCATATCCATCCCCATCATTCCTGAGTGCATAGGCATAGTTGGCATCCCTTGACCGCTACCGTGATGCATTCCCATGCCAGTCATACCATGAGCAGGTACTTCAGCGCCATACCACTGTTGATACCAAGCTTTCATTTGCTCAATTTCTTTGGTCTGGTCTGTTTTAATTGCTGCTGCTAATTTTTTAATTTCTGGATGTTTAGCTTTTTGCAAAGCTAAGTCCGCCATCTCGACTGCTAGCTGATGGTGCGGTATCATCATTTCGATAAAATGTTTATCTACTTGCTGTCGGTTTGACGCACCACAAGAGGGAGATGTTAACGGACGCTGTTGTTGAGCGGTGGCACTGTAGATTATTGATCCACCAGTAATAATAGCACTACCCGCAAGTAAACCTACGAGCATATAAATTCCTGATTTGCTAATCATAACTTTTGCCCTTATTCCAAAGGAACGATTGCTGGGCGACTGGGGCTGATTCCACAAAAATCAGCAATTAGAGTTCTGCTGTTACTGATTTCTGGTGGGAAATCATCTTGAATTCATTGTAAACCTTTTACTCGATTCTCAACCCTCTACTCGCCTGGAGAGTCTAGAGGGTGTGACAAATTTTTGCAAATTTTTGTATTATACCTCTTTACAGAGGGATTTAGGGACTTCCAATTGAAACAATATCCCCTGGACGGGGCGCAAGGCCTTGCGCCCCTACATGCGCCCTTAAAATCGATTAATGGGGGATTGTGTCTGTAGATGCTGGAAAAATTCGCTAAAATATGTCATAGATAGAGAGTAAATTCCATAATTTTGCGATTTGCAAGCCAATGTCCAATATTCTTCACTGGAATTAACATTCTCAACTTAAATAATTTGCTATAACTTTACTTAATTAATACTAAATATTCCTGTTAGTTGGTGAAATGCAACTGCTATTTTGTATCTAGTGCATCTAGCTAATTAATTCTTAAACTTGTATTAACTTTTGAGAGATTTAATTAATGATGAAATCCTCTGCCGTTGCTTTAGTTATTGTGATTAGTCCCCTCGCCATGACCGAGAGTGTCTATGCCAATCAAGAGAATGTGCCAAGTACAATAGGTGAACGCAATCAGGCGGAGGTTTTGGTAACGGAACCTGCCACACTTAGTGATAAGTGGAACTATGTTGCCGACCAAACTGATAATTCAACACAAAATCCTAATTCTATTGTGATATTACGGGAACAGGGATGCCCAAAATTTAATCCACTGGATTTGATTAAAAATCCGAGTGGTATCTTTAAACCATGTCCGTTATCAACAAATATCCGCACTTCTCAAAGTACTGAGCCAATTGAATATTTAAAGGTTCCGCGACTAGATTCTGGTCTTAGTATAACAGTTACTAAATTTTGATGGTTGGCGTAGGGGCGCAAGGCCTTGCGCCCCTACCAATTAAATCAGTGAACAGTCAACAGTTATCAAAACTTTTAGCTGATAACTGATAACTGTTAATTGCTTGCGCCCCTAAGTAAGTCGGCGCGAACAAACAAAACTATATTACTACATGTAAATATGTCTCAAATGCTTACCAATGACAAATGACAAATGACCAATGACCAATGACCAATGACCAATGACCAATGACAAATGACAAATGACAAATGACAAATGACCAATGACCAATGACCAATGACCAATGACCAATGACCAATGACAAATGACGACCAAAGCCAGTACAGTTCAATAGCCGACCTACTTACCAATTAATTGAAAGTCTGCGGGAAACTTGGAAATTTGTTGCAAAATAGGTAGTCAAAGACCGATAAAATCAGGTATATTCCCTTAAGCATGGTACTGGAATAAGTTCATGGGACGCAGCTGGAGAAGTCTAACGACTATTGCAAGTTTGTTTTGTGCAATCGCCCTCACACAGTTTGGTCTGAAAAATACCTCTGCACAGGCGGCTGATACGGTTGTTGTGCGTTTAGGTCCGTTTACCGAATCGATATCTGTTACTGATCTGCAAACTGCAGCCACAACGGGAAAATTTCCTGAAGGTTTGGACTCTTACACCAAAAATTTATCACAATCACAACGTGGCTTCCTCTTGGGCGCACTGAGGATCAGTCTACCTATGAATGTGGTGACAATTAGTCGGTTACTGAATACGCAAATTGGTATAGCGATTCTTAACGACTTGTCTACAGCCATAGTGCGAAAAGACAAGGCTGGAGTCCAAGCAATCAGAGCAGCATTTGTTTTAGGATCTAGGGCGCCAGAGGGCATTTCTATACTTAATTTTATTGCGGCTTATCCGAGTAAACGCTTAGAGATTAATTTACCGCAAGCATTTAAAGTTGCCAGAAATTTGAACGCAGGTTTTTGGTTGACGCAACAGTTTATGGTGGCGATCGCCCCCCTATTCAACCCCACACAATCCCAAATATCTTTCTCCTTTGATCCGAGCCTACCAGGAAGCGCTCAAGTCCAGGTACTGAAGTTAACGTGGAATGACCAAAAGCGCGAACGTCAAATTCCAGTTGATATTTATTGGTCAACTGCTGTAACTGCTGACAAACCCGTAATTGTTTATACTCACGGCTATAGTTCAGTCCGCACAGACATGCGTTACTTAGCAGAACATTTAGCATCCCACGGTTATGTATTCGTGGCTTTAGAACATCCTGGTAGTAATGGGGCTTATGTGGATTTAGCAATCAAAAACAACACTAAGCTTTTACAACCCCAAGAGTTTTTAGACCGTCCCAGAGATATTAGTTTTGTCCTCGATGAACTAGCGAAACTCAACCAGACAGCTAATAACCCCCTACAAGGGAAACTCAACACCAATAACGCGATGGTTATTGGTCATTCTTTCGGGGGTGGTACAGCTTTAACAATTGCAGGTGGAGAGTTACAAATAGAAAATCTCAAAAAACTTTGCCCACAAAAAGCAGCTGAGTTGAGTGTGGGACAAACTCTCCAATGCGTTGCCCAAGATCTCCCAGAAAAGAGCTATCAGCTTGGCGATCCCAGAATCAAACGAGCGATGTCTCTCAATCCTACCACTTCGCTGATGTTTGGTGCAACTGGTTTAACCAAGGTGCAAATACCTACCCTAATTTTCGCAAGTTCCGCAGATAAAAGTGTTCCAGCTTTAACTGAACAGATTTTACCCTTTGTCCAAATCCCATCGCCTAAATGGCTGGTTGGTGTACTTGGGGGTACTCATCTAAGTGTGAAAGACCCCAGTACCACATTAGATCAGGCCACAGCACTGAATACTCCTTTTTTTGGTGGTGAAGTTGTGGGTGAGCAAGCGGCTGATATTCGCAAATACCTCAAAGCTATAACTTTGGCTTTTGCGGCACAAATGTCTCCAGAAGCTAGCAAATACAGTACTTTTCTGACCCAAGATTATGCTCAGTTTGCTTCCACTCAGGCCTTTCCCATTCGCATAGTTACTGAAATTCCCCCAGAGGCTCTGCAAATGGTGAAACAATTTCTGGGAAATTGACAGGTAATTATAACACCTTAGTGTTAATTGAACCACAGATATTTGTAGGGGCGCAAGGCCTTGCGCCCCCCACGCTCATCAACAACGCCAAAAACGCTGATTTTCCCGATGATGTCAAATCTGTTTGTATCGGAATTATTCCTCTAATTACAACACCTTAGTGTTAATTGAACCACAGATATTTGTAGGGGCGCAAGGCCTTGCGCCCCCCACGCTCATCAACAACGCCAAAAACGCTGATTTTCCCGATGATGATGTCAAATCTGTTTGTATCGGAATTATTCGTCTTTCTAACTCTGCGCCCTCAGCGCCTGTGAGGTTTTTTAATCATTCAGATACTACCGAATTTGATATGAAAAATCAAGAAAGCATTTGAACAGAACACTACAAATCTGGCGGTAAAATCACCTGATTAATTGCATGGATTACACCATTACTACCTTTAATATCTGGTTGAATTACCTGAGCATCATTGACTGATACACCAGTTTTATCATCAACTTTGACGTTGATATCGCCACCTTCAATACTTTTGACTTGTCCAGATTTCAAATCGCTCGACAGTACCGTACCAGATACCACATGATAAGTTAACAACTTCACCAATACTTCTTTATTCTCAGGCTTTAACAAATCTCGCAAAGCATCCGCTGGTAATTTCTTAAACGCTGCATCAGTAGGTGCGAAAATTGTGAAATTATCTTTTCCTTGCAAAGTTTCTGTCAATCCGGCTGCTTTCAAAGCCTCCTTTAGTATGCTAAAAGATCCCTTTGCTTCTGCTATTATTGCTACTAAGTTCTTACCTTGAGTATTGGTAGTCCCAGATGTAGCTGGCTTGTTGGTGGGTTCAGTTGTCGAAGGTGTCCCTGTTGATGGGTTGCTGGGTGTGGGTTCAGTTGTCGAAGGTGTCTCTGTTGATGGTGTGGTGGGTGTGGCTTCAGGGGGATTACTGGGAGTGGGCGCAGTGCGATTACCACGGTTATACCTAGGCTCATTGAAAATACTGGGGCGAGGATTGAGTGGAGAGTTCCCACTCTTGGGCGCTGTCCCTGGTTTTTGGCGTTTATTACCCTTTGATGTTTCTAGTCCAGGTTGAGCATCATTGTATTGAGAGTTTACCTCTATAGGTTGACTTCGGTTATAGGGTGTCTCGCTAAAAATGCTGGGATGAGGATTGAGAGCCTCTTTTGCTCCTGATGGTAAAGTAATCAGCAGACTGACGCCGGTTAATCCCACTATACCTGCTAAATTGCGAATAAATTGGTTGTAATTAAGGTTCATAAATTTTGTTTGTGCTAATTTTCTACAGCTGACATAAAGACTTATAGCATTTTATTACGCAGAAAACTAACCGGAGAATTAAGAAATTTTTACCAAAAATTAATGTGCTGGAAATATTGATTTAATTCGCCGAAAATTATCACCGTTATGATTAAGTGGCTGGACTTAAAGACCTCTCTCCAAATCTCTCCCATCCCAGGGGAGAAGCTTTCAATCTCCCCGGTAAGGGTTTGGGGGTTAGGTCTATTTACGCTATTCTATAGGAATCATATTTGATTTCTCAAAAAATATCGGTATCTGTAGTATCTGTAGGTAGGGCAATACCCACCATATCTCAATACAGTTCAGTTAAGGAAAATTGTCGTAGGGGCACGGCACGAATAAAATTGTCATTAGAAGAAAAGATTTTGGATGTTCCCTACACTGTATACCTCAGCATTCAAATTATACAATTTAAACAATTTCATCGGCAGCATCAAGCACTCAGAACTAATTTATAGCTAGCTTGTCAAAGATAAAAATTTTATTCAGTGGTGAAGCCTAAAACCTGAGAGGTGAGGATTATTTATGGCTAGATAGTCATATGATTTAATTATTTGATATTAAACACAATTAGCCAATAAGATTTTTGCTAAAATAGTAACCCTGGCAAAAATTCGCCAATAACTCAACCCTATTGGCAATTAAGTTGGTGATAAATCAATTGAATGCAAAAAAATTACTTAAACTAAAGATACAATTGTAAAGTTGCTCAATTAACCAGTAACAGGGAATGTGTCATGCTCGAATTATACCAATGGGAACTATCTCAATATTCGGAAAAAGTGCGGCTAATCTTGGATTATAAAGGGCTAGAGTACCGTAAAATAGAGGTGACACCTGGGATTGGACAGATAGAATTGTTCCGTCTAACTGGTCAGGGACAAGTTCCAGTGTTAAAGGATCGGAACAAGTATATTGCAGATTCTACGGCAATTGCTAAGTATTTAGACTTGGAGTATCCTGAACGCCCACTCATACCCCAAGATCCAAAAAAACGGGGTTTAGCCTTATTAATAGAAGAATGGGCTGATGAATCAATCGGGATTAAAGGAAGCAAAGCGCTGTTTTCTGCGATTAGTCAAGATCAAGATTTCCGCAAATCCTTATTACCCACTGCTACGCCAGATATATTCAAAAATCTAGTCCAAGGAGTACCCAGTGACTTCCTAACTGTTCTGGGTTTTGGCGTGGGTTATAGTCCAGATGTGATCTCTGCAGCGATCGCCGATTTGAAACAAGACTTAGAAGCCTTGACCCTACTATTGGCTGATAGTCCTTATTTACTGGGAGATGAACCCAGTTTAGCTGACTTGGCAGTTGCAGGTTTATCAATCTTGCTGAAATTCCCCGATGGTCCTTATTTAGATTTACCAGAAACGATTCGAGGTAAAGGAGTACCGATTTTAGCAGATAATCCTGATTATGCACCATTCTTTACCTGGCGCGATCGCCTCTATGCCCAATTTCGTAAACCATTAATTAGTACACCTTCATCAGGAAGTGCGCCAACTTCGATTCAAATCGATTAAATAAGTCATTGGTCATTGGTCATTGGTCATTGGTCATTGGTCATTGGTCATTGGTCATTGGTCATTGGTCATTGGTCATTGGTCATTGGTCATTGGTCATTGGTAAAGTACAACTGACCAATGACAAAGGACAACTGACCAATGACAAAGGACAAGTGACAAAGGACAATTGACAAATGATGAATTCGGGACAGCCTTTAGGTTCAGTCATCCAAGGTTCTCTGACTGGGGGTTTAGAAGTCAGATTACACCCTGATATTTCTGTTGAAGATATGCGGGTGGGAAAATTTCTGGTTGTGCAAGGGATGCGATCGCGTTTTTTCTGTATGCTGACAGATGTGGCGCTGGGAACTGCAAATGCACGCATTATCGCTAATCCCCCCAATTGGGATGACACTTTTTTACGAGACGTTTTGGCGGGAAGTGGTACTTATGGTACGATCAACCTGACGCCGATGTTGATGTTTACCCCCGAAGAAGAAGAATCTTTTTCACCCACAAATGGTAAATCAGCAAATCCTTTTGTACCATCATTAACCGGTTTGGCATCATTTCAGCCACAAACCAGCACCACAATGGAATTGCTACCGGTGAAAACTATTCCCAGTCACTTTAGTCAAGTTTATGAAGCAAGTGAAGAGGATTTTCGTCGCGTATTTGGTTGGGAAGATGATACCCAAAGGAAGAATTTTTCCATTGGGAAACCTTTAGATATGGATGTGCCGGTTTGTATTGATTTGGACAGGTTTGTCGAACGCAGTAACGGGGTATTTGGTAAATCTGGAACCGGTAAATCCTTTCTGACGCGGTTACTCTTAGCGGGGATAGTCCGCAAAAATGCAGCGGTAAACTTGATTTTTGATATGCACTCAGAATATGGTTGGCAAGCTGTCTGCGAAGGTAAACAATATAGCACTGTTAAAGGTTTAAAACAATTATTTCCTGGTAAAGTTGAAGTTTACACCCTAGATCCCGAATCGACAAAGCGTCGCGGTGTGCGGGATGCACAAGAACTGTATTTAAGTTATGAACAAATTGAAGTAGAAGATATCAAATTATGCTCTCGTGATTTAGGACTGTCGGAAGCAGCCTTAGATAACGCGAATATCCTCAACGCCGAGTTTGGTAAAGCCTGGATTTTGCAGTTATTGAATATGAATAACGAAGAAATCAAGCTGTTTTGCGATGAAAAGCGGGGACATCAAGGTTCCATCATGTCATTACAGCGCAAACTGCTGCGGCTGGATAATTTAAAGTATATGCAAACCGCTTGTCCCCAGAATTATATCAATCAAATTTTGCGATCGCTCGAAGCGGGAAAAAATGTTGTAGTTGAGTTCGGCTCCCAGTCTGATATGCTATCATATATGTTAGTCACTAATATGATCACCAGACGTATTCATGGGCATTACGTCAAAAAAGCCGAAAGGTTCCTCCACAGTGGCAACGTGAGCGATCGCCCCACCCAACTAGTAATTACCATTGAAGAAGCGCACCGTTTCCTAGATCCAGCAATTGTCCAAAGTACGATCTTTGGGACAATAGCACGAGAGATGCGGAAATATTTCGTCACACTTTTGGTAGTTGATCAACGCCCATCAGGGATAGATAATGAAGTCATGTCCCAGATTGGTACTCGCATCACAGCATTGCTCAATGACGAAAAAGACATTGACGCAATTTTCACAGGGGTCTCTGGTGCTGGTAGTTTGCGCTCGGTGTTGGCAAAATTAGACTCAAAACAACAAGCCATGATTCTAGGTCACGCCGTCCCCATGCCAGTCGTGGTCCGTACCCGTCCCTATGATTCAGCATTTTACACCGAAATAGGCGATCCTGCTTGGGAGGAAAAGCCAGATGCAGAATTATTCGCTGCTGCTGAACTAGCCAAAGCCGATTTGGGTTTTTAGTTGTCCTTTGTCCTTTACCAATGACCAATGACCAATAACCAATGACCATTTCGTAACTTCCGTCCACCAAGACAGCTAATGAGTTCGGTTATCTCGCTACTTACAAGCAACTGAAGAGGGAGCTTTGGCGTCACTATAGATGTAGTAAGCACTCTAAAGGAACTTTACAAAAGTTAAATAAAAAAACATACAAATCAGACAGATTTATCGTATAATTACAAGATTTATCAGGATACTTTACTAACCACCCGTTTTGTCGTACTATAAAATTAAGTGGAACTCATACTGACTTCGTATTTTTACAGTTACTACTAGTGACTGAGAAAAAGAAGAATTATCGACAAAAATCCAGCGTGCTTTTTTGGCGATGCCAAAATTCAGGGAGGGTAGGGGAACCTATCTCAGGGACTCAGCGTCTTAACAACGACTGTATAAATTGATTACTTATGGTTGCTCCCTATGTTGAGTGATATATGTACTACCTTTCCCAATCCACCGTAGTTATTAAAGATTCATTGTGTTTACGGAGTAGAGGACAACGCACCAATGCCTACTGTTAACACCCAAAACGAAAACCTGAGCACCAAATTCACGGCTGATATGGTGAGAACCTATCTGCGGGAGATTGGTCGTGTGCCACTGCTAACCCGTGAGCAAGAGATTGTTTTTGGGAAGCAGGTGCAACAAATGATGACGCTATTAGACGCTAAAGACGCTTTAGCGAAGGAACTAGACCGCGAACCGAGTTTAGAAGAGTGGGCTAGCGTTGTTGATCAACCTGAAACCGAGGTGAAACAGACAGTCGCCCAAGGTAAGCGGGCCAAGCAAAAGATGATCGAAGCGAATTTGCGCTTGGTAGTTGCTATAGCCAAAAAGTATCAGAAGCGAAACATGGAGTTTCTGGATTTAATCCAGGAAGGGACATTAGGGTTAGAGCGGGGAGTGGAGAAATTTGATCCCATGCGGGGATATAAATTCTCGACCTATGCTTACTGGTGGATTCGCCAAGCGATTACAAGAGCGATCGCCCAGCAAGGTCGTACAATTCGGTTACCGATCCACATTACCGAGAAGCTGAACAAAATTAAAAAAGTGCAGCGAGAACTAGCGCAAAAGTTTGGGCGATCGCCCTCTCCTGCGGAAATCGGCAAAGAACTAGACCTAGAACCCGCCCAAATCCGTGAATATTTGAATATGGCGCGTCAACCAGTGTCCTTAGACGTGCGGGTTGGCGATAACCAAGATACTGAGTTGCAAGAAATGCTGGAAGATGACGGACCATCACCGGAGTATTACACAACCCAAGAATTCTTGCGCCAAGACTTGAACACTCTGTTAGCAGAACTAACCCCCCAACAGCGAGAAGTTTTAGCCCTGCGCTTTGGATTAGAAGATGGTAACGAAATGTCTTTAGCCAAAGTCGGCGAACGGTTGAACCTCAGCCGTGAACGTGTCCGTCAGTTAGAGCATCAAGCACTAGCTCATCTACGTCGCCGTCGTGCCAATGTTAAAGAATACGTTGCTAGCTAAAAGCCGATAGCTTTTGAAAATGTGCCTCCTCAATTCAGGGGGCTATTTTTTTGATCAACATGTAGGGGCGCCATTCCTACAGGTAGGGGCGCCATTCCTACAGGTAGGGGCGCAAGGCCTTGCGCCCCTACGGGATATGTCAATTTTCAATCCATATTCTCTCAGGTCGGAAAACATGGGCATTTCCACAAAGTCCAATTTTGTCCCGAAGTGTTAACCTGTTAAAATATGTGAATAGAGTATTTGTCTGAAATCCGAAATGGAAAGAGTTGGGGTTGTAGTTTTGTTTGTTGCTCCTTAACGAAAGTTCCAGAGGTGAGGTTCCCAGAGAAAATGTCAGCAATTCTTAAACTTGAAGCGCAAATTATACATTTGTTTATGGTATTCCACATCACCCAATCGGGTGAGTCTGCTGGGTGAAGCAGAAAAAAACTCAGGAAGGCTAGTAGTAAGATTAACTTACCAAATTAAAGAAAAACTTCATTTTTTGGTAGTTTTTTTCCCGGAGAATATAGATCAAACCTTCGACGGAACCTTAATTCCTACAGATATCGTTACGCTTAAGTAAGTTGCTGAGAAAGTAGTTATTTTTTAAACAGGAGATATCAGGTGCTTCAGAACATTTCTAAGTTATATTCCGCTGGTCAGTGGAGAATTCCAGTTGTGGGCTTAGTTGTTAGCTTGGGAGTAGTCGGTCTTGGTGTAATTGGTCAGCAGACTAAACTGGTGCTGAATAATGTGCAAAATAGCGTTGATACTCCTCTTTTACAGCGGCTAAGAGAAGTTCGAGATCGCAGAAATCAACTTCCGTTGGCTTTCCAATCGAAGGACTTAAAAACCGCGCCCACAACCACAGCGCTGGGTATCAGAACTCAAGAATCTGCGACAGGAACAACAACTGCGCTACCAAAAGTGAATTTTCCCCAAAAAGATGGGGTTTATCTCTATGGTCAGTCGCCAAAAGCAAACGAGATTGGGCAAGGATATATTATTTTTGAGAAGCGCCAAGGTATGCTAAAGGGTGCCTTGTATATGCCCAGTTCTGAGTTTAGTTGTTTTCAGGGCACCCTCGACAAGTCTGGAGAGTTGGCGATGACGGTTACTGGTTCACCGGATCAAGGTAGCACGAGTGAGGTAGCTAGCAGCAATGGAGTGACTAAGGTCACTGATGATCAGCCGATCACCTATGCTTATTCTGTGGCACTGCAAGACTATCATCGGCTAAATTCTATCAGTGCTGGCGATCGCAGCATTTTGCAAGTGTGTAATCAACCTTCTGGTGGTGGATACCGCAAGCTAGTTAAGTAATTATAGCCGTTTTCAGGCAATAAGGGACCGACAATTCCAAAAATATCCAAGTTTTAACGCGAGAGCTTGTCATCGCGCAGCGTGTCGCAGACAAGGGTCAAAAGTCAAGAGTCCAAAAAACCTGGACTCTTGACCCTTGACTTTTGACTTTTGACTCTTGACCCTTGACTCTTGACATTTTTTGAGTTCTCTTAATACTCAATTCCTGCTTGCGCTTTTACACCTTGGTCTTTGAAAGGATGCTTAACTAGGGTCATTTCAGTTACTAGGTCAGCGCGTTCAATTAAAGCCGGGGGTGCGCCTCGACCGGTGAGAATTACGTGCTTTTGGGGGGGTTTTTGTGCTAAACCGGCTAAAACTTGTTCAACTTGTAAATAACCCATTTTCAGAGCAATATTAATTTCATCTAATAACACCAGCTTGAACTCTGGGTGACGGATGTATTCTAAAGATTTCTCCCAAGCTGCTTGTGCTTTGTCGAGATCGCGATCGCGGTCTTGGGTTTCCCAGGTAAAGCCTTCGCCCATAGCATGAAATTCTAACTGGTCTTGCCAATTACTGAACACTCTTTTTTCTGACGGTTCCCAAGCACCTTTGATGAACTGGACAATCGCTACTTTATACCCATGACCAAGCGATCGCAATACCATCCCCAAAGCCGCCGTAGTTTTACCTTTACCATTCCCCGTATTGACAATAATTAACCCTTTCTCTGGCACCGCTTTTGCTATCCGCTTATCTTGTACTTCTTTACGGCGCTGCATCTTTTTGCGGTACTGTTCATCACTTAAAGATGAAGACATTACCTGGTCAATTACGCGCTCAATCTCTTTGTCTGAATTGAATTCTTGCGGGGTGTCGTTTTTCATAAATTTTAATTTTGTCTGGTAACACTGGAAATAACGTACAAGGGATTGGGGATTGGGGATTTAAATCAGTGAACAGTGAACAGTGAACAGTGAACAGTGAACAGTGAACAGTGAACAGTGAACAGTGAACAGTGAACAGTGAACAGTTATCAATGCGTAACGATAAACACATCACTCTTGACTGATAACTGATAACTGATAACTGTTAAATAGGCGGTTGTTAACCACCAAGATTTCAGTGTAAATGGTATTTTGGATATATGTATTTAAATTAACTTAAAAAACATTGCATTTGTATTAGTTTTTTCAACTTTATTTGTCGATAAAGAAAGAAAGTTACAGAACATACAAACTGAACCATTTACTTGAGAACGCTATTGCTATTCTAAATAATTTATTCAAGTCATTACCTCTAGTTATTATAAAGAAAATTTTGTGATTTTCTTTAGCTGTTCAGCTTGGTAGAATGAAGCGCATCGTTTGGTGACAAATCCCGACTTATTAACTTTTATGACCCACTCTGGGGGAACAATAATAATCGTAGGGTGCGTGACGCAGCGATAAATATTCTACGCACTCACTTGACTTGTGGCGTCACGCACCATTCTTTAAATGTGACACTAGCGTAAGTCCTGACTTTATCTGACATTTCAACATGGCAAAAATTGGTAACCTGGTCTGATTGAACAGAAAACCAGGTTACAGCCATTTTCAGGTAAATAGACCACGCTTTTGGGGCGCAAGGCCTTGCGCCCCTACGAAGATCTGTGGTTCAAATGAATGAAAATTGCTGTAAGCTGAAAACTCTTAAACCAATACAGTTCAGTTAAGGAAAATTGTCGTAGGGGCACGGCACGAATAAAATTGTCATTAGAAGAAAAGATTTTGGATGCCGTGCCCCTACACTGTATACCATTTGAGTTTAACTGAACTGTATTGACTCTTAAACCACATCTGTCTTTGGGGCGCAAGGCCTTGCGCCCCGGACGCGTGGTATATTAGGCATCTAGGGAAATTAATTATGCTTTGCCCGAAAGTCTTGGTAAGGGGTGCAAGGCCTTGCGCCCTTACCTGTAAAAACGGTGCAAAAATTTCCTCAAACCTAGTTACCATTAGATTCGGCGTGTTTAGTTTTCCAGAGTGCAAAAATGTCAAAACAACTGGGTCAAAAAATCGCACCAGTACCGCTGTCAACCGATATCAGCGTCGTTGATTTGATTGATAATTACTTCACCGCTTACAACTCAGCGCGGTTGCGGGAAATCTGTCAACTGCTGAGTCGCGAAGTGTTAACCGAAGGCGTAACCGTAGGTGTTAGCCTTTCCGGTGCGATGACACCAGCGGGATTCGGGGTTTCTGCGCTTGCGCCTTTGATTCGCAACGGCTTTATCGATTGGATGATTAGTACAGGTGCAAATCTTTACCATGATATGCACTACGGTTTAGGTTATGAACTGTTTGCAGGTAGTCCGTTTTTGGATGATGTGAAACTGCGCCAGGAAGGAACCATCCGCATTTATGACATTATCTTTGGCTACGACGTGCTGCTGGAAACCGATGCATTTATCCGCAAGATTCTCCAAGCCCAAGCGTTTCAGAAACGGATGGGTACAGCGGAGTTTCATTATCTGTTGGGTAAGTATGTCTGGGAAGTAGAAAAGCAATTGGGTGTCAAACATTCTTGCTTACTAGCGACAGCTTACGAATGTGGCGTACCCATATATACATCATCGCCTGGAGATAGTTCCATTGGGATGAACGTAGCAGCTTTAGCCTTAGAAGGTTCCCAATTGGTGTTAGATCCAGCAATTGACGTGAACGAGACAGCGGCGATCGCCTACAATGCAAGAGTTGCAGAAGGCAAAAGTGCGGCTGTAATTATCGGTGGCGGTAGTCCAAAAAACTTTTTGCTACAAACTCAACCGCAAATACACGAAGTCCTAGGACTAGAAGAACGCGGACACGATTACTTTGTCCAGTTTACCGATGCGCGTCCTGATACCGGCGGTTTGTCTGGGGCGACACCTTCAGAAGCTGTCAGTTGGGGTAAAATTGACCCCGAAGAGTTACCCAGCACAATTGTTTGTTATACCGATAGTACAATCGCGCTGCCGTTAGTGACTGCTTATGTTCTCAATCAGTGTCAACCTCGTCCCTTGAAGCGGCTGTATGACCAACGAGAAGCGATATTGAATAAACTGCAGCAAGATTATTTGGCGGCGATTGCACAGCCATCTGTAGCTGAGAGTGGTTCCCAGGAAGTAGCGACTTATCCCTGTGGTAAGCCCATTCACAAATAGTCGTAGGGTGTGTTATGCCGAAGGCTAACGCACCCATTTGTCCAATTATCCCGCAATACTTGTAATCCCAATTTGAAAAAAGAATGGGACACATAGGGTAGGGGCGCAAGGCCTTGGGGTAGGGGCGCAAGGCCTTGCGCCCCTACAGATTATCGATGTGCAAATATTTTTTGAATTGGTATAAGTCGGCGTGAAAAAACAAAACCATATTACTACATGTAAATATGTCTCAAATGCTTACCCATGACGACCAAAGCCAGTACGGTTCAATAGCCAATCTACTTACTCCAGTTCCACCGGTAGCAGCATCAAATCATCACGCCTTTTTGTTGCTGATAAAGCATTTTAAACCGCTGCTGCTGTAGTTTATGATCCACAATTGGCTGAGGATAATCAACAGCCTGAAGTTCTAAAGGGGGAATTTTACCGGTCACTAAATATTCTGTATCTATAGACCGCAATTCTGGTACCCATTGCCGAATATATTCGCCTTCAGGATCGAATTTTTGCGCTTGACTGGCGGGGTTGAAAATCCGCAAAGGTTTGGGGTCCATCCCACTCGAAGCACTCCATTGCCAACCGCCATTATTAGCAGATAAATCGCCGTCAATTAGCCGTTGCATAAAATATTTTTCTCCCCATTGGGGATTAATAATCAAATCTTTGGTCAAAAAACTAGCGACAATCATCCGACAACGGTTGTGCATCCAGCCGATTTCCTTCATTTGACGCATGGCTGCATCGACGATGGGATAACCAGTTTTCCCCTCACACCAAGCTTGAAAATATTCTTCGTTGTTTTGCCAAGGGAAATTTTGGAAATTGTCACGAAAAGCACCTTCTGCTAACTCTGGGAAATGATACATTGCATGTTGGTAAAACTCCCGCCAAGCCAGTTCTTGTTGCCATGTGCGGATACTGGCTTCTACTTCTTCACTGCGGGTATTTTCTAGCAGTTCTAAGGTGGTTTGCCAAAGGGTGCGAATCCCCAGGACGCCAAATTTCAAAGCCGCACTCAGTTGCGATGTCCCCTCAACTGCAGGAAAATTCCGCTGTTCTTGATATTCATTGATGGCGTAATTCGTAAATTCTGCCAACCGTGCTTGCGCCGCTGCCTCTGTTGGTGGCAAAATCAATTCTCCATCCCAAACAAATCCTAAATCTTTGGCTGTTGGTAAGGCAATTGAGCCTGCTTCCTTGACAATTTCCTGCTCATCTGCTGTCAACCCTTCAGTATTTTCCAGAGTTTCTACTGGTTTACCTTTGTGTTTGCTACTCCAATTTTTCCAAAATGGCGTGTAAACTGTGTAAGGATTTTTAGTACCTGTGTGAATCTCCTCTGGTGAGTGGAGGATCTGATCCCAATTGTGATCTAGAAACTCAATGCCTTTTGCTTTCAAGGCAGAAATAACGGCGCGATCGCGTTCTTGAGAATATGGTTCCACATCCCAATTCCAAAAAACAGCCTTGGCGTTCAAATCCGCCGCTAAAGCTGGGATACCTTGCACAGGATTGGTGTGTAGGATTAACAATTGGCTACCAGCTTCAGCATAGCGCTCTTGTAGACCCTGCAAACAGCCAATCATGTAAGTTACTCTCACCGGCGCGACATCATCCCGTTCCAGAAGATTGGGATCTAGGCAAAACACGCCCACCACTTTCGGACTTTGCCTGCGGGCTGCAGCCAGTCCTGTATTATCACAAATACGTAAATCTCGACGATGCCAAAACAGAATTAACTCAGACATTCCATGCTTCTAACAGTCCGCTTGTACTAGCTTAGATTCTAGCGGTAATTTCAGCATCACTGCTATATAAAACCTAGACAAAGCTAGACTTTACTTTCTACTTCAACGGGAGCATGGGAGCGGTTATCCCTCAGTAGACTTACACGCTGTAGCCCAACGCGATCTTTCTAATGCTTAAGATTTTCCAAAAGACTATCACTATCAAAGCTTGGTTTTCGCGTCGGCAATAGTCTTATCCAATACTTAATATCTTGATATTATATATCAAGTATTTGATTTTTTCAACTAAATTCTCTTGATTTTTCTCAATATTTGTCAACGTAAGTATAACTTTGTCTATAAAATTGTCAGCTTAGGACTAGCTCTAGGGAAAAATTTCTTTCCTTGTCCTGAGTGATGCGTGGTGAATGGTTGATGCTTCACCTGCATCAACAATACTTAGGTTTAAGTAGCTTTAATGACAAATAAATGTCGTCAGTGGAGTGTTAATTAAGTATTTCAATATACCTCTGGCTAAAAGTTTTGTGGTATTATCCCAATAAGTATATAAAAATTGTGTTTGCTTAACAACGCGGCTAGGTGAAAACAAAAGTTTAAAGTCCAGAAAAAATATGCTGAGTTTGAGACCTAATCCTAAAAATCGCCTTTATACAAGTTTGAACAGTTACCTGATGTATTTAGGTTATGTTCTGGGGGGGCGATTACAGAAAGATAGAAAAGATATTGAACGGTTTGAACAGGCGCTTTGTGAACGTTTTGATATTCAGCACGCAGTTTGCGTTTATCAGTGTCGAGTGGGGATATACCTTGCACTCAAAGCTTTAATCAAGCCTGGACAAGAAGTGATTTTGTCGCCTTACACCATTACCGATGTGGTCAATATGGTGATTTTTGCGGGAGGACAACCAGTATTTGCGGATGTGGAGCGCGAAAGTTGCAATATCTCTCCTGCTGAAGTCGAGCGTCTGATTACCCCAAATACGGGTGCTGTTTTGATTACTCATTTGCATGGAATAGCAGCCGAGGCGCACCGCATCAAGCAAATTTGCGATCGCTTCCACATCCCCATGATTGAAGATTCTGCTCAGTCCTTTGGCGTCTACGAGCAAGGAAAAGCCGTGGGGACAATTGGGGATGTTGGTGTCTTCAGCTTTGAAATGCATAAAAATTTAACTACCTGGCTGGGAGGAGCGGTAATTTCTCATCGAGCAGATGTGGTAGAAAAAATCCGTGCTGAGATAAAAACTTTCTCCTCTCCCCCGCTTCCCGGTATTACGCGAAAAGTCAAATCAGGATTGATACACGATATCGCTGGCTTACCTATCCTCTTTCAGCTATTAACCTACCGAATTCTACGATATAGTTACCTGAAAAATGTTGAATTTGTCAACGAAAAAGTCCGCAGAAACCCCCAGGTAAGCAAGCCAGCAAAAGAGCTACCTGATGTATACAAATCGTCGTATACACCATTCCAAGCTCGCCTGGCTTTATCACAGCTTAACCGCATTGATCGTGATATCAAGACGAGAATTGACAACGCCCAGCTTTATTACCAGGGGCTGAAAGATATTGCAGAATTAATCTTACCGCCTGTGCGAACCGATGGCTCTCATACATATCTTTGGTTTCCAATCCAATATGAGCAGCGGGAAGATTTGCTGCGATTTATGTTCAAACATAATCGAGATATAGCAGCCGGTCATTTTACCAGCACAGCTGATTCACCCCGCTTTGCAGAATTTTATCGCGATTGTCCCAATTCCCGCAAAGTTGAGCAAGAGCTAATCTATTTACCAACCTATCCTAGCTATTCTCGCAGTGAAGTTGAGAAAAACATTCAGGTAATTAGAAAATATTTTGCTTCTCGTGTGCAACAAGTTACTAAGCAAAAAGTTAGCATCAGCAACTAATGTCATTTGTCATTTGTCATTGGTCATTTGTCATTTGTCATTGGTCATTGGTCATTTGTCATTGATTTCTGAAAAAAATCAATGACAAATGACGACCAACACTAGTTAACTTTATTTATCAAAAATTAAAAACCGGAAAATAATATGATTATAGATGGTCGTAGTATAGCCGAGGGCGAAACCCTTGATTGTGATATCTGTATTGTTGGTGGTGGTGCGGCTGGTATTACATTGGCGCATGAATTCTCTAACCAGGATATGAAAGTTATTCTACTGGAGAGTGGAGGACTAAAGTATGAACAAAGTCTGGAGTCTTTAAATCAGGGAGAAGTAGACCGGAAAACTCATACCACTTTAGAAGAGTATAGGCGTAGACATTTGGGTGGAGCAACTACAGCCTGGGGCGGTAGATGTATACCATTTGATGAATCTGACTTTGAATATCAATCCCATATACCTTATAGTGGTTGGCCGATTACTAAAAAAGATTTAGCTCCTTATTATGAACGGGCAAATACTTACTGCGAAATTGGCGCTTATAATTATTCAGTGAAAAATATCTTTCCTGACATTGAAGACTCGAAATCGATGATTCCGGGTTTAAAATCAGAAGATATCTCCCTTGAGCAATTATATCTATTTAGTCCACCGACAAATTTTGGCAAGCGATACTTAGATATCTTAAAAAAGTCTGGAAATATCAATGTTGTTTTATATGCTAATTGTTTAAATATTGCTACTGATGAAAATGGCAGTAAGGTTGAGTATTTAAATGTTTCTTCCTTGAGAAAAAATAAGTTTATAGTTCGCGCCCAGCGCTATATTTTAGCAACTGGAGGTTTGGAAGTAACAAGATTATTACTACTATCTCGTGATGTTCATAAACAAGGAATTGGTAATCGATTTAATCTCCTAGGTCGATATTATATGGGGCATTTAAATGCCTTCATAAATGTGCAATTTTCTGACAAAGAACCTATTATATGGGACTATCAACAATTGCCAAATGGTACTTTCTATCAACACTCAATTGCAATTCGTGAAGATAAACGTAGGGAATATGGACTGTTGAATCAACGGTTTTTTATGTATCGTCCCAACTTCACCGATCCCAGTCATCAAAATAGTATTCTTTCGGCTGCTTATTTGGCTAAATCTTTGATAAAAAAAACCAAGGTAGTTGATTTTGGTGAGCATATCAAAAATATTGTTGTTGATACTCCAGGGATGTTGGATTTTTCATATAAATGGATTACCAAAAGAATCTTGAGTAAACATAAATTACCTTCTGTACTTGTAGAAAATAAATCTCACCTTCATACACTCCGCATTGATAGTGAGCAGGTACCAAATCCCAATAGTCAAGTAAGCTTAAGCGATAAAAAGGATATTTTTGGACTCAATCAACTTAAGGTAGACTGGCGCTCTAGCGAATTGGATATTGTCAGTATTGAGAAATCGATTGAAGTTTTCCAGCAAGCACTGGAAAAATCTGGTGTCGGAAAGGTTGTATCTGTACCCAGAATATCTTCAGCACCACAAGGAGGACATCACTTGGGAACAACGAGAATGTCAAGCGTACCACAACATGGTGTTGTGGATGAAAATTGTAAAGTTCATGATGTCAGCAATTTGTATATTGCAAGTAGTTCTGTATTTACAACCGCTAGCTATGCTAACCCAACGCTCACAGTTTTGGCGCTAGCAATCAGACTTGCTGATCATATTACAGCAGTTTTCACGTAGTTGAACCACACTCTCAGGGCACAGCAGTGCTGTGCCCCTACGGCAAATGTGGTCTATTTACCTGAAAATAGCTGTAAAATAATTCGTAATTCGTAATTCGTAATTCGTAAGCTACCGTATTGATTTTGTGGGGGCGCAAGGCCTTGCGCCCCTACGGGGATCTGTGGTTATTGCGTGAAAATTGCTGTAATTACTTAAATTTTACCCTGGAAAACCCTCTGGGCTGGACCTGTCATGTAAACCCGTTGGTCAATTTCGGACCATTCAATTTCCAAGGGTCCACCTGGTAGTTCTACAGTGGCCAGGCGATCGCATTTTCCTGTTAATACACCAGCCACCAAGGAAGCACAAGCACCAGTACCACAAGCTAAGGTGATACCCGCGCCACGCTCCCATACGCGCATTTTTACGTAGTCGCGGCTAACCACTTGAATAAATTCTGTATTGATTCTTTGGGGAAAAACAGGGTGATTTTCAAACTGTGGTCCAATTGATTCTAGGGGAATGGCGGCTACATCCTCCACAAAAGTAATACAGTGGGGATTACCCATACTCACACAGGTGACATCCCAAGATTGACCCGCTACTTCTAGAGGCTGATTAATCACTTTAGCGTCAGATGCAGCCAGGGTGGTAGGAATTTCGCCAGCGAGTAACCGAGGTAAACCCATATCCACCTTGACTTGACCATCGGGCATGAGTTGAGGTGTAATGACACCAGCCAGAGTATGAATGCGATAGCTATCTTTATTCCGAGATATTCCTTCTAAGTCAGCCAAAAATCCGGCTAAACAGCGAATACCGTTACCACACATTTCTGGTTCTGAACCATCAGAATTAAAAATCCGCATGGTGTAATCAGTACCATTTTCTCCAGGTAAAGCAAAAATTACACCATCAGCGCCGATACCAAAATGGCGATCGCACAACTGCACTGCTTGCTCTGGAGTGATTACTGGTAATGATGACGAGCGATTATCAATGAGAATAAAGTCATTCCCCAGACCGTGATACTTAGTAAAATCGATTGCCATTTTTCTCAGGATGAATTATGAATGATTAAGGATTGAGAGTTAGGAGTTTGGAGTTTGGAGTTTGGAGTTTGGAGTTATTTCTCCCCAATCCCCAGTCCCCAGCGATGCACTGAGCTTGTCGAAGTGTCCCCAGTCCCCAATCCCCATTACCTTAATTAAACCTTCT
This sequence comes from Gloeotrichia echinulata CP02, assembly GCA_038087035.1. Taxonomy (NCBI): domain Bacteria; kingdom Bacillati; phylum Cyanobacteriota; class Cyanophyceae; order Nostocales; family Gloeotrichiaceae; genus Gloeotrichia; species Gloeotrichia echinulata. The sequence goes on along the minus strand of CP051187.1, from coordinate 3,227,598 downwards.
TGCTGGTGCATACATCATTACCAAAAATGCTGACAACAGAATTTGATACCTCACTGCCTAGCATACGGCAAGTGCAAAACCTAATCAAAAAAACAGCGGTAGTAGAGTTCAAATTGCTGACTGGCGATCTACTGACGGGTAGGGTGATTTGGCAAGACCCTACCTGTATATCTATTATGGATGAAAACAGTCAGCAGATAACTGTTTGGAAACAAGCGATCGCCTACATCAAGCCCAAGAATTAGCTTACAGCAGTTTTCAGGTATTTTAGACCACAGGCTGATATCTGTATTTCTTTGTTCCTTTGCGCCTTTGCGCCTTTGCGTGAGATATAAAAATGTAGTTCATTTACCTGAAAATCGCTGTAAAGTCAAGAGTCCAAATATTAACCAACCCTTGACTACTCTTTGAGGGCTTGATCAACTTTGACTACTGGGATAGATCGATGTAAAGTGCTGGTGTGGACAAATAACGGTTGTATTTGATTCAGACTCGGTAGGTTACCGCATAATAATACTTGGTCGCCGGTTCGTAAGTCAATTTTGCCATTTGGTGAGCGGATAAATTTGCCATCTCGCCGGATCGCCTGCACTTCTACATCATATTGGGCGCGGGTATCCAAATCGGTCAGGGTTTTACCCAGAACTGGAGAATCAGCGCTGATGGTTAACCACTGACAAGCACTCTGTTCTCCAGGAATTACTGCTTTACCTAGGGCGAATTCCGCTAAGGCTGCGAGTTCTTCATCAGCGCCCACTAGTAACAGGCGATCGCCTGCTGCTAATTTGGTTTGATTGTTGGGATAGTCGATTTCTTCGCCATTAGCGCGGCGAATCGCCATTAAGCTGGCTCCTGTTAAGTAGCGCATATCCGCCGCTTCTAAGGTCATTCCAATTAGGGGGGAAGCAGATGTTGACATACTCCCCGCCCTAAAAGGGCCCAGATTCTGGAGTCAAACAGCAATTGCTGGCATGGCCAGTCTAACATCACCTAACCCAATGGTTGATGCCCCAACCATTTGAATATTTCTCGCGGCGTTTTCATCACGTCCATTAATTGATTGACAAGACGGACAACGCCACTGTCTTATGGATAAATCTAGATTTTCTAAAATATGCCCACAATGAGAACACGTTTTACTAGATGGATACCATTGATCTATATAAACAAGTTGTTTGTTTTTCTTTTTAGTTACCCATGACAATATTTGGAGAAATTCTCCAAAAGCTACATCTGATATTTTTCTACCCCAAAGACGTTGCATACCTTTGAGGTTTAGGGTTTCAAAACATAAAACATCAAACTTGTCTGTCAATTCATGAGCTAATTTCCAGAACCAATCACGTCTGCGGTTACAAACATTTTCATGTTGACGAACTAAATTCTTTCTAGCTCTTTCACGATTATTTGACCGTTTTACCTTTTGGGAATGGTTTTTACTAGCTTTCCTAATAGCATTCAGAGATTGCTTGAGAAATTGTGGAGAATCAATTAAAGTTCCATCAGAGCAAGTTAGAAATGTCTTCAATCCGAAATCAAACCCCGCTATTTTACCAGTCGTTGATTTAATTTCTGGTTCTAACTCATTATCAACTACAATCACCATAAATAACTCACCTAGTGCAGTGCGTTTGATGGTTAATGTTTTGATTTTGCCCTCTACCTCTCTAGATTTCCAAAATTGATAAACTCGATTGGCAATTTTAATTCTATTCCCACTTAAAAGTTTATAACCTGCTTGTTTAAGCGTGAATGATTTGTATTTTTTAACCTTTTTAAAATTCGGTGGTCTGACTCCTTTCTTATTATATTTAAAAAATAATTGGTAGGCTTTCTCTATGCGTTGACAGATATCTTGCACTGCTTGAGAACCTATTGATTGCCAAAATTGATGACGGTTTCTTAATTTGGCAATATGAGACTGGAGTTTTGCACAGTTTAAGTGTTTGCCCCACATGCGATAGTACCGTTTATGTAGAGCAATACAATGGTTATAGATCACACCTGCGGCGTTGATCATCCGTTTCAGGTGTCTATTCCTTTTGTGTTCGTACAGCTTAAACTTTAGTGTAATCATGGCAATATTATATCAAATTCGCCCTAGAAGGGCGAGGCTTTAAACCCATTTCTTTGGTAAGGGATACCAGCGGCGATTTAAATCGAGTGTTGCTGCTTCCAAATCGCGGGAAACTTCCGAGGGAGAACATTCTGGACGCAATTCTAAATAATGATCATTGCGGATTTGCTGCATATCCCATTGTACTTCGGCTGGGGACAAGCCTAAACCAGTTAATAAATAGGTAGCCATTTCTAAACTAGCTTCAAATTCTGGTTGTACGACTTCCCTAGCTCCCAATTGATAAAGTACCTCAATTTCCTTATCTTGTTGGGCGCGGACGACCAAATCTAATTCTGGGCACAATTCCAAGGCGCGTTTGAGACAAAGACGGGTACTCATGGGGTCAGGGAGTGCGATCGCCATTCCTTTGGCATTATTCACCCCAGCGGTTTCTAAAACATGTAAACTGACGCAATTACCATATACATAAGATACCCCAGCTTCCCGCAGTTGCTGTACTCTTCTTTCTGATTGGTCAATGACCACTACTGGTAAATTGTGCTGCTGTAACAACTTTACCAAATTCTTCCCCACTCGCCCGTAGCCACAGACGACTACATGGTCTTGTAGTGGTAGCTCTTCTGATACATCCAATGGTTGACCTTCACCGTCTAAATACGGTTTCAGCCAAGGCATGGATTCGCCAACACTAAATAAAAATGGCACTAATCGCAGGACAAAGGGAGTCAGGATAAGTGTTACTGCTGTAGTTCCCAATATCAGTAAATATACTTGGCGCGATACCAACCCTAAAACCTGCCCTTCACTGGCGAGAACAAAGGAAAATTCCCCAATTTGAGCCAGTCCCAACCCAGCGATTAAAGCTGTTTTCAAGGGGTAGCGAAACAGCTTGACCAAGGGGGTGATAATCAAAAATTTACCAACAAATACTAAAGCTACTAACCCCAAAATTAATTCCAGGTTGTTCCACAAAAACACTGGATCGATTAACATGCCAATGGCAGCAAAAAACAAACTGGCGAAAATATCCCGCACCGGCTCTACATAAGTCAGAGTTTGGTCAGCGTATTCCACCTCCGAAATCATTAAGCCGGCGACAAACGCCCCCATCTCAATCGATAACCCTAAATATTCTGTCAGCAGGGCTATACCTAAACACAGTGTCACCACCCCTAATAAAAATAACTCTCGGCTTTCGGTGCGGGCGAGGAGTCGCAACAAACTTGGTATCAACCAAATCCCCGCTGCTACAGCACCAGCCGCAAATAAAGCAATCCGCACCAGGGCGGTTAACACTGCTACCCCCAGGACTTCTGGCGGTGAGTGGAGAGCAGGTAATACTGCTAACATTAACCCTAGGGCTAAATCCTGAACTACCAAAATCCCCAGCATTACTTGTCCGTGGGGCGTTTCGGTTTCGTTGCGTTCCATCAAGCACTTGAGGACAACTGCTGTGGAAGATAAAGAGAGAATTGACCCCAAAAACACGCCCTTAGCGGGTAATACAGACCAGGCTCCTGTGACGCCACATAGCAACACAGTGACTGCAATAGTCAGAACAATTTGTAACCCTCCACCACCAAGGGCGATCGCCTTGACCTTCTTCAATTCGCTAAAGGAAAATTCTACACCCAAAGCAAATAACAGAAAAGCCACCCCAAACTGAGCCAGGGTTTCGACTTGAATAACTTCTTTAATCAATCCCAGTCCCGCAGGTCCGACGATCATACCACCAATCAGGTACCCTAGCAAAACCGGTTGCCGTAACAGCGCCGCCAGCAGTCCACCACAAGCGGCGACCGCGAGAACTGAAACTAAATCAACAATCAGCCTAAAATCTTCTTGCACCAGCTTTTTAAGGAACTATTAAGAGCCATTAACTTTAGTTTAGTAAGTTAACGGCAATTTTTCAAAGTTCCCCGTTATCGGGAACAACGCTAGTAGTCTGTCAATTTTGTTTTGAGGGATTTTTGGTAGTGTGAGCGTCTCGCTCACGCGGGCAAGATGCCCGCACCACAGTCCATCATTTTTATCTTGACAGAGTACTAGTAGTCTGTCAATTTTGTTTTGAGGGATTTTTGGTAGTGTGAGCGTCTCGCTCACGCGGGCAAGATGCCCGCACTACAGTCCATCATTTTTATCTTGACAGAGTACTAGAAAGCAAAAACTTCAGTGTCGGCATTTTCGTATACCTGCTTACGAATAATTTACGTAAATTATAGATATAATATCAATTATGTGTGATAAATTTACACTATTGTTTTTATTTTACAGTAAAAGCTACATTGCTATCTTGATAAAAGTCTAATTTTTCTACTTTCATTTGTCATATAAAATACTAAAATACACATGTAACACATACAGTTACGCCATCATAGCTTGAGTCTTTGACAAAAACAAAACCTAATCCCCAGTGAGATAGTCCCAATGTCAAGCAATCCTTTATCAACCAATCCCTTTGTTGTGGGAGAACCAGTTCCACCAGAAAGTTTTTTGGGACGGACAAATGAAATTACCACTGCATTTGACCAAATCAATAACAGCGGTAATTTAGCAATTTGGGGTGGTCCGGGAATGGGTAAATCTTCTTTGTTAGATAAACTCGCAGCGCCGGAAGTATGGAAAAAATATTTACCCAAAAAATCAGAGAGTGTGATAGCAGTTCGTTTGAATTGCGAAGTAATTGATCCTTTCACTCCTGCTGGTTTTTGGCGGGAAATCTTAACGCTGCTGCGAGAACAATTGGCTAGTGAACCAGCATTGCAAACGGAAATCGACAAATTATTAATATCAGAGCCGACAAAAAGAGACAGCCTACAAAATGCTTTAAAAAAGCTAGGAGAACAAAATAAATTCTTGTTGCTATTAGCAGATAACTATGAGCAAGCCCTCCGCGCCAACGAGGAATATACTGAAGCACAAATGGACGCTTTTTTAAAAGATTGTCGTTATTTGGCGAATGCGGCGACGGAGAGAAAATATCTCTCAATGGTTGTAGGTTCACTCAAACGCCTCAGCGACAGTGAATATGGACCCAAACAAGACCCCAATGCTTCGCCTTGGTTCAACCACTATCTTTTTCAGCCTGTCAAGCTATTTCCTCAGCGCGAAGTCGAGCAGATACTTAAACAAAATATCCCGCAAATTACGCCACAATTACAGGAAGCAATCAGAGAAATTACAGGTGGACATCCATACTTATTACAGATTGCGGGTTTTTTGATTTATCGACAACTGAGAAATCCAAATCCATTAAATGTGAAAGAATTTGTTGATGACTTTGAAAACAGAACCAGACAAATTTTTCAAAGTATGTGGATTCGCTGTTCGGAAATTGAAAAGAGTTTATTAATGTTGATGGCTATCTCTGCTGTTAACGGTCGTCTACATCAAAGGTTGCGCTTTGATTTAAGTGGAATTGACTTCATCTTTACCCAAAGAGAGCGAGAATTGACCAGCCTCAGAGAACAAGGCGTAATTATTCCCAAAGAAACTAAGAGCAAATATGCTTTCAGTTCATCAATTATGGAACGGTGGGTGATGCAAGAAATTTGGAATAGTGATGACCCAACTCTCAAAGGGAGAGAGAAGATATTTCTCAATTTGATGAGTCATCAGCAATTTAAGAACATCACCACAGTGATGGAATGGCTATGGAAGAATAAAAATCAGGTGCCCTCTACATTAGAGTGGTTTACCAAGGTAGTGGGTGCTATTCAAGGAATCGGAATTTAAGGTCAAGAGTCAACCCAGCAAACTGTGGAGATAGGAAATATGACTGAAGCAAACTATCCAGACAATCCCTACATTATCGGTTCAGCAATAGATGATCCAAATAAGTTTTTTGGACGCCAAGAGCTATTTCGATTTATTGAATCTAATTTGCTTCAGGGTTCAAAAGTTATCTTATTACATGGTCAAAGACGTATCGGTAAATCTTCTGTTCTCTACCAAATTCCTAAATCTGTTTTTAAGGACTATGAAGATGAGAGAAATCAGTTTAGCTTTATATTCTTCGACTTACAAAATAAAAGTAGTAAGCCTTTGGCTGATATTATTCGCGATTTGGCTATAAAAATTAGCACCGATTTGCAGCTAAATCAAGCGATTGTACCAACCCTGGAACAGTTAGAAGATAACACAGATATTTATATTTTTGTTCGTCGGTTTTTGCCACAAGTTTACCAAGAATTGGGTAATAAAAACTTAGTATTGTTACTGGATGAGTTTGATGTTCTTGATGAAAACCACCCCAACCGAAATAACAATAGCGAGATAGAAAATAAGGGAGGGGGATTCTTTCGCTATTTACAATTGCTCGTGAATCGAGAGCAAAAATTATTTATCATTCCGGTGGTCGGACGACATGTGGGTGAACTACCAAATCTGGTGAAGTTGTTTAAGGGACCACCTAATCAAAATATTGAGTTGCTAGATCAATCTGATGCTAGACAGCTGATTAGCAAACCAGTGGAAGGAATGCTAGAATATCGTGAAGATGCAATTCAAGCAATTCTAGAACTGTCAGCAGGACATCCCTATTTTACTCAAGTTATTTGCTTTAATCTTTTCATTCAAGCTAAAAATCATAATCATACACAAATTACTGGTGAAGATGTAAAGGGTATTGTAGAACAAGCAATTGAAACTGCTGAAGGTGGGTTAGATTGGTTTTGGCATGGATTATCTATGACAGAACAGGTGGTTTTTTCGGCTGTAGCAAAGGCTGAGTTTCCTGAAGATCCCTTCACAGTGTTGAGAAAGAATGGAGTTATCGAAACAGAACTTCTGATTCCATCTGCAGAGAAATTAGTTGATCAGCGTTTTGTTGATGAAGGCCAACCTGATTATACACAATCTAAGGTAAAAGTTGAATTTGTCCGTCGCTGGTTGCGGCAACGTCACTCTCTAGATATAGAGATATGGAAATTAGAAAAAATTGAGGAACAAAGAGTTGAAATCCTGCGTAATGCAGCGCATAGATACCATGAAGACGGTAATAATCAGAAGGCTTTACAGCTTTATGAAGATATTTTGAAAATCAATCCCAATCACTTCAGTACTGTCTTAGATTTAGCTGAGGGATACTCCAATTTAGGGAATTTTGAAAAAGCCATAGAATATTACACACGAGCTTACCAATTTGACCCATTACGCAACACAGACACCCTTGTGCAGGAGTTGGAAAATTATGCTTCTCATTTGTTCACTAACAGACATATCAAATTAGCAAAACAGCAGTACCAAAGAGTTTTAGATATTCAACCTGAAAGGAAACAAGCAGAAATGAGGTTGAAAGAAATTGAAGCGGTAGAATCTAAATTTCTGTGGAGATGTGAAGGTTATAAAGATGAGCCTCACCAACCTCAGACTATCAATATGGGTGAGAACTGTCCTGTATGCAATAGAACCCGCGATAGCAGTGAATACAGTAGCAATTATCAGGTTGCACCAAATCCACCAAAACGGCGAATTATATCGCCAGTCATCTTAGGTAAATTGACATCTTTAGGAGGGATGATTGCTTTAGCTGTTTTTGGTACTACCCTTTTTAGTATTTATCGCTTTTCAACACCTTGTCCAGCAGGTGAGAAGAAAGAATTTGGTGTGTTATGCCATTCCGATATGAGTAAAATTAGCAGAGGAGAACGTACCTTATTTCCTAGCATTAATAACACGAATAGAGATCAAGGTATTGAAGCTTATAAACGACGCAATTATGCAGAGGCGGCTAAATTTTTTAAAGGTGCTGTGGAAGATGCTAAGAATGATCCAGAAGTGTTGATTTACTACAACAATGCCTTGGCTCATAGCAAAGGTTCTTTCATCACTTTAGCAGTAGTTGTCCCAGTAGATAAAGAATCCATAAAAAAAGCTCAAGAAATATTGCGAGGAGTCGCACAGGCGCAAAATCAGTTTAATCAGAAAAATGGGTTAAATGGTCGCTTATTAGAAATTGCGATCGCTAACGATGGTACTAAAGAAAAAGATCCAAAATTCGCAACGTCTCAACAAGTAGCTCAGGAACTCGTTAAAGACGAAAATATACTTGGAGTGATTGGACACAATTCTAGCGATGCTACAAAAGCAGCGCTATCGGCATACGAAAATGCTAAAATACCTGTGATATCTTCGACCAGTACCAGCACTTCTCTGTCTAGTAATTTCTTCTTTAGAACGGTGCCGTCTGACGCAGCATCAGGCAAGAAACTAGCTGAATATGCGATAAAATCTGGCTTGAGAAAAGCTGTGATTTTTGCTAATAATGATAGTGCATACAGCGACAGTTTGCGTGAAAAGTTTCAAAGCAACTTTGAAAGATTAGGAGGTGAGGTTGTTAAACCTGACAGACCCGTTGAGTTGAATGATGATCCACAACTGGATGATGGTAAAGCAATACCAGTAAGTATATTTAGATATCAAGCACAGGTAGCTGTGTTGTTTCCAGACGTTTATCACACTCGTCAAGCGGTGAACATTGCGCGAGCCAACGCCAATATCAGCGCCGAACTAATGAAGAACCCAAACAACCAATTTCGGGGACTAAAGTTGTTAGGTGGGGATGCTTTGTATGGTCAAGAAATCTTAGATCAAGGTGGGAAAGATGTGGAAGGTTTAGTTTTAGCTGTTCCCTGGTTTAGGGACACAGCACCAGGGAGAAATTTTGCTTTATCAGCACAACAGCAATGGGGAGCGCCGGTGAGTTGGCGCACCGCTACCAGCTATGATGCAACTCAGGCTTTTATTAAAGCTATTCAAAGTGCGTCTACAAATCTTTCTAGGGAAACAGTTCTACAAGCACTGCGAAAGGTAAACCTTTCCCCCAATGAAACTTCCGGGGTGAATTTACAGTTTACTTCCGACGGAGAGCGCCAGAGTGAACCTGTATTGGTTCAGGTAAAGGATGGTAAATTCATCATAGTTCCATGAGATACCAATGATGTTAAGTTTAGTCTACAGGGTGGGTCAGTACCAGTAATCTCTTGGCAATTAGGCTTTTCTCTGACTGACGCACCCTACAAATTGGAGATTTTTTATCGGTTCAATTAGATCGAGATTACAGTTAAGTGCTAGACGAAGATTAATAAGATTATTTTCTGAAGTAGAACATTCTGTATGCTGTGGCTCTACAATTACTTTAGCTGACATCGCAGTCATCATTGACAATAACTATACTGCATTTTTAGGCATCAAGCTACTAATTGGCTGCTTCTCAAGACAGTCATATCTTGAAAACACGAGTATCTGGCTAAAATCAGAAGAAATATGGCAAGTTCAACTATTTTTCAGATAAATCCTTATATTATCGGTCGTCCCATTCACGTTCACGAACCGGAATTGTTTATCGGGAGAAAAGGGGTTTTCCAATTTATAGAGGAAAATCTGAAGCAAGGTAATCAAGTTATCTTGTTACCTGGTGAACGGCGGATTGGTAAGTCGTCATTACTCAAACAAATTCCTAATTTTGTGACGCTGACTGATTTTGTTTTTGTTCCTTTTGATTTAGAATACCATAACCCAGAACCCCTGAGTACGGTATTACAATATCTCGCAACAGAAATTACAGATTACTGTAACCAGAATTTAAATCAAGTCACACCGCCAACAACTCAAGAGTTAGAAAATAATCTAGATATCTTTACTGACAAATTTTTACCCCAAATTTATCAAGCATTGGGGGGAAAAAAACTAGTTTTATTATTGGATGAATTTGATAGCTTTACTACAGGTAATTCTCAATCAGCAGTAAAAAAATTTTTTCCATATTTAAAATCTATTATTGGTTCACAGCTTGGACTGTTTATTATTATTGGCTTGGGTCGGAATGCGTCAGATTTGACCAAATTACAGAAATTATTTAAAGAACCGCCTTACTACAAAATTGGTTTACTCGATGATGCGGATGGGAAGACACTCATTACTCAACCGGCTCAGGGAAGACTAAAATACAGCGAAGATGCGCTCCAAGCAATTCTAGAACTGTCAGGAGGACATCCCTATTTTATTCAAATAATCTGCTTTACTATTTTTGGACACGCCAGAAATCAAGAGGAATGGAATGTTACTCGTAAAGATGTTGAAAGTATTATAAATAAAGCCATTGAAAGTGCCGAAGGTGGTTTTTCATGGTTATGGGATGGATTATCTATCCCAGAACGGGTAATGTTTTCAGCTATAGCAGAAACGCAAAAGGAACAGACTCCAGAAGAACCTTTTCAATTGCTGAAAAATCACGGAATTGAACGCACAAAATCTTTAAATAAGGCAAAAAAACAACTAGCAAATAGAGGTTTTTTCAATGAAAAAACCAGTCAAGTCAAAATTGAATTGCTTCGTTTATGGGTACTGCAACAACATCCTGTCCACAAACAAATCGGTGATTTAGAGAAAGTTGAACAAAAGAAAGTTAAATCTATTCATGCAGAAGCTACAAGACTATATCAAGAAGACAACAAACAAGCAGCATTAACACTATACACGCAAATTTTAGATTTTAATCCCAATGACTTCGGTAGTCTGTTGGCTTTGGCTGACGGAGACTTGGAAGATGAAAACTTTGATAAAGCTCTCGAACGTTACACGCGAGCTTACCAAGTTGACCCCTTACGCAATAAGGAGAAGCTATTACAGGCTAGAGAAATATATGCAAAAAAGTTGGTAGACGCAGGAGATTTAGAAGGTGCAAAACAGCAGTATGAAGAAGTATTAAATATTGAACCGGAAAGGCTGTCAACAAGACAAAAATTGAAGGTAGTTGAGGCGCTGCTAATTGATAATGTACATAATACTGTACCCACAGTAAGTCCTAGTTTTTCTCTACCAGAACCTATTCCACCATCACCACCACCACCTATTCAATTTATTTCATCACCACTTCGATTACTAATACAATCACCACCACTTGCAAGAAGTATTTTTTATAAACCAAATAAAATCCTGCTTTCAGATAAACGGTTATTTATATTTATCATAATATCAGCTATCTTGGGAATTTCCACAATTTCGTTAGCCATTAGTCGCGTGTCAACACGTTGTCCAGCAGGTGAAAAGAAAGAATTGGGTCTGATATGCGTAGCAAATTTGACTAAAATTACTAGGGGAGAAATTACTTTATTTCCGACTATTAGTAATACCAACAGAGATAAAGGTATTGAAGCTTATAAACAAGGAAATTATGCAGACGCGGTTAACTTGTTTCGAGATGCTGTAAAAGATGCTAAGAATGATCCAGAAGTGTTGATTTACTACAACAATGCTTTGGCTCGTAGCAAAGGTTCTCCCATCACTTTAGCAGTAGTTGTCCCAGTAGATAATAATTCTACAGGCAAAGCTCAAGAAATTTTGCGGGGTGTCGCACAGGCGCAAAATCAGTTTAATCAGAAAAATGGGTTAAATGGTCGCTTATTAGAAATTGCGATCGCTAAGGATGGTACTAAAGAAAAAGATCCACAATTCGCAACGTCTCAACAAGTAGTTCAGGAACTGCTGAAACACGAAGATATACTGGGAGTGATAGGAAACAACTCTAGCGATACTACCCAAGATGCACTATCGGCATACGAAAATACTAAAATGCCTGTCATATCTTCTACCAGTACAAGTATTTCTCAGTCTAGTAAATTCTTCTTTAGAACAGTTCCATCTGACGCAGCATCGGGGAGGAAACTAGCTGAATATGCGATAAAATCTGGCTTGAGAAAAACTGTGATTTTTTCTAAAAAAGATAGCACATACAGTAGTAGCTTGAGCAAGGAGTTTACAGACAACTTTGAAAGATTACGCGGTGAGGTTGTTGGAAACCAGACACTAGATTCTGAGGAAGTGATACCAGTAAGTAAATATCAAGCACAAGCAGTTGTGTTGTTCCCAGACGCTGCTCAGATTTCTCAAGCAGTCGGAATTGCTCGTTTAACAATTAATCCCCAAAACCAACAGCAGTCAGGAATAAAATTGTTAGGTGGGGATACTTTATATAGTCAAGAAATCTTAAATAAAGAAGAAGATAGAAAAGCTGTTGAAGGTTTAGTTTTAGTTGTCCCCTGGTTTAGGGACGAAGCACCAGCGAAAAATTTTGCTAAATCAGCACAACAGCAATGGGGAGCGCCAGTAAGTTGGCGCACCGCTACTAGCTATGATGCGACTCAAGCTTTTATTAAAGCTATTCAAAATACGTCTACAAATCTGTCACGAGAAACAGTTCTACAAGCACTGCGACAGGTCAATCTTTCCCCCAATGAAACTTCCGGGGGAAATTTACAGTTTACTCCCGACGGAGAACGCCAAAGCGAACCCGTCCTTGTTCAGGTGAAGGATGGTAAATTTACCACAGTTCCATGAGTTATATCATGTTCGGGTAAACAGTTATTATAAAAGCTCACGCAAAGGCGCATTCGCGGAGCGTCTCGCAGAGAAGGCGCAAAGAAGTCTCCCAAGTTTTTATCGTAACTAATTAGACGAACCTGATATTACAGCAAATTTCATTGATTTTAACCACAGACCTTCGTAGGGGGCGCAAGGCCTTGCGCCCTTACCATGTGGTATATTTACTCAGCACTATTGACAATCAGGTTGGTCAAAGCATCGATCACGCGATCGCTCTCGATTGGTATAATTTCCTTACCATGCATCACATCCTGAACAATATGAAAATGTACCAATGACCCAAACATAATCGCCCCTACTGCTTCTGGGTCTTTTATATTTAGTTCAGGATGACTAGCCAAATATTGGCTCAGAGTTTCTATCACCGGTTTCATCATCGCCCGCACACAGATCTGTGCTAACTCCGGAAACCGGCCAGACTCCCCAATTAACACGCGCATAAATGCACTATGTTCTTGGTCTGTAGCCATCTGCTGTAATGCTTTGGTTCCTAACTGACGCAGTACGGTTGCTGGTTCTCCCTTCGGCGCTTCTGTCCCAAAAAGTATTTTAAACTTTTTCCGTGCCAGTTGCTCAATGAGTTCTTTAAAAAGTCCTTCTTTATCTTGAAATTTACTGTACACTGTCGCCTTAGAAACACCCGCAGCTACAGCTACTTTGTCCATACTGGTACCAGAGTAGCCATGTTTGAGAAACTCCTGCATCGCCCCTTGCAGAATTTTCTCTACTTTATCAGCGGAACTATCCCGATCTACTGCGTCAACTTTTAGGTGTGCCATTTATCAATCAACCCTTCTTATAAATCATCTTATATATAGATGAGCGAGTAAGGAGTAAGGAGTAATGAGTAAGGAGTAAGGAGTAAGGAGTAATGAGTAAGGAGTAATGAGTAATGAGTAATGAGTAATGAGTAATGAGTAATGAGTAATGAGTAATGAGTAATGAGTAATGAGTAATGAGTAATGAGTCGCGAATGGCTATGTGAGAACGATTGTGGGTAGGGGCGCAAGGCTTGCGCCCCGGAAGATTATGCAACGACGCCAAAAACTCTGATTTTTCGGGCTAATTAGGGGTTATACCTACCATTCCCGACTTGGTATCCTAGTGGATAAGGGGGCTGGGGAGTTAGGTTTTCCCTTGATTTTTCCACATGACCCGAAAAGTCAGGTCAACTCCTAATTCCTCACTACCCATACCCCTTGACTAAACTACTCCGTTTAGTTTAGCATAAATTAGACTAGACAGTTTAGTTCAATTTGTTTGTCGCCGAAAAGAGGGGAATCATATGGCGCAGAACTGGAATTTAGAAGGTTTACGGTCTTATCAGACGTTTTTCAAATCGCCTGCCAACATAGCAATAATTACAGCTTTCGCGGCGATTGGAATCAGTATTTATACAGTCAAGAATTTCCAGAATACTTCTAATAAAAAGCAATTACCAGTAGTACCAATTCAGGCTGTGGTAAAAACCGTTACTGCCTTGGGGCGACTAGAACCCAACGGGGAAGTAATTAAACTGTCTGCGCCCACGACTGGAGAAGGGAATCGGGTTGAGCAACTGTTGGTGAAAGAAGGCGATCGCGTCAAGGTTGGAGAGGTAATTGCGATCATGGATAGTCGCGATCGCCTCCAAGCCAGTTTGGGTGAAGCTCAAGAACAAGTCCAAGTAGCAAAATCTCGTTTGGCGCAGGTAAAAGCAGGCGCCAAACAAGGAGAACTGGGGGCGCGAAGTGCTACGGTGAACCGTCTACAAGCGGAACTACAAGGAAATATCAAAACTCTGCAAGCGACAATTAACCGCCTAGAAGCAGAACTCCAAGGACAAAAACAGCAGCTACAAGCCACAGTGGCGCGTGTCGCAGCCGAGAAACGTAACGCCCAAGCTGATGTGCAACGCTACGAGACTTTATACAAACAAGGGGCGATTTCCAGTCAAGAAGTTGACCGCAGGCGTTTAAATGCAGAAACTTCCACACAAGAGGTAATCGAAAGCCAAGCCACCCAGAAAAGAACTATCGCCACCCTAGAACAGCAAATTAACGAAGCCAAAGCCAACCGCGATAAAACCATCGCCACCCTAGAACAGCAAGTTAACGAAGCCAAAGCCACCCTCAACCAAACCGCTGAAGTTCGTCCTACAGATGTCGCCAACGCCGAAGCAGAGGTAAACAGCGCCCAAGCCACCGTCAAACGCATTCAAGCACAACTAAATCAAGCATATATCCGCGCACCCAAAGCCGGACAAATTCTCAAAATTAATACACGTCCTGGAGAAACCGTTGGTAATGACGGGATTGTGAATCTCGGTCAAACCGACCAAATGTATGCAGTCGCCGAAGTCTACCAAAGTGATATTAACAAAGTGCGGCCAGGGCAAAAAGTCAAGGTGAGCAGCGATTCCCTTGCTGGTGAATTACAGGGAACCGTTGATTGGATTGGATTGGAAGTCCAGCGCCAGAATATCATCAACAGCGACCCCTCCAGCAATTTGGATACCAGAATCGTAGAAGTCCATGTGCGGCTGGATAAACCATCTAGTCAAAAAGCTAGCCAGTTTACTAATTTGCAAATCAAGGCGGTAATTGAACTATGATTGGATTTATCCAACAACTGGGGCGACGAACCCCTTTAGGATGGCTACAACTGAGTCATGAAAGAAGTAGGCTATTAGTAGCATTATCAGGTATTGCCTTTGCTGATTTGCTGATGTTCATGCAGCTAGGGTTTCAGTCAGCTTTGTTTGACAGTAACACCAGATTGCATAACAGTATGAATGCTGACATCTTTTTAATCAGTCCCCAAGCACGTAACTTGGCAAATATGTCCACCTTTACCCGGCGGCGATTATATCAAGCAATGGATGTCCAGGGGGTCAAATCTGCAACAGGATTGTATGTCAACTTTACTGATTGGAAGAATCCCCAGACGGGTAAAAAGACAGCAATACTAGCTATCGGCTTCGATCCTGACAAGCAAGTTTTTGACTTAGCAGAAGTCAATAGCCAAAGAGACGTTCTCAAACTACCAAATACAGTCCTTTTTGATCGGGCTTCTAGAGGAGATTATGAACAAGCCTTCGCCCAAATTGACCAAGGAAAACCCGTAACCACAGAAATCGACCGCCAGACAATTACCATCAGCGGCTTATTTAAAGTCGGCGCTTCTTTCGCCGCAGATGGTACTTTAATGACCAGTGACCAAAGCTTTCTGCGGCTATTTCCGAGACGAGAAGCCAGCAGCATCAGTGTAGGTTTACTGAAGTTACAACCAGGCTACGACCCCAAGCAGGTAACAGCAGCTTTACAATCTCAGCTAGGTCAAGATGTCAAAGTATTGACCAAAGAAGAATTTATTGAAGTTGAAAAATATTACTGGCAAACAAATACCGCCATCGGCTTTATCTTCAGTTTAGGTGTGTCGATGGGCTTCATGGTAGGCGTAATTATAGTTTACCAAGTTCTGTCTACAGATGTCAATGCCCACATCAAAGAATACGCCACCTTCAAAGCAATGGGGTATAACAATTTCTACCTCTTAGGCGTGGTATTTGAAGAAGCAATCATTCTCGCCATATTAGGCTTTTTACCTGGATTGGGCGTATCATTTGGACTTTATAACTTGACAAGAAATGCCACAAACTTACCACTATTGATGACCTTAGCACGGGCAAGTCAAGTGCTGGTAATGACTATAATTATGTGTATGATTTCCGGTGCGATCGCCACTCGTAAAGTTCAATCAGCCGACCCCGCTGATATGTTTTAAAATTGGTCATTTGTCATTTGTCATTTGTCATTGGTCATTTGTCATTGGTCATTGGTCATTTGTCATTGGTCATTGGTCATTTGTCTCTGAATCCCCAATCCCCAATCCCCAATCCCCAATCCCTATGTCTTCCGTAATCTCTATCAAAAATCTCGACCACTACTTTGGTAACGGTCAACTGCGTAAGCAAGTTCTGTTTGATATCAACTTAGAAATTAACGCCGGCGAAATTATCATTATGACTGGGCCATCTGGTTCGGGTAAGACAACACTTTTAACCTTAGTAGGTGGATTGCGTTCTGCTCAATCTGGTAGTTTGCAAGTATTGGGACAAGAACTTTGTGGCGCAACTGGAGGGAAATTAACCGAGGCGCGGCGCAGTCACGGTTATATATTCCAAGCGCATAACTTACATGGTAGTTTAACCGCAATCCAGAACGTGAGAATGGGTTTGGAATTGCACAAGAATATTTCCCCACAAGAAATGAAAACCCGGTCAGCCCAGATGCTGGAAGAGGTAGGATTAGGAAATCGTCTCAATTACTATCCTGATGACTTATCAGGAGGACAAAAACAAAGAGTTGCGATCGCTCGTGCTTTAGTCAGTCGTCCGAAAATTGTCTTAGCGGATGAACCAACAGCAGCGCTTGATAGTAAATCGGGGCGAGATGTGGTCAATTTAATGCAAAAACTCGCAAAAGAACAAGGTTGTACGATTCTACTCGTTACCCATGACAACCGCATTCTCGACATAGCCGATCGCATTGTTCACATGGAAGATGGTAAATTAGCAAATGACATGGCTATTGCCTCTGCAGTATAAAAAAACAGATACCGTGCCCTGTCGTAGGGGCACGGCGTCCAAAATCTTTTCAAATAGTAGATAATCTTATTGATGCCGTGCCCCTAAAGGATTGGTGGTTTCAAAAATATAAACCCAAATCTAATTGTTCATGTTGATCATGCGAAGGATTTTCTTCGTCCTCTGCCCACTGATATGGATTATTGATAATATATTCGCGAACATTATGCAATCCCTCCCGGCGGATAATGCTTTCATAATAATCGCGTTGCCAAATGGGCGGATATGATGTTTTCCGCATCAGGTTAATTCGTTTGGTTACAGCTGATTTAAAAGAACGAATGACTGTAGGGATAGAACCAGCAACAGGTTGACTAAATTGTTCTGTTGTTGGGGAATTCGTATTCTGTAGGGGCACGAAGTCTGGAATTTCTGGGTTGAGTGAACAACGTTGTTCATGCCGTGCCCCTAAATCTGTGATGATGAGAATACCGTGCAGATGATTTGGCATGATAACAAAAGCATCTAATTGGATTTGGGAAAAACGACGCGGAAGAGCTTGCCAAAAGGTTTGAGCAATGAACCCCAATTGATTATATCGCATTTCCCTATTTACCACATCGCCAAACCAACATTGCTTTTTATAAGTACAAATGGTTATGAAATATGCACCAATTTGGGTATAGTCATATCCTCGTAAACGAATAGAACGGCGATGATGTATTTTAGGGTTATATGCCATCCCAATTACATTCTGTAAAAATCAACAACAAATATATACCAATATATATTGTATTCCCCAGACCCAGTAGGGGCACGGCATCAGTGATATTATCCACCAAACTAAAATATTACTGTCGCCGTGCCCCGACCATTGATGATACTGCAACAATTCTTATCCACCAAACTAAAATATTACTGTCGCCGTGCCCCGACCATTGATGATACTGCAACAATTCTTATCCACCAAACTAAAATATTACTGTCGCCGTGCCCCGACCATTGATGATACTGCAACAATTCTTATCCACCAAACTAAAATATTACTGTCGCCGTGCCCCGACCATTGATGATACTGCAACAATTCTTATCCACCAAACTAAAATATTACTGTCGCCGTGCCCCGACCATTGATGATACTGCAACAATTCTTATCCACCAAACTAAAATATTACTGTCGCCGTGCCCCGACCATTGATGATACTGCAACAATTCTTATCCACCAAACTAAAATATTACTGTCGCCGTGCCCCGACCATTGATGATACTGCAACAATTCTTATCCACCAAACCAAAATATTACTGTCGCCGTGCCCCGACCATTGATGATACTGCAACAATTCTTATCCACCAAACCAAAATATTACTGTCGCCGTGCCCCGACCATTGATGATACTGCAACAATTCTTATCCACCAAACCAAAATATTACTGTCGCCGTGCCCCGACCATTGATGATACTGCAACAATTCTTATCCACCAAACCAAAATATTACTGTCGCCGTGCCCCGACCATTGATGATACTGCAACAATTCTTATCCACCAAACCAAAATATTACTGTCGCCGTGCCCCGACCATTGATCTTGGTGGAACTACTCCCTTCCCGGTCTAAGATTACCTATAATTTTCCTTCTTCTCTGCGTTCGCGTAGCGTGTCGAAGACAGACGCTCCGCGAATGCGCCTTCTCTGCGTTCGCGTAGCGTGTCGAAGACAGACGCTCCGCGAATGCGCCTTCCCTACGGGACGCTTCGCGAATGCGTGAGATCAAAATTATTTCCCTACGGGACGCTCCGCGAACGGTAATCTTCCAGCGGTTCGGGAGTAATCGCTATTTGGTCACATATTTATCGACGTGTATCGGCGGTTAATTCATGATTGTGTTGATTTAAACTAATCATTAAATTTTGAGAATTATTTCTAAAAGTGTAGTAGTTTATCAACTTCAATAAATAACATAATTTAACTCTGATTGTTGGCGCTGTTACAAACCGTCTTTGTTAAAGAGTTTAATATACCTACATCCTTACACCTTAACAAAACAAAAGTAATTGACTTAAGGTATAAGTTTTTCATTTTGTGAGAAAGACTTTTTTCTCATGTCCAGCTAAATTATGTGATGTCATGGAATCGTTAAAAAATCAATTCATTTTTTCAAGGTAATAGTCCGCGATAAAACCACAGAAAATTAACATGAAGTAAGTCAGTTTTTCTGCGCCACTAGTAAGAGGTAATCTATGGTGCAAAATTCCAAGATAGGGTACACATTGTCCCCTAAATCTATTCTGCGTCCATCCATTATTATAGGTATAGTTTCATCTTTACTGGTTTGTGGAATCAGCTTTTATACAGTCAAACGCTGGCAATATTTCGGCAATTCAGAAACACAATCAACCGCAACAAAATTGCCAGAAATTACAACTGTGACAGCCCTGGGAAGCCTAGAACCAAAAGGAGAAGTAATTAAACTTTCTGCTACCGTATCTGCGGAAGGGAGTAGAGTAGAGCAGTTATTAGTCAAGGAAGGAGATACAGTCAAAAAAGGGCAGGTAATTGCTATTTTAGACAGTCGCGATCGCCTGCAAGCAGCCTTAAAAGAAGCACAGGCACAAGTGAAAGTATCACAGGCGAATCTCGCTAAAACGCAAGCAGGCCCTAAACGCGGTGAAATCACAGCCCAAAAAGCAACCATCAGCCGCCTAGAAGCTGAACGCCTTGGCGATATCGAGGCGCAAATAGCCACAGTTGCACGCTTACAAGCCACTGCGAAAAACGCCGCAGCCGAAGACAAACGCTATCAGCAACTCTATCAAGAAGGAGCAATTTCCGCCTCCCAACAGGAAAGCAAACGCTTAACCCTGGAAACTACCCACAAAAGCCTGGAACAAGAACAAGCACAGTTGAAACGTATCCAGTCAGCCAGCCAGCAAAAACTCCAAGAAGCCAAAGCCAACCTAGATCGGATTACAGAAGTCCCAGCAGTAGATATAGAACTTGCCCAAGCAGAAGTCAATCGTGCCGTAGCAGCCATGAATCGTGCCAAAACAAATTTACAACAAGCCTACGTGCGATCGCCCCAAGATGGACAAGTATTTGAGATCCACACCCGTCCTGGAGAATTGGTATCAGATGATGGTATTGCTAATATTGGACAAACCAACCAAATGTACGTCGTCGCCGAAGTTTACGAAAGCGACATCAGCAAAGTTCATCCAGGACAGCGGGTACGAGTAATCAATGATTTCTTACCAAGCGAATTGCGCGGAACAGTTGATAGTCTTGGCTTACAAGTACGTCGCCAGAACGTGATCAACTCCGACCCCTCCAGCAATATTGACGGTAGAGTCATTACAGTTCATATCCGACTTGATGAAACCTCTAGTCAGAAAGCTGCCAAGTTTACCAATATGCAAGTCAAGGTGGTAATTCAATTTTGACAGGGATTGGGGATTGGGGATTGGGGATTGGAGTTTTAGGTTACATATAGATTTCCCGTAAGGGCACGGCATTGCCGTGCCCCTACCAACGTATTTGTATCATACTTAAAGTGAAACGGTATTAGAACTCGAAACTTCAAGCTGGAAACTCGAAACTTCAAGCGGGGAACTCGAAACTTAAAAATAATCCACTCATCACTCATTCCCCATTCCTCATTCCCCATTCCCCATTCCCCATTCCCCATTCCTCATTACTCATTACTCATTACTCATTACTCATTCCTCATTTGATGGGACTCATCCAAAAACTGCAGCGACGAACACCTCTAGGATGGCTGCAACTAAGTCATGAAAAAAGTCGGCTTTTGGTAGCATTATCAGGTATTGCCTTTGCTGATGTTCTCATGTTCATGCAGTTTGGCTTTCAGAGTGCCCTGTATGACAGTAACACCAGATTACACCGCAGTTTGCACTCAGACATCGTTTTAATCGGTTCCCAAACCCGTAACCTGCAAAGAATCTCTACCTTTTCTCGTCGGCGATTGTACCAAGCAATGGATGTACCAGGGGTGAAGTCCGCAGAGGCGATGTATGTCAGCAATATGATCTGGAAGAATCCCCAAACACGACGAGATACGGAGATTTTAGTGATTGGGGTCAATCCAGACAAGCCAGTTTTGGATTTACCAGGAGTTAATCAACAATTGCAGGCAATCAAGCAGCCTGATACTGTTATATTTGACCGTGGTTCTAGAGGAGATTACAAACAGACCATCGCCCAAATAGAACAGGGTAAAATTGTCACTACCGAAATCGAACGCCGCACAATTCAGATTATTGGTTTATTCCAAATCGGGGCTTCCTTTGGCGCTGATGGTACATTGATGACCAGCGATGAAAACTTTTTGCGGCTATTTCCCCGGCAATTAGCCTCCAGTATTAGTGTAGGTTTGATTGAGGTGCAACCAGGTGCTGACCGAAACTTGGTGGTAGCGGGATTAAAAGCACACTTGAAAGATGATGTCAAAGTCTTGACCCGCGAAGAATTTATTGAATTTGAGAATGACTTTTGGCGGCGAAACTCCCCTATTGGATTTATTTTTAACCTGGGTGTATCAATGGGATTTTCCGTCGGGGTGATTCTCGTTTATCAAATCCTCTCCACAGATGTCAATACCCATGTCAGAGAATATGCCACCTTCAAAGCAATGGGATATCGTAATTTATACCTGCTAGGTGTCGTCTTTGAAGAAGCAGTCATTTTAGCAATGCTGGGCTTCATTCCCGGAACAGTAGTTTCTTTAGGCCTTTATTATCTAACTCGCAACGCGACAAATTTACCAATGTACATGACCGCTCTGCGAGCATTACAGGTGTTGATTTTAACTGTTATTATGTGTGCCATTTCCGGTGCGATCGCCACCCGTAAATTACGATCTGCTGACCCCGCTGATATGTTTTAGACGATGGGGAATGGAGCATACCAGGTTGTCAACGGCGGGCTAGCCCCTAAATTCTATTTATTGCGGCTAGCCGTTGGCACCTGATCGCAGTCAAGTTTCCTGCCGATAATTAATTAATTATCATGTTTCGTTATCACCATAATTACAGGAGAGACTCGATACAAAATTATACTTTTTATACAGTGCTGTGTTAGCTAAGTCTAAATGTACATTCCAAAATCAACTTTTGATTCACCAGAGAATAGGGCTGAATTGATAAAGCACGTTTAAAAGCTTTAATCGCCGCACCATACTCTCCCAAAGCGGCGTAGCACAAGCCCATACCATGTAGTGCGCCAAAATGTACAGGATTGATATGGAGAACCATCTGACAATCCGCCAAAGACTTTTTATAATCGCCAGTGCTGTAGTATAAAAAAGCTCGACGATTCCAAGCTTCGCCAAAATCGGGTTGTTCTTTGATGAGATTTGTCAGTGCGGCTTCGGCTTGAGTAGTTTCCCCAGCATCCAGTAACTTTTGACTATGCTCAATTCTTTCCAAGCCATAAATTCCCTTCTGCTGAAACCAGATCCGCCAGATTTTCTTCGTCGCCTGCTCCCTAACTGTGGCATCGGAATTTTTCAAATCTTCAAGTAAGGAATTGATAGATAAAGAATCCATGAATTTGGTCTAGGTAATTGTATCTTTATATCAACTTTCGCACAAAATTTCCTTCTCAGTCATTTTTAAAGGTATCTTTAAATTCTCTTATTGCAATTGCTAATTAGACAATTAGTATGTTATTTGTTGTCTGTATTCAAAAATACTATTTAAAATCGTTAATCCTGATGATGACAGTAAAGTTTCATACTCCATAGTCACTGTTGCAAATTTACCAATCTTGAATGACTAATCGTTCATAAAAACATTACAAAAAACAAACGACTATGCCAAAGCCAAAAAGCGTTTCGAGGCATATTGTTCTGACTTCCCATCCCAGTAGCTGCGGTCCAAAGCCGATCCCCATTCAATGGGGGGTATCAGACCCGATGCAACGCGGACCGATTATTGCTACACTGACTAAGCAGGGACATCGTAATGTCATTGGCACTCATTCTGGTAGTTATGCGGTGTATCGGGCTTTAGCAGTGGCTAGTGGTGCTTTACAGTCAGATCATCGTGCCGATTTGACCAATACATCCCCAGTCGCCCAGATTGGACCTTTCCCTAGTTGGGCTGACCCTGAAAAAATAGTTTCCCTTGACCCGTTTGGGGCGATCGCCAGTGAGGTATTCACATCTTATTACGCCAAGGGGTATGATATCCGACCAACAATCGCCATTACCCAAGCTCACATCAATATGCCGGAACTGCAAGAAGCTGTGACCAAAGGGCGCTTACAAGTTGATGGTAAAATTATGAAACCAGGCGGTGATTTAGTCGTCACCAAAGCCGCAATTGAGCCGGTGTGGTATTTACCGGGACTGGCCAAGCGCTTTGGTATTTCCGAAGCTGAGTTACGCCGCGCTTTATTTGAACAAACTGGGGGGATGTTCCCAGAATTAGTAACGCGATCCGATTTGGAAGTCTTTTTACCACCTATTGGCGGCGTAACGGTGTATATTGTCGGTGATCTAGCGGCGATCGCTGATCCCGATAAACCTGTAGCAGTCCGCGTTCATGATGAATGCAACGGTTCTGATGTCTTTGGTTCCGACATCTGCACCTGTCGCCCCTATTTGGTACATGGGATTGAGGTATGTGTAGAAACAGCCCAGATGGGGGGTGTGGGTGTAATTGTCTATTGTCGCAAAGAAGGACGCGCCCTGGGTGAAGTGACTAAATTCCTAGTTTACAATGCCCGCAAGCGTCAAGAAGGAGGCGATCGCGCTGATGCATATTTTGCCCGTACAGAATGTGTCGCGGGTGTGCAAGATATGCGGATGCAAGAATTGATGCCCGATGTGTTGCACTGGTTGGGTATTACCCGCATTGACCGGATGGTATCGATGAGTAATATGAAGTACAACGCTATTACTCAGGCGGGGATTGAGATTGTCGAACGGGTGCCAATTCCCGAAGAGTTGATTCCCCAAGATGCACGGGTAGAAATTGAAGCGAAAAAAGCCGCTGGTTATTATACCACAGGAGATGTTTTAGATACAGATGGTTTGTCCCAAGTCAAGGGGCGAAACTTGGTAGATTAATCTCCTAGTCAACCAATTTTGGATTTTAGATTTGCGTTAGCGACGTAGGAGCGTCTTTTGGATTTTTACAGACACATGGAGTCTTGCTCGTACCCCAAAAATCTAAAATCCAAAATCCAAAATCTAAAATTCGGAGGGTCAAGTCCGTAGGGTGCGTCAGAAATGAGAAAACTTGGGTTGGGTACTGATACCGTTTCACTTTAAGTATGATACAAATACGTTGGTAGGGGCACGGCATTGCCGTGCCCTTACGGGAAATCTATATGTATCAGAGTTTTGGTGAAATGGTATGACGCACCCTACAAATTGGAGATTTTTTTAATTTGTCAGAAGGTGAAGTATGAAGAAACGAACCGCAGAGGCGCAGAGGGCGCAGAGGGCGCAGAGTGAGGAGGGGGAGGTGATTGCATATCTTCGTTCGCCGGTGGCTATTAGGGAACGGTGTGGAGAGTTGTTTGGTTTGGTATGTGGTGGGAAGTCGGAGTATTTTGTTTGTGATTTGTCTCGGTTGGGACTGGTGGCGGATTATGTGATTGGGGTGATGGGTTTAGAATACCCGGATCTGCAAATTCCGTTTCACAGTCGGTGGCGACATTTTGAGGGACAAGGTGTGGGACGCTTGGCTAAGTTGGATACTCTGTTGGCGGGATTAACGCCTGGGGAAAGGGCTGCGGCTAAGTTTGATTTGGCAATTGTGAGTGTGTTGTTGGATGCGGGGGCGGGGAATCGTTGGTGTTATCATGAGCAGGAAACTGGTTTGCGGTTGGGGCGTTCGGAAGGATTGGCTGTAGCGAGTTTCCAGATGTTTTGTGCTGGGGCTTTTGGAAGTGATGGTTTGCCGAAAGTCGATGCTCAAAAGTTGCAAGCATTAACTGAGTCAGAATTAGCTACTGGGTTTGGTGTAAGTGCTGAAAATCCTTTGGTGGGAATGGTTGGGCGTTGGCAATTATTGCAAAAATTAGGTGAGGTTTTACTGGCTTGTCCTCAAATATTTGGGGATGAGAATCCGCGACCAGGAAATCTGGTAAATTATCTTGTGGGTAAGTCTGAAAATGGGCAGTTAGCTGCTGCAACTGTGTTAAGTGCGGTGCTGGAAGGACTGAGTGATATTTGGCCTTCAAGATTACAAGTGGCTGGGGTGAATTTGGGGGATGTCTGGTTTCACCCAGATGTGAGCGATGATGGTTTAGTGCCTTTTCACAAATTATCCCAGTGGTTGACTTACTCGCTATTGGAACCCTTACAGGAACTCGGTTTAGTTATCACTGGTTTAGATGTCCTCACGGGTTTACCAGAATATCGCAATGGCGGGTTATGTCTTGATTTGGGGTTAATTAGTGTGAAAAATCCAGAGATTTTGCGATCGCCCCATTCGGTGTCATCAGCATTTATAGTTGAATGGCGTGCTTTGACTGTGATTCTCTTGGATCAGATTGCTGCTTCGGTACGGCAGAAGTTGGGCATGAGTACGGAGG
This sequence comes from Gloeotrichia echinulata CP02, assembly GCA_038087035.1. Taxonomy (NCBI): domain Bacteria; kingdom Bacillati; phylum Cyanobacteriota; class Cyanophyceae; order Nostocales; family Gloeotrichiaceae; genus Gloeotrichia; species Gloeotrichia echinulata. The sequence goes on along the minus strand of CP051187.1, from coordinate 3,202,007 downwards.
AATTACCATTGGTAAAAATTCTGCAAGGGGGAACCTGGACAGCTGGGCGCAAAATAGCCGCTGAACTCAGAACAGGTGGTATACCCCCCATACAAATAGAAAGTGATGGTACTGTATTCTAACTATGACTACTCGTTTGTCCTGACGCTTCTGAACTACCCCACGGATGAATCCGGGGGCTAAAGAGCCGTTGCAATATCGGTGTATTTTGACAATGACAAATGACTAATGACAAATGACTAATGACTAATGACAAATGACTAATGACAAATGACTAATGACTAATGACTAATGACTAATAACTAATATGCAAAATCAAGTAACACTAATTGAGCATCCATTAATTCAGCACAAACTGACACTGATGCGTAGGGCTGAAACCAGTACAACTAAATTTCGTAATCTTGTCAAAGAAGTAAGTTTGTTGTTGGCTTATGAAGTTACGCGAGATTTACCGCTAAAATATGAACAGATTAAAACACCACTCGCGCCGATGAATGCACCAGTGCTAGCCCCCGATAAAAAGCTGGTGTTAGTTTCAGTGATGCGGGCCGGACAGGGAATTTTGGATGGGATGCTAGAATTAATGCCATCTGCACGGGTGGGACATGTGGGTTTATACCGTGACCCGAAAACCTTGATTCCCGTTGAGTATTATTTTAAAGTTCCCGATGACGTGGAGCAGCGAGATATGATTGTTGTTGACCCTATGGTAGCAACTGGTAATTCTGCTGTTGCTGCTGTGGAAAGGCTGAAATCTACTAATCCGCTGTCAATTAAATTTGTCTGTTTACTCGCAGCACCAGAAGGACTCAACCATTTCTGTGAAGTCCATCCTGATGTGCCGGTGTATACGGCTGCTATTGATGACTATCTGGATGAACATGGCTATATTATCCCCGGTTTGGGAGATGCAGGCGATCGCTTATTTGGTACAAAATAAGGATGAAATCACGACAAAAAGATTGTTAGCGCACCGCACGGATATCCAAACCCAAATCGAGATTGAGCCATGCGCGGTCGCTTGTAAAAACAGTAACTCCCAACCGCAACCCCAAACTCAAACAGGCGCGGTCTCCTAAAGACAACCCATACTGGCGGGTTTGTTCCCAGAGCCGTCCCGCTACCTCGCCATCCTCTGGTGTAAACGGCTCTAGCACCAGCCCCAGCGACTGCAAATCATCCTGCATTCCGTCAACAACTACCCCCAGGGCGATCGCCTTCTGAATCACCTCGGACCAATTCACGCTCGAAATCACAGACTCAGCTAGTACTTCTTCCACAATATCACACCCCGGCTCATCCTTCAGGTAAACCAGCAGCGCCGAAGCATCGAGAACAACCGTCATTCAGCCTCTTCCCTTTTTGCTTCTTCGCGGCGTTCGGTGATTAATTCATCTGCTAAACTTCTGTCCTTCGGTACCTGCGAGAACCGAGCCTTCAGCCGCAATTTGATCGTTTCTGGTTTCTCCAGCACCAATCGCCCCTCTTCCTGGCGAGCTATCAGAGCATCCCCTGTTTCAAAACCTAGCGATCGCCGTAATCTAGCGGGAATCACCAACCGCCCCTGGCGACCGAGATGGACTTCTACAGATTTGGATGGTTCATTCATAAAACCTCACGGGATGCGGGAAACTCAGCGTCTTCAGACCTGAGAGGGAAGCGGCACGTAGCGTGCTTCCCGAAGGGTACGATTTTAATCGCAGTCCCCTTGCGGGGGCGGTAAATAGAGGAACAGTATTTACCACTTTCCCTGTATGCCGGGAATCGCCTTGCTGTTCCAGTAATGTTAGCTTAGACCTGTTATAAGAGCTTGTTAGGCTGAAAGCACTGTTCCAGTGACCTTAGAACTGTTTAACTTACAGCGACAGAGCGGGGAACTAGCTACGCATTCCGAGGTGTCATGACTCAAATAACGGCTACCCTAGCCTTCTCTCCGAGACGCTACGCGAACGGCTTCCCCCAACGGGGTACAACTACGCTCAGGGTGGTCTGGTCAGTACGGCTTGCTTGATTTCTCTTACAAGCCCAGTCCCTTTAGGGCTGGGTTACTGACATTATTCCTGATCGGGCAACTTTTTTCATTCATGCCACATATTACTAATATATGGCATGAATCTACCCTCATCCACGATTTCCCAGGAAACCTCAGCTACCAGAGCGATCGCTGTGGGCTGTCTAAACTTGAATATTTTTTCGTTAAAAATCCCTTATCTGACGTTTCTTACCAAAAAGTTTGACTGACCACAGCTTTTTTGAGAACTACTCAAAATTTCGGCAGTACAAGCACCAGGTTTACCGTCTTTAGAATAGCAAAAGAAGACTTCTTTCAAAAATCTGCCTGAACCTGAACAATAAGGTGCTATTCCATTAGCTGTGAATGTACTATTAGAACTCAAAAATGTACTTTGTAGGTCTTTGACTGTGGTGCGGAAGGGTTGATTAGGAAGATTGTAAGCTTGAGGAATCGCGATAGAATCTTTTAACTGTTTAGATAATGCGAGGTATTTTGTAGGATTTCTTCCCGAACAAGTGCCATGTTTTTCCCATTCATGATTGTAGAGGCTATCACTGGGATACAAACCTGGAAATTGCTGCTTGATTGCTTGTGATAATTTTTGAGTAGAACAATTAGCCGGATAACCTTTTTGGTACTGAGGCCACAACCCATGTAGTACAAATCCAAGTTTCTTCCCTGAACTACACTGCTTTTGGTCAGGGTTCCCATTTGTCGCACAATAATCTGGAGACCAAGATAACGCCAGGACGTACAAGTCAAATTTACCTGGTGTACCCCGATATTGAGCGTTGGCGGTATTGGCTATAGCAATACCAGTTAGCAAGAGTGAAGATGCTACCAGCAATTTCTTTAACAGCATATTTACGAGACGAGCTTGTCATGTAAAAGTGATAAAGTATACTTTAACAAGTATAAATTGGAAATTGCAAAATTTTTAACTTACAGCAACCGCCAAAGTGCTTAGGACATTAACTGATGATAAAACCTAGACACAATCAGACTTGTAACCCAGTCCCCAGCGATGCACTGAGCGGTCGTTGTGTCCCCAGCGATGCACTGAGCGGTCGTTGTGTCCCCAGTCCCCTGCTATACTGAATTTTTTACGAGTCAGCGGGTGAGGCGAATTTATTTGGATGAATTAGGCGAGGCTGCATCACTCCCCATAGGTATTGCTACAATCAAATTAGTAATTGAAGAGGAAGATACAGCAATTATCACTGCGAGGGAATTAATCAACCGCACCCAGCAAGCAGTAAATTTGCAACTTCCACAAAAACAATTACTAGAATTAATAGAGACAATCTTGGTTTATAAATTTCCGAAAATGAGTCGTCAGGAGATAGAAGCAATGTTTAGTCTCAGCGAATTAAAGCAAACGCGGGTTTATCAAGAAGGTAAGCAAGAAGGTAAGCAAGAAGGTAAGCAAGAAGGTCGTTTTGAGGCAAAATTAGCAGCTGTACCTAAACTGTTAGCACTGGGTTTAACTATGGAACAGATAGCACAGGCGTTAGATTTAGATGTTGCACAAGTCCAGCAAATAGCACAACAAACGCCGCCAAATCAATAATTTGTAAATCATCTGCGGTTCTTTATTTTATCAACCGTCTTTCCACGGCGAGACTCACTTTAGTGTGATTCCTTGTGGTCATGATGCGATTATTTCCAACCTAACCTCTAAATATTTTTAACTAGAATTAGGAGTCGGCTAAATGAGTTACATATCAGAGCAAAATCAAAATATTCATATTCAGAATAGTATTCGTAAAGCTGAAGATGAATTATTTAATGCTATTCAGAACATTATAGACAACAAAGTTTTATCTAGTGAATTAGAAGAATCAAAATTTCGTGAATTGTTGCGAGTTTCCCAAATAACAGAAAGTCCAGAAGTAATTAAAAATTTTTTACGCTATCAACTTGGTCGTGACTCAAAATGGGGTAGAGGGAAAGACTCTTTAGCAGCTAGAATTATACAAGATATTGATACCACAATTCAAGAGCTAGCTAAAAAAATAGCTCTTGAAAATAAAACTGACAATTTAAACTCAATATGGTTAGATTTGATGCGGCGTTATTTTGGCTTTGGTGTTAATTATTTGAGTTTTATTAATTCCTCAGATTTGCATCAAATTGAAGAATCTATTAGTCGTCTATCTCACCAAGAACAGTTGTGGTTGGTTGAGCGAATTATCCACAACATGAAAGTAATTTCGTTGAGAGATATTTCAAATATTCTGCCAGAAAGCATTGAACAACAGCTGATAAATATGGCAAATGACCCAGCAATTCAAGCAGAAATAATAGCCATAAACCAAGAATTTGTCAATTACGAAATGTAAATATGTCTCAAATCCTTACCAATGACCAATGACCAATGACGACCAAAGCCAGTACGGTTCAATAGCCGACCTACTTATTTTCACTTAAAATTATGAAATAGGTCTAATATCCGCTGTCGCAATCGCTGGATAACTGCTCCATCCTCAAGGGATAGTCCATCAAATAATATCTCATATATCAATGGGACACCCAACTCTAAATTTGATAAAAGTTGACGCTGGCTAAATACATCTTGTGGTTTACCTTCTAACACCAGTCGCCCTTGATCCATGACGAAAATCCAATCTGCCCATTTATATACTAAATCTAAATCGTGGGTTGCCATCAACAAAGTAGTGCCATCTTCATGGATTTTTTTCATGGTTGCTATCAAGTTTCGGGTATGTTTGACATCTAAATAGGCTGTAGGCTCGTCTAATACTAATAGTTCGGGTTGTAGTACCATCACATCAGCTATGGAAACTCGCTTTTTTTGCCCTAAACTGAGATGATGTACTGGTCGTTGCGCTAAATCAGTCAAGCCAAATTCAACTAATGCTTGCTCTACTCGCTCTTTAATTTCTACTTCTGGTAAGCCTAAATTACACAAACCATAGGATATATCTTCTTCAACGGTAGCAGCTACTAATTGTTGTTCTGGGTCTTGAAATATTAAGCCGACTTTTTGCCGTAATTTTGCGAGAAAATTCCGATTATAAGCTAAGGGTTCACCACGCCAGCGGATAATCCCAGAAGCGGGTTTATATAAACCGTTGGCTAATAAAAATAATGTTGTTTTACCACAACCATTTTGACCAATTAAGGCACACCTTTTACCAGAGGGAATCCTCATGGTTAGACCATTCAAAGCTGATTGCTGTGCGCCGGGATAAGTGTAATATACCTGTTCAAATTCGAGTAAATATTCTTGCATTCAGCCAAATTTCTAATACTATTAATAGCAAACAACCGAAAATTGCTTCGATGATATATCGCATTTGGGGACGATAGCGACGGGGATGCAAAACTCGAAATTCTCCTTGCATACCCCGTGCTTGCAGTCCCAGGGAGAATTGACTATATTGTTGTAAGCTGCGTTGCAGTAGTTGTCCGATAAGTATTGCTAAACTTTTCATTCCATTGTGCCAGGTGGAGTAACCACCACGGGAATTTTGGGCTGTCCACAATTCGGCGGCTGTTTTCAGCAGGATGAAAATAAACCGATACATGAGTAATAACAAATCGGTCAACAAAACTGGAAATCTGACGCGCCGCAGAGTTTGTAAAATCTCAGCAAAAGGGACAGTTAACATCAGAAAATATAGACAAGACACTGCAGCAAATGCACGGCTGAAAATTGACCAAGCTTGGATACTGCCACTATGACTGATATAAATATAATAATAACCGAAGTTTAGCCCATACCATGCATCGGCTTGCACTTTTGATAAGTCAGAAATAGATACACCATTCAGCATCAGTGCGGGTAAGCTGGTCAACCAAAAAAAGCTGGCAAATGTTAACAATTTCAAATAGATTCCTACAGGGATTTTGGCATAAATAACTGTCCAAATTCCCATCCATAACGCCGTCAACACTTGAACTAGAGGATGAGTACAAAGGGAAATAATCAGAGTTGTAAATGCAAAAATTACTTTATGTTCTGGTGGTAATCCTCGCAGTCGGTTAGTGTAAGCTAAGGTATCGAGTTGCAGGTTCATTCTTCAGGTCTTTTTTGTTGGGAACGTCCTTTATATAATCCAATTACGTAACCAACTACGCCAGCACCCACTGCGGCTTGAGAAGCAAATAATAAACTGGCTATTTCACTGCTGGGAGGTTCTAATGGTGATTTAAACCAAGGTTTATATTCTGGTTGTAGTTCGCTAATAGCGGCTTTAGCTTTGTCATCAGCACCGCCAAATTTTCCATCACGCACAAATATTAACGGTGCAATTGCTAAAGCTAACACAGCTACCACCAATAGCCAGTTACTCAAGCCTTTTTTAGACTGATTCATTACTTTGGGTTTCTCGCTTGATTAATTTTAACAGTTCTAATTCTTGAGGATTATAGGATTGTAACGAGTTCCACACCAGTACAGTTAGTAATCCTTCACTAATTGCTAAGGGAACTTGAGTAAACGCAAAAATGCCGGCAAATTTGATCAATGAAGCGATAAAGCCACCAACCGGTGCGGGAAAAGCTAAGGCGAGTTGGATGGAAGTAATAATGTAGGTGAGTAAATCTGCTAATGCTGCTGCTAAAAATATGGCGATTTTTTGTTTCCCCAAGAGCCGCATTGTGAGATGATATATCCAATAAGCTGCAAATGGTCCGGCGATCGCCATCGAAAAAGCATTTGCGCCCAATGTCGTCAAACCACCATGTGCTAATAATAGGGCTTGAAACAACAGCACCAAGCTACCCAAAACCGACATGGTAAGAGGCCCAAACAGGACTGCGCCTAAACCCGTTCCTGTTGGGTGCGAACAGCTACCTGTTACCGAAGGGATTTTCAACGCTGACAGGACGAAAGTAAAAGCACCAGCCAAGCCCAGGAGTAGTTTCAGTTCTGGGTTAGCTTGGGTAATGCGAGTCAGACTCCGTAATCCTAAAATGAAAAAGGGTAATGCCACAACCCACCAAAAAATTGCCCACTGCACTGGTAAAAAACCTTCCATAATGTGCATGGCGTACGCGGGTTTGGGTAAACCAACGACTAGATAAAAACTGATAATTCCCATCAGGGTAAGACTGGCTAAACCCTGCTGCTTTCTGGACATAATCTGTACCTCGCAGATTGATGTAAAGGGATTGGTTGCAAACGGCGGGCATCCTGACTTACCATATTTTGGCTCACAGTTGCGGGACAGCGCCAGATTTTCACCGGTCTTTCCCCCTTGCGTCCGATGGCTTGTCCCCATCAGAACCGATTTCAGTAAATATATCACCATTCCCAAATTTTCAACAACATTTCTTATGAATACATCACAGACGATAAAACAATTGCAAACTAAATTAGTAACACCAGAAAATTTCCGACCCTATGGACAGGTAATTTTTCCCAGTCAAGATGGTAAAGTGTTCGATGCAGAAGATGCTCAATTAAATCTTCAAAATGGGACGCCGCGATTTTATATTATGCACCTGCAAAAAAGAGGGCGGAAGTTTAGTAAAATTACTCGCCATAGTAAATGCACTCAGGCTTTAGGTTCTTTAGAGGGAAAAGACTGGTTAATTGCAGTTTGTCCTGCTTATAATGAACTAAATGAACCTGTATTAGATGAGATAGCAGCTTTCCGCATTCCGGGGAATTGTTTTATTAACTTAAACCTAGGAACTTGGCACGCGGGACCATATTTTGACCATGAATTTGTGGATTTTTATAATTTGGAGTTGAGTGATACGAATGTAGTCGATCATTTAACTCATGATTTTCTCAAAAGTCATCAATTAGAGTTGGAAATGCTTTAGAGGATGTTTTAAAAGTCCGCTATGTTTGTGTAGTAGCGATTTCTAATCGCCGGGAACTTTTCAAATATCCTCTAATGAACTAATTTTTAGTCGATTGTAAATCATTATATTTGCTGCCAAAAACAAAAACCTGATTTCGTGCTGGATGGGTTAACAGGGCAACTTTTGTTCACTGTAGTAATTTTTACTTACTAAGTTTTCTTGCTTAAGTATATCTATCTTTAGATAGAGAGATTTTTTAGTCAAGACTACGTATACTACAGATATAGGGCTTCTAATTTAGATGAGATACAGATTTATCTACTTCCATCAGGGTCTATTTACGATTAATTCTTGATTCCTGTAACTCATGTGAATCAGCCACTATTAAATGACTAGTACAGCACCGCGTAAATAAACCACCCATTAGCAAGGTCACAAACCCTCACGAATTCCGAATTACGCACAGCGGTACTAGCCCCTATGTTCTGGAAATATCTCAGTTGGTAAAGTTATTCACAACAATTTAAGTGCTGTTCTTGTGTAATTTAGACTGCTAATATTACAGCTTTTTTCGTCATTAACAAGGAGTCAGACAGATGGAAGTATTTGCCTTGTTGATTTTTTTGATGGCAGTGACTATTCATTACCCAAAACCAATAGAAGAGAAAAAGCCAGATGAGGAATACACAGTAAAAATATACCACAAAAAGAAATAAAGATAGTAGGGTGGGTAAGGCGCAATGCTGTAACCCCACCCTCAAACATGCTTCATTTACAGCCAATTTCATTAATTTTGAATTTTACCGACAGGGGTAGAATCTTCAATCCCTTCAACATACCAATCCATAAGCAGTTGTCCCTGATCATCTAATACTTTACCCTTTGGTACTCGCACCACTGCTTTTTGGTCTTTCACCGGACCATCAAAAGGATGGGCTACACCTTGAATAAATTCATCACGTTTGCTGTTTACCAATTGCTGAATATCGTTAGGAATTAGCTGATTCATTGGAGAAATATCTACCATTCCTTCACCAATACCATCCCAAACATTTTTAGCCTTCCAGGTGTTATTCATCACAGTCAAAGCTGTATCAGTATAAAACTTTCCCCATTTATTAATGGCTGATGTCAGGTGCGCTGTTGGAGCAAATTTGCTCATATCAGTATTGTTACCAAAAGCATAAATTCCTTTTTCTTCTGCTAATTGTACAATCGCCACTGAGTCTGTATTTTGTATTAGCACATCCGCACCTAAATTTACCAAAGTTTGTGCAGCTTCTCGTTCTTTAGCTGGTTCGTACCAACTTTGTACCCATAAAACTTTAACTTTGGCGCGAGGATTTGTTACCCGCAATCCTTGAGTAAATGCATTTATCCCCCGAATTACTTCAGGTATTGGGTATGCCCCGATAAAACCAATAATATTAGATTTTGTCATTTTACCAGCAATCATACCGGTTAAGTAGCGAGTCTGTTCAAAGCGTCCCAAATAAGTACCAACATTAGCAGCGCGTTTATCTCCGGCACAATTTTCAAACACAACATGAGGAAAATCCTTGGCAATTTTAATTGTCGGTTTCATGTAACCAAAGAAAGTTGTGAAAATCAGCTTGTTACCATCTAATGCTAGTTGGCGAATTACCCTCTCGGCTTCAGCATCTCCGTTGACATTTTCGACAAAAGTAGTTTTCACCTTATCCTGAAGATTCGCTTCCATTTCTCTGCGACCTAAATCATGGGAATAAGTCCACCCGAAATCCCCTACAGTTCCCATGTAAACAAATCCTACTTTTAAAGGTTCATTCGTCGCCACAGGTGATACTGGGGGCGAAACCTCCGCCGGTGAATTCGAGTTTTTATTGGGGATACAGGCGGCTAAGGTAAAGCCAGCACCAGCTAACGTTGTATACTTGAGAAACTGACGACGATCCATATTTATCAATTGTGTGTAAGTAGGTAGGCGCAAATAAACCTTACTTGCTTTGGTCGTCATTTGTCATTTGTCATTTGTCGTTTGTCATTTGTCATTTGTCATTTGTCATTTGTCATTTGTCATTTGTCATTGGTCATTGGTCATTGGTCATTGGTCATTGGTCATTGGTCATTGGTCATTGGTCATTGGTCATTTGTCATTTGTCATTTGTCATTTGTCATTTGTCATTTGTCATTTGTCATCGGTAAGGGTTTGGGGAATATTTACGTTTTGTAATATAGTTCGGTGCAATTACCGACTTACTTAGTTGATGGTCAATACAGTTCAGTTAAGGAAAATTGTCGTAGGGGCACGGCACGAATAAAATTGTCATTAGAAGAAAAAATTTTGGATGTTCCCGTAAGTGTATATCATTATGTTTTGGTTTTTGGGAATTCCCTTATCTGAAAAACAAATATCGTACACCAATGAGTAACAAAAAGATGCCATACAGCTTCTTCATAGTCTCACTGCTAATAAATGGCTGATTAGCAAATAACGCTCCGAAGAAGTTTCCCACTAATAGACCAATAGCAATGAAGACAGCATATTTGAGATTAATGTTGCCACTGCGATGGTAAACTGCTGCTCCTAAAATGCCAATGGGTAAAATTTGTGCTGCTAGAGAAGTCCCAGTTGCTAACTTTTGATCTAGACCAATTATTAGCACCATTGCAGGTAGCATAATTGCACCGCCACCAATGCCAAACAGACCGCCAGCCACGCCAGCTACAAGACCGATGAGCAACAGTTGGATGAGTAGAGTAGACATAAAAAATCATTAATTAATAGATTGTTTATTATAAATTAATTCCCTGAGAAAAAATAGATTTTGATATCATGCCGTGAACCCCTTTAAATGGACTATTAACAACTTGGGTAATGCGAAAATTCACCGCCAAACTACACAAAACATAAGCTTCTTCTGAGGACAAATTTGTGAAACATTCCAGGAAATTAATCATGTTTTTTAAAGCCTGTTCTAAAGCTGCATCTAAAGTTTCACCAAACCCCATTGTGATCAAATCAGTAGGAGTTTCAGCAATCGGGGTTTTGAGTTGCAAATCTTGACGCAGTTTGAGCATAATTCTACCCTTCATCGAAGTTTCAATGGCAGTGACATTAACTTCACCATCTCCTTGGGCTGAATGACCATCACCAATGGAAAACAATGCTCCAGGAACGAAAATAGGTAAAAATATTTTTGCACCCGCTTGCAATTCGCGGTTATCAATATTACCACCATATGCACCAGGCGGAATAGAATTTCGAGAAATTTCTGGGGTAGCGACACCAAGAATACCAAAAAAGGGTTTGAGGGGAATTTTGATGCCAGTATCGGCGGGAAATTCCGCGATATGATTTTCTAAATCTAGGGGAATAAATCTCAGGGCTGGTTGTTGAAACTGGCTGGGTAAGGCACCCCAACCTGTACGTATTGCATTGAAGCCAACTGGTACACTTGGTGCGATCGCCTTTAATTCTACCTCCAAAACATCCCCTGCTTGGGCACCCCGGACATAAATCGGCCCCGTCAGTAAATGCGGACCACCAGCAATTTTGCGCTCTGGCGGCAGATTTTGGCAAATATCGACAAATTCAGGCGTCAGAAACTCGGCTGGTGCTTTGTCGTAAATGTGATACCCCGTGTAAGTTTCCACGTCAACTGTGTCACCAGAATCAATAGTTAGTGCTGGTGCTAACATATGGGAAAAACCACCAAGATGCACGGTTTCTCTGGTAGCTTTTAAAATGTGGTGAGTCATAGTCTTATCATGCTTCCTAAATATTAATACTTAGGATAGCGGTTTTGGAGTAAGGAGTAAGGAGTAAGCAGTAAGGAGTAAGGAGTAATGAGTAATGAGTAAGGAGTAAGGAGTAATGAGTAAGGAGTAAGGAGTAAGGAGTAAGGAGTAAGGAGTAAGGAGTAAGGAGTAAGGAGTAAGGAGTAATGAGTAAGGAGTAATGAGTAATGAGTAAGGAGTAATGAGTAATGAGTAATGAGTAAGGAGTAATGAGTAATGAGTAAGGAGTAATGAGTAATGAGTAAGGAGTAATGAGGAACACAAGCCAGTAAAACTTTAAAGCGTCCAGGTGGCAATTCGTTCATATTCCAGTCATGATGGCGGATTATACAGCACAAGAGACATTTTTTTACCGTATAAAAATTTTAACTACTCAGTCTTATACCGTTTCACTTTAAGTATGATACAAATACGTTGGTAGGGGCACGGCATTGCCGTGCCCCTACTGGCTTCTATATGTATCAGAGTTTTGGTGAAATGGTATTACGTGCGAATAGTAAAATTTACAGGCAAGAGTCTAAGCCCACAGTGTGGAAGCTGTGCAAGATGAATTTAACACTGCGGAGGATTGAAGGGAATATCGGCGATCGCTGCTTCCTTCTTGAACTTCCGTGTGCATGAAGTGTGCAGTATAAACATAATTAGGTATAGCGTTTCCCGGCCTAGTGCGGTACACCCGTAGGGGCACGGCATTGCCGTGCCCCTACACCTAGCGATATAATCTTGTACCTCATCTGAATGAGAAGCGCTATATAAAGGTGAATTAATCAAGGTCAAGAAAGTCTCTCGAAGTAATAATCTGGTTTTGATATTCGGCTAAAGTCTTGAGTGATAAAAGGTCTTGATCTCCTGTAATTAAGAATTGTGCGTTAGCATCTTTAGCAAGTTCTAAAAATTTGTTGTCATCTGGATCTCTACAGGTGTTTATTTGAGATTTTATTTCTATAAATTGACTGTATTTTTGAACTACTTTCAAAAAATATTGTCGGTCTTCATCTGAGATATATTTATCGAACTTACGTTTGTAAATTCGTGTGTTTAATTCTTGATAAGTTTCCTCGCTTTGAGCAATTTTGAATTCTTTATAGGCTTTATCTAGGGCTTTACGGGCTGTTCCATCAGGACTCAGGGCAGCACTAAGTAAAACATTTGTGTCAATGACAATTAGTTTATGATTCATCGGCGAGTAATTCTTCTAGAGTTTCTTCGGTTAGTCCTTTAGCTTGAGCTTTTCTGCCGATTCTGTCAAAAACACTAAGTAAATCTTCATCTTGATTTTTTGGAGAGCTTTTCTTGATTTCTTGAATGAGTTGTTCTTGTTCTTGTGCTGGAAGTTGTAGGACAAGATTAAGAATTTGCTCGAAGGTTAGAGGGAGTTGATAGTTTTTTTGAGTCATGGTGCTTTCTGGAGTTAGGTGATGGGGACTTGACGTACATCTATTTTACCTGTGACGGCGTTGGTGATAAGGGCGGTGTCTTCTTTTAATGGCTTCTTGAATTTTGGCTTTGTGCTGGCCAATAATGTGATTCACCTAATCATTTTTGGTAGAATCGGGCATAATTACCCCCTGTAGATTCGCACCGCTCAGATTCGCACCGCTCAGATTCGCACCTCTGAGATTCGCGCCTCTGAGATTCGCCAGAGCCAAATTTGCGCCACTGAGGTTAGTCCAACTCAAGTTAGCACTTCTCAAGTCTGCCTGACTCAAGTTAGCCCGTAACATGTATGCACTACTCAGGTGAACTTTGTTGAGATTAGCTTTAGACAAATTAGCTTTGTAAAGGTAAGCACCCATCACTTCCGCTTCGTAGAGATTAGCCTCGCTCAGGTCAGCCGCAATCAAGTTAGCGCTGATTAAATTAGCAAAACTGAGGTTAGCGCGAATCAGCTTGGTTGTTCCTAAATCCGCTTCTCGCAAATTAGCGTGTCTCAAGTCAGTTCCAATCAGGTTGGCATCAGCAATAATAGCGCCTCTGAGATTCGCCTCACTCAAATCTGAGCCAATCAAATTGGCATTACTTAAATCTGCCTGTGCCAGTGTAGCACCGCTTAAGTTAGCCACACTGAAGTTAGCCCCGTTCAGATTTGCTTCAATGAGCAATGCTTTGCAAAGATAAGCGCTACTGAGGTTAGCACCACTGAGGTTGGCTCGCACGAGTAAAGCCAGACTTAGATCTACATTGCTTAAATTTACCCCCTGAAGATTTGCGCCTCGGAGGTTATCCCCTTGCAAATTTGCCCCACTCAGGTCTGGTACAATCTGGGGATTTTGCTTTCTCCACTCAATCCATGTAACTGCACCTGCTTGCAATAATCTCAGATGCTCACGATTTGCCATTTTCTCTCCTTTATTCCTGGCGTCCACCTTGAGGATTTACCCGACCAGCGACATTTTCAATCGCTGTCTTCGCCCCTGCTGCACCTGCAAGAATATCTCGTTCTTGTCCACCCAAGTACAGCCTTCCAAAGCTTCCTACAGCTTGCACCTCCAGGATGTTAATCAAAGCTGCTTTTTCCGCTTCATTTGCAGCCAGTGCGGCGTAAGCTGCAGGTTCAACTTCTAAGACATACAGCGTTTGTCCTGACAGTAATAGCTGTCCCCGGCGTGTGCGATTGATCAATTGTGCTTGGTAGGCGTCAATATTGCGGATAATTTGACTAGAAACCACACGCGGTTTGAGACATTCTTCTTTTTTCACTCCCAACATCGCCAAAATTGCTTGACCAGCTGCTCGCGTTTCGCCTTGAGAGCCAGAATGTACTTCCAGTAGACCATACAATCGCTCAACTACCTGTACACCAGGACGCACAGAAGCGGCTTTGAGCGCTACATCTGTAATTCGATTGATTTCAATCCCCGGAGAAATTTCAATCCACAACGATGTATCCCCTGGTAATGGCAAGAAACCTTGGGCTACTGTTCCTATATATGCTGCATGTTGCGGTTGCAAGCTGTCGAGAAATACGAAACTGCGTAGTTCTATTCCCAAAGTTATGCTCTCCAGTCATCAGGGTAATTTCTATTGCAATATTTGAGTTTACCAAAAAAACTGGGTCTAAAGCCCCGTCCTTCTAGGACGGCTTTTTGGTAAAATAGTGGCAACAGGCAGGGCATTGTCTGTCGGGCTAGGTGATGTAAGACGGGCTATGCCTGCTATTGCTGTTTGAATCCAGAATCCCTGAACTTTCAGATCAGGGAGTATGTCAACCTGAAACTACCACATAACGACTAGGTATTGGGGATTGGGGATTGGGGATTGGGGATTGGGGATTGGGGATTGGGGATTGGGGATTGGGCACAAGGAAATCTTTTTGATGCCCCATGCCCCATGCCCCATGCCCCATACTTCGGCTTCGCTCAGTACAAGTGCCCCATGCTAATTAGGCGGCAATAAACTTCATGGCTACACCATTCATGCAGTAGCGTTTGCCAGTGGGTGCTGGGCCATCGTCAAACACATGACCTAGATGACCACCACAGCGACTACAATGCACTTCCGTTCTGGTCATAAACAACGACCTGTCTACAGTGGTAGCGATCGCCCCCTCAATTGGTTGAAAAAAGCTAGGCCAGCCAGTACCGCTGTTAAATTTAGTTTCTGATGTAAACAACGGTAGTTCACACCCAGCACACACAAAAGTGCCTTCAGTATATTCTTTATCCAGTGGACTAGTGAAAGCGCGTTCCGTTCCATGTTTCCGCAATACCCGAAACTGTTCTGGTGTTAAAATTGTCTGCCACTCAGCATCTGATTTGCTAATTTCAAAATTAGTATTGGAAGTTGCCATCGTTTTTGTTCTCCGATTAAAGATCTGGGGTAATAATAATGTTCCGCCGACTATTACTGCACTAGCTTTTGACATACTCCCCACCCTTGAAGGGTGGGGATTCTGGGCTGCTAACGGCAATTGCAGGCGTAGCCAGTCTAACATCACCTAACCCAATGGTTGATGCCCCAACCATTTGAATATTTCTCGCGGCGTTTTCATCACGTCCATTAATTGATTGACAAGACGGACAACGCCACTGTCTTATGGATAAATCTAGATTTTCTAAAATATGCCCACAATGAGAACAAGTTTTACTAGATGGATACCATTGATCTATATAAACAAGTTGTTTGTTTTTCTTTTTAGTTACCCATGACAATATTTGGAGAAATTCTCCAAAAGCTACATCTGATATTTTTCTACCCCAAAGACGTTGCATACCTTTGAGGTTTAGGGTTTCAAAACATAAAACATCAAACTTGTCTGTCAATTCATGAGCTAATTTCCAGAACCAATCCCGTCTGCGGTTACAAACATTTTCATGTTGACGAACTAAATTCTTTCTAGCTCTTTCACGATTATTTGACCGTTTTACCTTTTTGGAGTGGTTTTTACTAGCTTTCTTAATAGCATTCAGAGATTGCTTGAGAAATTGTGGAGAATCAATTAAAGTTCCATCAGAGCAAGTTAGAAATGTCTTCAATCCGAAATCAAACCCCGCTATTTTACCAGTCGTTGATTTAATTTCTGGTTCTAACTCATTATCAACTACAATCACCATAAATAACTCACCTAGTGCAGTGCGTTTAATGGTTAATGTTTTGATTTTTCCCTCTACTTCTCTAGATTTCCAAAATTGATAAACTCGATTGGCAATTTTAATTCTATTCCCATTTAAGAGTTTATAACCTGCTTGTTTAAGCGTGAATGATTTGTATTTTTTAACCTTTTTAAAACCCGGTGGTCTGACTCCTTTTTTATTATGTTTAAAAAATAATTGGTAGGCTTTCTCTATGCGTTGACAGATATCTTGCACTGCTTGAGAACCGATTGATTGCCAAAATTGATGACGTTTTCTTAATTTGGCAATATGAGACTGGAGTTTTGCACAGTTTAAGTGTTTGCCCCACATGCGATAGTACCGTTTATGTAGAGCAATACAATGATTATAGATCACCCCTGCGGCGTTGATCATCCGTTTCAGGTGTCTATTCCTTTTGTGTTCGTACAGCTTAAACTTTAGTGTTTTCATGACAATATTATATCAAAGTCGCCCTAGAAGGGCGAGGCTTTAAACCCATTTCTTTGGTAAAAAATACCGCTTGTTCATATATCTATTATTGGACTTATTGACTATGATGTGCGATCGCCCTGAGCTACCCCTGAGAAATTCCTGAAAATTCGCTAAATAGGGGCGGGGGGGCAAACAATTTTAGATTTTGGATACTTCGACTTCGCTCAGTACAAGTTTTGGATTTTGGATTTAATCTAAAATCTAAAATCTAAAATTCTGCGGGGATCTTATTGCTCCCCCTGCTCCTCCGCCTCTTCTGTCAGTCCCTAAAGCAGCAATTCTTCAGCCAGCAGCTTTGCTTGCTGACGGATGTTAGGTACTGCTGTGGTTTCCCAGAGATAACCTATTTGCGGCGGACCTAGGGTATAAAGTTGCTGGGAAATGTTACCGTTGGCGTCCACAAGTGCGCCGTTGGGAGCAACTTCTAAGCCTAAATTGAGGGCGTGAAGGTTAATTAGTCCTGATGTCAGCAGTTCCTGAATTAGAGGATGCTGGTATTTGCGATAGTTGTACTGAGAACCAGTACAGTTAATCACCAGCCCAGCCCGTAAAATATCAGTCTTTGTGCTACCACGGTGGCGGATGACTACGTTTACACCGTCGGCGTCTTCTTCATAGGCTAGAATGCGTCCAGCATGTACAACTACTTGCTGCGCGTCGATTAGCTCAGTGATAGTTTGGGCAACTTCTGGTGCTGCTCGATGACGATGGATATCCCAATAGGTTCGGACATGGCGCAGAAACCGTCGCTGTTCAGATAAGGGGAGAGCCAGCCAAATGGCTTGGTTTTCTGGGCGCAGTGTATCAATAACTGCACGCCAGTCATATCCTAAAGCCAAGGCTTTCTTGATTTCTTGTCTAACTAAGCGCACCAAGGCCCGGATGTTCTTAGGAGCCTGTTCTGCTTTGAGGAAGCTGTGGTAAGCATCTGTAGATTTGTGACTTTGGGATAATAAACCCCGGCGTGAGACGATATCAATCGTCCCTTTATATCCTTGTCGATGCAGGGCTACAACTACATCGAAGGCTGTCAAACCTGCACCAATCAAGACTAGTGGGTCATTAGCAGATAGGTTTGTCAACCACTTTTTAGACCATACGCAGCTAAGATAACGTTTACTCTCGTAGAAACTTGGGTCTTGAACAGGTGGATTAGCTGCTGGTAAATTACCTAGGGCGAGTACGACGCGATCAACTTTGAGGATTTCTCCTGATCTTAAGCCAATCGTCACGCTTTCTGGTGTAGTCTTGAGAGAAACCGCTTCATCATGCAACCGATCTAAGCGTACCCCGGTAGCAGCACCTGCTTCGGCTTGATTTAAAATAGCTTGAATATACTGACTGTAAAGCTTACGAGGTACGAAGGTATCGGCGTTAACAGCGGGAATGTTTTGATTTTGCAACCAACGGAGGAAATGGTCAGGGTCATCAGCAAAGGAGCTGATTTTACCAGCTGGTACATTTAACAAGTGGGAATCTAATTCAGTGCTGTAGGCAATTCCTTCTCCAATCACCGGACGGCGCTCAATCAGTTTGATGGTAAGTGGAGAAGTTGCACTTAAAAGCAGGTGAACAGCAACCATTACGCCACTGTAACCGCCACCAATAATGGCGATCGCTTGGGATCTATTTTGAGACATAACTCCAAAAAGTTAGGCGAATTATTCTTGATGGGGATACCGGACAGAAACTCGCTCAACTTTAGATGAGCTTGGAGAATGCACCGAGATGTCTGTTACAGCCATTTTCAGGTAAATAGACCACAGGGTAGGGGCGCAAGGCCTTGCGCCCCTACGAAGATCTGTGGTTCAAATGAATGAAAATTGCTGTAATGGTCGTGCATAGATATGCAGCTTAACGCAGATTTACTCATTCGACTGGGAAAATCTAAGTGCCAATACTGTGGTCGATTCATGCCCCATGCCCCATGCCCTTGTGGGTGGAGTTTTTTAGTTAGTGCGTTCCAGATTCTATTTCAATTTTATGATCAATATATGATATTTTAAGTTCTTTTTAATACGTTTTTAATCTCTGTATATTTTGATTTCCCATCTTTTAGCTGATTAATATACATTTATCTGATAGGAATACCGTAGTTATGTAAAAAACCCCTTGTTTGAATTAGTGGAATATGCAATAATCTGTAAATTAACTAAAACTACGGTAGTTCTATCGACTTAGCGTAGATTACAAAGGACAGGACTCATGCAGTTACTATGGTTCATCCCCACCCACGGCGACGGACGCTACCTTGGAACTGCTACAGGTGGAAGGGCTGTCAGCTTTCCCTATCTGCGGCAGATAGCACAGGCGGTAGATGATCTGGGCTTTACGGGGGCATTGCTACCTACTGGTCGTTCTTGTGAAGACGCTTGGATTGTGGCGTCAACCTTAGTACCCCTAACCCGACAGATGCGTTTTTTAGTGGCGATTCGTCCGGGTTTGGTGTCGGCTGGGGTAGCAGCGCGGATGGCGGCGACGTTTGATCGCCTATCTGGTGGACGATTATTAATTAACGTAGTCACAGGCGGCGATCCAGTAGAGTTAGCGGGAGATGGCTTGCACCTCGGACACGATGAACGCTATGAGTTAACAGATGAATTCTTGACAGCATGGCGGGCGATCGCCAGTGGAGAACAAGCCAACCTCAAGGGTAAATATCTCGACATTGAGAACGGTAAGCTGTTATTTCCTACAGTCCAAAAGCCACATCCGCCCTTATGGTTCGGCGGTTCCTCACCTATCGCCCAACAAATAGCCGCCAAGCATGTAGATGTCTATCTTACTTGGGGCGAACCACCAGCCC
This sequence comes from Gloeotrichia echinulata CP02, assembly GCA_038087035.1. NCBI lineage: Bacteria > Bacillati > Cyanobacteriota > Cyanophyceae > Nostocales > Gloeotrichiaceae > Gloeotrichia > Gloeotrichia echinulata. The sequence goes on along the minus strand of CP051187.1, from coordinate 3,182,557 downwards.
AAGTCGCCGAGAAAATTGCCTCAGTTCGCCAGCTAGCAGAGGCTGAGGGCAGAACTTTACGATTTGGCATTCGCTTGCATGTAATTGTGCGCCAAACTGAAAGTGAAGCTTGGGATGCAGCCAATCAATTGATTCAATATGTGGATGAAGAGGCGATCGCTACGGCACAAAAAGCATACGCCCGGATGGACTCAGAAGGACAACGGCGGATGACCCAATTACATCAGGGTAGTCGCGACGCGCTAGAGATTAGCCCAAACCTGTGGGCGGGAGTTGGTTTAGTGCGCGGTGGTGCCGGTACAGCCTTAGTAGGTGATCCCCAAACCGTAGCCGCCAGGATGTTAGAATATGCAGATTTAGGTATTGAAACCTTCATCTTCTCCGGCTATCCCCACCTAGAAGAAGCCTATCGAGTAGCCGAACTTCTCTTTCCCCATTTGCCATTAGAGAATCTACCAATTGTAGAGCAACAACATGTATTAAGCCCATTTGGAGAGATTGTTGCCAATGAAAATTTTCCCAAGCAGCAGCCCAAAGAAAAAGCCACCACCGTATCCTAGAAACGCCTGGGAGATAGCAAGCAATGTTGCAACAAAAAAACAGAATCAGTTGTAGAAATTGGGAGTTTAATTAAATGACTCATATTCTCGCGATCGCAGGTAGTCCATCCCACCCATCCAGAACTTACAGTATTGTCGAATATGCCGGCAACCTGTTAAAGCAAGAAGGCTTGGATATAGACATAATTTCCGTCCGCGATTTACCCGCTGAAGATTTAATTTTTGGACGATATGACAGCCCAGCTTTAGAACAGCCAAAAGCCTTATTGGCAAAAGCAGATGGTGTGATTATTTCCACCCCCATCTATAAAGCTGCTTACACAGGGGTACTGAAAACATTTTTAGATTTATTGCCCCAAAAGTCATTGACGGGAAAAGTCGTATTACCCATCGCCACTGGTGGAACAATTGCTCATTTGTTAGCAATTGAATATGCTTTAAAACCCATTTTAGGCGAATTAGGAGCCAGACATATCCTGGCTACTGTTTACGCCATAGACAAACAAATTCAACGGCAAGACGATGGCAGTTTGCTGCTGGATCAAGAACTTGAACTAAGACTCAAAGATGTCCTGCAAGAATTTGTCAAAGCTATCAAACATTCTCCAATAGACTCTCCAGACTTGGTTCGCGCTAGTTAACTGATTACGTTTATACCTCCGTTTATCTATAGTAGATGGATATTTTTTATCCATCTACTACATTCCTCAAAAATTCAGTTATGATATGAGTACTTTAATACCAATTAAAAAAAAGAATGGGACAGATAGGGTAGGGGCTGAAGGGCTTGCGCCCCTACAGATTATCGATGTGTTGCCAAGATTTTTTTAATTGATATAATTTGATAAATCTTCTAGATTTCTCCTAACCTCTGCCTGTAGGAGATGGGTATTTTTCACCCATCTCCTACTTTTCTCAAAAATCCTATAATTGCTATCGTGAAATTAGGGAGTATCTATAGTTTATAAGTCAGAATTTTTACTATTCAATAACACTTGGCAATTGCCATGAAACAGGAATCTGATTTTCTCTCCGAACTATGTGATTTTCTCTATCCTCGTCATCCATATTACGGACATGATTGCTATCATGAAATTAGGGAGTATCTATAGTTTATAATTCAGAAATTTTACTATTCAATAACACTTGGTAATTGCCATGAAACAGGAATCTGATTTTCTCTCCGAACTATGTGATTTTCTCTATCCTCGTCATCCATATTACGGACATTTCAAGCCAGAGTATTTGGTTTTTAATGCTAATCTGCAAGAATTTTCTCAACGGGTAAGCTATATTTGCAATTTACAAACCGGTGGTAAACTTTCCCCAGAAGAAGCTTACACCCAAATTCGTGTCCTCTGGAAACAGTTGAAACGTACCACAAAAGAACTGGAAATTGAATAAAAAGGAAACAGGAAAGGACGATGATTGTGCTTCGTAGCTGACTTTCGGGATGCAAGTCCTGCAAAACAATCCCTCAATATTCAACTCAATTGCTGGATTGTGGGATATCATCCCGAATTGCATCGTCTCTTAGCACAAGATAGCCTGATTGACGGTATATTAAAATACCAGAATGCTCAATCCCCTACAAACGAAATTTTAAGATTGCAGCGATCGCACCAGAACTGTTGCAGTATTATGAACTATGTTAATCGAGAGGCATTAATTAAAAATTTAGAGCTGCAATATTCATGTGCCAACTGCTGGGAATGAATTGTAACACCCCAACAGACATCTGTTTTTCTTTTGAAGGGTTTTCTGCGCGGGGTGGAAAGACTGACGATCATAGCGATGGTTGGGGGATTGCTTTTTTTGAAGGGAAAGGATGTCGGATTTTTTTAGACGCTAAAGCTTCTGTTACTTCCCCGGTAGCAGATTTGGTGCGATGCTACCCCATCCACTCTACCCATGTGATTGCCCATATTCGCAAAGCTACCCAAGGTGAAATCGCCCTAGAAAACTGTCATCCTTTTCGCCGGGAACTTTGGGGAAGGTATTGGGTATTCGCCCACAACGGAAATTTACCAGATTTTCAACCTCAAAATCAGGGGTTTTTTCAACCCGTGGGTGACACTGATAGTGAAAAAGCCTTCTGTGTAATACTAGAAACCTTGAGACAAAGCTTTCCTCAAGGTAAGCCACCTTTAGAAGAACTGTACCCGGTATTACGTAAAGTCACAGAAAATCTGGCGGCAAAGGGTGTGTTTAACTACTTACTATCGGATGGCGAACACTTTTTTGCCCACTGCTCAACCAAACTCAGCTACATTGTGCGTCAAGCACCCTTTGCAGCAGCCCATTTAATTGACCAAGATATGACCGTAGATTTTCGCCAATTGACCTCACCAAGCGATCGCGTGGCGCTTATTGCTACCATTCCCCTAACTGACAACGAAGTTTGGACACCAATTCAACCGGGGGAACTCCTGGTATTTCAGGATGGCTGTCTCTTGATAGTGAATTGAAAACTTAATATTTTTATCCCAATTTTAGATTTATTAGGGTTTTCATTCAGAGACGGTAAAACATTATATCGTGGGGGTAGGGGCACGGCACTGCCGTGCCCTTACGAGTGTACTTCTCGATTAGTATTGATGTGTCAGCAAAAATCGCTAGAGATTAGCGTTTCCCACTTTGGATTTTGTCAAAGATTCCGCCATCATCGAAGAACTTCTTCTGAATAGTATCCCAACCTCCCAGATTATCGACTGTGTAGAGTCGGGAAATCTTGGGGAACTTATTCTGTACTTCTTTAGCGACGGTGGAGTTAACTGGTCTAAAACCAACTTTAGCAAACTCGCGTTGAGCTTCTGGGGTGAATAAGAACTTAACGAAAGCTTCCGAAACTTCACGTGTACTGCGCTTATCTACATTCTTATCGACAACTGCTACGGGAGCATCGATAGAAATGTTGGTTGCGGGAACTTCGTAAGAAGTGTCTGTCTTTCCTTGTTGTGCGGCTAAGAGGACTTCGTTTTCGTAGTTCAGTAGCACATCCCCTTGACCTTTTTTATAGAAAGCATCGCTAGATTCCCGTGCATCTTTGGGAAGCACAACGACGTTCTTAAAGACTTGACTAACAAAGTTAAAGGCCTGAGTCTCATTCCCGCCATTCTTGGCGACAGCACCCCACAAAGCTAGGAAGTTCCATCTAGCACCACCGGAGGTTTTGGGGTTGGCTGTGACAATTTTGACTCCAGGTTTAGCCAAATCGGACCAAGTTTTAATCTTTTTCGGATTACCTGCACGGGTTTCTAAAGCAACTACTGAGCGAGTTACAATCGAATTATTAGGCGCTTCTTTCTCCCAACCTGGTTTAATTAAACCTGCTTGTTCGATTTTTTTAGTATCCAAAGCCAGTGCTAGAGCTACCACATCTGCGGGTAAGCCATCAATTACTGCACGTGTTTGGGAGCCAGAACCACCATAGCTGGTCCGAATTACCACATCCTGACCTTTTTCCTTCTTCCATTTCGCCACAAACTGGGGAATGATTTTATCGTAGGCGGCTTTGGTGACTGCGTAGGTAACTAGAGTAATTTCTTTCTTGTTATTTTGGCTAATCAGTTGATTCTTTTGGTTAGCAGACGCAGTTTGAGAACCTGTACTAGCAGCGTAAACAGGTAGCAAAGCACTTAAACCTAAGCCTGCTGCTAGCACTAGAGCAGAGGTTTGAGTTGCAGGCTGTTTGAAGGCTGGAAATAGTTGGTTTACCACTTGGATGAATTTCGGTTTGTTGGTTTCTTGGTGTGTCATGGGATAAGGTAGGTTGGTAATGGGTTTAATCCACGAAAATTCAATCGGAATACAGTGGTAGATGATTCTGGATATATACAGTATCAGATGAGACAAGGGAAAACAAGGGACTTTATACTTAAAAACAACTGTTTTCCCAGAGATAAATGAGTGTATAAGTTAATTAGATTTTTATATCTATAAAATAAGATGCACAAATTCAGCGATAATATGCAAAATCAGTAGTTAAGTGCTGAATATATGCTCAAAACGATAATTTTTAAAATTTAAAAAAAACTTATAAAAAACTACACCCACCCTTCTGGTGCGGTTGTCCCTCTACAGACACCTAGGGATGATATGATCACCCTATTCTCTATCGAGAATGTGCAGTTTTACTCTTGCGTTGAGCAAAGGATACCTGCCATCATCTATTAGCATAAATCTATATACGGTATTTGCATCTAATAACCGTAGATATTTAGAGGAGGATATGGAATGACTGTGTGGCAACGCCCCCTGAAACGATTGCAACTGAGTACAGGGCAGATCATCAATCGGTTCAGGCTCAATTCGCTCAAAGGTTTTGTATCGCTCTTTTTAGCAGGAGCGCTCTTGAGTGTGGCGCTAGCCGCCTGCTCTGGTGGTAATGGGAATAATTCTGCCACAGAAAACCCTGGGGCTAGTCCTGTATCTGCCAAAAAGGATAATGTGGAAATAACCCTGGTTTCTTTTGCCGTCACCAAAGCAGCTCACGAAGCCATTATCCCCAAGTTTGTAGACAAGTGGCAGCAAGAACATAACCAAACCGTCAAAGTCAAGCAAAGCTATGGGGGTTCTGGTTCCCAAACTCGCGCTGTCATTGATGGTTTAGAAGCTGATGTTGTCCATTTAGCACTGGCTGGAGACACCCAAAAGATTGAGAAGGCTGGACTAATTCAGCCTGGATGGGAAAAGGAAGTCCCTAACAATGCCATTGTCTCTAAATCTGTGGCAGCACTAGTAACTCGCCCAGGAAACCCTAAAGGCATTAAAACTTGGGCAGATTTGGGCAAAGACGGTATCAAACTGATTACTGCTGACCCTAAAACATCCGGCGTTGCGCGTTGGAATTTCCTAGCACTGTGGAATTCTGTAATTAAAACTGGTGGAGACGAGGCGAAAGCTACTGAGTTTGTGACCAAAGTCTATCATAATGTGCCAATCTTGGCAAAAGATGCGCGTGAAGCTACGGATGCATTTTTCAAGCAAGGTCAGGGTGATGCCCTAATTAACTATGAAAACGAAATTGTCCTAGCCGAACAAAAGGGCGAGAAGGTGACTTATATCATCCCTGATGTCAACATCTCCATCGATAATCCCATCGCCGTGGTAGACAAAAACGTCGATAAACATGGTAATCGTGAGGTAGCAGAAGCTTTCGTCAAATTCCTGTATACCCCAGAAGCACAGCAAGAATTTGCCAAAGTCGGATTCCGTCCTGTAAATGAGACAGTCGCCCAAACTAAAGCAGTTGCAGATAAATACCCCAAAGTGAAAAATCTGGGTACCGTTCAAGACTTCGGCGGTTGGGATGCAGTTCAGAATAAGTTTTTTGCCGAGGGTGCGATTTTTGACCAAATTCACAGCAAAAACAAACGGTAAATCAGGAGTTAGGAGTTAGGAGTAATGAGTAATGAGTAATGAGTAATGAGTTAGGAGTTAGGAGTGATGAGTTAGGAGTAATGAGTTAGGAGTAATGAGTAATGAGTAATGAGTAATGAGTAATGAGTAATGAGTAATGAGTTAGGAGTTAGGAGTTAGGAGTTAGGAGTTAGGAGTTAGGAGTTAGGAGTTAGGAGTTAGGCGTTAGGAGTTAGGAGTTAAATACAAATGACAACTGACAACTGACCAATGACAAATGACAAATGACAAATGACAAAATGGTGACAGGATGCCTACCAAGCTTGGATTTTACAATTTTGCAATTTAACTTTTGAATTGTTGATTATGACTTTATCTCCTTCTTTTCAAGCTGACGGTAAAACTCCAGTGTGGAAGGCGTTCCTACTTCGGTTGCGTCAGATTCCTTGGACATGGCGGATTACTGTGGGATACCTGATAGTTATGTTATTGATCCCCATAACTGCTATGTTTCTCAAAGCAAGTACGGAACCGCCGACTAAGTTTTGGGAAATCGCTACTAGTGATCTGGCTCTGGCAACATACAATGTCACTTTCGTTACTTCATTATTTGCTGCGGGAATCAATGGGGTCTTTGGGACTCTGATTGCTTGGGTTCTTGTTCGCTATGACTTTCCGTTAAAACGGATAATTGATGCCACCGTAGATTTACCGTTTGCGCTGCCGACATCGGTAGCAGGTTTAACCTTGGCAACGGTTTACAGCGATAATGGCTGGATTGGTTCGCTGTTGGCACCACTGGGAATTAAAGTATCTTTCACTCGTCTGGGTGTTGGGGTAGCAATGATATTTATCTCACTCCCATTTATAGTACGGACGGTGCAACCTGTATTGCAGGAAATGGAGCATGAAATTGAAGAAGCGGCGTGGTGTTTGGGTGCTTCTCAATGGCAAACTTTTTGGAAGGTAATTTTACCGCCTTTATTTCCGACGATTTTGACTGGGGTAGCTTTGGGTTTCTCCCGTGCGGTTGGGGAGTATGGCTCGACTGTGATTATTTCTTCTAATACGCCTTACGAAGATTTAATCGCACCTGTGCTGATTTTCCAGCGATTAGAACAGTATGACTATTCTGGTGCAACTGTGATTGGTGTGGTTCTACTAGCAATTTCGTTGGTGCTGCTACTAGCAATTAATTTCTTACAAGCGTGGGCTAGAAGATATGACAACAAATAAACCCAAACAGGACAAGAGTTGGACACCAACAATTTTGATTGCGATCGCCGTTGGCTATTTAGCTCTAGTTCAATATATCCCGGCAATCAACGTTTTTGTCGAAGCTTTCAAAAAGGGAGTGGGGCCATTTCTGGAAAATCTCAGCGCACCAGCGTTTCTGTTCGCAGCCGGGCTAACGGTAACATTGGCTGTAATTGCTGTGCCTTTGAATGCAGTATTTGGTTTGTGTGCAGCTTGGGCGATCGCTCGCAATAATTTCCCCGGTAAGGCTATAGTCTTAAGTATTATTGACCTGCCTTTTTCCATCTCCCCCGTAGTCGCGGGCTTGATGATTGTGCTACTTTACGGTCGCCAGGGCTGGTTTGGCCCTTGGCTACAGGCACATGATATCCAGATTATCTTTGCCTTTCCAGGTATGGTACTGGCTACCGCTTTCGTCAGTATGCCCTTTGTCGCCCGCGAAGTCATTCCTGTGTTAGAAGAATTTGGTAGTGAGCAAGAAGAAGCAGCTAGAACCCTGGGCGCAAACGATTGGCAAATATTTTGGCGCGTCACCTTACCCAGTATTCGCTGGGGCTTACTTTATGGTTTAATTTTGACCAATGCTAGAGCAATGGGTGAATTCGGCGCTGTTTCAGTAGTATCTGGTAATATTGCTGAAAAAACCCAGAGTCTACCACTGTTTGTAGAAGACGCTTACAAACAGTATGAAACTGAAGCGGCTTTCTCAGCGGCTGTATTGTTGGCATTGTTAGCAGTCGTAACTTTAGTGCTAAAGGAGATTTTAGAACGAAAAACCCGCATTAAAGATGTTGAGTAATTCCTAGTTAAGGGACCTCCAGATAAAAAAATATCCAAAATGTAGGGTGCGTCAATGCGAGAAAACCCAATACAGTTCAGTTAGACTCCAGTGGTATACAGTGTAGGGAACATCCAAAATCTTTTCTTCTAATGACAATTTTATTCGTGCCGTGCCCCTACGACAATTTTCTTAACTGAACTGTATTGCGAGAAAACCTAGCTACACCAAGAAATTATTGCTATAGCGTTTCTCGCCCTAGTGAGGTACATCGGTAAGGGCACGGCAGTGCCGTGCCCCTACATCGCGTGATACAATTTTGTACCTCATCTGAATAGGAAGTGCTATACTGACGCACCCTACTAACCGTCAATTTGGGATAATTTATTTTTTGGTGTTCCCCAATGTGAACCAAACCACTTTTAACAGTAATTTGGGAATACTCAACTCAGCAGGTCTGAGGATAGACAAGTGGTAGAAGAACGTGCATATTGGCTAGCTTGGTCGCAAATTTCGGGAATTGGACCAGTATTGCTGCGACGCTTGCAACAGCATTTTGGCACATTGGCAACGGCTTGGAAAGCGACTGCGGCTGAGTTGGGAAGGGTGGAGGGTTTTGGTTTTCAGACATTAGAAAAGGTAATACAACAGCGATCGCGTCTGCATCCAGAACAAATACTCACCAAACACCAAGCCGAAAACCCCCATTTCTGGACGCCAGCGGATGGAGATTACCCCCGCTTGCTCCTAGAAACTCCCAGTCCACCACCTATTATCTACTATCGCGGTGAAGTGGAACTGCAAGAGAATCTCGGACATAAACCCCTAGTTGGCATTGTTGGTACTCGGAAACCCTCGGAATATGGTATCCGTTGGACTCGGCAAATTAGCACCGCTTTAGCCAAAAACGGGTTTACAGTTGTTTCGGGGATGGCTGAGGGAATTGACACCGAAAGCCACTGGTCCGCCATGAAAGCAGGTGGACGAACAATCGCCGTTTTAGGAACGGGTGTAGATGTCATCTATCCCCACCAAAATCGGGATTTGTATCAGCAAATTTTGACTGCTGGCTTAGTCGTGAGTGAGTATCCTACCAAAACCCCACCCGACCGCACCCACTTTCCCCGTCGTAACCGGATTATTGCTGGCTTGAGTCGTGCCATCTTGGTAATGGAAGCACCCTTAAAATCTGGTGCTTTAATTACAGCTACCTATGCGAATGATTTCGGACGTGATGTCTATGCACTCCCCGGAAGAATTGATGACCATCCATCCCAAGGGTGTTTAAAATTACTCAGCCAAGGCGCTTCGTTAATTCTCAGGGAATTAGACGAACTGTTAAAAATGCTGGGAGCAATCCCACAAATTGATGCAATTGAGGCGACTGCACAACCACAACAGTTAAGTTTGCCAGATTTGTCACCAGAACTACAACAGGTATTAAATGTAATTGCTGTTGATGTCTTACCCTTCGATTTTATTGTCCAACAAACAGGTATGGGTGCTGGTTCAGTTTCCAGTGCTTTGTTACAGTTGGAACTTATGGGTTTAGTTTCACAATTACCGGGAATGCGATATCAAAAGTGTTAAAATAATTCCTAATATAGCGTTTCCCGGCCTAGTGCGGTACACCCGTAGGGGCACGGCAATGCCGTGCCCCTACACCTAGCGATATAATCTTGTACCTCATCTGAATGAGAAGCGCTATATCATCTTCGGATATAGGACTAATATTTGATTTTTGAAATACACGTAGTTAGGGCATTGCCCTAACTACAGATACTATCTAAACGCTTGCTTATGCAGGAATCAACACTGTATCAATGATGTGAATAACACCGTTATCAGCAGCAACATCTGGTGTTGCAACAGTAGCATTATTGATCTTGACACCATGAGAAGCGTCAATTTTTACATCTGAACCCTCTACCGTAGTAGCTGACTTCAGCTTAACCACATCGGCTGCTAGCACTTTACCTGAAACAACATGATAAGTCAGGATTTTCTTGAGCTTGGGAATATCCTTGAGTAAAGCATCTACGGTACCGGCTGGAAGTTTAGAAAATGCTTCATCCGTAGGTGCAAAAAGGGTAAATGGTCCACTACCTTTGAGAGTATCAACTAGCCCAGCAGCCTTAACTGCAGCAACTAAGGTATTGAAAGAACCAGCGTTTACAGCAGTATCAACAATGTCAGCCATGTGTTTTCATTAATTCCTTTACATTTCATGATAAATGTAAACTTTTTCATAATGCATTGTATCTATCTTGAGATATGCACTTAATTTCAACTTGTGTATCATAATGTTTAGTTAATAAAATTTGACTAAATTGAGCTAAAAAATTAAAAAATAGTCTGTATTGGCTGGAAAAAACACTTGAAACTATAGCCAATAGCAAATTAAAAATCAAGGTTCATGTTAATATTTAATACTAAATACTTAGTAAAACCATGAAGGATATGACCCTTGCGACTATCTTAGGTAAGAATTTGGAACCAAGAGAGAATAGATATAATTTTTAGCTATGGTTGATTCGTTATGTCATAAAATCTATATGAGCAGCGACAAGCATCTGTGCTTGTCTTAAAACGTTGCCAAATAAATAACTAGGAATCTGCCAAGCTGCTACTGTCCTTTCTTGAGTAATATCCTGTACACTAATTGCTATTAATTCATGTTCTTGTGGTTCTCCTTCAACTGCACCAGACCAAGTAAAAGCTAATAAGAAATCATCGTATCCAGGTAAGCATGTAACCAAGCACTCATCTGGAGTTACCTGACAATTAATCCCGTGTTCGTTTGCAAGTCCTACTAATTTGTGCAAATTGTTTGAGTTCATCATTGATCTTTCGTGTTGTATCAAAAACAGGTACTATATATAACATTTCCCTGTGGGATGTGTGAGAAAAATTAGCCTGCAAATAACCTTATCTGGGAGGATAATACTGGGGATTGATAACTGGAGGCGGATAACCCATGTTGTTGGGTAGAACAGGCGCCATCACAGGTGACCGATAACCAATAGGATTTCCCATACTGTTGGGTACACCAGGTGGCATCATAGATGGCTGATAACTGGTTGTTGGTATGGTGTTTGTCGTGCTGTTGGGGACGACAGCATTTTGACTAAACTGTTGATAAGCCGCACGAGAAATTGAGCTAATGAGTTTTTCGGCGCGGGGGTCATTATTGGGGCGTTGTACCATGACAGCGGCGATGTAGCGCTTCCCAGTTGGGATATCTACTAAACCTGCATCTCCTAACATTGTGCCAATATCGCCGGTTTTGTGGGCAATGCTAGCGCCTGCGCCTAAACCAGAGGGGAGTAGATTATTTCTCTCGGTTTGACGCATAATATTTAGTATCAGATCACGCGATCGCATATTCACCAAATTTCCCTGATGCACCATCGCCATCAAAGTTCCCAATTCCCTAGGACTGGTGGTGTTTGTCCCTTGCAAATCTGGAAGTTGATTGCGAAGGGCTGTGGTTGTCAACCCCCAACTGCGAAAACGCTGGTTTAAAGCATCGATACCGCCGAGTTTGGCAATCAGCATATTTGTCGCTGTATTGTCGCTGATTGTAATCATTTTCGTGGCGACATCCAAGGCTGTATACTGGGTTCCCGCTGGCTTTAATTGCATATTTCCTGAACCGCCTGCAATCATCTCTTGTTGCATGGTCAGCATTTCATCGAGGCGGATTTTACCAGCATCCACATCTTGGAAAAAGGCCACCAGAATCGGTATCTTAATTGTACTCGCCGATGGGAAACTAGCAGCGCTATTCACATCAACGTAAGCTCCCGTATCTAAGTCTACTATTATAACCCCTGCTGTAAGATTTTGGTTGGCTGATGCCAAATTTTGCACGGCATTTTTTAAGGGGATAATTTCCTGAGTTAGATATAAGCCGGAAGTCGCTGGGGTTGTTGGTGTAGGCTGTGACTGCGATTGTTCAGTATTTGTATTCGATACTGGAGAAGCAGTTGGGGTGACACGACTAGCGGGGTCTAATACCGATAACGCTGTACCGACAATCGCCCCAATCCCAACACCGACAATTAATAATCGCAGAGTATACAAGAGGGTTCTAGCCATTGGCTTTAACCGCGTTTTCCGCGATTGTCTACTTTTGGGCACCGCCGACTTCTCCATTCGCACTGTCTTAATTTTGACAGCCCCTGGTTGGAAGGGGGGAATCTTCCCTTTGGGGATGGGTTTGACTGCTGCTGGCATTACTAGCCCTGGTCTTGACCTAGACACACCAGTATTAACCGTGATTTGATTAGTACCATTTCTTACTACACGTGTCGCCGTAGCTCCTTCTTGAGGTGTACGCTGCTGCTGTTTGGGAACTTTGACTTTCTTTGGTTCCGCCTTTTGGACTTTGCGCGAACGCTGGGGGCGATTTAGGGGTTGACGCCTGGAGAAAGTGTTGAGTTTATCACTTGATTCTGACATCGCTGCTAGGGATTGGGGATTGGGGGTTGGGGGTTGCACTTCGGCTCCGCTCAGTGACCAGGGATTGGGGGTTGGGGATTGGGAGTAAGGAGTAATGAGTAATGAGTAATGAGTAATGAGTAATGAGTCAAGAGTAAATTAATCCAGTCTCCAGTCTCCAGTCTCCAGTCTCCAGTCCCCAGTCTCCAGTCCCCAGTCCCCAGTTAAGTCAGTATTTTTGTGTTTAGTTTAAGCCATATTTATTATTTTGGGGGAATCAATGCGTACATATTAAACGATGAATTACAACTTTCCATCATTTTTATAGGTTTTAATTGCCCATTTTACTTGTTGTATAATTCCTCGGAGCATCGCGACTTCCCCGGTTTGCAGGTGAGCGCGATTATACAGTTGGCGAAATTTTTCCATACGGCTAGTTGCTGTGTGGGGATAAAGATAACCAATGTTTAGCAGCAGGGATTCTAATTGCTGGTAGTATCCTTCTAGGATCTCAAAAGGTGCAAGTTCAGTTGGGGATGGGGTGGGTGTCAATGGTTGGTCTGTAGATTGTGCCAGTTCATAACAGCAGATGGCTACAGCCGTAGCCAGATTCAGGGACAGATAATTTTGACTTGTGGGAATGTGAATAAACCTCTGAGCATAGTTTAATTCTTCATTGCTTAATCCTCGGTCTTCCCTGCCAAAAATTAACGCTGTGGGTTGTTCTGGTTCCTCTAGCAACCAAGGTAGGGCGGTGCGGGGGTTTTCTAAAGGTGTTTCCCAACTGCGAACTCGACCGGTGGTAGCGATGACTCTGACACATCCCTGCAACGCTTCTGGTAATGTCGCTACTAAAACCGCAGATGTTAAAATTTCTTTGGCATGAACCGCCATTTTCAGCGCTTCCATGTCCAGGGGGTCGCATTGGGGATTGACTAATACTAGTTGATCTAAGCCAAAATTTTTCATCACTCTGGCGATCGCTCCCAGGTTTAATGGACCATGTGGTTCTACCAAGACAATTTTTAATCCAGCTAATCCCATTTTCCCATCCCACCCCTGATTTTCGCCTTTGTCCATGACATTATTGTAACTGTCGAGGCGATCGCCTCCATGCCTATGTCAAGGTAGGTATAGATTAGACTGAAACTTCTCATCATTCAAGCTTTTTACTCGGAACGCCGAGCTTTTTACTCCGAACGCCGAGTTTTTTACTCCGAACGCCGAGCTTTTTACTCCGAACGCCGAGCTTTTTGCTCCGAACGCCGAGCTTTTTACTCCGAACGCCGAGCTTTTTACTCCGAACGCCGAGCTTTTTACTCCGAACGCCGAGCTTTTTACTCCGAACGCCGAGCTTTTTACTGGAAACGCCGAGCTTTTTACTCCGAACGCCGAGCTTTTTACTGGAAACGCCGAGCTTAAAGCAGTTTTTGTAATTTCATAGGGTATATTAGCGCAGTGTCATGCACCTTGGAACTTAGATTTATCAAAAAGCTACAATCTCTGCCTTTCAGCTAATCGTTCGTCGGTATTCATGTGCAGTAATCTGACTGTTGTACGTCCCACAGGCGTTAATCCAAGCACAGTCTGTTCGGAAATAGTGAAGTGTTCCTCCCATTTCTGGGTACGCGGATTGAATAGAAAGGTGACATCTCCTACACTTCTGCTTCGCAGTAAGTGTAGGCTTCCAAGACAATCCGGCTATCGCTTAGGAGACTCTTGGCTTTAAGAACGGGATGCCCCACCGCTCTGTTTTTTATATTTATCGCTGCATTATGGTCTCGGTCAAGACTGCATCCACAATTAGGACAGTCGTGCCATCGTTGATGCAGTTTTTTAGGAACTTTTACGCCACAATTAGAACAATCTTGACTTGTACCAGACGCTTTAACTGGGATAACCAACAAACCAGCATTTTCGGCTTTGTTTGTCAGTATCGACAGAAAGCTTGACCATCCAGCATCAAGTACAGATTTTGCCAATCGGGTACGTGCAAGTCCTTTAACATTCAAATCTTCAACTGCAACAACATCATATTTTTTCAATAAGTTGTTAGCAGTTTTGAAATGAAAATCTTTACGTTTATCAGCAACTTTTTTATGTTGCTTACCTAGTTGTTTAACCGCTTTTTGTCTACGGTTACTACTTTTCTTACGACGCGAAACACGTTTTTGGATAACCCGCAAACGTTTCTGTGCTTTGCGGTAATGCTGAGGTATAGCAACAGTTTCACCCTCAGAAGTTGTTAAAAACTCCTTCAAACCGACATCGATGCCAGTTATGGATTCTGGGTTAAACTCAGGTTTAATTATTGGAACTGTAGCATCTTCCAAGCTGAGAGTTACATAATAGCCATCAGCTTTTTTAGTTATAGAAAAGGTTTTGATTTTAAACCCAACGGGTATCGGGCGATGAACAATTACCTTAACATCTCCTATCTTTGAGAGCGTAATTTTGTTATTGACAAAATGATGCTGCTTAAATTGGGTGTAAGTAAAAGTCTTGTATTGTCCTTTCCCTTTGAATCTAGGTCTACCTGATTTCTTCCCGTTGATATCGCCTTTTAACCATCTGTCAAAAGCTAGCTCAACTCTTTTAGGTACTTCCTGTAGCACTTGAGAGTGAATATTTTTGTACCAAGGTCTATCTACTTTTAATTGCACCAAAGATGCTTTTTGATTGTAGTAGTTGGGTTGTTCTTTTAAATCTGGTAGATGACAAATCAAAGGGCATCTATCAATAGGACATCGATTCATTTCATACCAATCAAACCTTTGAGCAAGCAAGTAATTGTATTGATAACGCAGCATTTCCAACGTTTGATCAATTTTTTCTGCTTGCTGTTTAGTTGGCTTGATTTTGTATTGGTATGAAGTTCTCATTTTATTCTTTGTTTTTCGACCTGAAAATAGTATAACATACCGTATATCCATTGTGTAACCACTATGAAAAATAAACAATTACGATTAAGAATGTCAGAACGCAGATTCAATAAGCTCAAGCAACATGCAGAGTGCGTAGACAAAACCATGACTCAAGTGATAGATGAACTTATCGACACATTGCCAAACATAAAAAATGGCGATTCCTCACCGACCAACTGTCCTGTCAATCCTACGGATTGAATTAGTTGTTGGTCAATTCGTCATCGCCCAAAAATTCATCCCACACTGCCCTTCTCTGCGAGACGCTACGCGAACGGGTCAGATGTGGGGCTTCTTTTTCTTTTAGCTAAAAGTTCCTGTTTGCGGATCGAACGATCCTAAGTCAGTGCCTTTGTGGCGGTTACAGCGCCAGCAGGTAAATGCTAGATTATTAGCATCCGTTGTACCACCGTGCTTTTGGGCGACTACGTGGTCAATTTCATGGGGAAAGAACGCCAATCCTGCCGGTAGCAGGCAATACTCACATTTGTAGTTGGCTCGTTGTTCAACTAGGCGACGAAGAGCAGTGGGAATATAGGAGAGGCTCACAGTCTACTGCTCAAATAAGGTAAGTTACCGGCTTTAATCATCACCACCAGATGCTCGATCCGTTCATACTCCAGAAGTTCTTTTAACTCAGTGGGTGTGAGTGTACCTGCTTGGCTACGTGTTAACAATGTACGTAACCTCTCCTGCATTTCAGGTGTTGGTTGAAATTCGGCAATTTGTTGAGGAGTGGGGTTACTGGCGAGAAAGTCGAGGATATATCGGTAAACTTGTGCTGGTACGGCTGGCTGTTGGAGACTAAGGGCAAGCAGTTCAGGTAGACGATCGCCTACTTGTGCGAGTTGTTGAGATAATTCCTCTGATACGAACAGGGTAATTGTCGGCATACTGCGTTTTTCCCAAGTGTGTCGTTGTCTCTATTGTACTTGTGCCAAGACTGACTCAAAACAGGCGATCGCCCCCTTTTGTTTTGGCTCTTGTGCAGCGGTATAATTAGCCCTGATTCAATTAACGATGCCACAACACGCGCAAAATGAGAAGAACCAGGAAAAATTGGTTGCGGAAGAGACTTAAAAACACCGTGATTGTGGTGCTGTTGCTGGGTCTATTTTTAGTCGGTTTTGCCTTCCACACTGTCCGTCAATCCTTTCCGCAAGAAAGTGGTACAATTCAATTATCCACACTCAAGGCTGAGGTGAGTGTCCAGCGGGATAATTTGGGTATTCCCCACATTTATGCAGCCAATTCCCATGATTTATTCATGGCACAGGGTTATATCCATGCTCAAGACCGATTTTGGCAAATGGATTTTTGGCGCCACATCGGTTCTGGAAGATTGGCAGAAATGTTTGGCCCTTCCCAGTTAGAGACTGATAAGTATCTGCGGACAATGGGTTGGGCGAGGGTCGCCAAGCAAGAACTCGCCGCAATGGATGCAGAGATGAATGCATACTTAGAAGCATACGCCGCCGGCGTCAATGCTTATTTGGCAGAGCATCAAGGTGCTAACCTGAGTTTAGAATATGCGGTGTTGAAATTGATGAATCCTGGGTATAAACCTGAACCTTGGAAACCACTACATTCCCTGACCTGGGGTAAGGTAATGGCTTATGATTTGGGGAGAAATTTTCAAAGCGAAATTGAACGGACTGTGTTGCTGAAGACCCTCAATCTAGCTCAAGTGGAAGAACTTTTTCCCCCCTATCCCCAAGACTCCCCGGCGATTTTACCTGATTTGCAAAAAAGGAAAACGGGGGAACAGGATAGTTTTGATGAGACGCAATTAATCGCCTCTGGAACTGAGGTGATAGAGTCAATTACGCAGCCAATGTTGGCGCTGGAAAAACTGTTGGGGGGGACGGGAATCGGGATTGGTTCCAATAGTTGGGTGATTTCTGGCGATCGCACCACTACAGGTAAACCGATTTTAGCTAATGACCCCCACTTGGCTGTGCAAATTCCCTCTATTTGGTACGAGGTTGGTCTGCATTGCACTTCCAAAAGTGCAGAATGTCCCTATAACGTCACAGGCTTTTCCTTTGCGGGGATGCTGGGGGTAATTATCGGTCATAACGATCGCATTGCTTGGGGTGTCACCAATGTACAATCGGATGTAATGGATTTATATATCGAAAAAATCAACCCAAACAACCCCAACCAGTATGAGGTTAATGGTAAATGGGTGGATATGCAAATGGTTAACGAGACAATTCAAATCGCTGGGGGACAGCCAATTGTCCAAAAAGTGCGCTATACCCGTCACGGTCCGATTCTCTCGGATGTTTCCCCCAACCTGAAGCAGTTCCCGTCAAATCAGGGT
The DNA here is from genome assembly GCA_038087035.1 of Gloeotrichia echinulata CP02. NCBI lineage: Bacteria > Bacillati > Cyanobacteriota > Cyanophyceae > Nostocales > Gloeotrichiaceae > Gloeotrichia > Gloeotrichia echinulata. The sequence continues at coordinate 3,164,908 of CP051187.1, read as the reverse complement.
GTAGAAATCCCTTCAAATTATGCCGTAGCCCTGCGCTGGACAGCCTTAGAACCTTCAAAACTAGTGTACGCCATCCCCCTACTTAATCGCGCCGAAAGCTGGACAGATTTCCGCGCTGCTGCTCGTAATTATGAAGTTCCCGCGCAAAACCTCATTTATGCTGACATTGATGGGAATATTGGCTATCAGTTACCAGGGAAATATCCCATCCGGGCGAAGGGAAATGGGCGCTATCCGGTTCCTGGGTGGACGAATGAATATGAATGGCGCGGTTATATTAACTTTGAGCAGTTACCCCAAAGTTTCAATCCAACCCAAGGTTATATCGCTACCGCCAATAATTTGGTGCAACGTAAATATCCTGGTATGATTACCACAGACTGGGTTTATGGCTATCGCGCCAAGCGGATTACCGACATGATTTCCCAGTCAAATCAGCCAATTTCTCTGCTTGATGTCGAGTCAATCCAGGCTGACAATTACAACTTGAATGCACAGACTCTCATACCCCTACTGCAAAGTATTTCTTTAGATAGTCCGTCTTTGAAAGTAGCTGAGAAATTGCTGCGAAATTGGAATTTTCAGCTAGAAATGTCATCACCCGCAGCAGCTTTATTTGAGGTATTTTGGAAACACTTGCTAGCGGATACCTTCCACGACCAGTTACCTGAAGAATATTATCCCGATGGGGGCGATCGCTGGTACACTGTGGTGAGTAATTTGGTAAAAAAACCAGATAGCTTCTGGTGGGATAACCGCAAGACGCCAAAAGTCGAGAACCGTGACCAAATTCTCCTCCAGGCTTTGACAGAAGCGGTGGATGAATTAGAACGTCATCAAAGCAAAGACCCGAAGTTTTGGAACTGGGGTAAACTGCATACAATTACTTTTCGTAACGCCACTTTGGGTAAATCGGGAATCGCACCCATTGAGGCTTTATTTAATCGTGGTGCTTTTGCAACTGCGGGGAATGGGGAGACTGTCAACGCTAACCGCTGGCGTGCAAGTGAATCTTACCAGGTGACGGAGATTCCTTCAATGCGGATGGTTGTCGATTTGGCAAATCTCGCTAATTCGGTGGCTATTCATACCCCTGGTCAGTCTGGTCACGCTTTCCATGCACATTATACAGATATGGTTGACCCTTGGCGCAAGGTTGAATATCATCCGATGTTGTGGGAGGAAAAGACGGTGTTGGGTAATGCTCAGGGACGGTTGCGGTTGGTTCCTTAAAGGTGTTATTCTTCTTACCTTTGCGTCTTCTCTACGAGACGCTTCGCGAATGCGCCTTTGCGTGAGCTTAAAAATTCTTTTCTCTCACGCAAAGGCGCGAAGGCGCAAGGAAGGGAAGGGAGTAGTTACAGTAAATAGACCACGCGGTAGGGGCGCAAGGCCTTGCGCCCCTACGAGGATCTGTGGTTCAAATCAATGAAAATTGCTGTAATAGGTTCCCAATAGGGGTAATACTTTTCGCTTTAATAATTCGATTAAAGCTGGTTCCATGTATTCATATTCGTCGGGAATATCTAAACAGATAATTTTTTTATCTTTGAGAAAGGGTTGGAAATTTTGCGACAGCTTGCGTTTATGTGACTGTTCCATGACGAAAATTATATCAGCCCATTTTATAGCTTCTGATGAAACTGGTACTACTAGTCTGTCAATTTTGTTTTGAGGGATTTTTGGTAGTGTGAGCGTCTCGCTCACGCGGGCAAGATGCCCGCACTACAGTCTATCATTTTTATCTTGACAGAGTACTAGCAGCTGCAAGATATGAGGTACGGCACCATCTTTAATATTATTGGTGGTGCGTTCCCTCCGGGAACACACCCTACGTCTAAATTCAGATTAGCGACGCCATTTATTAAGAAATTTGGATTATTTATCCCCTAAATTGTTGAACTAGGGTAGGATACCCGTGAGTTTAACCTCGTATTTGATGCGAAGAATATGGAGCCTCTAACACTGACTGCGGCTAGTATCGCTACTTTAGTATTTACTAAGGCTTTTGAAACCACTATCGAAAAAGCCACGGAAAGCGTTCTGCAAAAGTTAGCACGGCTTCGAGAAAAAATTATCCAAAAATTTAGGTTCTTGCGTACTTAGCGTGCTTAATTATTAGTTAAAGTCTATAAATTTGCTTTAAAAGTAAGACTTACAGGCGTTCATAATTTAATTTTCAGCAATATGACCAAAAATACAGGAAATAATGGCTATTACCGTATCTCAGTAAGGGTTTCAAGCTGATTATTTAATAAATTTAGCACGCTAAGTACGGAAGAGCCGAAGGGCTACGCCTAAGCCACAAATCGGTTACGATAAATTCTAGAATTATATCGATATAGCACTTCCTATTCAGTGATGGTACTCAATTGTATCACGCGATGTAGGGGCACGGCACTGCCGTGCCCTTACCGATGTACCTCACTAGGGCGAGAAACGCTATAAACATTAGATGTTAATTACATACACTGCAAAGTAAAATAATGATATCTTTTATACTAAAAAAAATTGACTTGGCTGTATACTCATATAAGAAAGTAATGATAATTTATAGCAATAAATAAAAATATGAGCTTGTCGAGTACCGCGCTGGAGCAGCGAGAAAAAGAAGCGCAGACCCTTAAGTCTTTTCTGCTCTACAGTCTAATTGGTTCAACAGCGTTACATATCGGGGTATTCGCCTTAGCCCTAAGCAATTTCTTGAAGAGAATTCCTCAACTCCAAGAAGAACCGATTGACGTGGTAATTATCGAAACTCCGACTCCCCAAGAAGTAAAACCATCAGAAATTACCAAATCTCAACCAAAGGTAAATGCAGGGGGTGGTGGTGGTGGTGGCGGTAGCAAGCCTATTCAAACCCAAACTACCACAAGTGGGACAGCAGCTTCTTTGTTACCTCTAACAAAACAATCAACTGTGCAAACTGGCTCGATACAGAAGTTGGTTGATAGGTTAAAAACGCCCCCATCACAGCCGACAATAACAACAGTACCACCAAAGCCAATTGAAAATACACCATCAGCAGTCACTGAACCTTCAATAGTGCAAACTGGCTCGATACAGAAGTTAGTCGATAGGTTAAAAACGCAGCCACCACAGCCGACAATAACAACAGTACCACCAAAGCCAATTGAAAATACAGCACCACCAGTGACTGAACCTTCAATAGTGCAAACTGGCTCGATACAGAAGTTGGTTGATAGGTTAAAAACTCAGCCACCACAGCCGACAATAGCAACTACACCCTCAGCGGTGACTGGTCTGAATGTTTCCCCAGGTGCTGGGGCTAATTCTTCTACTCCACAATCATCAGCATCCGCACAAGCTAGTGGTAGCGCTACAAATAATAGCTCTAGTAATGGCGTCGGGAATGGTTCGGGGAATGGCGTCGGGAATGGTTCAGGGAATGGCGTCGGGAATGGTTCAGGGAATGGTTCCGGGAATGGCGTTGGGAATGGTTCGGGGAATGGTTCAGGGAATGGCGTCGGGAATGGTTCAGGGAATGGCGTCGGGAATGGTTCGGGGAATGGCGTCGGGAATGGTTCAGGGAATGGCGTCGGGAATGGTTCAGGGAATGGCGTCGGGAATGGTTCAGGGAATGGCGTCGGGAATGAACCAAAAAAAGAAGATACAACAGTAGCTACAGCGCCAAAACCTCCAACAGATAATGGTTCACGATTAGATCGTGCAGACTGCCTCAAGTGTGATATTAAATATCCAGACAGGGCGAGACGACGAGGCGTAGAAGGCAATCCAGAGGTAGCTGTTGATACAGATGATAATGGCAATGTCACGCGAGTGCGGTTAATTCGTTCTAGTGGTGATAAAGAACTAGATGAAGCAGCACAAAGAGCAGCACAAGAGTGGAAATTAAAACCCACATCTGGCGGTAGACAAGGGGTGAAAGCATCAGTTAATTTTGCTATTCAAGGTTCACGGCGTCACCGCGAACTTCAAGAAACACAAAGAAAACGAGAAAGAGAAAGAGAAAGAGAAAGAGAAGCTAGAGAGAAAAAGCCAGATACAGCCGTTTCTAACCCAAATGTGACAGAATCTCCTCAACGTAGCCAGCGGTCAACAACAGGAGTGGTTACAGATGTTCCCCAGGAAAATACTACCAGGCGAAATCGAGAAACCACACCCCGCCGTCAGCGCGTAGAATCTGACACACCAACTCCATCAGAGGAAACCACACCCCGCCGCCGTCAGCGCGTAGAATCAGACACACCAACTCCATCGGAGGAAACCACACCCCGCCGCCGTCAGCGCGTAGAATCAGACACACCAACTCCATCGGAAGAAACGACACCCCGCCGTCAGCGTGTAGAATCTGACACACCAACTCAGTCAGAGGAAGGTAGAGAGGAGAGAGTGCAAAAAAGGCGCAAGCGGTTAGAAGAAATCCTGCGTCGTCGTGAAAAACCATCACAGTCACCACCGTCAGATTCACCAGCGCCTGCTTCTACACCGCCTGCTGAATCTACCCCATAAATAGAATTTATACGATTTCACCAAAACTCTGATACATATAGAAGCCAGTAGGGGCACGGCAATGCCGTGCCCCTACCAACGTATTTGTATCATACTTAAAGTGAAACGGTATAACCACAGATCTTCGTAGGGGCGCAAGGCCTTGCGCCCCTACCTTGTGGTCTATTTACCTGAAAATGGCTGTAAATATCTAGGACTGACGCACCCTACCAAATATGACACCTTGTCTTTTGAGATATATTCGCAGTAACTGTAGACTAACACTTGGTAATTGTTTTTACTTGGTGTGAGAGAAAAACGTGAACAAGTGTTATTTTTTGCTCCCTGTTGTCGTCCAGACTTTACTGATAGCTGTTCCTACCTATGCTGCTGATGCTGATGTCAACCAAAAAACAACCGAAAAATTGCCACAGGTAACTTCAGATATTCAAAATTTGAGTGAAATTGAGCTTCCCACCACTAATGCTAAGTTATTAACTCAGTCATCTGCATTAGTTGAAATTAGCCAGGGAACTCAGTCAGCAGAAGAGCAAAAAACAGACCAAAATCCCAGAGAAGATGCGGATATTTCTATAGAAGCGATTGGGGAAAAAGACACGCTACCGCAGTCTACTCCAGTTTATGTAATTGAGCAAGAAGAAATCAAAAAGCAGGGTTCTACAAGTGTAGCTGATGTTTTGAAAAGATTGCCTGGTTTCGCCATTAATGATGTAGGTCATGGTGCAGATATTCACACAGGTACATACTACCGAGGCGCTTCAATTAATCAGTCTGTATTTCTCATCAACGGCAGACCAATTAATAATAATATTAACACCTATCATGGTGCAACTGACTTAAATAGCATTCCTGTAGAGGCTATTGATCGAGTAGAATTATATAGCGGTGCTGCTTCTACTTTGTATGGTTCATCAGCCTTTGGTGGAGTTGTGAATATCATCACCAAAGAAGGTTATGGCAAGCCTAAATTAACAGGTAGTGTAGAATTTGGCTCATTGAGTACAAATAATCAACAACTTAGTTATGCTGGTTCTACTGGACCTGTAAAGTATAACTTTAGTTTTGAAAGGTTCTTTACAGATAACCGTTACAAAGTCCCCCTAGGTGCTGCTAATCGTGATAGTCAGGGGTATTTATCGAATGCAGATACAGCTACTAGCACGTATTTTGGTAGCATTGCTGTAGATTTAGATAATAAAAATTCTCTGAATTTAGATGTTACTACATTAAGCAGTCGTCGGGGCTTAATTTATTTTGGTTTTCCTCTGCAAAAAGACCGACTAGACCACGATGGTTTAAACGCGGGCTTATCTTGGAAAACTCGCTTAGGTAATGGGGAAGATTCTAATCTGACAACTACCATTGGTTATAACCAAGATTACTTCAACACTTATGGTCCTAGTGGTAACAATTACCGTACAGGTACTTTAGACACACAACAACTGACAGCTAGGGTTGATCATGAGTGGAAATTTAACCCCAATAATAAATTACGCTGGGGGTTAGATTTGAAAAATAGTGACTTAAACGGTACTGTTTTGAGTTCAGTTCCTGCGAGAATTGCTAATAATGAAATAGAAAATCGCAGTGTCTTTACTACAGCTTTATTTGCTGTGAATACTCTCAATATTACTGATAAGTTTCAGGTAGATTTAGGGCTGAGACAAAACTTTGATAGTCAGTTTAGTAGTTATCTTAACCCTAGTGTAGGGTTACGTTATGCAGCTGCACCAAATATTGCTGTGCGTGGTAGTTGGGCTGGGGCGCAACGTAATCCAGGTTTAGATCAATTATATGTTTATGATACGGTGCATAATTGGTCGCCAAACCCCGATTTAAAACCGGAAACTGGCTCATCTTGGACTGCGGGTGTTGATGTCAATTTTTCGCAAAATTTGACTGGACAGTTTACTTATTTCGGCAATAGTTTAGATAATCGTCTCGGAATTGTAGCGAATAAATGGCAAAATATTGGGTTAGTAGATACCAATGGTTTTGAAGCAGCTTTGCAATTAAAAATTGCTAATGGTTGGTCTACTTTTCTCAACTATACCTATACAGATGCCCAAATTAAAACAGGCACAGACAAAGGTTTACAGTTAGGTTTGATTCCCTATTCTGTACTCCAAACCGGTATTGGTTATCAAAAGGCGGGATGGCAGGCTAATTTGTATGCTACTTATAATAGTGGCGCTCGTCGAGCAGCTTTTGCAAACGCCAACGCTGGTCAAAAAGCTACAGATTTTGCGCCGTCTTTCTTTAATTTAGATTTCAGCGGTCGTATTCCTTTAACTACTAATTTGGGATTGACGGTTTATCTAGAAAATTTACTCGGTGAACAATATGAGCGAGTTAATCGTATCTATAGTCCTGGGTTTACTTTTCGCGTGGGTTTAACTGCAGATTTATAGTTCTAACGTAAAACCCCATCCCTCTCAATACTGCTCGGTTAAGCTCAAAAACCTTAACCTACCATTTTCCTTAACTCTTCCTTTGTATCCTTCTCTGCGCTAAGTGCGGATAGATATTCTTCCAGTGGTTCGGTCCGATGAAACAAAAAAAGTGGTTCTGTAGACTACAGAACCACTAAAGCTTTCGCAAAACTGTTATAACTTAGCGAGCAGTACCTTGAGCAGAAACAGCATCAATTGGTTTGATGAAGTACAATCGCAATAAGTGCCAACCCATTGAGGTAAACAATGGCAGTTTTTGGAAGAATTGGAGGAATTTGGGAGTTTTGGAATTGGCGATCGCCGCTAATTTTGCCATTTTCTTGACACAAATATCCAATCGCTGATAAAATTCTGGGTTATCTACATCCAGCATCAACGGGAATACTCTTCCTGCGGTTTCATTGGTCTTTTTAATCACGTAAATATCATATTCCCGTGCATCCAGACCAATAGCAGCATAAAAATCTTTACGCTGTATATCATTAAGATACATGGTGGCAAACACCGACAACAGGAAGAAGCGACTCCACAGCTTTGCCTTCCAATCATCCAACATTTGCGGTTGGGCTTTCATCACCGCATCAAAGAAATCGCCGTGACGGTTTTCATCCTGACACCAATTTTCAAAGAACCGGAAAATCGGATAAATCCGGTCTTCAGGATGAGCTTCTAAGTGACGATAAATGGTGATATAGCGCCAATAGCCAATTTTTTCGGAAAGATAAGTGGCGTAGAAGATGAATTTTGGCTTAAAGAAGGTATAATCGCGACTCTTAGTCAAAAACCCTAAATCTAAAGACAGATTAAAGTCTGACATTGCTTTGTTCAAAAAGCCGGCGTGACGCGCTTCATCGCGTGACATTAGGTTAAAGCACTCTGCCAAAACAGGGCTTTTATCCTTCAAACGGCGTCCAAGTTCTTTGTACAGTAAGAACCCAGAAAACTCAGCGGTACAGGAACGTTCGAGAAATTCCAGGAACAAACGACGGGTTTCGCCGTCAATATGATCCCAGGATTGTTCAAACTCCGCATCGCGCACAAAATGATGGCGGTTGTAGTCAGCACGAAACTCTTCGAGAATGGCTCTTAACTCGTCTTCGTTGACGGAGATGTCCATCCGCGCCATTTCATCGAAATCGGTGGTATAAAACCGGGGTGTTAATAGGGTTTCTTTTGCGGGGACTTTAATTCCTGGACGCAATTCTTCAAAGCTAGGTTTTTTTAAGGAATCTACCATGTCTTAATCGCTCTTTTGTCTTTCTGATCTTGAGGTACACTAGAAAGCCAAGGTTAATGCTCTCACAAGGCGCAACTAGACGACAATATCCATTTGTATAAAGTTCAGTCTACCAAGGTATGGGATAAAAACTGTGACCTGTTACAAAAATTAGAGCAGCTGAAGATTTGTCACAGATAGCAATGTTGCTACGCTGGGAAGTCACAGAAAATTCCGATATCAGTATCAATTAACTATTCAGAAACTACGCAAAAGCTGATAGCGTCAAACAAAGTAAAATATCATTGTGGACGTGACAGCTTGAAAACGCGCTCTAATTACTCGCAACTGTTGCCCTATATCCGACCTCAGTGGCAAAATATCACTAGGGGATTTATTGGCATTATCGGATATGTGCTAGCTACTTTAACCCTGATCAATATCGCGGGTAGGTTGGCAACGCCTTTTGGTGAAGGTAATGTAGTCGCGATCGCTCAATTAGCTGGGATTTGCGGTGTCGTATTTCTTGTGCGTGGCTTTTTTCAGTCTGTGCAAGATATTTATATGGCGAAGGCGGCTTTGAGAGTAGCTTTTAATCTGCGTAAACAGGTCTATGCTCACCTGCAAAGGCTGAATCTCAGCTATTTTGAAACTGCAAAGGCTGGTGATTTATCTTACCGCCTAACTGAAGATGTTGATCGGATTGGGGAAGTGATCAATAAACTGTTTCACGATTTTATCCCCTGCGTTTTGCAGTTGCTGGCAATTCCGATTTACATGATTTACCTGAATTGGCAACTGACATTGGCTACGGTCATTGTAGCACCAATCATGGGTGTGTTAATTGGCTGGTTTGGTGAACGGTTGCAAAAATATTCCCGTCGCAGTCAAAATCGGGTTTCGGATTTATCAGCGATTCTCACGGAAGTTTTTAGCGGGATTCGTTTGGTACAGGCTTTTGCGGCTGAAAATTATGAAATTGCTAAGTTTAGCCATGAAGCGGAACGCAGTTTACAGGCGAAATATTCCGCCGAAAGACTAAAAGCGATTCAAATTCCCATCGTCGGATTTTTGGAAGCTTTGAGTGCGTTATCTTTATTGATGGTGGGTGCGTGGCAAATCTCCCAAAGCAACTTGACGGTGGGAGCGTTTTTCAGTTATCTGGCCGCAGCGGCGTTATTAATTGACCCTATCGGTCACACTACAAATAATTATAACGAATTTAAGCAGGGTGAGGCATCAGTTGACCGTGTTTTTGAATTGATGGCTATTCAACCGACGGTGGTGGAAAAGCGAAATGCCGTCACTCTGCCCCCAGTTGCAGGTAAAGTGGAATATCGTCGTGTGTCCTTTGCCTATAAACCCGGTGAACCTGTAATTAAAGATATCAGTTTATTGGCATTACCAGGAGAAGCGATCGCCCTGGTGGGTGCTTCTGGTGCCGGTAAAACCACTTTTGTCAATCTCCTTCCCCGGTTTTATGACCCCGAATCTGGGCAAATATTCATTGATGACGTTGATATTCGCGATGTGACGCTCCATAGCTTGCGCCGACAAATTGGGATTGTTCCCCAAGAAACCATCATGTTTTCTGGAACAATTTCCCAAAATATCGCTTTTGGACAAGATGATTTTGAAATGTCAGCAGTAGAGCAAGCTGCAAAAATTGCTAACGCCCATCAATTTATTACCCAGTTACCAGAAGGTTATCAGACATGGGTGGGTGAACGTGGGGTAAATTTATCTGGTGGACAACGCCAAAGAATTGCGATCGCTCGTGCTGTGCTGCTCAACCCGCAAATTTTGATCCTTGATGAAGCCACTTCCGCCTTAGATTCTGAATCAGAAGCCTTGGTACAGGAAGCTTTAGAAAGATTGATGCAAGGACGTACAGTCTTTATTATTGCTCATCGGTTAAGTACAGTGAGGAGGTGCGATCGCATTTTAGTATTGGAACGGGGTCAAATTGTCGAATCAGGCACCCATGAAGAATTGTTAGCGTTTGAGCGTCGCTATGCAAGGTTTTATGCTCAACAGTTTAGTTAATTAGGGACAGACAATTAAAGAAATCTCCAATTTGTAGGGTGCGTCAGCAGTGAGAAAACTTGGAAATAGCCAGAGATTACTGGTACTGACGCACCCTACGCACTCAAATATTGGGGAATTTATTTTTTGAGATTTATTTTATAATTTTTCCAGAGCAGAAAAGATAGTTATGTTACTTGAACTCAAACAACTAATTGTACCTGTAGGTCATCAGTTATTGATTAAAGATATCTCCTGGTCAGGATACGAACATATTTTGGCAGAGTTTGGCGACCATCGCCATTCTAGGATATCTTATAGTCAAGGGGTACTGGAAATAATGGCACCATTACCAGAGCATGAAGTAGCTAAAGTTATTATTGGTGATTTAGTAAAAGCTCTTTTAGAAGAACTGGATATTGAATTTTGGAGTTTAGGTTCTACAACTTTCGCGCAAAAAAACATGGATGCAGGAGTAGAACCAGATGATTGTTTTTACATCCAAAATGAAGCCGCTGTTCGCGGTAAGGATAGAATCGATTTAACAGTTGATCCACCCCCTGATTTAGCTATCGAAATTGATATTACCTCCCGCACTCGGTTTAATAATTATGCAGTGTTAGGAGTTCCTGAATTATGGCGCTGGAATGGAAATCAGTTAGAAATAAATGTGCTTGTAGATGGTCAGTATCTACAATCAAATACTAGTTCTATCTTTCCTAATCTACAGATAGCTCAAATGATTCGTGAATATTTGATGCGGAGTAAAACTGATGGGAGAAATACCACCATGAAAGCATTTCGAGCGTGGGTGAGACATTCAATATAAACCAATACGCTTGGTGTTACAGCGATTTTCAGGTAAATGAACCACATTTTTATATCTCACGCATTCGCGCAGCGTCCCGCAGGGAAGGCGCATTCGCGGAGCGTCTCGAAGAGAAGGCGCAAAGGAAGAAAGAAATACAGATATCGAGGTGTGGTCTAAATACCTGAAAACTGCTGTAAGAAAAATCGTAGGTTGGGTTAAGGTTTTTGGCTCTAACACCAAGCGTATTGGACTATAAACCTTATTTTCAGTTTCACAGATGTATAACCAGGAGCGATATTTTTCGAGCTACTAATACTAAAATCCTTGATAAGTAAACTTTACAACCTGTTTGTCAACCCATCAGGTAGTATACAAATACCAACCATTTCCACCCTATAGGGGAGCAGAACATCATGGTTAGTCAACAAGAGAAAGAATTAGAAAGTAAAAAATCTCGCTTCCATTTTTCTGTTTTGTGTTTGGGAGCCTCATTTTTTGCTATTTCTACTATGGGATTTTTAAGTAGCCCCGCACCAGTTCAAGCAGCAGCCCAAAGACCAAGTATAGCGACAGTTAAAAGCATGACTAATGGTGACATCAGTTGCTATGTCGATTTAGTAGATCAAAAAGGAAAAAAATACGAACAAGTACCCGCGACTTTTGAGATTTGTGCAGAGGAAAAAACTTACTTAAATAAGAAAGTTAAATTAACCTATAGTAAGCAGAAAGTAAGCGATTGTCAAAGTGCTGAACCTTGCGGTAAAACCAAGATAGTGACTTTGATTAGTGGAATGAAAATCGTGCGTTAGGGGCTAGTCTGGCGATTTCAAAGTCTTATATCCCCTTTTTTAAGGGGGGTAAAAAGCCTGAGCGGGGTACGTCAGATTTGAGTTTTTAATGAGATATGCACCCTACAATATATGTCAATACAGTTCAGTTAGACTCAAATGGTATACAGTGTAGTAGGGGCACGGCATCCAAAATCTTTTCTTCTAATGACAATTTTATTCGTGCCGTGCCCCTACGACAATTTTCCTTAACTTAACTGTATGGCAATATATGTAGATTGTGACACGCAGCTTTAGTCTTGTGAATCAATAGTCAACTATCAACTCTCACCCTCAACTGTGGTGATTTTTTTATGCTCTTCTTGTAACCAGTTTTCAAACAGTTCATTGAGCAGACGCGCTTTCATTGGTTCATCTAGTTGGGCTGTAATTAATTTCTCCAACCGTAAAATCACAAACCATTCAGCGATGCGGGTTGGGGGTAATAATTGACCAGGTTGACTGTTAGAAAACATTTGCACCATGACCGGATGGAGTGCATTCAGTTCCACAGGGCCGACTAAACCGCCAGTTTGGGCTTCAGGACCGAGTGAGTATTCCCGCGCTACATCTGCAAAAGACTGTTCTTGCGCTTGAATGCGAAAGTAGAGTTCTTGGACAATTCCCGCATCCTGAGTTCGCAGCAGAGAATAAATCACTTTGTCCAGTTTGGCTTTGGACTGAAAAAAATAGGATTCGAGTTTGTTACCCCAGGTAGCTTGCTTGAATTTTTCAATTTTCAGCTTCCGGGTAGTGACCGCTTCTAGTTGATTGAGACTCAGACCATGATACAATACCCAGGATTGTAGGTCGGCTTCTGTTTTAAACTGTTTTTCGGCGTTAAACTGCTGTTGAGCTTGAATGACTTCCTCTGGACTACACTCGATGGTGGCGATCGCCTGATCGATAATCAATTCCCGCATTATCTGGGGTAGCATTTGGTAGCTCGCCAGTAAGGGAATCAGTTCACTAGGCGTGATTGTACGGTTGCCGATTTGAAGCAATTCAGTCATTAGTTATTAATTTTAAGTTCAACTATATATAGCAATCCTATATGATTTGTGAAAGTTCTTTGTGTCGAAGATGATCAGAATTTAGCCCAGATGCTACAGCTAGCGTTGGTCAAACAGCGCTATCATGTTGATCTGGCTGCTGATGGGGAAATAGGTTGGGATTTAGCACAAGCCTATGTCTATGACCTGATTCTGCTGGATTTGATGTTGCCTAAGCTGGATGGAATGAGTTTTTGTCAACAACTGCGGGCTGGGAAATCTTTTACTCTGACGCCGAACCGGGACACCCCAGTTATACTGATCACGGCGCTGGATGCGGTGACAAATAAAGTTATCGGACTGGATGCGGGAGCTGATGATTACTTAGTCAAACCTTTTAACCTAGAAGAATTATTAGCACGGATTCGGGCATTGCTAAGACGAAACCAGGGGAGGCGATCGCCCCTGTTGTCATGGGGAGAGTTGTACCTGAATCCTCAAAGTTGTGAAGTGAGTTATCGGGGACAACCGATTCTGCTGGCTGCTAAAGAATATGAAATACTAGAGTTGTTTCTGCGGAACCCTGACCAAATTTTTAGCCCCAGTCGGTTACTTGAACGTGTGTGGGCTGTGGATGAATTCCCCAGTGAGGGAGCGGTACGGGCACATATGAAGGGTTTGCGTCAGAAACTCAGACAAGCTGGAGCGGATAATATATTTGAGACGATTTACAAATTGGGGTATCGGCTGAAACAGGAGCAACTAACAGGTGAGAACATCGGGGAGGGAAAAGAAAAGGAAAGGACTATTCCCCCTGCTCCTCAGTCCACCGCTTCCCCCCCTGAAACTAGTTTTGTATCAGACCTGAAAGCTGTTTGGCTGGAGTGTCAACAGTCCTATGGCGATCGCCTGGCGATTATTCAACAAGCTGTTATGGCTTTACAGAAGGGTATGCTGTCACCAGCACTACAGCATCAGGCTGAACAAGAAGCACACACCCTCAGTGGATCATTGGGCTGTTTTGGCTTAGATGAAGCATCCGATCTCTTACGTCAAATACAGCAGATTCTCAAGCAGGATCAACCATTAGGGGAGCCAGACGCGGAACAATTGACGCAACTGCTGATGGGGCTACAAGAGCTGGTAAACTAATCATCAGGTTAACTCACGGTTCTATGAAAGCATACCCAGGATGGAAGATTGCGAAAAAACCAAACAGGAACTGATTGCTGAGTTGGAAGCATTGCGAGAGCAAGTGCGTGACCTGAAGTCCAATCAGGGGACAACAGGACAAGGGAAAGAGGGTAGCATCTTCTATTTCACAATACCGATAGAGGATGCGTAGCAATGGCAACTAAGCGAATTTTAATCATTGATGATGAGCAAGGTATCCGAAAGATTGTGCAAATTTCGCTCAAAGCGATTGCTGGCTGGGAAGCGCTAGTAGCAGTATCCGGTGAAGAAGGAATGGCGATCGCCCAAACAGAACAGCCTGATGCTATCCTCCTTGATGTCATGATGCCTGGTATGGATGGTATCACGACGTTGGAAAAGATCCAAGCAAATCCTGCTATCGAGTCTATTCCCATCATTCTACTCACTGCCAAAGCCCAGGTCAGTGAACAAAGCCAATTTGCTCAACTGGCGATCGCCGGAGTGATTCTCAAACCATTTCACCCACTTGATTTAGTCCAAGAGATGCGATCGCTTCTCCACTGGAATGATTAACTGTTAACATTTGACTATTTTTCTTAACATTTCTTCATATTCACAGATAATGAAGTACACAAACGCAAGAGCGAGGCTTGTAGCTCCCCTCCTGTCATTCGCTACTCATTTACTACTCATTTTCGTGAAAAACAACCTTGTTGGGCAATTTTTCTAGGCAACTCTGACTACTAGTTGACCACTCATTCAATGCTGTAGTCGTGTAAAATAGCACCAAGGACTAGGGGACACAAAATATGATCGAACCAACTCTACAGCAAGTATTTGGCGCAAATGCATCCATTCAATCAATTAGTGGGATTAAATATTTTTGCGTTTCGCTGCCTGATTTGGAATCAATTACAGAAGATATTCTGGGCGAGTCTCCCAACGCAGAGGAACTGTTCGCTGCAATCTTTGTAGCAGCCAGTAAAACTTTGACTACCACCGCCAGAGACGGTGATGTTTTCGCGGGAGTTAGCCCAACCGCCCCAAACCAAAATATCGCGTTAGCAATCAGTGCCATTCCTACCCACGTAGAACGAAACAGTATTATCGTCAAAAGGATTAGCGCAGAAGTAACGTTTGACACGCCTGACGAAGGTGCATCAAAAATAATCCCCAGTAAATTTTGATAAAGCTTTTAGTTATGGAGGTTGCGAGAGAAAATTTTTGTCAAGACGGCGGCACTCTTAGCATTGAGGTTGCATTTGATAATGCAGATCCACAATATTTTGATTTAACCGCACCAGTTACAGTTATTTTGTATTTAGATCGTCTCGACGGTGATATTTATCGGAGAAATATGTATGCAGCGGATAGAACGTATAAGCTCGTAGGAAGCGCCCCTTACGGGTCTATAATTTTTCGACGTTTTGAAAACATGGATAATAGTGAAGCGCTAATAGAGCGAGTCGGTTATCTTTTCAACGAACAAGAAGTTACTCTTGAGATATTCAAAGCGTACGACGGGGAGGGGATAATCTACGAAATAAGAGAAAATCACAAGTCAACTTTGTCAATTCAGTCACAAGACAATATCCCAGATATTTTTACTTACAATCAAAATATTTACTATAATGTTTCAAATATAAATTGTTTTACAAATAAATGTCCCGATGGGTATACAAAAATAACGTCTCTCGTCGATCCAAAAGGGTACTGGTGTTTTCCTTCAGAAATAATCAAAAGAAATTTAAAGCAGATAGAGGAGTATTTGAATGGCAAACGATAATGATGTTATCGAGATTAAGGAATCAATAGTTTCTATAAATAGAAATATCGAGAAAGTCTTGGAGATGGAGGCTAGACTAACCAGAGTCGAAAAATATATTAATATTCTTGATGAAGATATTAAAATCATCTCCAAGTTTGTTAACGAAATTCATCAAAACTTGGATTCCGTTTTTGGCTATATAGGCGATCTATCTATCTCAATCGTTAAAGGGTTTAATAAAATATTTGACATGTTCCAATGAAAGTACCTGATAGTCCTTCTACCAAAGCATTAAAAACCGGTCTGACCAATATTAACCGTGTCGTCAAAACATCAAAGTTCAAATTCAGTAACTGGAATTTGAAACCATTTACTCAACTAATGACGCGGTTTAGCGCTAAAGACTACAAGAATTTTGCAGACTTAGCTAAATCGCTAAGGGAGCAAAAAGGGCTGCTATCCGAATTGAAAAAAATCAAAGAAACCGCAAAAACTGTAAAAGATTCCAAGGCGGTTTTAGATAAAATTTTGAATAAAGTTCCGGGAGGGAATTCTTTAGATAAAGCAGGTAAGGGGGGAATTGCGCTTGGGCAGGCAATTATATTAGCCGCAAGTATTGGACTGACGCTTACTGCTATTTGGGCACAGGCGGAAGTCCAGAATGCAGATATTAAAGCTAGCGTCTGGACGGAATCAGAGATACAAAAAGCTTTTGATAGATATCAGCGGAATTTACTAAAAATTAGGGAGTTAAATAAACAATCGGATAAATACGGACAGGATATTCAAAAGACGAAAGATAGGGTTTATGCTTTAGAAAAGCAACAAGTTCCTATTCGAGATAAAGCTAATAATGCACTTTATGAAGTCAGGGAGGGGCGAAAAATATTAGAGGCTAAGATCGCAAATGCTAAAAAACAGGCGAACGATGCCCTTTATGAAGTCAGGGAGGGGCGAAAAATATTAGAACAGAGAATCATAGAACAGGCTCAAAAAATAGCTGACGTTAGCAAACGTTTAATTACATTTAATCCAAAACAGTTTGACGCACTTAAAACACAATTTAATTCTAATATTGAAATAATTAAAAAGAATTTTAGCAATATTCAAGAAAGTTTAATAGCTCAACGTAATGCAATTGATTCACAAAAAAAGGCTCTAGGCGAACAACAGAAGGAATTGGCATCTACTAAGCCTTTGGTGGCTCAAGCGTTAGATTTAGCAAAGCAGCTAAATCCAGCTAGCCTCACACAGAATATTGTAAAAATTGTTGATGGGAAAATAGAAATCATCCAAAATCAATTAAAACAATTACAACCACAGTTGACTGGGCTTATTAAGACAAGCCAGGCAACTGAAGCCGAAACAAAGAAACTAGGAGTAACCGTCACAAGCATTGATGGCGTCATTGGAGGGCTAAGAGAAACATATAAGAAAAGTTATGAGTCCTTGGCTGCTAAATGGAATGAGGAACAATCCATAATATCAGCGAAATTCCTAGATTCCTTAAAAAAAGGAACAGCGACTACAACAATTATTAAGGAGGGAATCGATTACGTAGATGAACGGGTAAATGAAGCTTACAAGCAAGGTCAAAATACACAAAAGCAAGTTAAAGACATAGGCATAGATTTGGGCAAGCAAGCCCAAGATATTCAAAAAATTAAAGATGATTTGAAATCTCTGGAAGTGTTTGATTCGCGGGTGCCCGCTTTGCAATCTCAAATTAACGGGCTTAATAATCAGATTAAGGAGCAAGATCGCTTGAACAAACTCGGACTGGAGCGGTTAAATGAGCTTGCTTTAATGGTTGGTGGGCTTGCTCCATTCATGAATAAATTGCCCAAGCAGACCGCCGATTTAATAAACCCCAACATTCCCAAGCCTAAAGATATTGAGCGGTCGGTAGGAACTGGTATTTGCAATAGTACAAATGGCGGTTGTTTGGATACTGCATTAAATAAAAATGCAGACACTATTAACAAAAATTCAAACAATAACAATAATCAGATATTAGATAGACTTAACACAGGACTGCAGATACCTGAACTCGCTTTATTAGATACTATTGACAAAAAATTGGGTGAGCAGCTTCCGGGCGGGATAGCAGGTAAACTTACACGTTTTACAAACTGGCTAAAACTAGACAGAGCATTAAATGTATTGACGTTTGGAGCTACTGTTCACAACGCTTTAATGTTGTCTAACGATATTGGTCAGACTTGTATTGGGATTCTTAACAATGTATTGCAGTTAATTGGTTTAAAAGATGACGACAACAAGGCTTTTGACATAGGAGAAATTGTTAGCAGCAGTGTAGAGAACTTAATCAAAAACATGATTGGACAAGAAAATTATGCTGCACTAACAACTGCCTGGGCAAAGGCTAACAGAATATATCAAGCAACTGCTAATGTGCTAAACAATTTTCAAAACCTAGCAAGTACAACTTTAAACGCATTGGAGATGGGATTCGGACACGTTGCAAAAATTGGCAATGCGCTTCGCAGTGCTGGAGAAGTCGTGGACAATGCCTATAATTGGATGAATCCCACACCGAAATTTAATCGAGTCACCCAATTTTTAGAAAACTTGCAAAATGGTGCTAGCACTGTTCAGATGGTAACTCAAGCCCCATTGGATGTTATTCAAGCAACTACCGAATTGACGAACTCAGCAACAGAACTAACTAACGCTATCAAGGATGACACAAAGGACGAAAATAAAGGAAAGGAAGCGCCTGAGCCTGCTGCTTTAAAAGAACAAAAAGAATCTTCAAAAAGGTCTAGTGCCGGACAAGAGATGACCGAAGCGGATTTACAGGAGGATGACTGATGCCTTTACCAGAAGCTTTTTCAGAATGGGAACACCTGCAGGATCATATAAGGCTTTGGCACAACAAAGCTGTTCAACGGTGGTTTAAAAATCAAAAAGAAAATGATATAACTAGCCCTAAAGCAGCGCTTCGCCATGCTTGTACAATTAAGGATAGTGATACTGCCACAATGTTATTAATACGCTTGTGGCTATTTGAAGTAACTGCCGGACATGCACAATCTTTGCAAGCTCCTGTCTATGGAGTCCCTGTTATAGAATGGCAGAGAGATTTTAGATTCAAACCACAGATAAAGCTGTGTTTTAAAGAGCCTTATGCTTTTGAAAAGCATGGAAATGGAACAAATCAGGTCACAGGGGAGACCACTTTTAGGTTGATGAGTAAAACATCTGAAACAATCACACGAGCGGATGCAGTTAATTATGCCCGTGCAATAAAATCAGAATTCACCTCTCCACTTTTTATCTGGCGCAAAGGAAAATATAAGTGTACATATCTTGACATAGAAAAAGGATACGATCTGCGTTTGCTAGTGCAAGATAGGCAAGACGGAATAGCCTTGACTAAAGCGATTTTAAATATACTAAATGTCCCATTTGAGGATGATAATTTTCAGTTTATACAAAACTCAAAAACCTTTCCTGCTAACCCTGGAACAAATAGGGTTTATGGGCGGCAAGTCAAAAAACCGCAACGCAGGCCAACTGCTAACTGTGTTTTTACTCACGCGCAATTACTTGTTTATGGAATGCCAAAAGCAATAAACCTAGTTTCGGTCAATGGAAAACTAAAGTCAAGTATTGAGAACATATATACTTAATTTCCCTAGCGATAAAAATCCGCAATAAATATACACGGATCAGCGCAATTGTCAGTATTTTACATATTTTCTCAAGTGAAGGCGGAAAGCTATAAATCATTGTTTTGAATACTGCTTTGGAGACGGTATCCAACTATAGGGCGAATTTTATAGCCTACTCTCAGTAAGTCCTTTAGATAAACGATTAGACCATTCTGAGTTTGATGTATAGAAATTCCAGATAAATTTATAATGTTTGACCTTGTTACATCATTTAAAGATTGCCTCTGGTGGGATAACGCTCGTCGTTCCTCCTCACGTTACCTTTATAACTTGAACGAAGAATATCTAAGTGTGATTGCTGTAGCCCTGAATTACTATTTTTTGTAAAAGTATACTTTTCCCCCAGCCAAAACTTGATGATTCTATTGAAAAAATAAGGCATTATGGAACCATAACCATTTATACAAAAATGTATGGGCAGATATGGTGATATTCGGCGAGGCAAGGAGCTAAACGAAGCTCTTGCAAAGCTGCGTGCGTATGAGGATAAACCTAAAGATCAAAAGCAAGCTGCGTATAAACAACAAAGAGGAAACTCTATTAAAGTTTCCGCGATAAAAGAAGCTGGGTACGTCGAATCTTTTGGGTTAGCAGGCAGGATTTTTTTGCCTGTCCGGATTCTTGCGGATAACCAGTCTGGCAGCACTGGCAACGCACAAGATCTAATTACTCTTTGTAGAAACAGTGCTGCATCCGACAGCCGCACCCGAAAAAAGTCCGAAGCTCTCCCAAGCGGATCTACACCGCTTGACGGATTAAAAGGCTATCGTCCCGCAAGACTTATTTTAGTTGAAAAGGGTAGTCTTAACCCAGACAACAAAAGCCGGATAACAGGGATACAGTACACAAGATATTTCACAAAATCGGTCTCTTCTCCGTTTGGGGCAAAATCTGAAACAGAAAAGTATCAAGAAGCTGTGTCAGATATCAGAGAATTATCCGGAATTAAAAGTTTTCTCACTGGATCTGATTCTCAGGGTAACAGGATTTCATTCATCCCCGAAATTTTATGAGCGACATTTTTGATTATCGTGATTTTTTGATGGTAACTGTGGAATCTATGGAAGATATTCCTGCGATGCTCGTGATTAACGAAGCTTCGTCAAAATGGCTAATGGGTCAGCTAGACACAGGAACTTATTTTGATATTTTGGAGTCCTTCGACATCAACCCATTGAGTCATGTGCGTCCTCTTGAGACTTTAGTTGGGGTTTAATTTTTTTTGACAGCGATGACTAGGAGGGTAGAACTCAATTCTAAGAACTGGGAACTCACTTACGATCAATCCACTTCTGCCGGGAAACTTCCCAAGGAAGGAGGAGGGTACAAACTTGTTCCCATCCCAGAAATTGCTATACCTTTTCTCTTTAATGAATTTATCTTGGCGATTTTGATTGATACCACAATCCCCGATGGGCGTAAATGGATTTATGCGGGGCTTGCGACTCAATCTATCGCCTCTGGAATTACACTGGGAGGCAAAATTGACTCTAATGTAAACAGTCGTCGGAAGATTTATTTGGGACCAAGGATTAACCTAATTTTTTTTCCAAAAATAACCGCCAACTATTCAGTCAATGTTAAGCTGCCTGATTGGTTCCAGGATGCAAGAATCATGGTTTGGCGCTACACCGGGATTGACGAAGATTTCGTTCAATCCCAGTTAGGCGAACTCAAAACCGAGATTGGCAGCATTAAGTCTGAAATCACGGACATTCAGGATGTGCTGTGGGGGTGAACAGTAGTGCCGATAAAGGTGGATGACACTAAAAACCCAGCAGACGGCGACAATTCCCTAAACTTAATTCAAGCGGTTAATCTTTTGGCGTTTCAAGTACGTCGTTTGACGGGGAATTCAGATTGGAAGGAAACCGCAAAAACATCGGTACAACAACTAGCAGACAAACTGGCGGAAGTGGAAAAAAAATCCGCGATCGCCAAAGACGTAAAAATATACATGAACGCAGGAGTAGACAAAGATATGTCTGGCGGAACGCCATCTAATATTTATATTTACGCTGGCGGATGTGCGGACGATGCTGCTGATGGGGGCGGTACTCCTGGGACACCAGGACCCGCCGGACCACCGGGACCTACAGGAAGCACAGGTCTTACAGGACCCGCCGGACCACCGGGACCTACAGGAAGCACAGGTCTTACAGGACCCGCCGGACCACCGGGACCTACAGGAAGCACAGGTCTTACAGGACCCGCCGGACCACCGGGACCTACAGGAAGCACAGGTCTTACAGGACCCGCCGGACCAAAAGGGGACAAAGGGGACACAGGATCAGGTGTTATCCCAAACGACTCCTACACTACTATTGACGTAGGGGGAAGCATCAACTTTGTTGATGCAAATAATAAAATAATTTGGTCTGATGCTTCATTAACGTCAGACGCAAACGAAGCGTTAAAAACGTTGCAAGAATCAGTTGCAACAAAAGAGTTTTGGACGATTGATACAGAACTTGCTCCCGCAGGAAGTTCTGTGATGACAGACCTGCTAGGGAATGTTCTTCATAGGCTCTCGCCAGACTCTCTTGCTGTTGACTTGCTATCTTCCCGTGGATCTGGCGAAAGCTTGAGTCTGAGGTTACAGAGAGGCTTGACCCCGTATGGAGATCCCTTACTCCCAATCTACGGGGAATGGAATCTGAGACAAACTCGGATGAAGTTGCAACAACGATCACTCGGAGAGCCTGCTGTCTTGAGCGTAGCGGTAATCGGTGATTCATATACCCAAAGTGAGGTGCGTTTCACGAGATCGCTAGCACAGCAACTTCAAACTCTTACTGGTAATGCTGGAGTCGGTTATATTTCGTTCTCGTGGTTTGGTACTGAAGTCAGTACCTGGACAGCACTTGCACAGCCAGTAGGCTTAGATAGAACCGCGAGAAGCGATCTGCTTAGTGTGTTTGAGATCATAGGAGCGTGGACGCGGGAATACAATGTATCCTCTACCAACGCCATAAGCTTGTCTTTGGCGACATCAAGCACTATTGGCGACTACATTAGGCTATCCGTCCCTGCCGGCACTAATGCGGCAAACCTCTTTTACAAAGGGACTGGCGGCTCTATTGCTATTTCATGGGATGATGGCGCAACTTTTTCTAGCCCCATATCTCTTTCCGGCACTAATACAACTACTATTCCGTTAACTGTGCCTTCCACTCCTACGATCCTGCGAATCAGAGTTCAGAGTGGAACGGTTTCCCTAGCAGGTGTAGATTTTAACACTAGTTCGGCGGGGACTCGCCTGCACAAATTAGGAGGCAGTGGCAGTCGGACATCTCAATGGGCTGCGGTTGATGCGTCTCAGTGGAGTGCCCAACTACAAACCCTAGATCCTCACCTAATCATCATTTTTCATGGGACCAATGATCAGGGGGCAGGTGTGACGCCGGTGCAATACCGCCAGAGCCTTGCAACCATCGTAGCAAATATTAAAAGCGTTTTGCCTAGGAGAGATATATTGATCGCGACACCCCCAGAGAATACGCGTCCCACAAACCTGTATAAAATGACTGCTTATGCTCAGTCGGCTAGGGAGTTTTGCGTTGATAGCAATCTCTGCTTTATAGACTTGCAATATTATTTTGGGTCTGCGGCTACGCCTTCTGAGTATTCATCCTCGTCTCCCGATGTAAATAACCGATTTTTTAATGCAGACGGAATACATCCCGAACCCTTAACTGGCGGACGCATTCTTTCTCGTAGTTTTTATGATCTGCTAGTGAGCTAAAAAAATGCCAAAAATAACAGTGTTTCAAGTACCGTTTACATCGACGAGAACGGATCTCCCCCTGTTATCGAAAGACGCTCTCATCAGGGAAGCAAATGGCTCCGGCTCGGTACGGGCAGTGATTGACTTGGGGGACGAGACCGGCTATTCCAGTCTTGTAGCCTCTCCCCCGAATGGAACTGCGCTAAACAATTTAACTGGCGAATCCTCTGTTAACGCCAATGTTGTAGTTACTGCAACAGGGCAACTAACCTACGCAGGCGGTGGGCTGGATTTATCTTCGACAACTGGTGCAGGGCAATTTGTGCAAATCAGCAATGCTCTAGCTGGTATATTCAGTAACCAGAATTTTTTAATCACAGCCTATTACAAATTACCAACACTCGCCAACTGGAATACGAGTGCCACGATTTCAACGCTGGCAGACGCCGGAACATTCAACGTTGGCGCCGACTTATTGAATATCAACATGACCAACGGTCCGGCTGTGACCTTTCG
Source organism: Gloeotrichia echinulata CP02 (assembly GCA_038087035.1). Lineage (NCBI taxonomy): Bacteria > Bacillati > Cyanobacteriota > Cyanophyceae > Nostocales > Gloeotrichiaceae > Gloeotrichia > Gloeotrichia echinulata. The sequence continues at coordinate 3,141,226 of CP051187.1, read as the reverse complement.
GAGGCAAAACGGGGCGGGTCCCAGCGTTCAAACGTTTACCGTAAATCTGGACGCAAGCGACTATGGGAAGCTTGCCCAGTTAGCCTTTTACCGTACCAGCGCAGGACAGGCTGCGCTGGTACGCACTTCTTTGGAGAATATTCGCTGGTCCACTAGTAATGTTGGAGGTGTGTTGGCCGCAAGAGGCATTGACAATCCTCAAGATTTTTCCGCCAATGCAACAAGAGTGGGCAGAGCAAGTTTCTCCACTGGTGCTGCTCCTAACGGTTATTCGGGGTTGAAGTTGTATCGGTTCTTCCTGGTGAATATGAACCTAGACAATCGAGATCCGCTTACACTGTTAAATCGAGATTGGGCAAGGGTTGTAAGTAGAGGGCAGTTCGTTTAATCCTATTTTTTGAATAAGTCATTAAAGAAAACCCTTCTCACGAAAAGAGGAGGGTTTTAGTTTTTGAAAGAAAAATTACAATAGATATTAAGAGATTATTAATAGCATTTTAAACTACAGAGTACACTGGACTTGTGTTACATCATGAAAGAAAATCTAGAGATTTTGGTTGGTAGTATTGCTGTGATTGGCACGCTTTGGCAAATAGCCAGAGGCTATCAATCAATATACGATGCTATCGATAAACAAAATAACCTTGTGGTGCAAAGGATAGTGGAACTAGAAAAAAGTTTTTTAGTAGCAGAGGCACAGAACTATGAAAAGCTCAAAAGAATTGAAAATATGATTGAGCTTTTGGATATGTATAGAGTTTCATAAAAGTCTGTCCTCTGTCTGTTTTCTGTCTGCCAGACAGAGGACACGTCTGTCCTTTACTGCGTAAGGTGTCTGTCTATTTATTGCTTACTTGTCTGTCCTGTCTGTCTGTCTGATTTTTATGGTGTTTTCGTCCAGCCAAACAGCCAATCCAGTATTGATAATTTCATAAAACCATTGTTTAATTTGCTCAGACTTAAACCTTTCACCCCCGACTTTAAACGATGGTTGAACATCTTTGATCAATGCCTCTGTGCGCCCAGTTCTTACTAGATAATCTAGCAATTTCTGAGCCATTTCTGATAGCTTTGGCGGTCGCGAATCTTGATTGAAACTTTGTTCAAGATGCTTCATGCCGTCGCGGTCATAGCCACTGGGGTTAGGCAATTTAGGCATTGGCAGCCAATCGTTAAATTGCCCATAAAAATAACAGCGCTTAACTGGCGAACTGTTACATAATTGGATTATTTCTTCTGGCGATGATTTAATGGGTAGCCACTTCGTCGAACGCATTGCCTCGTAAGAAGTAATGCCGGATTCGTGTACCAAAGCCAAAGCTGTAAACTGAGATCGCAGTCCTCCGCTCACCCCAAAATCTTCACAGTTCGAGTTCTGAGCTAAGATCCACACCCAAGCCTGCCCTGAGTCGCCTAAGCTGGTCAACTTGGCGATCGCACCCTTCAACCATCCAGTTTCTCCCCCGTTTTTGATCAAAATTGAGATAGTAGTTGCCTCATCAAAGACGAGCAACTTTGGCGAGGGCAATTGCATGAACTCCTGAAACTTGGCTTTAAACCACTCGATAGTCTTAGAGTCTTTCCATTGCAGGGCATTACCTCGCTCCAGTACATCAACGTTGCCAAAATATCCAGTTTCTTTGTCATCCCCTTTGGGGTCAATGTAATAGACAATCAACTTGGGGGCTATTCGTTTGATAGCGCTCAAGGCATTACTCACAATCAGTCCCTTGCCGCACCCCTGCTGTCCAACAATTAGATGGTTTCGAGGGCGGACTGCCATCGCCGATATTAAGTCTTGGACATTTGGTGTTGGGGATTGAGTATTGCCCAATGCCTCGGCACGAGAGCTACCAGCAAACACCGCCTGTAGCATCCCCATAGATGCCGTAGCGCTAGCCACAATGCTTGTTTGAAGTTGTGCTGCTACTTGCTTTGGTACAAGTTTTTTGGCATCACTGGATACCTCATAGCCGCGTTCTTGCGCCCAAGTTACCTGCTTCATTACTTCGTCCTGACCGATTTGGCTGATATAGTCTTCGAGATTGTTGCCAGACAAGAACGGTGCCACACATTTATATTCGCGGATTGCTTCTTCAGCATTGTTTACCGATTTGGTTTTCCGAAAACTGGCGTATAAAATTAATCCTGCGCCCAAAACTCCGGTTAGGGGATTGGCGATCGTGCCCAGCACCAAGCCGGCAACAATCGCCCCGCCCACACCAAAATTGTTGTCACTTTTTTCGATACTTTCAACCGCTAGTTCTTCCCAGTCCTGAGCGGTTCTTCGTTTTATTGGGTTAAAATTACTCATGTTGGTGAGAGGTAAATGGGAGGGAGCAAGCCCTCCCGTTTGCGTTTCTTGGTCAAACTATTTCATGTAACGGGCAGTCTCAGTCCACCAAAGGTAGCCTTCTAGCAACACTTCCATGCAAAGCATTGTGATCAACGTAAGGAGAACTGCTACCCAGTCAATGCGGCTCCACTGCCCCATTGCCAGCGCAAAAAGTAGTTGCAAAACATTGCCACCCGCGATTGGAGGGTAAGCAATCAAGCAGAGACAAGCATCAACGCCATAGGCTGTTTTGGAAGCTATTCGAGCCTTTCTGATACCTTGTAAAGGCAGTAGATTGTAGGCTTTTTTCAATGCTTTCAATGCAGCATTATCATTATCTTTAATCTGGAATGCGTCACCACTGTTAGCGTCATTGATTACGTTCCGCATGTACTTCCGAGAGTGCTTTATCAGGATGGGGGCAACTTGTGCGAGTTGAATTATGAACCAAATTAGCAAGCCTAAAAGCCAGTGAGAAATTAATCCAAAAGCCTGGAATATCTTGCCGAAAAACCATAGTTGATAAAAGCCTTGAATGAGCGCCTGGTCAATCACTCGTGTTCCTATCTTCTGGACAGCGAAGGCATACGGACCAATATTTAAATAAGCAATCCACAATGCCAAAGCTGCTGCTGAGAAGTTCAAGATCTGAAGACCGGATCTTGATAGGCTAAATTTCCACTTCTTGGGGTTAAACACTGTCATTTATAAACTACCTTCCTATTAGTTTTGATTGCTTTACCAATCACTTCAGAATCGCCTGTAAATGCCTCTTGGGCAATCACTGGCTCATATTTACCATCGCCATCAAAATCACGCGGCTCTAGAATTGCCGTAAGTCCATAGCCGTCACATACGACAGTCCCCTTTGGCAACGGTTTTCCGGTCACGGTGTCATAAACTGGACTTCCTTGCGAAAGTGCTGTCATTTGTCCTTTGTAGAGCAGAATTAAGCACCCATTTGAATAGCGCTGTTCAGCGATTTTGGCTTGATTTTCAGAGCTAATAATTGTTGCTTGAAGTTCACCATTCCTAGCAGTTTCAGTGGCTAGCATTTCCCGCGCATTGCCAAATTGTGATTGAATGTTTCCGAAGTTGTTACCGCCGAATACAGCGCTACTAATCACCAGACTGCTAAATACAATTGTTCGAATGTTTACATCAAGCATCATCACTACCTTGCAAGTATTTCAGCGTAGATTTAACTAGTTCTTGTTCGGCTTCGGATCTACCGCCTTGCATATCAATTGAGTAATCGTCTGTAGCTACGATGTCAGCCGCTGCTGCTGCTTGGTATTCCGGGCATCCGCCCTCAGTTAATGCAACAAATGTTGTAAACCAAAGTCCAGTATTTTCATCAAGGATTTGTTTGTCCATCGTTGTTTTCTTCATCTGATAATGGGTTATTTGCGCTAACGAAATATTTTTCTGGCATTGGGGAATCATCAATCTCTGATTGCAACTCAACTAGCGCTTGCAAGGCATCACCAATAGTCGCGTCAGGACTATACTCCAGATGCTTGACCTGGGGATGGGATTGGATTTCAGAAAGCAATTCCCATGCTTGCTGTATCAACGATTCGACAGGTTGGGACATAATCACTATCTTTGCGTTCGTGGCTTCCATGAATCAACTAAAAACTGCTCATAGGACTAAACTGCCTCTGCTGCGGACGTTCCTGTGGGTTGAGTGTTGGTGGCTGAGTATTCGCGGTTGGACGGGGGGTTTTGCGTGTTCGCTGTGATAGGGATAATCGTATCCGTATACTGAAGCAGTGCCTGTGGCTTTCATGGCTTTAAAAATGGTTTAATCTTTGTGCTGCAAGCGTTCCGTCGTTTTACCGCAAATCTTGTTGTGTCCGTAGTGCGGCGCTTTAGGAATATGAACGGACTTGAGTGTTTTGGGCATCTGTCGGTTGTTCTGCTGGTGGCGGCAGTTTTTTTTCCATCCAGTGGAGCAATTCTTCGGGAGACAGGCATTCAATTAACTTGAAAGTTTGTTCCATGATCATAATTTGCAGTTTCTTCCAGTCTTCTCCTAACGCAGTAGCGCTGAAGTCACAAGCAATTGCGAAGGCTATCGCAAAAACTATGGAGTCTGAGTCGTGTGAATCTTCTGTGTTTTGCATATTTTTCAGGTTTTTTCAGAAACATCATTTTCAACAATACGCAAGGGGAGAGTTAGCCAATAGTTTCTTCCAAAAAAAACGAACCGTGAAAATTGGACGGAATATCTATAACAGTAGGTGACTGTTTTTGACTGATAAGTGTATCGTTTCCCTTGGACGAGAAGATCTGGCTTCATCATGCGCCTCCTTGGCTGTTACCGAGACTCTCTTCGAGTTTCTCCAGCATTGGGATGATCATAGATTTCAAAAAATCTATTTGTTCAGGGGCTGATAAGTTGCCCATCCAAAAATCCATCTCTTTAATTAAGCTGCTAGGAATCGTCGAAGATCTCCCATCTATTTGACAAGGAACGGAATCTAGTTGATAAGAAATAGTGGTTTCGTCTCTTTGAGCAACACAAAGAGCAGCCACAAGCTCTATCATCTGTGCGTCTTCAAGATCCGTGCAAGCTTTAACCAAATATTGAGTCATTTACCCCCCTTAAGTCCAAACAATATTGAGCAATGTAATTCCAGAAAATGCTGGCATCTTCAGTTAGATGCAAGGGGTTGGCGTCACCTTTGTAAAAAACGTAAACCTCACCGATGTTATCCCTCGTTATTTGACTCACAGACTCTAGGTTGATGATCATCGATTCATCAGCCTCTTTGAGAAGAATAAATTTCTTTGGATTAGTAGTCATTAGTTAGTACATAGTTACTAGTGTTGTTCTTTCGTTTTCGTTTGGTCGATCAGTCTAATCATTCGCTAGAAACTTAAGCTCAAGCGGATCAATTTTCTTGGTACACAGACTGACAACCACTTGCAACTGCTCAAGAGGCTGTAATTTATCGATTTCTGCAGCTAATTCACGGAAAGTTATGCATTCGTCCTTCATCTCATCCCGGATGGTCTTTACTGTTGTGCCATCCCTGAAGGAAAAGCAGATCAATCCGCAGATCTCAAAAGCTTCCTCAAAATTCAGTTCGTTCAGTCTCTCTTGTATCTCCATAGGTGTTTTCTGTTGGTGGTTTGGTTAGGTTGTTTCCGCACGGGGGCACGCGCTGCCAAGTGTGCGGGTGCTTTCTCCGGGTGCCACGCAAGGTCTAGGCGTGGGGGAGAATTATCTTGCGTCTTGTACAAGAATAAAAGTATGATAGCATCTTGTACAAGAAATGCAACATGTTTTGTACAAGAAAAATGATACCATCTACCAAAGAAACTTGTGTTGCATCTTGTATAAGAGACAGTGTTACTATTTTGTGTAAGAATCATGAACCCCTTAAACAATGGTCAAAAAGAAGCACGGCAAATACGACGAACCAAAGATGAGGGTCAGTATAGCGCTGACTGCATCGTCTGTAGAGGCTCTGGACAAGATGGCCACGGAAATGAACATCAGTCGATCCGAAATAGTAGAGATATTTGCAAGGAGCTCCCAGCAAGTACAACAACCTCCAGCAAACGAGAAAGCGATCTTGGGGGAATCTATCGCCAGCTGATCAATGACTGTCGCCATCAGTTGGCGGTTAAGAAAGAAGAGGTTGCTTACCTTGAGTCAAGGATCGAATTTTTAGAAAAAGCTCAGTCTGGACTAGAAATAGATTATCAACCCTAGGCTCGTGCCGGAGTAGTCCGATACGAGTTTTTTTTATGCTTGCTTAACTGGTGACTGCGGTGTCTAATCATTCGTTTAATTCGGTCTTCATACATATCTTCCTCTTGGGGGAGTGAACTGGGCTAGGGTGTTTCCTCACGGAGGCACGCGCCCTCCGTGGTGCGGGGCTTTCTCCGGGGCACGCAAGGTCTAGGCGTGGGGGGAGATGTTTTTTATTCTGTCTTTGCGTAACTAATGGTAGTATAATGCAAAGACGAAACATGCCAATAGTTTCGTGTATACAAAAAAAATTTGCAAAGCTAAAATGAGGCTGTAGTTAGTGAATGAATTAAATGGCACGACCCAAAACATTAGCGGACGACGCAAAAACGGTGAATGTAAGGATGAGCGAGAAAGACTGGGAGAATATGGAGAGGATAGCCCAGTCGATGGGATTAACTCGCTCGGAATTGTTGAGATTGATAGCGCAAGAGAGGATAGTACTAGGCACGGCAGTTGCGAGGGATGCGCTAGTAATGGGAAAATCCTTGAGCGTCTCGAACTAATAGAAAAAAGGTTTTTGACTCATTTGCAGGAAAATCGGCAACAGTTTGAGGCGCGACTGCAAGAAAGCGAAACGATAGAAGCCGTTTTTGTACAAGAGGTACAGGCTCTTAAGCAACAGATTTATTTTTTGACTATCAAACCACAGGAGTAGCCGCACTGCATATAGCAGAGCGACTTTTTTTTGTGCGATCGCTGTCGATAACCCAATAGACTTATATCTGCTTGCTATATTCCATCCATGAAAATTGTTTTACTCAACGGCAACGGTACGCCCGTCCTTCAAACTAATATCCCTGAGCTTCCAGTCCAGCCAGAAATTATCTATTTGGGCGCAATAGCATACGTCCGCATTTCTGGAGGCAGGACGTACAAAGAGGCGGCATACCTTTACCTAAACCCAACCCCACCATATGTATGACAGAAGACAGACACGGGAGATGCAATTGTCACAATCTCAAAAAACAGTAATGCCTAAATTGCGTTCCTTAGCCGACCAAAAACATCACTCAGTAGAAAAAATACCAACTCAATCAATACAAAATAGAGGACACATGAATAAGTACAAAAATAAAATTGGGCGAATGTTCGCGCATCCCCCCAATCCATCAAAAATCAATAATTGTGGTCTAATTCTAACACTAATTGGAGGCGAAAACTAGTCATGGTAAACGCTCCAACTAGAAATTCACAAATTACAAGCCTCTCAGATATTGATATTAAACAATCGCTATTACATCTTGAACTACTTGGATATACCAAGCAAGCCGATTTTTTTGACCAAACCATTTATTTACGAGGCTTCCTGCCATCCACGCACCCCAATAAATCAAGTGATAAAGGCAGAAAAGCAACAATCAAAAATATCAATCAACTAACAGTAACCGTGTCAGATTGGCAATCGCAAGGACGTGGCTGCTACGTCGTTGTTAACGGTGGGCATAGCGATAAAGAAGTACAGAACTGTCGGGCTATATTTTATGAACACGATAACCTCAGTAAGGACATCCAGCGTGATTTGTGGCAGTCCCTGAATTTGCCTGAGCCAACTTTTCAGATTGATACTGGCGGCAAGTCTATCCACAGTTATTGGGTTTTTCATTGTCCAATTACTGTAGAGGAATGGCGATCGCTCCAGTCCGACCTGCTTGAATACGCCGACGCCGACCGCTCATTAAAAAACCCCTCACGAGTAATGAGACTAGCCGGCTGTGTCCATGCAGGAACTGGTAAGCAAGTAACAATAATCTCTCAGTCAGGGCAGACCTACGCCCTCTCCCATCTACGCGAACTCATCCCTTCACATAAAAAATCCACGACTGCGCCGACAATACCTTTACCCACTGGGGATGTGCCACTTTACGAGTGCTTATCCAAGAGCGATCGCGCACTCATTGACGGAGGGCAAATTTCGCCCGGTCGCAACGTGGCTGGTACAAAGCTGTCCCGGAATTTAATCGGTACAGCAACAAGGTTGAATCACCTAGGGCATAGGTATGATGGACATCCCCGGACGCTATTTGATAATTTTTGTGCCCATTGTTCTCCCCCATTGGACGACTGGGAGTCCGATGCAATCTGGAAGTCAGCAGAGAAAGACAACCCAACCGCCACTTTGACTGATGATGCATTAGAGAATTGCGTTAAAGCATGGCAGCGCCAGGGACAGTCCAACAACCAACCTCCAAAAACTAACATCCATTCTGCCAATACCAGCCCCTTGCCAAAACACCTGGAACCAGTTGATGTTTCACAGGCAGTGATTAACGCACTCAACAAGCTTATCGACCAGGATTTACCAAAATCTCACGTAGAAATTAAGCTCCCAGAAATTGCAGATAATTTTGGCAGAAGTACCGCAGACGTTCGACGCACATACTTTGCCCTAGTACGTGAACGGCAGGGGATAGAAGAGCGGTTGGAGATGGGACAACAAATCCCCCAGCTATTAAAGGCACAACAGTCTAGGCTTAAGCCACGGGATTTATTCTGGGGTGACGGCGGTAGATTCGCGGATCTGCTTACAAAAGTCGCGGATGCAATGCCTACCAGCGTTGAAAACTTGATCACAACCCTCATCCCGGTTGCTGGGTCACGAATGGGGAGCGCGGCCAGAATTGTTGTGAAGCCGGGTGCGAAGTTCACTCAACCCGCAATTTTTTGGAGCTGCATCGTTGCCCCAACTGGGCGGCTCAAAACTCCGTCCCAAGAAGTGATCATTTCGCCCCTGACCAAACTAGAGGCTGAAGAATATAAGTGGTGGAAATTAGCTCAAGACGACTTCGAGCAAGCGCTCAAAAGCTACAAAAAGAATTCTGATTCAGAGCCGCCTACACCACCGCCACCGCGTCAACGCTTTATTGTTCAAGGGACGACTACAGAAACTCGAATCAAAATTCACGCAGAGAACCCTAGAGGATTGCTGAACTATCGGGACGAATGGTCATCATTTATCAATGGAAGAAACAAGTACCGCAACGGAAAGGGGGATGACTTGGAGATAGATTTAAGCGAATTTAATGGCGGCAGTATCCTGAAAGATACTTCTAGCGAATCATTGTTTTTGAAGCAATCCGCTATCAGCCGCACCGGGAATACTCAGCCGGAGACGCTCTCTAAATTCCTTGGACAGCAAAGCTTTAGCGACTACACAGGAGAGTTTGCGCGCTGGCTGTTCTGTCTTGTTCCGGGCGAGGTTGCTTACATCAATTTATTCAAGGATGACGATGACGCCGGGCAGATGCTAGAAGAATCTCTAACAACTTTATATCGGCAGATAGGCAAATTACCAGAGAGGGATTATTTCTTGACCGATGGAGCAAAGGGAGTTCTTCAGACTTATCATCGCTGGCTGACTGATAAGCAGATAGCGGAGACCCATCCGGGGATGAGGGCTGTTTACCCCAAAATTCAAAGTTATTTTGCTCGATTGGGGCTATGGCTGCACATCGTCAACGCTGTACTGGCGGGACACGAGCCGGAACAGATGATTAGCGGCATGACCATGTACAGCGCTTGCGCGTTAACCGATTTCTATTTAAATCAAGCGAAATTACTCTATAATGCCAACTGCCAAGAGTTGACAGGTGATTTGCTTAAAATAAAGGAATTCATTGACAAACGAGACGGGGTGGCGGTCAGAGAAATCAGATCCGGCATATATTCTCTACGAAAAAAACCAACAACAGAAGTTGAGAGCCTTTGTAGTGCCATACAAGAACTGGGATTAATTACTCTGAGGGAAGGCAAATATTATTCATCTCCAAAAACATCATCAAACATCATCACATCGCCCAGGATTTCGAGTGGGCAAGGCTTTGAGGGCGATGATCAAACATCATCAAACATCATCACCGCGCTGGAATCCGAGGCTAAACCCCTTGTCCAGCAAGGCGATGAGGGTGATGATCAAACATCATCACCCATCATCACCCGTGAAGCGATCGCACAGACTGAGCTTGATACCGCCCCGGAGATAGAAGACAAAAGTGATGATGGTGATGATGGCTTGATGATGATTGATCATCACCCTCAACAGCAGTCACCGCAAGGCGATCAGGGCTTTGATGATGGTGATGATGAAATTTCAGAGAAATCAGAAATCAAAAACTCAGAAAACAACGCTAACTCTGAACTCGAAAACCAAGCGCAGCAACGACTACAGGCGATTGAGCAGCAATTCCCAAGAGGAAACTGGGTGAGACATGGAGAAAATCTCGCGCAAGTTACTGGACACTCTGACGGAATTTTAATCCTTGACGGGGGAGACAAAAGCCAATTATTCGGCAGCTACCCTGCCTCCAAATGTCAGGCGCTAACCCATGCCGAGATGCTTTCGCTAGGACTGGATAGGAAGTTGACGGGAATAGACATCACCAGGACTCCATTCTTTGCGGAAGGACAATATTACTACTCAGGAGAATTTCGCGGAAGAGTCAAAATTATCCAAATTGTGGAAGAAGGAGAGTTTTTTAAAAAACCTGAAGCGCTGGTAAAGCCCAGCGAAGGGACGCCCCAGCGAGTTAGGCTGCAGGATCTCCGCGCCTGCTATGACTCGCCATCCGCCAATTATCCACTAGGCGATGTGGTCATTGTTTGCGATGGCTACAAAAACAAGCAGCCAGTAGCGAGGAAAGGAGTTGTTGAAAAACAGGATCATTTGTGGATATGGGTAAAATTCCCCACAAAAAATGGCAGGTTCACAGAACCTCAGCGGTTTTTTGCTCACCGAGTGGTCGAGGATTGACACTCCCACTCAAGGAGTACCTTGAGTGTGGGGGTTCTACATTCCTCCCAGCTACTTGCTCTGCCAGGTTCAACTAACGACTCTCTTGCTTATTGAGTGATGGATGAAGAAAACAAATGGATCGCTGTAGACAAGCGATCCAATAACCTTTGGCTTCGGTTTCGGGTAAGGGGATACCCGAAACAGTTCCAGTTACCTACCCGACTGAAGGATACCAAGAAAAACAGAGAATTGGTAAGAGTTCGGCGAGACATTATCGCCAATGACATTGCTCTTGGGCAATTCGACCCCACGCTAGAAAGGTACCGTTATGAACTACCCACAGTTGGCTCCGCCTGAACTGTGGGTTTCTACGTCCCTCAGTTCGTTTCTAGCAAAGCTTTCTGTAGATTTTTGACGCTTCTTTGCCCCTAGTTGCTTCATGCTTCCCGCTTTTTTGCGAGTACATGAAGTAGAGCTAGATGGCTCTGCGCCTACGAAGCCAGTTCCTGACTCCGGTAGAGTGCCTTTAGCCCAGTAAAGCATTACCTCGGCAGCAGCAATATCTCTGTCCTGACGGTATCCACAAACACCACACTCGTGAACTCTAATATCAAGTGTTTTCTTATGTTGATGACCGCACTTTGGACAGGTTTGGCTAGGCCTTACCTTCAGGGTTGGAACTTCTACAAATACACCACCAATTTGTTCTACTTTGTATTTGACAGTATCGCGTAGCATCCCAAAACCTACGTCAAGTATTGACTTATTCAAACCCGATTTTTGCTTCTTGCGCTTACCTTTTTTAGCCTTGCTGGTCATCTTCTTTACTTCTAGTTTTTCAGTTGCAACGAAGCTATTACCGCTGACTATTTCTGCTGCAACTTGATGCACCCAATTCTGTCTTTGATTAGCAACCTTGCGAGTTATCTTGCTAACCTTAGCTTGGGATTTTTTCCATCTTCTAGAAGCTTTAATTTTTTTCTTTCTATTTGGTGCGCGTTTGCGTCTCTTCTCTTTAGACGCTTTTTTTATTTTCTGTTCAGCATTCCTCAAAAACTTTGGCGCTTCAATCTGTTGATGATTTTCGCCATCAGTAATTGACAATGCTGCTTTACATCCTAAATCTATACCAATAGCACCCGTTGGTAAAATTTCTGGCTTGAGAACTTGGTCTAAAGCATCAATTGTGATTGATGCGTACCATTTACCATTTCTGTAAACAATTGTGCAAGTAGTTGGTTTACCCCAATACTTAGCTTTACCCCTCATTTGAATTCGTCCAATTTTAGACAGATTCAAATACCCATTTTCGCCATTAGATTCTACAGAATAACCAGTTTTAGCTGGATATGTCCAACCAGAATAATGGCGAATTGACTTGTATTTAGGGCGTTTACCCAATCCTACAAACCAGCGTTGGAAAGCAAAATCAACACGTTTTAAAGTTGCTTGTAGAGCTTGTGAATTGATTTCTTTATACTCTATCCAAACTTCTTTGAACTCTGGCAAACAATTCTGTTGTTCAAAATAATCAACCTTGTGGTTGAACTTTTGATATTGAGTGAATCTGTTATAAATAGCAGCATTATACAAGTCTTTATGGAGCTTTCGGTGATACCGCAAAGACTTCTCTATCTGCTTATTTGGGTATAACCTGAAAGTCATCCGTCTTGTAGCCACTGATTTATTTGCCTCCTTTTTACATTTATTCTATGATATTACAGTTGACCTATAGGCTTGTCAAAAGAGGCAGGGGAGCAGGGGGCAGGGAGCAAGGGGGAAAACTGAGACGGAGCTTGTACTCCGCCCCAGTAAGAGCGCCCTAGAAGGGCGGGGCTTCTCTTCGAGACGCTCCGCGAAGATACCCATGTTCCGCTCCGCTTCACGGCTTCTCTGCGAGACGCTCCGCGAACGGGACAGGGATTGCTCCCCCTGCTCCCTGCTCCCTGCCCCTCCGCCTCTTTGGTCAAGTTCTTCCCAGAAAAGGCTCTCATTCTGTTTTCTCTATTCGCCAACATTTTGTGTTTGTAACCAAGTACAGACGCAAAACAATAACCGCTTCAATGTTGGAACGGTTGCCAGAAATATTTGCAAATGTCTGTAGAAAAACCAAGTGCAGACTAATCGAGTTTTCAGGCGAAGTGGATCATGTTCATTTGCTAGTTGATTTCCACCCAGATAACAACTTATCCGTTCTTGTAGGTAGTCTAAAATCAGCATCAAGCAGAATTATTCAGAAAGAATTCTCAGAACATCTATCTAATTTTTATCGTCAACCTGTTTTTTGGTCTAGTTCATATTATGTCTCTTCTACTGGCGGCGCACCAATTGAAAAAATCAAGCAATATATACAATCTCAAGAATCCCCAAATGAATGAATGGCTACTCCTCATACATCCATTCCCTTATCAACCTTGCGGTCGATTTTGGTCATAGATGCAATCGTCGCAGCCCGCTATTCATCCCCACCTTGCGAGTACGCTGAAGGTGGGGACTTTCGCGCTACGTTAAACCGGTTATGTCCGCATTCACCGCGCCCATCATTTCCCAGCCCCAGCAATATGACATGGGGCATCTGTGGAAACTCTTTGTCGAATTTCAATCTCTCCAATTGGAGCCAACAACAATTTATGCTAACTACAATGTAGTCGGCAATATTATTAGACGCCTGCCGACAAAATCTTTAGCTCATGCAGCCAAAATCAGAAGCTGGCTTGTACAGAATACGAGCCAGTTGATGGCATGGCGCTATCTGTTGCGATTCGACCAATGTTGTAGGTGGGCAGTCGATGAAGGATTGATCGAGTCCAACCCGTTCGCCAATCTCAAGATCAAGAAGCCAAAAGGTAGCAGTGGCGCTTGCAAGGCATTCAGCATCGATCAGCGTGATTTGATTATTCAATCGTTTGAAGACCACGAGCAACACAAACACTACGCAAGCCTGATCAAATTCCTCTTCTGGACAGGTTGTAGACACGGGGAAGCGTTCGCATTGCTCTGGAAGGATATCAGTCCATGCTGTCAATTTATCACTTTTTCAAAATCAAGAAATCTCTTGGGATTAGAGAAAAGCACCAAAAATCGCAAAACCAGGATTTTTCAATGCAGCAGTGATTCCAGGCTCCATTCGCTGCTCGTATCCCTCAGCGCATCCCGAACCGAGGAATCTTATGTTTTTACAACGATTCGGGGACGCCCTGTGTGTAGCACTCTACTGGGTTACGCCTGGAATAGAAGCAAGGACGGACTACCAGGCGTCATCCGAGACTTAGAGTGCAAGGGGGTTCCCTATTTAAAGCCGTACTCCACTAGGCACACATTCGCCACTTGGGCGATCGCACTTGGAGCGACACCAGATAAGGTAGCCTATTGGATTGGAGACGACACTGAAACAGTGCTACGGTACTACGTCCACCCGGAAGTAAGTAAGTCCGCGTGTCCGGATTTTTAATTTTTTTTTGGCAATTCACAGATAATTCACAAATTTTTTTTAAAGTATAAACAAAATAGTTCAAAATCCCCACCCAACGGATGGCAATACTGCGTAGGTTAAGAGCCGGCGAGAGTAAACCTCATCAGTTTTGATTACAATATGTATAAGATTCTCGTAATTGAGCATGATTTTTTATTATTAGAACTTCTAGAAGAGTGGCTAATATTGCATGGATTCTGTGCGCTAATTGCCATGACATCTCAGGAGGGATATGAGCTTACTAGATTGGAAGAACCAGATATAATTCTGTGTAATTATAGGCTTCCAGATGCCAATGGATTAGAATTAAGGCAAAGAATCCAGCAAAATTTAGAAATAGAAATACCTTTTATTTTGATGACTGAAGCTGAAGTAGAAAATATTCCAAATTGGCATAATTACCTCCATGACAAAGAGATTTTATTAAAACCGTTTTCTCCGAAACTTTTGCTGCAAGTACTTTATTCTAAGTTGCCATCAGTACCAAGTGGCATCCGACATTGCCAATCGGTTATTAAAGTATAATATGTGCTGATTAAAATGCCTATTTCTTCAGAACGTACTCAGCAATTAATCAATATTGCTCTTCTTTTACTCAAGAGCCATAATCCTCAAGCTATCCATACCTTCAAAGATTTCCTGACCTTCGTTCCCAGTCCTCATCATATTCGCAAAATTCTGATAATTGCGGTCAGTCAACTTGTGGAAACTGAGCCAGAAACAATCTATTGGTTATTACAACATCCAGAATGTCTACAACCAGAACTGAATATTAAAAATATTGTTGCTGAGAAACTCTGCGAAAAACTCTTATCTTGGGGATATAAAGAAGAAATTTGCTACTTCAATGCGGATGGTAATTTGGAAGTTAACGAAGCAACTAAACAAAGATTATTAGCAGATTACGCATCAGATGACTATCCAACAGTCGCCTTAATTCGACAACTAACCTCTAGTTGATTGTTGACAAGAAATTAGGGAATAGTAGGGGCGCAAGGCCTTGCGCCCCCCAGCCCCTCATCCAGGCCTTGCGCCCTCCAGCCCCCCATCCAGGCCTTGCGCCCCATCCAACGGTTTTTACCCCCCTTTTAAGGGGGGTTGGGGATAAATAAAACAATAAAAACCCCACCCCGCGCTAAAGCAAATTCTCCCCTAAGCGCAAGCGCTTAGGGGCTGGGGGTGGGGTGTTAGGGGACTTTTGCAAGAGGTCTGTTCACTACAGGTGCTTTTGGGGCGCAATGTCTTGCGCGCCCTCAAGTATGGTGATTAACCACCGCCGCCACCGCCACCACCGCCGCCACCGCCACCACCGCCACCACCGCCACCATCGCCACCACCGCCACCGCTAGAAGAACCGCCAGAAATCGAACTAAGTAGCAGTGTCCCTATGAAAAGGAATGTCCCAATAATCCAAAACCAAAGAGAACCATTTAACGAGCCTGAGCTTTGCCATTGGGGAGTTTTTACATCAATACTTGCACGAGTAAATGTTACCTGAACTTCTAACTCTTGCTGTGGTTCAATAGCTTCTTTAGCAACGAACTCTATGGTTTTGGCATCGACTTGGCGGACATTTGCGGGTATTCCGAAACTCTGGAAATCTTTGATATTGTTAGCTACTTGTTCAGGGAATTTAACTTTTACTTTTGCTTGTTTGACAGCAGCTTTCCGGTCAGCAAAGATGGCTTTCCAGTATACCTGCGCGGTTTCATTATCGACGTGCAACCCACCAACTACACGATATTGCAAAACAAAAGTATGGCTTTCAGGCGGTTTAAGTTCGTGTTCCCAACGAATCCACAATTGATTATTTTCACTACCTGTGGTCGATGGCAATATTTGACCATTTTCGGACACCGATACATTAGTAATTTCGTCTACTTTGTCGAGAGGAATATAGCGAAAACGTTGATTTTTATAATCTCCGGTAAATGTATATTTCTGAGTTTCAGTGACTAACATATCACCGTTGGTTTGAACAGCAATATCAACGTTAATAAAATCCCAATAGAAAGGTGGTACTTGAGCATTAGCATGATTAATAGCAAGCCCAATGGTGAGAAAGAGAGCGACGCAAAATAGAAAAATCCTGCGGATAATTTTCTTCAGCATTTAATTTACTCCAGAAGTTAAATTGAGGATTGGGGATTGGGGATTAGGGATTCAAATGCTGGTTTTTAGGTTGTGGACAGTACACACCCTAAGATTATTGAGAACGGTGGAATATCTCAGGTGATGTCTTTACTATCACTGATTTGAATTGCGTATTCTAGTTAACTTTCGGTTCAGTGCCGAACTGATCTAAAATTGAGCTTGACAAATTTGATGCACACTCTAACTAATGTCCAATGCCTAGCCTCAAACTCTCGTTAACTGGACTGCAAATTGTCAAACAAGCTCGTAAAGAAAAAGGTTGGACGATTGATGATCCGCGTTGGTTAGAAGCTGCAAGTCAAATTCTTGTCCCAGATCGTGACTGGGAAAATGCGGATGTATTTGCGGCTGGTGTATCTTTACCGACATGGAAACGCTTCCTGAAAGGTGATGGGATTGATGCGTCTGTATTTAAAGTGTTTTGTCAAGTTTTGCAGCTAAATTGGCAAGATTTGCTGGAACGTTCTCTGAATTATTCTGTATCTAGTACAACCCAAATCCCTAACATTACTTTGTTCTTTGGGCGGGGTTACGAATTGGCGTCCCTCACGCAGAAAATTGAGCAAGGAACGCGCCTGATTGCAATTACGGGGATGGGAGGTATAGGTAAAACTGCTGTAGCGGCTAAACTGGCTGTAGCTTTGCAATCTAAGTTTCAACAAACGCAGTGGTTTTCGTTTCATCTGACAGCACCAAACCCGGATTCAGTTCCATCTTTACCCCCGCAAACTCTGGTAATTTTTGATGGTTGGGACGGTATTTTAGGGGGCGATCGCGCCGGACAATATCGTTTAGGATATGAAGCATATGCTGAGTTTCTGCGTTCAGTAGTGCAAATTGCTCATACTAGTTGTGTGATTTTAACCAGTCGCGAACAACCGGCAGGATTAAATACTTTAACAGCGAATGGTGCAGTAATTTTCCCTCTCGGTGGACTGATGGAAGGTGCAATTGAACTGTTACAGCATCATGGACTAATTTTTGATGCCCAACAGTGGATGACTTTGGTTAATCAATATGGTGGTAATCCGCTATTTTTAAACATGGTAGCCAATTTAATTCACGAATTATTTGCTGGAAATGTGGGAGATTTTTTAGCTTCAGGAACTATAGTAGCTGGTGAATTTGAGCCACTGGTAACGCAATGGTTAAAGCATATTTCGTCCTGGGAACAAACCCTACTTAAATGTTTAGCAACCCAGCCCCAAGGATTGACTCGCGAGGAGATAAAATTACAACTTGGCAACCATGAATCAACCGGAAATATTTTGGCTGCGCTTCTATCTTTGAAACGCCGCGCATTAGTAGAAACGATAAAAGAAGATGATAAGGAGCGCTTTTTTTTACAGCCAGTGATTCTCAAATGTGTGCAGCGTTTGTTTGGTTAACTGTAGGACTTAGAGGTTGTTTTAAAAGTTGTTGGCGGTATCTTTGCGCTCATTTATCCCCCCTAACCCCCCTTAAATCAGTGAACAGTCAACAGTTAACAGTTATCAAAACTTTTAACTGATAACTGTTGACTGATGAGGGTGGGTTTCTGCGGGTTTAACAAGTAGTTATCTGCTAGAATTGCAACTCAAAAATTGAGCTTTGGGGTAAGTTTGTTGTAACTGAGATTGCAGTTTTAAGTTCGGACGCCCGTAGGTGGCTAATTTGTGAATCAATGATGGAACTGGTGGGGGTGACAATTTTTCTTGGCTCAAATCGTTAAATAGAATGACTGTGCGAAGTTGAGAAGTTTGATAGATTTGTTCGTAAGCTTGTGCAACTATTTCCCATTGTTCAGATGAACAGTAGCTTTTATCAATTAGTAGAACTGAACTAGGCGAAATTTGGTTAATTGCAACTCCAGCAATGAGAAATAATGTCCAACCCCATCCCAGAATTTTGGTTCTTGCGTACTTAGCGTGCTTAATTATTAATTAAAGTTTATAAATTTGCTTTAAAAGTAAGGCTTACAGGCGTTCATAATTTAATTTTTAGCAATATGATATAAAATACAGAAAATAATGGCTATTATCTTAGCTCTGCAAGGGTTTCAAGCTGATTTTTTAATAAATTCAGCACGCTAAGTACGGAAGAGCCGCTGTGGCATAGTTAGGATTAATTTGGATGGCTTGATTTAAATACTCAATTGCACCTTTAAAATCTCCCAACTGGAAACGTAAAAAGGCTTGCTTCATGTAGGTTTCGGCATTTTGAGCAGGAATTGGTAATAACAATAATTTTGATTCTTTGTTTAAAGCTGTCATGGGAGAAGCTTTAATTGAGTCGCGGGTGTGTCCCGGCGCAGACATTGCTTGGGTTGATAACGAAAGCACCAATGTCACCGTAGCAGCAGCAGTTGAGATGAAACGTTTCATAAATTCCTTCCTCTGTAATGCTTGGGTATATTAGTAATTTCGCTGAATTATTTGGTATATTCTAGTTAAGTTTTAGTTCACTGCGTAACTGAGCTAAAACTGAGCTTGACAAATAGGACTTGGGAACTCAATTACAGAGTATTAGTACAAATTTTGAAAGAAAGTAACGAGAACCACTTGTTTTTACAGCTTGTGGTTTTAAAATACGTATATATACGTTTCCTCATCCTGAATGTATGGCATACTGCATTAATCCAGATTGTTCGCAGCGAGAAAATCCTGATAATTGTGCAGTATGTCAATCTTGTGGAACGCCACTTTTATTGCAAAATCGCTACCGACTTACATATCCCCTGCAACTTGAGGCTTTTAGATATACAGAAGTATTTGAAATCGAAGATTTACTAGAACGGGATAAACCCAAGATTCTCAAATCGCTAAAAGAAGTTACGCCTGATTTATTGCGACTATTTGAGCAAGAAGTATCGATACTCACAAGCTTACAACATCCTGGTTTACCTGTTGGTGAAATTGTCTTTCCCCTGGTTTTAAATAGCGGTCGTCCATTACGCTGTTTTGTCATGGAGAAAGTTGAAGGTGAAAATTTACAAACTTGGCTATCTAACAATGAATGTATCACATCCTATAAAATAGCTTTAGATTGGCTGAAGCAACTAGCGCAAATTCTCCGATTTGTGCATGATAATGGTTTTTTTCATCGGGATATTAAGCCAGCAAATATTATGCTTCGCTCTGATGGCAAATTGGTTTTAATTGACTTTGGAACTGCGCGTAAAGTCACACAAACGATAGTTAACAATCAGCCTGTGACTGTAATTGTTTCCAGTGGATATACTGCACCAGAACAGATAAATGGACATGCTGTTTTATCATCAGATTTTTATGCTTTGGGTCGGACTTTTATTTATTTACTAACAGGTATTGACCCTGCACATGATCACCGTGTTCATTCGGCAAATTGGGTTAAATATATTAAAGATAAAAAAACTCCTCAAAGCTTAATTTCTCTGATGCAAACGATGACGGATATTTATCCACAACATCGTCCAGCAACAACTCAAGCGATTTTAGATAAGATTGAGAATATTCAGCAGCATCCACAGTTGCTATGGCGAAAATATTTGCTAATTACTGCTTGTAGTTTATTGCTCACCCTGGGTGCAAAATATATTTATGAGGCAACACGTCCGCGAACTTGTGATAATATTGCAGCTGATCATCTCAGTTGTGGTGAAGAAAGCCTGATTCCTGGAAGCTTTTGGGGTAATGGTCAGCCTCCACGCGAAAAGCAATTAGCCATTGAGCAGTATGGTAACGGAAATTTTGCGGCTGCTGCGGGTTTATTTGAGACTGCTTTTCAGCAGGAACCAGATCCAGAAACTTTAATTTACCTCAACAACGCCAAAATTCAAACGCAATTTCGCCCAGACCAGATTTACACCATAGCAGTTGCGGTTCCTCTTGAACGGGGTACTTTCAAAGGTCTGGAAATACTACGGGGTGCAGCTCAAGCTCAGACCCAGGCGCTGAAAAACAGTATGCCCCTGCGGATTATTATCGCCGATGATAGTAATCGTGACAATAGCAAAGTGGGAAATAGTGCCCGCAACATTGCCCAAGCTTTGTTAAAGTATCAAGATTTACTTGCTGTTGTGGGTCATTATAGCAGTGAAGCAAGCAAACAGACCCTGCCAATTTATACCCAAGCCGGGGTAGTTTTAATTTCTCCAACTAGCACTTCTCATAACCTCAAAAGTCCTTTTTTCTTCCGCACTGTGCCGAGCGCTCGCGTCTCTGCTAAAAAAATTGCTGCCTATATTTTCTCACAGTTAAAACAGCCCCAAGCAGCGATTTTTTACAGCGAGGGTAGCGAATATGCCCAATCTTTATCAAATGCGGTTCGCACAGCCGCAAAATCACTGAAGGGAAATGTAATTGACCATCAGCCAAGTTTCAATCTTGCCAGTAATAATTTTGATGCCAAAACGGCTTTAAATCAAGCCAAAACCCAAGGCGCCACGGCGATTGTCGTCATTCCTGATGCGGGGGTGGGATTGTATAATGCAATTCCCAATGCTTTAACAGTGCTGCGATCTAATATCAACGAAGCTTGGATAGTTGCGGGTGAGAGTCTTTACACTTCTGACTTGCTCAACCCAGACAAAATTTCCTCACCACAGCGAATTGAACGCATAGCCTTAGCGATCGCCTGGCACCCCCTGAATGATACTCGCTCTGCCTTTATACAGCAAGCGCAAACCCTGTGGAAAATCGATCACCAATCACTCCCCACCAACACAGACATCACCTGGCGCACCGCCACCAGCTATGATGCAGTATTCACATTAAGCAAAGCCATCAGTCAAAAGCCTACCCGTCGCAGCATTCAGCAAACACTGGGCCAAGCGCAATTCTCAGTTACAGGCGCAACTGGAGTCATTCGCTTTGAGGGGAGCGATCGCCAAAATGGTACAATGACGATAGTGACCGTGCGTCGTCGTTGTAATTCCACTGGGTTTGTGTTTACCCCAGGCGATATTGTCCGCTGCGTTAAATAACTTCAATTTTTCCTTATAAAAGCACAGGCTGAAAACCCTTGAGTATGTGTATCGCAGCGTGGACATAGGCATTGCTAAGATCAGCATAGAGCAACCTCATCTTAGTTAACCTATGCCTTCACCGTTTCCGGGGATGAACCCTTATTTAGAGCATCCACAACTGTGGACAGAAGTTCACACTCGATTAATTATTGCGATCGCTGATGCAATTTTCCCTTATTTACGACCAAAATACAGAGTAGCTGTGGAAAAACGAGTTTATCAAATGACAGATGGGAATTCTGTTTTAGTTGGTATACCAGATGTAACTATAGCAAAACATATAAAAACCACAGAAAAAGAACCATCTAATATTGCAGTAGCTTCACCACCAGCTAAACCTATAACGGTTAATATCCCCATTCCCGAGGAAGTGCGGGAAAGTTATCTTGAGGTGCGCGAAGTGAGTACAGGGGAAGTGGTGACAGTTATTGAACTTCTCTCACCCAAAAATAAGCGCCCTGGAGAAGGTAGAAAAGCTTACGATACTAAGCGTCAACAAATATTTGGTAGTGGGACTCATTTAGTAGAAATAGACTTGTTGCGTGGGGGCGAACCTATGCCAATTTTGGATCATCAAATTCCGTCAGATTATCGCATTCTGGTGAGTCGCAGTCAATCACGTCCGCAAGCTGAATTATATGCTTTTAATTTACCAGAAAAAATCCCCGCTTTTGTTTTACCGCTTCGTCAGGGTGACACAGAACCATTAGTAGATTTACAAGTTGTCATACAAGATTTATTTGACCGCGCTGGTTTTGATATGGTTATAGATTATAACCTTGAGCCAGTTCCGCCTATTGGGGAAGCTGATGTTATTTGGGTGAATGAGTTGTTAAAAGCGCAAGGTTTGCGTTAAAAGTTCATAGTTAAAAGCTATGAGTTACCAGTTATAGCAGGGGACTGGGGACTGGGAACTGGGGACTGGGTTACAAGTCTGATTGTGTCTAGGTTTTATCATCAGTTATAGGACTTACGCATTGACAAAAAACACAAAATATGTGACTCCAAAAAACCGGAGATGTCGTAGGGGTTTAGCATTGCTAAACCCTTACAACGCGGGTCTGTTTACCATCAAAGTAATAATTAATCAAAGCCTGAAACAACGTATTTTGGTAAAAGCAGACCATACCAAATTTGTACACTGCGTAAGTCCTAAGTAAGTATAGCACTTCCTATTCAGATGAGGTACAAAATTGTATCACGCGATGTAGGGGCACGGCAGTGCCGTGCCCTTACCGATGTACCTCACTAGGGCGAGAAACGCTATAGGCAGAAATGAACCAAACTATGTTAATAAAAGTAAACAAGCCTGAAACTCTTACCAATGACCAATGACAAAGGACAAATGACGACCCTCGACCGTACGGTTCAATAGCCGACCTACTTAAGCACTTTGGCGGTTGCTATAAATAAACCACATGTTTATATCTCACGCATTCGCGTGAGACAAAAATCATCCCATTAATCAGCAACGCCGATTAAATAAACATTTTTTCCTGCTTTTGTCCTAGGGGCGCCCGAACCCCACCCCTACTTCACAACTTTTGTCCGGTGTAAATGGATCGCACTTCGCCATTGCGACGAATGACAACTTCGCCGTTAACGACATTTACAAGTGTCCAACCACTCGAACCAATGCTTTCTCCCACATTAATGCGGTGAGTGACGCCCTCAAAGCTAAACAAAGCAGCAGATTTAGATTTGTCTGCTGACTCTAGCAATCCTTCTAGGATATGGGTAGGAGCAGGAGCAGCAGGTGCGCTTGCGGTGGGTAAAGATGCTGGTTGCTGGGTAGTGGGTGCTGTAGGTAGTTTTGGCGGCGCGGCGCTGAATTGGACTACAGGTATTGCTGGTAGAATATTGGGTGCTTGTCTGACAGCTATGGGCGCGGTTCGGACTTGAACAGGTTTGAGTTCTGTTCGCACAGCAGCAGCCAACATATTAACACCTACGGGCTGGGCTGCTTTTCGTACAGTATTTAGGGCGTTTTTGACTACATCAGGTCGAGATACTTGTGGTGCTGGTGGTTTGGGAGTTACAGGACCAACTGGTGGTGTGTAGCGCATTGGCGCCGGCGCTTGATAAACGGGTATATAGATCCGCTCAACAATGCTGCTAGAACGATTAGGCTGTGGTGGTGTGTTGTTAGCAGTCTGGGGTGGTGGTAGAATACCTGTAGTGGCATCGTTAGCCAGGGCTAAATTCGTTTGGTGAGAATTTGCCCCAATGGCGATTCCTGGCTGGGCAGATTTTTGATTGTTTTTGATCTCTTGTTGATCAATGACTGCTAGCGCACCTAGCATATAATCAACCAATTCGCCTTGAATATCTACTTTTTTCGGCTGGAGGGTGTGGGGTATTTGCAGACTGCCTTGGGCTAATGTCAACGTTAGACGATAGAATAGTCGGGAGTTTAGCAGGTAAATCATGGCGGCGATCGCCACGCCTAAGGTTGTGCCCAAAATTAGCCATCTGCGCCAAGCCAGTCTGGTTTTCTGACGCTTTTTATTAACTGATTTGACCGGCCTAGTTTTTACCTCCCCCCGATTCAAGGGTTTGTTTGTGTATTGAGGAACTCCAGGGACGCTACTTGGCAAGACAATTTGTGGTATTGTCAATGTTTCTGCTACCTGTTCTGCTTTGACAGTGTAGGCTGGCAGATTAAAAGTACCATTGAGAATCTGGTCGATATCCGTAAAGAGTTCATCCATCAAACCATCAGCATAGGTGTCTATTGACCAAGATTCGTTGGTGATCAAGTCGTCTGATGATTCGGAAACAGTTAGATCAGTGCTGGCTTGTTGTAACATAGGCTTTTGGGTTGTGGCTGTGAGGACGGCGCAACACCGCCCCTAGCACCTGGGAATCAGGATTTTTAATTAAATATCGAATCCCCCGTCTAAACTAGACGAGTTGATGGTTCGTTTGTATTAAATTGAACTTTGACTCCAGAGACTGCGGATGATGTCATTTTTTGGTTTATGTCATCTATCATACCAATCTCCTCCCTACTACTATACTCAAGCTTCGTGAAGTTTTGTTGAAGCTAATGCCGGAAACTCTGACTGGGCATTGTTTCTACGTAATTCTAGAAAAATTAATAAAGCATTTATATCCGCAGGATTCACCCCGCCAATCCGTGCGGCTTGACCGATGGTCAGCGGTTTTACCTTGTTCAGCTTCTCCCGTGCTTCCTTAGAAAGGGTATCGATTGTGGTGTAATCTAAATCTGCAGGTAACTGGCGGTGCGCTTGTTTTGCAGTTTGCTCAATCTGATTTTGCTGTCTAGCCAGATACCCAGAATATTTGATGTCAATTTCTGCGCCTTCTTTCTCGTAAGAGTTGAGGTTGGGGTTTCCCAGTCCGTACCCGTCGAGGTTCTGGTAATGGAATCCTGGACGCCGCAGTAAGTCAGCGAGGGTGATTGAGCCTTTGATTGTTTGTTGGGTATCAGCGGCGATCGCCATCCCAATTTCATCATGTTCTTTCACCCGCGTACCATACAACCGTTCTTTTTCGGCGGTAATATTCTCTTGTTTGCGCGAAAATAACTCCCACCTGCGGTCATCAATCAAGCCAATTTCCCGTCCCAGTGGTGTTAAACGCTGGTCGGCGTTATCAGAACGCAGTATTAAGCGGTACTCAGACCTACTAGTAAGCATCCGGTAAGGCTCCCGCAAATCCTTGGTACACAGGTCATCAATCAGCGTACCGATGTAACTTTGCTCACGGGCAAATACCATCATTTCTTGACCGCGTACAAAGCGGGCGGCGTTAATTCCGGCTACCAATCCTTGGGCGGCTGCTTCTTCATAACCTGTGGTACCGTTGATTTGTCCCGCACAAAATAGCCCTGCTACTTTTTTGGTCATCAGTGTCGGGTAACACTGCGTTGCGGGTAAATAGTCATATTCCACAGCATAGGCTGGACGCAGCATAGCGCATTGTTCCAACCCAGGGAGACTACGTAACATTAGCAGTTGCAAATTTTCCGGCAACCCTGTGGAAAACCCTTGAATGTAAAGTTCGGGGATATCTCGTCCTTCGGGTTCAATAAAGATTTGGTGGCTTTCTTTATCAGTAAAGCGGACAATTTTATCTTCAATACTGGGACAATAACGCGGTCCTTTAGCTTCCACCCAACCGCCATAAACTGGGGATAGGTGCAAATTTTCTTGAATTAAGCGATGGGTTTCGGCGGTGGTGCGGGTAATATAGCAAGGCATTTGTTCCCGTTCTACCCACACTTGGGGGTCAAAGCTAAACCAGCTAACTGGTTCATCCCCTGGCTGCAGCAACATTTTACTATAGTCCACCGAGCGCTTATCGACTCGCGCCGGCGTGCCGGTTTTCAGTCGTCCGGTTTCAAAACCGAGGCGATTGAGGGTTTCTGTCAAACCCACAGCCGCAAATTCCCCAGCCCGTCCGGCCGCCATTGATTTGTTCCCCACCCAAATCTTACCACCCAAGAAGGTGCCTGTGGTTAAGATCACCGCTTTGCACTGGAATGTCACACCAAAGTAAGTCTCAACGCCGATAACTTCATCATTCGCGCCCAGTATCAAATCTGTCGCCATTCCTTCGCGAATGGTCAAGTTATCTTGATTCTCGACAATAGCTTTCATGAGTGCTGCATATTCGCGCTTGTCTGTTTGCGCCCTTAAAGCCCAAACTGCTGGACCTCGTGACGAGTTGAGAATCCGCTTTTGCAGGTAGGTACGGTCTGCCATTTTACCAATTTCGCCACCCAAAGCATCGACTTCATGGGTTAGCTGAGATTTGGCTGGACCACCCACAGCAGGGTTACAGGGTTGCCAAGCGATTTTATCTAAGTTGAGTGTCAATAGCAAGGTACGACAGCCGAGGCGTGCAGTGGCTAGGGCTGCTTCGCAACCGGAGTGACCTGCACCGACGACTATGACATCAAAGGCGTCTTGCTCACAAGTTGTTTTGGCAAGGGAATTGTGCATGGTCATAGTTACAGGATCACCAAGGTTAGAGTTATGTTCAATTTTAACTTATAGCGCTTCTCATTCAGATGAGGTACAAAATTGTATCACGCGATGTAGGGGCACGGCACTGCCGTGCCCTTACCGATGTACTACTAGGCTTATAGCACTTCCTATTCAGATGAGGTACAAAATTGTATCACGCGATGTAGGGGCACGGCACTGCCGTGCCCTTACCGATGTACCTCACTAGGGCGAGAAACGCTATACCACAGATACTGGCACATTCGTAGGGTGCGTCAGATGCCAAAAATATGTTGAGAATCACGAAAAACTCAAATCCTACTCTCCGGACAAGATATGTTGAGTGTGACACCTGCGTAAGTCCTATTTAACTTATAGCGCTTCTCATTCAGATGAGGTACAAGATTATATCGCTAGGTGTAGGGGCACGGCAATGCCGTGCCCCTACGGGTGTACCATACTAGGCCGGGAAACGCTATAAATTCGCTCGAAGCAAATTCGCGGTTTGAATCTGCTAAAATCTCCAAAGCTTTCTCTGAATCTTCTCCCACACCACGCGCCGCAGTTACTAGCACTCCAGAATCAATAAAAGTTATCTTCATGCGTCAGTTTCCTGTAATCCACCACGACGACTAGCAATTTCTTTTTCTATTTCATCTCTACTTAATAAAGGTTCACCAGAAGCAATAATTCTAGAGCGAATTTGGCGTAAACTTTCTCCCAAATTAGTTTTATTTGCAGAGGTTTTTAAGCGAAGAAATTCAACAAAATCTAAAACTTCTTCCTGTTTGTCTGGTGGAAGGGAACGCCACTTGGTTAATAATTCTTGTTCTGCACTCATCTTTACTACCTACCTCTGATAATTTGGTAAATTTAAACGTCATTTGACTATGACATTTGCAACTATTACTTGGAATTGTCTAACACTTTCGCCCCCTCCGCCAACCGCGCTGGTGTTTGACATGATTGCAACTCTTTCAACACCTCTGGATGGAATATGAGGTAATTATTGAGCAAGTCGCAACCACTGCGTAATAAATTATCAAAATCCAAATCCCATAAAATTATTGTTTTGTCATCACCTGCAGAAGCTAACTGTTTACCATCGGGGCTATAGGCGACGCTATAGACCCCACCGTTATGACCAGAGAGAGTTTTCACAGCTTTAAGAGTGCTGATATCCCAGATTTTGATGGTGTTGTCACGACTTGCGGAAGCTAACTGTTTACCATCGGGGCTATAGGCGACGCTAATAACCTCCTTGCTATGACCAGTGAGAGTTTTCACAGCTTTAAGAGTGCTGATATCCCAGATTTTGATGGTGTTGTCAAAACTAGCCGAAGCTAACTGTTTACTATCGGGGCTATAGGCGACGCTATTGACCCAAAAGCTATGACCCTTGAGAGTTTTCACAGCTTTAAGAGTGCTGATATCCCAGATTTTGATGGTGCTGTCACCACTTGCGGAAGCTAACTGTTTACCATCGGGGCTATAGGCGACGCTTCTGACCTCACTGCTATGACCAGTGAGAGTTGTCACAGCTTTAAGAGTGCTGATATCCCAGATTTTGATGATGATGTCATAACTAGCCGAAGCTAACTGTTTACCATCGGGGCTATAGGCGACGCTATAGACCTGACTGCTATGACCCTTGAGAGTTTTCACAGCTTGACCTGTGCTGATATCCCAGATTTTGATGGTGTTGTCATAACTAGCCGAAGCTAACTGTTTACCATCGGGGCTATAGGCGACGCTTCTGACCTCACTGCTATGACCAGTGAGAGTTGTCACAGCTTTAAGAGTGCTGATATCCCAGATTTTGATGGTGTTGTCATCACTAGCCGAAGCTAACTGTTTACCATCGGGGCTATAGGCGACGCTATTGACCGGACGGTTATGACCAGTGAGAGTTTTCACAGCTTTACCTGTGCCGATATTCCAGATTTTGATGGTGTTGTCACCA
This sequence comes from Gloeotrichia echinulata CP02, assembly GCA_038087035.1. NCBI lineage: Bacteria > Bacillati > Cyanobacteriota > Cyanophyceae > Nostocales > Gloeotrichiaceae > Gloeotrichia > Gloeotrichia echinulata. Next base: position 3,112,847 of record CP051187.1, on the reverse strand, counting down.
CCTGTGGAAGCTAACTGTTTACCATCGGGGCTGTAGGCGACGCTAATGATCACACTGCTATGACCAGTGAGAGTTTTCACAGCTTTAAGAGTGCTGATATCCCAGATTTTGATGGTGTTGTCATCACTAGCCGAAGCTAACTGTTTACCATCGGGGCTATAGGCGACGCTATAGACCGGACCGTTATGACCCTCGAGAGTTTTCACAGCTTGACCTGTGCTGATATCCCAGATGTTGATGGTGTTGTCACCACTAGCCGAAGCTAACTGTTTACCATCGGGGCTATAGGCGACGCTCCTGACCTCCTTGCTATGACCAGTGAGAGTTTTCACAGCTTTAAGAGTGCTGATATCCCAGATTTTGATGGTGTTGTCAAAACTAGCGGAAGCTAACTGTTTACCATCGGGGCTATAGGCGACGCTATTGACCGCACTGCTATGACCAGTGAGAGTTTTCACAGCTTTAAGAGTGCTGATATCCCAGATTTTGATGGTGTTGTCAAAACTAGCGGAAGCTAACTGTTTACCATCGGGGCTATAGGCGACCATAGTGACCCAAAAGCTATGACCAGTGAGAGTTTTCACAGCTTTGCCTGTGCTGAGATCCCAGATTTTGATGGTGTTGTCATAACTTGCGGAAGCTAACTGTTTACCATCGGGGCTATAGGCGACGCTATTGATCCCATCGCTATGACCAGTGAGAGTTTTCACAGCTTGACCTGTGCTGATATCCCAGATTTTGATGGTGTTGTCATCACTAGCGGAAGCTAACTGTTTACCATCGGGGCTATAGGCGACGCTATTGACCCCACGGCTATGACCTTCTAAAGTATTTACCTCAATGGCGCGATTTTCTTTGTTTTCATTTGACTTTAAATCAACCGGTTGCTGTACAGTTAACACAGTTTGCATTTCGATATCGCTTCTGTGCTTTGCCCAAATTGTCTGCTTGGGTTTGTTACCTGCTCTTAAGGCTGTTATTAAAGCATCTCCATGTTGTCCAGATGCAAAATCTGCTTCAGAAGCATTATTGATAGCGCTAATTTGATTAACATTTGCCGCTACTGCCCAATTAGATGTTACCACTGCTAGTCCAGCAAATCCTAAACCTGCATTTATGGTACCAAACAGGGCGCGTTTGAGAACAGGATTGAGTTTGGCTTGACTTTGTTTTCTTTGTTTTCTCTCTTCTTCTAGTTGCGCCAATACCTGTTGTAATTGCGGTGATTTTTGCTCGCGGATAAAGGTTGCCATATAATCATGTACTAGTTGATAAGGGTCGGCGGGGTTTTCTGGTAGCAAAACCACTAAGCCAAATTGGACGAATATCTCTAATACTAAGTGTAAGTGGGATTGGGGACGTGGGGATTTTGAGTATTTGAGGGAGATGAACGGAGTTCTGAGGTGGATGAACGGAGTTCTGAGGGAGATGAACGAAGCTCTGAGGGAGATGAACGGAGTTCTGAGGGAGATGAACGGAGTTCTGAGGGAGATGAACGGAGTTCTGAGGTGGATGAACGGAGTTCTGAGGGAGATGAACGGAGTTCTGAGGGAGATGAACGGAGTTCTGAGGGAGATGAACGAAGCTCTGAGGTGGATGAACGAAGCTCTGAGGTGGATGAACGGAGTTCTGAGGGAGATGAACGAAGCTCTGAGGGAGATGAACGGAGTTCTGAGGGAGATGAACGGAGTTCTGAGGGAGATGAACGGAGTTCTGAGGTGGCACCACTTAATTTACACAGACGTTCCAGGCTGGTAACACTATCAAAAATCTCTGTAATATTATTGATGCGCTCATGTGGTGATAAATCGGGGAAAGCTCTAGCTAATATCATTTGTTGCATCAAAGCCATTCCCTGCTCATGGACACTACCATCAGGCCATTGTACAGGTACCATAGGCAAAACCTTGGGGTCTTCCGGGAAACGCTGAGTCAGCATTCCATAATCATTAGAAAACTTTAAAGACAACGGCATAGTGTAGACTACATGACAATTGAGTTTGGTTAAAAACTCGCCTTGGTCTACAAATAAATATTCCTGTTGTGTACGACCCCAAGGCTTGGTACGATTATCTATCCGGTCGAGGTTATCGACAATCACCACCAGTCCAGTTTTACCCTGTTGTTTCAGTTTAGCGATGCCTGCGGCGGGCTTCGCCTACGCAGGTTCCAACAACTCATGATTAATCGCTGACAACAGCTGGGTTTTTTGCGGCGCCAGATACTGGTTAACTTTTTCCCGTAGAGTTGGGTCACTTTTTATCTTCGTTGTGATTTCACCAATTCCAAAAGACAGAGAAAACTTTTCCTTTTCCGCACTCACACCCACATCACCCACACCGGGAACCTTAGCCTTGACCCCCGTCACCTCAGCGTTTAAGATTTTTTTCGCACCTTCGAGCAACTCATTTAACTTGCTGGGTTGCTCCAGAGTAATTTTATCCAGACTTTGACTAACACGACGAGCGATGCCGAAGGCGGGCGTAGCCATCGCCAACAACACATCAGCGATATCCACATCAGTCATTTCCAGATCATCACTCGACTCAAAATAGACCACATGAAAGCCCAAACGTTCCAACTCCAGCTGTAACCGGACTAGTTCCGTCGATTTACCACAGCCAATATGTCCGGTAAACAAAGTGCAAGTAGCCTCATTTGGCTTAAAAAAAGAAATCTTTTGTTTGATTTTGTTGATAATATCACCACCCCGCACCGGCGAAAAGTCAATATAATACTTCCCATATAAGGCATTATTGACAAACAGAGTCCGGCTGGGGTCAGTTGCTTGAAAGAATCCCCGTAAATCTATAGCCATAAATTTATGAATCTAGTTTTCTGAGCAAACCTGCGTGTCCTTGATTACAAGGATAAAATTATCTACAGTACTTTCAGTCTATTTTCTCGTTTTTATTCAGCAAATCACAAAAATAGCAGAAATGCTCAGGGGGAGATGGGGAAGTTTCAGCCTCAGAACACGGAACTTCGACCTCAGAACACGGAACTTCGACCTCATACCATTTCACCAAAACTCTGATACATATAGAAGCCAGTAGGGGCACGGCATTGCCGTGCCCCTACCAACGTATTTGTATCATACTTAAAGTGAAACTGTATCAGAACACGAAACTTCGACCAATGACCAATGACCAATGACCAATGACAAATGACTAATGACCAATGACCAATGACAAATGACCAATGACTAATGACTAATGACAAATGACCAATGACAAATGACCCAACATACTTACATATATGCAACGAATTCTGCGAAAAACAGCTTTTTTCACTATTATTTTCTTTATTGTTTTTGCGTTAGTAGCTAGTAACGGGATTACCCACCCAAAACCCGTAATTAACACAGTACAACTCAACAGTTGCTTAACTTCTGCTTCCTTACCTTGTACAAACACCCAACCCACTCCCGCTACACCATTTACACCCGACCCACAATTAAATGAGCAACAGCGTTTTTTGTCTGCAATCGCCAATAAGTTATCAACAGTTCCCCAATCTGGTACTTTTGAATATACTTTACTGCGTGCATACGGGGCAGTATTTGTCAATCAAGAACCAGAAATTAAATTACCACAAAAAGTCATCTTAGATAACGAGCAAGAAACCCAGCAATTTCAATCTACTTTGACAATGGGTCTATTTGATGGGACTGGCGATTGTTATTTACAAAAAGTAGCCGCCGATGCTTTAAATAAAGCCCGAACCCTGCAAAATATTCCCCTCAAATCTGGTTATGGTAGTGGTGATTGCACGCGCACTTATGCGACAAATTTAAGATTTTGGCAAAAATACGCTAACAATGAAATTTTAGAAAGAGTGCGTCAGGGTAAAGAAACAAAAATTCTCGGTTTAGTTGCACCACCAGGAACATCACAACATCTCTGGGGATTAGCAATTGATTTACGCATATCAACTCCCCAGCAGAGAAATGCACTCAATCAAAATGGCTGGTTTCAAACTGTAGAAAATGATGTTCCACATTGGACTTATGTAGGGTTGTCTACAGAGAAGTTACCGCTATTTGGGTTTAGAAATCAAATTGTCAGGGGGATTACTTATTGGGTGACGCCACTGTAATTATAGATTTGACAGGCGCACGGTATCTCAACCGTGCCATAACTCCCCGTGCTGTTCGGGGCACCTTATCATATTCCACATATTCTAACACAATTTGCTAGTATCTGTAGGTAGGGAAATGCCCACCAAATCCATGTTTTGGTAGGCAATACCCACGTATAATTCAAAAATCAAATAGCAGCCCTATATATTACGAAAATATGTCCCCAACCCTGACCAATGACCAAGGACGAATGACAAATGACGATCTTACCCAGTACGGTTTATTTGCGCCGACGGACTTATCTGACTTCTACATAACGTAACTCGGCGTTTTTATTCACATCATCAATAGTTGTCAGATAGTTTTTAATAGCTTCTTTGATATTTTCTAACGCCTCTTCCTCAGTTTCTCCCAAAGTCCAACAACCTGGTAAAGCCGGACACCAAATAGCATAGCCGATGTTAGTTTTATTTAACTTGACTTTGTATCGCATATCGAATCAATCGCTTTTGTCAGAATTTTATCGGTTTAAATTAAACAAAAAGTGATCACATGATACTGCAAAAAAAAGAAATCGTAATTAGAGGACTATAATTGAGAATTTGCTGGCACCACAGCTTTCAGTTCTGGTTAATAGCTGTTAATTTCCTGCGTGTCAAGGTTAGTAGTACCGGTTTAGCGCCTTCTGTAGGGACAGCGCATCAGTAAAATTATTTATTTTATGCAGCAAAACATTAGACATTTCTGGAAATGGGGTAGGGGCGCAAGGCCTTGCGCCCCTACCAAGGCCTTGCGCCCCCAGCAAGACTTTCGGACAAAGCATAATTAATTTCCCCAGAGGTTTATAGGGATGCCTTGCCCCTACAAGCATGAACGCATTTTATCTTTAATTACGTTACCTTGCTGACAATTTACTTTCCGTCCACGCTAATAATTATTACAATAAATTCATACCCTAACTCTGGAGTTCTAGCAGTGGGCTTATTTGATGATTTGAGTCGGTTTCTGGAAAACCGTTTAGAAGAATTCTTGCGTAATAATCCACATTTGGAATTAGAAGCGCTGTTAGAACAGCTGCGAGAGCAAGAAGAAGACACCTTAAAGCTGATTGCAGATTTACAATTACAAGAGAAGCGATCGCAAGAGGAAATCCTCTCCACCGCTCAAGAAATCCAGCGTTGGCACATCCGCGTCCAAAAGGCCAAAGCCGCTGGTAGAGAAGATTTGGCAACTCCGGCGCAAGCCAGAGAAGCAGCCCTATTGCGCGAAGGAAACCAGCGCTGGGGACATATGCAAGGGTTGAAAGAACGCATAGAGCAATCTAAAGCACTACTGCAAAAAATTCAGATCCGCCGACAGGAGGTGCAAACTAAAGCTAGAGAAGCACAGGCAGCACGTGCTAAAGTTCAAACTCAGCAGCGCTTAGAAACAAATGGCTGGTCAAATCCCAGTAGTAGTTATTCTAGTGGTTTTGACGACTTAGACGACAAGTTTCGCCGTTGGGAAACCGAAGATGAATTAGAACGAATGAAACGTAATTTAGGTAAATAAGTAGCTATCATTGCCGGCGTACACCAGGACATATGAAAATGGTCATGGGGCATAGGGCATGGGGCATCTGTATTTTACATCGATATTGGTCGAAATATTATTTTCAAGTCAGATCAATGGTATACAGTGTAGTACTGTGTCAAGATAAAAATGATGGACTGTAGTGCGGGCATCTTGCCCGCGTGAGCGAGACGCTCACACTACCAAAAATCCCTCAAAACAAAATTGACAGACTAGTAGGGGCAAGACATCCAAAATCTTTTCTTCTAATGACAATTTTATTCGTGCCGTGCCCCTACGACAATTTTCCTTACAGCAATTTTCACTCATTTGAACCGCAGATCTTCGTAGGGGCGCAAGGCCTTGCGCCCCAAAAGCGTGGTCTATTTACCTGAAAATGGCTGTAAGTGAACTGTATTGCCTTATCAATTACAATGGCTGATATGAAAGCCAGAATCGAAAATCAAGTACTGATTATTCACCACGAAGACCTACCAGAGTTTAAAAAGGGTGGTTCTGTGGTGAGAAATTCTTATTTTTGGGCGCTACGTTCAATTGCGGGTAAAGCTGGGCGTTATGGTGATTGGGAATATGAGCCGGAGGTTTGGCTGGCGCTGTCGCGGATGTTGTCGTCGTTTGCTGAGTCTGGATATTTAGGTTACCGAGAAACTTTGTTGGAGTTTCCCTTGTCTCAAGGGGAAATTCCAGAGGTGTTGCGATATGTGTCTACTTGGGAGTGATTATCACAAGATATACATATCCCCGTAGGGGCGCAAGGCCTTGCGCCCCTACCGCGTGGACTTGCGCCTCATCAATCCTCAATCACTTTTAGCTGAAACAGAAACCTATGACCAGAGTCAATCTAGACTTATACCGTTTCACTTTAAGTATGATACAAATACGTTGGTAGGGGCACGGCATTGCCGTGCCCCTACTGGCTTCTATATGTATCAGAGTTTTGGTGAAATGGTATTACCCGAAGAAGTATTCTCAGCCCGTCGTCTAGCCCCAGATGATTTTGTGCGTAATATGCGCCTAGCTGCGGCTATCTACTGGTATCAAAAGGGTGAAATATCCCAGGAAAAAGCTGCCCAAATTGCAGGTTTAAACCGCCGCGACTTTCTTGCAGCCCTTGCCCGTGAGCAAGTAGATGTTTTTGCTGTAGACTTTGATGACTTGCAACAAGAATTAAACCGTGGTTGAACTGATCGCTAAATGATCAATGCTGATGAATTATTGAGGCGCTAAAGCGCTACTACGAGCAAAGAAAAATCCTCAAGAAATTGGTTCAAAGACCATTTGCGGAATCAATACACCTTCTTGTGATTGTCCAATACCTAAAAAGCGAGTCTGTGCGTCATAAACTCGCACTATCTCAGACGCATCATTGGTGAGAGGAATTCGCTGACCTTGGCACCATTTCTGGGCAGTGATTGTTGGTAAGCTAATAGATGGGAGATGCTGCAAGACGACATCTGGACCAATCGGTTGAAATGTCCCCGCTTGCAGTTGTGTTTCTAAGTCGGTTAAGGTGAGGCTGTCTGTCAACTGAAACCCGCTGCTTTGGGTACGTGTCAAAGCGGCCAGGGTACCGCCAGTTTCTAAGATAGCGCCTAAATCACGAGCGATCGCCCTAATATATGTACCACTACCACAGGCGATCGCAATATCCAATTCGGGAAAATCCCCTTCTCGCCAGTCTAAAATTTCTATCTGAAAAACCTCAACTGTTCTCACTGGAACTTCGACCGCTTCGCCTCGCCGTGCTAAGTCGTATAAGCGTTTCCCATCAACTTGAATTGCGCTGTAACTTGGTGGAATCTGCTCGATTTTACCCTCAAATTGTGGCAATGCTGTTTTTACTTCAGCCAAACTCAATCCGGGACTTGGAAGAGCCGCGATAATTTCCCCTTGTAAATCATCCGTTGTCGTGCGTACACCTAACCGAATCGTCGCTTTATAAGCTTTATTTCCTGATAAATATTGTAATAATCTGGTGGCTTTACCAAGTGCGATGGGTAATACCCCAATAGCGGCTGGATCTAAAGTTCCCCCATGTCCTACACGTTTAAGGCGCAGGAGTTTCCGCACCCGCGCCACACAGTCATGAGAAGTCCAGTCAAATGGTTTATTTAAATTCAGAAAACCTTCCACAGTCAAATTTTTACTGGACAACTAAACTCCTATTTTACCAAAACCGGTCGTAGAACGATGGGGTTTTAGACGCAATTTTTCGATAAAAAACTCCAATCCCCAATAGTAAGGAGTAATGAGTAATGAGTAAGGAGTAATGAGTAATGAGTAAATTAATCCAATCCCCAATCCCCAATCCCCAATCCCCAATCCCCAATCCCCAGCGATGCACTGAGCTTGCCGAAGTGTCCCCAATCCCCAGTCCCTATTTTCAAGCAAGGAAGATCATCACATGCAGTAGGGTAACACCAACATCTAACATCCAAAATCCAAAATTAACTATGGAGTTGGAAGAGTCATTTTGAAAGGGTTTGGCTTCTTTGCGATTACCCTCAACCCCTTGGGCTAATTCAGTGGAGTTAAAAGACTCAACTAAACTCAAACTCAGAGATTTGGTAGAAATGGTTTTAGCGTAGGCGGCGTTAAGATAGGGAAGGTATTTTGAAGTTCCGTTAACATAAGTTTGGAAAAAAGGCAAACTCAAAGCGTTGACGTAACGTCGCGCTTGCGCTGGATTATCGCCAATTACTTGCGAAGGTAATCCCACGGCTTCACTCTCACCGTTTCCGTTACCAATGGTGGAAAAGTGGGTTCCACCTACAAGCATGACGAGGTACTTTTGTGAATTGGCAAACCAGGAGAATGGTAAAATTTGTTCGTATAAAGCTGGTGCAACAGTGTCATCACTACTGCCAATGAGCATCACGGGAATGCGAATTTGGCTTAAACCGGTTTTCCCAAAAATTGAGCTAGTAATGGGGTTCGCGGCGATTACTGCTTTAACTCTGTCGTCCTGTAAGTTATAACTTTTGTTCTTTAATTTTACAGCGCCACACTGCAGCAATAATGACATATTCCATGTCTGTTGCAGTGCCTCTGGTTGACAGTCTTTTTCCAGTTGTTCAAAGTTAATTTTAGCGCCAGCAAGAGCCAAAGCTGTATAGCCACCCAAGGATTGACCAAAGACGCCAACTTGTTGCAGATTTAACCGACCTTTGAACCGTGGATCAGACTGGTTACTTGTTTCCAGTTGATTTAATATATATTTTACATCTAACGGTCGGTCTTGAAATTCATCGGGTTCGGCGACTTCATTGGCCTTTCCATTGAGAAGCGATCGCAATTGTTTGCTGTCGCTACCCGGATGATTGGGAACAACGATAGCAAATCCGTGAGATGCTAGGTGGGTGGCTAAATATTGGAAGTTGCTGCTGTCTGAACCCAAACCGTGAGAAATCACAATTACCGGTGCGGGTTGATTGCCATTAGGAATGTAAATATCAGTCAACAATAGCCTGTTGCGGGTCAAGTCGAAAAACTTTAGTGTAGTTTTTTGCGACTTAAAGCTTCCCGGACGCCGTAAATCTGCCAATTGCGCGAAATTCGTGGGCGCTGGGGTGGTTTGTGCTTCTATATGAGATTTTTTGCTAACAGCGGCGATCGCCTGGCTGGTTTGACTAACGAGTTTCTCCAGTTCCGCAGCGATTCCCAAAGTATTTGCTAAATCGATGTGGATGCTGCTGGTGGGATATTTCTTTAACAGATTTAATAACGTTAATCCCTCTGGTTCCCCAGAAGCTGAAATTAGCGCTGACCGTAAAGCATCAAATCCGGGTTGCGCTTCCCCAGATTGGGTTTTAATCGCTTGGGCTAACCGTCGCAGCAGGAATTCGCCTTGCGGTGTGTTCAGGAATTGGGAAACTACCACTGGACTAACTTTCACAGGTGTGATTAAAATCTGCCGCAATTCCTGTAGCTGTTGTGCCGGGACATATTTTTGATAAACTGCTAATTCATCATCAATTACATCATTGTTAACGTACTTTTCCAAAGAATTGACCGGAATGGACAGTTCTAAGGGTGAATAAGATCCATATATTCGTTCTGCTGCCATCGCAGAATTACTGATTGCACATGTTGGCAGCAGCATTGACAGAACCAGCGATAGAGAACTATTTCTCAGGACGCTAGCCCAATTACCAAGCAAACTATTCATCGCTCAACTTGTTCGGTGATGTTGTGTCACGAGGCGTTGGCTTTGGTAGTTATTTGGACACCCCAGATTACTTAAATATTAATCGCCTCAGTCTTATGTAATTTTTTGAGTTTTTTTGCTTTGTTACAATGCACAAAATGAAATGTAACAGAGCTACACAGGTATGGAAATTATCCGCCTGGGAAGTCTTGACTCAATTAGCTTTCGCTTACTTTGAAATCATAACAAACAAAAATTTTGCCTGCCTCAGTATTTATAATGTAACTTTGAATATGCGATTATTAGTATTAATTAAAGTTCCAGTAATAACTCTGGAAAAAATGCCAAGTCTTGGCATTTTCTCATGACATCCTTACAGCACCAACTACCACTAAAACAGCGCCAACTATTGCGATTAATGTAATTTGTTCCGCTGGTATGAAATCAGGTGCAATTACTGATATAACCTCTACAGCGATTAAAGTTACAATGGGTGCTATGGCTAATACCGCGCTTACCCGTGATGCTTCCCAATGTGCTAATGATTCGGCAAAAGCTCCATAAGCAATAAGCGTATTTAGGGCACAAAAAATTAATGTTGCTAAATGGACATAACCTAAGGGAAGAATTGTTGTTTGTTTAGCAAATGGTGTGAATAAATAAGCACAGCCCCCGTAAATTATTAACATAATGTGACTTGAAGATAAAGACTGTAATAACTGCTTTTGTGCCAAGGCATAAATAGCCCATGCTAATGCTCCAAGCGCAATTAAACCACTTCCCAGAAGATATTCCTTCTCGGCTGTTATTAAATTTGTTAATTGTTCAAGGAAAAACAAAATGTAACCAAATATCATGACGCCAACACCAATCCATTGGTGTAGCTGATACTTTTCACCAAAAACAATAAGTCCTCCCAAACCTAATAACAAATTAGATAACTGAATAATAACTTCAGCGTTAGCAGCTGATGTGAGTGATAAACCTTGCAAAAACAGAAAATAATTTATCGCTAAACCGATTGTAGCGATCGCTAACAAATGCCAAGAGGTGTCACGCAGTTGTGCTAACGTTGGTAATTGACCCCGTAAGCCTAAATAAATAGCTAGCAAGCCAAAAGACACCAAAAAGCGAAACCAAATTACGGTGTAGACATCCAGTGCTTGCAGCGTTACCTTTAAAGCAATAGGTAAAATTCCCCATAAAAAAACCGTCAATAGTGATAAAGCCAGCCCTAAGCGCCAGCGTCCTGAAGTTTCATGCATCATAATGTTTAGTAAGTCGGAGTAAATCAAATAGGGGCGCAAGGCCTAAGGCCAATAGGGGCGCAAGGCCTTGCGCCCCTACATGGTTTGACCAAGCGAATTTTAGATTTTAGATTTTAGATTTAATCCAAAATTCAAGATCTAAAATCTAAAATTCTGCGAGGTCTTGCTCGTACCCCAAAAAATCTAAAATCCAAAACTTGTACTGAGCGAAGTCGTTGGCGTAGCCTCTCGTAGAGAAGTATCCAAAATCCAAAATCTAAAATTCGGAGGGTCATGCCTCAGATAGGTGATCGCATTGTAGCAAAGACTATGGCTCGCTGGCATTTCCACCCATAAAGGGATCGGGTTTTACGCTCGAAGAATAAAAAACCACGTCTCTTGAATCTTAGGTAACTATTCTAGGTGAATTATACCTATCAAGGTTCACGGTTCAACAAATGAGGCAAAAATCGCAATTTTTCCGCCTTGACTTTAAATTGATAACATATATCTTTATAAAGATTTGCTGTGCTAAATTTTGTGCCTGGACTTCAGTTTCCGGGGCGCAAGGCCTTGCGCCCCTAATGATTACAATGAATTTTGTTTCGCGTATATTGCTTTCCCTTCGGACTGTTTGCGTAGCTTGTTTAATATAAGAGCAAGACGAAAACAACACCTCTTACCCAATCGCGAATCCCCAATCCCCTATACACGGAAGTTTGCCTAATGACACCGGATATACTGATGAACCCGGAGACAATTTTATGGGAAGGAAAAACTTTTATTCCCGCAGAACAATTACCTATTCCCGAATGGCCATGTGTTGTCAGTCAAAGACCACAACTGACGCTGACACTTAAAGATGATGATTTATTCTTGGTTACAGATACTATCGGGAATATTTCTGGTTGTTCCCTCAATGGTGGGAACCCCAGCATGGGACTATTTTGCTGTGATACACGATTTCTGAATCGCCTAGAGTTGCAGATTGAAGGGCGATCGCCTGTGCTACTGAGCAGTACTGCCGAAAAAGGCTTCTCCCTCTCAGTTTTGTGTACTAACCCCAAAATTGAGGAATGTCTCAGAGCCGATACTGTAGGGATTCGTCGAGAAATTGTGCTAAATGGCGCACTCTTTGAAGAGATAGAGCTTTCCAATTATAGCACAACTCCGGTGAGATTTGACCTTAGTGTCAGTTTCGATGCCGATTTTGTCGATTTATTTGAAGTTCGGGGCTATGATAGAGAACAACGGGGTAGACTTTTACGCCTGTTAGACACGACACATGAGGATGGTGTTTCCTCCCCACAAACTCAACCAAATGTGTTTAAGGAAGAATCCTTGACACTGGCCTATCAAGGTGTGGATGGCTCGGTGATGGAATCGCGGATTCACTTCCAGCATCGGCAACCAGACCATATTAAGGGTTATACTGCGGTTTGGCAGTTAGAATTAGCTTCTCATGAAACCCAAAAGTTGGGTTATCGCTTAAATTTGTTGCGAAATAACCAATCTACTTCAACTGTCAACGCAGCTGTTACCTTAGGACAGGCGAAAGCCGCTGAGTTGATGGAAGAACAACAGTGGGTGCAAGAAATTACTCGCATTAGCTCAGATAAGAGCATTTTCAATCGAGTGATTGAACGGGCTGAACAAGATATGTATTTGTTGCGCCAGTCTTTTGGTAAGTATAAAACTCTTTCGGCGGGAGTTCCTTGGTTTTCGGCGCTGTTTGGGCGAGATTCACTAATTACAGCTTTCCAGACACTGATGTTGAATCCGCAAATTGCCAAAGAAACCTTGATGCTTTTAGCGTTATATCAAGGTAAAGTTGAGAATGAGTGGCGTGAAGAAGAACCAGGCAAAATTTTACACGAGTTGCGGATGGGGGAAATGGCTCGTTGTCAGGAAATTCCCCATACACCCTACTACGGTACGGTCGATGCGACTCCGCTTTGGCTGATGCTGTATTCTGAATACTATGCTTGGACTCACGATCAAGAAACTCTAGATCAACTTTGGCCTAATGCTCTAGCAGCAATGGAATGGATTGATCGCAATACCAAACACAGCAGTTACCTCAGTTACTTCCGTAAATCCAAACGCGGTCTGGCTAACCAAGGCTGGAAAGACTCAGGGGACTGTATTGTAGACAATAAAGGAGAGCTAGCCAACGGACCTATCGCCCTTTGTGAGGTTCAAGCTTATGTTTATGCAGCAAAAATCCGCCTAGGAGAAATTGCGCGGATGAAAAAGCGGCTTGACCTAGCAGACCGTTGGGTTGAAGAAGCCAGAAATCTCAAGGTTCGTTTCAATAAAGACTTTTGGATAGAAGAGCAGGATTTCTGCGCCCTGGCTTTGGATGGTGAAGGCCAGCATGTCAACAGTATTACCTCAAATCCTGGTCATTGTCTACAAGTGGGTATCTTTACACCCGAAAAAGCCTATAGTGTAGCCGAGCGGTTGCGGGCACCTGATATGTTTAATGGTTGGGGCATTCGCACCTTGAGTAGTTTGTCACCAGCGTACAATCCGATGGGCTATCATGTGGGTTCGGTTTGGCCTCATGACAACGCCATAATTGCAATGGGGTTGCGATCGCTTGGTCTGGTCGATCAAGCCCTGGAAGTCTTCCAAGGTTTGTTTGATATGACTAGTCAACAACCATATCAACGTCCACCAGAACTCTTGTGCGGTTACGAACGTAAAGGTGATCAAGCCCCCGTACAGTATCCGGTTGCTTGTAGTCCTCAAGCTTGGGCGACTGGTAGTATTTTTCAATTATTGCAAATGGTGGTCAACTTAGTACCTGACGCTCAAAATAACTGCTTAAGAATCATTGACCCCAGTTTGCCTGAGTCGATTAATCGTTTATCATTGCACAATTTGCGCGTAGGTCCTACCATCCTCGATTTGGAATTTGAGCGTTCTGGTAGCACTACTGCTTGTCGTGTAGCCAAAAAACGCGGTAATTTGCGGGTAGTGATCGAAGCTTAAATAAAGTGAGGAGTCAACCGATTTTGGGTTTTGGATTAACCCTCCGAATTTTAGATTTTGGATTTTAGATTTTTTGGGGTACGAGCAAGACCTCGCAGAATTTTAGATTTTGGATTTTGAATTTTGGATTCAATCTAAAATCTAAAATTGGCTTGGTCAAGGGTCAAAAGTCCAGGTTTTTTGGACTCTTGACTTTTGACCCTTGTCTGCGACACGCTGCGCGATGACAAACATCACGAAAAAACTATCACAGTTACGTAAGTCCTAATACTGATTAACCTATTAATTTCTGCCAAGAATTAGGACCGATAATCCCATCGCTGGCTAAAGCATTTTGCTTTTGAAAGTTCTTCACCCGCACTTCTAACTGTGGATCATAAACACCATCAATCTCAGCACTGAGACGATATTCCAAGTATCTAACAACTGGACCGCCAGCATGGTTTGGTCTAAGGATTCGTTTGGCTAAAATTAGATTAATTGCATCCCATGTATTTTTATCTGCAATTCCAGTTTGTTGCACTCCGATAATATTTTGCAATTTGGCTACTGCTGAGTTAGTTGCGTCACCAATTACGTTATCTTCTGCTAAAGGCTTACCGTTTTTATCGGTTATTTTCAATCGATTTAAAGCTTTTTGCAGTCTGAGGACTGTAGTATCTTTATTTTGATCCTCATCGGGTACAGGATTCACCTGTTCAGTGGGCAATTTACCTGTTAAACCTTTGACAATTGCATTGGCGAGTGATTCTGGATTATAAAGCTCCATATCTTTTTTGGAATCAATGAAGCAACCTTCGATCAAAATCGCCGGCATATTTGTGTTTCTGAGAACAAATAAGTGAGAACCACTCTTAACCCCACGATTAAAAAATCCTAATTTTACGATTTCATCTAATACGGGTTTAGCAATTTTATTGCTGGTTTTACCTATGGCAAATACTTCCGTGCCATTGGCTTGTCCGTTAAAGCCATTAAAATGAATTGAGACATAAATATCTACTTTGCTTGCATTAGCTTTATCACATCTTTTAGAAAGTGAGTCACGTACTGAACTAGCACTGTTGGGTCTACATGTGATCACTTCATGCCCTAAAGCTTGTAATTTAGATATAACTCTATTTCCTACATCTAAGATTAAATTATCCTCAAATCTGATGCCACTAGCTCCGGTATCTGGAGGGCAATTATGCCCAAGATCAATTCCAAATTTCATGGTTTCATCCTCAATTTACTTCATAATATTATCAAATTCTCTTAATCACTTTGTATCAATGTAATACCCTCGGCGGAAATAAAATTAAAAGTATCAGGGTTGTCATTGGTCATTGGTCATTGGTCATTTGTCATTGGTCATTTGTCATTGGTCATTTGTCATTGGTCGTCCCAGTCCCCAATCCCCAGCGATGCACTGAGCTTGTCGAAGTGTCCCCAGCGATGCACTGAGCTTGTCGAAGTGTCCCCAATCCCCAGCGATGCACTGAGCTTGTCGAAGTGTCCCCAGCGATGCACTGAGCTTGTCGAAGTGTCCCCAATCCCCAGCGATGCACTGAGCTTGTCGAAGTGTCCCCAATCCCCAGCGATGCACTGAGCTTGTCGAAGTGTCCCCAATCCCCAATCCCCAATCCCCAATCCCCAATCCCCAATCCCCATTCCCCATAACCTGAAAGGGCGTTTAAGATCAAGGTAAAGAAATATTTCGTAGCTTAAACGCATGAAACGTATCGTTTTGATTGCTGGGTTTGAATCATTCAACGCTGACTTATACAGAAAAGCAGCTATTTTGGCTAACTCTCGGTGTCTGGAGTTGGATATTCGGGTGTTTAGCGATCGCGATATTAGCACTAAACGCCAGGAGGTAGAAGCAGCGCTCAAGGGTGCGGATGTATTTTTCGGGAGTTTACTATTTGATTATGACCAGGTTTTGTGGTTGCGCGATCGCCTTACCCAAATCCCCATCCGTCTGGTGTTTGAGTCAGCCTTGGAATTGATGAGTTTAACTAAGTTGGGGGCTTTTGCGATTGGCGACAAGCCCAAAGGTATGCCTAAACCTGTTAAATTTATCCTGGACAAATTCAGCAACGGACGAGAAGAAGACAAACTCGCCGGTTACATCAGTTTCCTAAAAATTGGTCCCAAACTGCTGAAATTCGTCCCAGTGCAAAAAGTCCAAGACTTACGCAACTGGCTAATTATCTATGGTTATTGGAATGCTGGGGGTTCGGAAAATGTCTCCGCATTATTCTGGACACTGGCGGAAAAATATTTAGATTTAAGAGTTGGGGATATTCCCCCACCAGTCGAAACGCCGAATATGGGGCTATTACATCCTGATTATCCAGGCTTTTTTGCATCACCCCGTGATTATCTGGAGTGGTATCAAAATAAGGGAATGGAAAAAATTCATTCCTCCCCAGTTGTCGGGATATTACTTTATCGCAAACATGTAATTACCAAACAACCTTATATTCCCCAATTAATTCGCCGGTTTGAGGAGGGGGGTTTAATTCCGTTACCGATTTTTATTAATGGTGTGGAAGGCCATGTGGCTGTAAGGGATTGGATGACAACCGACTATGAAATTCAACAACGCCAACAAGGTAATATTGAAACTCCCTCGCTTTCTCAAACATCTGTGAAAGTGGATGCAATTGTTTCTACCATTGGTTTTCCTTTGGTGGGTGGTCCAGCAGGTTCAATGGAAGCTGGGCGACAGGTAGAAGTAGCAAAACGTATTTTAACAGCTAAAAATGTACCATATTTTGTAGCTGCACCATTGCTAATTCAAGATATTTACTCTTGGACGCGCCAAGGTATTGGTGGTTTACAAAGTGTGGTTTTATATGCTTTACCAGAACTGGATGGGGCGATTGATACTGTTCCCCTTGGTGGTTTGGTGGGCGAAGATATTTATTTAATTCCCGAACGAGTACAGCGATTAATTGGTAGGGTACAAAGTTGGATTTATTTGCGAAAACAACCAGCATACTCACGCAAAATTGCCATTATTTTGTATGGCTTTCCTCCTGGTTATGGCGCTGTGGGTACTGCAGCATTATTGAATGTACCTCGTAGTTTATTGAAGTTTCTCCATGCGTTGAAAGATCAAGGTTATCACGTGGGGGATTTACCTGAAGACGGGGAAGAATTGATTCGCTGGGTCAAGGAAGCAGATGAGAACCCCACTCTCCCTATAAACGAGGAGGGAGTCATATCAAGCGCCGTTCACGGGGGAGTTAGGGGTGGTTCTACTGTTAATGCTAGAACTTTAGAAAAATGGTTGGGATATCTCCGCACTTCGCGGATCGAAAAACAATGGAAATCATTGACGGGAACTGGAATTAAAACTTATGGTGATGAGTTTAATATTGGTGGTGTACAGTTAGGAAATATTTGGATAGGTGTCCAGCCTCCTTTGGGAATTCAAGGCGACCCGATGCGGTTAATGTTTGAACGGGATTTAACACCACATCCCCAATATGCTGCTTTTTATAAGTGGCTCCAAAATGACTTTCAAGCTGATGCTGTGGTTCATTTTGGGATGCATGGTACTGTGGAATGGTTGCCTGGTTCTCCTTTGGGTAATACTGGTTATTCTTGGTCTGATATTTTGTTAGGAAATTTGCCTAATCTCTATATATATGCGGCGAATAATCCTTCGGAATCGATTTTGGCGAAGCGTCGCGGTTATGGGGTGTTAATTTCTCACAATGTCCCTCCTTATGGTCGTGCAGGATTATATAAGGAATTGGTATCTTTACGAGATTTAATTTCGGAGTATCGCGAAGACCCGCAAAAGAATTATGTGCTGAAGGAAGGGATTTGTAAGAAGATTTTGGATACTGGTTTGGAGGCTGATTGTCCATTTGAAGATGCGAAAAGGTTGGGGATTGCTTTTAGTCCAGAAAATCTGCGGCTATTTAGTCATCATGCTTTTGATGATTATTTGGTGAAGTTGTATGAGTATTTGCAGGTGTTAGAAAATCGGCTATTTTCTTCGGGGTTGCATGTTTTGGGAGAAAAGCCTAATGAGGAAGAGTTGACGGCGTACTTAGATGCTTATTTTGGTAAGGAATCACCAACACAAGAAGAACAGCAAATTAGGGATTTGTTGATGCAATCTACTGATGAATTAACCAATTTATTGCGGGGTTTAAATGGTGAATATATTCCGCCTGCGCCTGGTGGTGATTTGTTGCGGGATGGTCCTGGTGTTTTGCCTACAGGAAGGAATATTCATGCTTTAGATCCCTATAGAATGCCTTCATCTGCTGCTTATGAAAGAGGACGAGAAATAGCTCAAAAAATTATCGCCCAGCATTTAGAAGAACATGGTAATTATCCAGAAACTGTGGCGGTGATGTTATGGGGTTTGGATGCGATTAAAACTAAGGGTGAATCTTTAGGAATTTTGTTGGAATTGGTGGGGGCTGAACCTGTGAAGGAGGGGACTGGGCGCATTGTGCGTTATGAGTTGAAACCTTTGGCTGAGGTGGGACATCCGCGAATTGATGTGTTAGGAAATCTGTCGGGAATTTTTCGGGATAGTTTTGTAAATATCATCGAATTGTTGGATGATTTGTTTCAACGGGCGGCTGATATTAATGAATCTGAAAATCAGAATTTTATTAGAAAACATGCTTTGGCTTTAAAGGCGCAAGGTGTAGAAAATTCTTCGGCGAGATTGTTTTCTAATCCTGCGGGTGATTTTGGTTCTTTGGTGAATGATAGAGTTGTTGATGGTAACTGGGAATCTGGGGAGGAGTTGGGGAATACTTGGCAAAGTCGCAATGTGTTTAGCTATGGTAGACAAGATAAGGGACAAGCTAGACCGGAAGTTTTGAATACGTTGTTAAAAACAAGCGATCGCATTGTGCAAGAAATTGATTCTGTAGAATATGGTTTAACCGATATTCAGGAATATTATGCTAATACTGGTGGCTTGAAAAAGGCTGCAGAAAAGCAACGCGGTAAGAAGGTAACTACTAGTTTTGTAGAGAGTTTCTCGAAGGATACTACACCCCGCAATTTAGATGATTTACTGCGGATGGAATACCGCACGAAGTTGATAAATCCTAAATGGGCGCAAGCAATGGCTAGTCAAGGTTCTGGTGGCGCTTTTGAAATTTCTCAACGGATGACGGCGTTAATTGGTTGGGGTGGTACGGCTGATTTTAAAGATGATTGGGTATATGACCAAGCAGCGGATACTTATGCTTTAGATCCCCAAATGGCGGAGAAATTACGCCAGGCTAATCCTGAAGCATTCCGCAATATTTTAGGCAGAATGTTAGAGGCGCATGGACGCGGTTTTTGGCAAGCTGATGCAGATAAATTAGATAAATTGCGTCAGTTATATCAGTTAAGTGATGAGCAACTTGAGGGTGTGACAATTAATTAATTGTATTCTATATCTTCTCATGTCTTAATATACTCATATACTGGTATCTACCCTTGGTTTATTCGCAAACTATAACTTTATTAAAGTTATAGTTTGTTGTTATAGATACAACAATTTTATCTGCTATTGAACTATAGTCGAGCTACACTGGCTTAACTACTGGCGTTGCTGATTGGAAGTGTAGAATCGTAACATAGATTCACCCATTTTGTTATAGTTTATCCTGCTATTTGGCAACACCCAATTCGTACACTACATCAATCTAAAATTTATGTTTGCTCCGCTACATGTATCAAAAAAAGGCTTCAAGCTATCAGCAATGGAGTGAATCTAAATTCTCAAACCAAAATTGTCTGACTCTATAAATTCAGAACAGCTTCATCAATTTGAATTGAGTAATTTTGACACATGAATACAAAACACCAAAGTCTGAGCAAACAAACTGCTCTTATTACTGGGGCTGCAAGTGGTATTGGCTACCAATTAGCTTGCATTTTTGCCCAGAATGATTATCATCTTGTCTTAGTAGACAGAATGGGAGAAAAACTTACGGAAATTGCAGATAAATTTCAACATCAGTTTGGCATTTTTGTCAAAACCATTGTTAAAGATTTATCTATACCCACATCTCCAGAAGAAATTTTCATCGAGTTACAAAAAGAAAATATCAAAATTGATGTGCTTGTAAATAATGCTGGATTTGGAATTCATGGATTATTTCATGAAACTAATCTGAATACTGAACTAGACATGGTGCAGGTAAATTTGGTATGTCTCACCCATTTAACTAAGTTATTTCTCAAGGATATGGTTAAGCAAGGGGAGGGCAAAATATTAAATGTTTCCTCCGCTGCTGCTTTTCAACCTGGCCCTTTTATGGCAGTTTATTTTGCAACTAAAGCCTATATTGTTTCGTTTTCACAAGCACTTGCTAGTGAATTAGAAGGTACGGGTGTCACCGTCACAGTTCTTTGTCCAGGACCTACAGAATCTGCTTTTCATCAAAGAACAGGCGCCGCAGGTACTAAGCAGGTCGCAGGTAATAAGATGATGGATGCACAAACAGTAGCTAAAATTGGCTATCGCGCTTTAATGGAAGGCAAAACTGTGATTATTCCTGGGCTAAAAAATAGATTCTTGGCAGAAATTGTGAGATTTACGCCTAGAGATTTGGTGACAAAAATTGTGAAAAATATGCAGGAAGTTAAATAGGCTCTTAACGGGGGATTGGGTAAATTAATCGTTGTTTAACAAGTCCGTTTCATAGGACTCCAAAACCCCACTGCGAATCATCAGTTGCGGCCAAATTAACAAGAAAAAACCCATCCAGGTTAATACAGGTAGAGAGACGAGAACTGTTAGCCAGATAGTTTTAAATAGTAACCAGCTACCAGTAATTAGCGTTAAACCTGTCAGCAGTATAGACCAGGGTTGACACCACCAGGGTTTGTAGTTCCAAGGATTGAGAGGTTTTTGTTCAGACATGAGTGATTAGGGATTAGGGATTAGGGATTAGGGATTAGGGATTAGGGGACAAATGACAAATGACAAATGACAAATGACAAATGACAAATGACAAATGACACGCGCAGCGTAGTAAAATTCCGCAAGTTAGTTATAAAATCTTGGTGTCCTAATCATGCGAGATATTATGCGGGATTTTACACACAGTCGCCGTTGGATAATTTTGAGCATTTGTGCGATCGCAGTTGTGATAGCATATCAGGCTTTTGGTGTCCAACGCACTGGGCAAACATTACAACATAATGCAGTCATTTTTGTTGCGGATGGCTTGCGTCCCAGTGCGATTAATGCTAAAGATACGCCGACGTTGTACGAGATTCGCCAACAAGGAGTCACCTTTACCAATAGTCACTCTCTGTTTCCGACATTCACAACAGCTAATGCTTCGGCGATCGCTACTGGTCATTATCTGGGTGATACGGGTGACTTTAGCAATACTATCAAAGTTCAGGCTCCGGTTAAAAGTGCCAAAAATAGTTTAGTGCCTTTCCTGGAAAATAATGCTGTTCTTAAGGAAGTTAACCAGCAGTTTAATAGCAATTTTCTCAACGAAGAAAGCCTACTATCAATTGCTAAAAAAGCCGGTTTTAGCACGGCGGCGATAGGAAAAGTTGGCCCTGTTTTCATCCAAGATGTAACTCAACAAAACGGCGCACCCACGATTATTTTTGATGATGATACTGGTACGCCTACGGGAATTCCTCTAAGTCCAGAAATTACGGATTTACTCACCAAAAATTCCCTGGCTTTAGCTACTCCAGCGCGGGGAGATAATGGCAAATCTGGTGATAGTAAGACTCCAGGTACAAAAAGTGCGAATATAACCCAGCAGCAATATTTTGCTGATGTCACAACTAAGGCAATTTTACCTTTATTCCAGCAACGTCAAAAACCCTTTGTGTTAGTTTATTGGTCTCGTGACCCTGATGGTACACAGCACAATCATGGTGATAGCCTCAACCGACTCACTCCCGGAATCAATGGTCCGACTGTCCAAGCAGCGCTACAAAATGTTGATAAAAATCTCAGCCAAATTCGCACCGCACTCAAAGATTTGGGTTTAGCAGCCACTACAAATATATTTGTCACTGCTGACCACGGCTTTTCGACAATTAGCAAGGAAAGTAAAACTAGTTATGCAGCATCTCTTGCTTATTCAGAAGTTCCCACAGGTTTTTTACCCCCTGGTTTTGTGGCGATAGATTTAGCACATGATTTGCAATTATCTTTATTTGACCCTGATAATCAAAATGCCCCTATCAATCCCACTCAGGGGCAGTTTTCTAAGAGTAGTATCCTAGCTAAAGACTCCAAAAATCTTGAGTTAATTATTGCAGGTAATGGCGGTTCTGATTTGCTTTATTTATTGAATGACGCTAACAATAAAGCTAATGCCAAAAAAATTGTTGATTCGCTCTTGAAACAAGATTATGTCAGTGGTATATTTGTAGATGATGGCTTTGGCAAAATTCCCGGTACATTGCCTTTGAGTGCCATCAAACTCAGAGGAACAGCCACGACTCCCATACCCTCAATTGTGGTAAACTTTCGCTCATTTGATACAGGTTGTGGCAATCCTACCGCCTGTGGGGTAGATATAGCCGATACTACCTTACAGCAAGGTCAGGGAATGCATGGCAGCTTCAGTCGTGCTGATACTTACAATACTATGGCAGCCCTTGGGCTTGACTTTAAACAAAAGTATCAAGATCAAGCACCGGCGGGTAATGCAGATGTTGCACCTACTCTAGCAAAGGTGCTGAATTTAAAACTACCCGCTCAAGGTAAGCTGGTGGGAAGGGTGTTGAATGAAGCCTTGCGTAACGGCCCTAACAAGGTGAAATCTCAGTCTCAAACCCTAGAATCTCAAGCAGCAACCAATGGTTTGAAGACGATCCTCAAGTATCAAACGGTAGGAAAAACTCGCTACTTTGACACAGCAGGGTTTCCTGGTCGCACCCTAGGATTGTAAAATAGACAATACAAGACAATAAATAATTGTCGCTATGGCTCGTAGTGGCGCTTTAGCGCTACTACAAACCCAGTGATGAACAACACCTAAGACCATCTTTACAACCGCTGCAGCAGGCTTAAACCGTGGGTATCAGTACCACAGGTATTGAACAGATTAAATTCATTAGCTAACTGCTGTACCTGTTGTGATTCCACATTGCTTGGCTTCCAAGGATTGGGGTTATTGTAAGCGTAGAAACTTTCAACACCATCAATCCCATGATCCGCAGCTGCGGGAATTAGGTCAAAAAGCGATCGCTTATAACGCGCTGGATGGGCTAGTACAGCCAATCCCCCGGCTTCATGAATAGCAGCAATGACGTTATTTGCTTGATATTCTTTACCTATAGCAATTTTTCGTTGCAAATAGGATTTGATGCTGGGGTGTTCGACATCGAAAGCGTAAGCCAAAATGTGAACTTCGACATTTAACAAATTGGCATTAATTTCGACACCAGTCCACAGATGGGGCGCATTTATACCAGGATGACTCCACTTCCAGTCTTCTAACCAAGCCTGCGCCAATTGATAGCCAGCAATACTATGATGGTCAGTAATAGCTAGCCCTTGTAACCCAATTGCGATCGCCTGTTCCATCAGCAAATTTGGCTGCAATTTTCCATCTGAGTAAACAGTGTGCATATGAAAGTTGAATAATCTGGGACAACTTTCTGCATGAATACTCTGGAATACTTGCTTCAAATTTTCCATAGAAGGCGAAGTGCGAACAAAATTTACAACCATAACCCCCTCTACTCAAAAAGATATTATTCTAAACACACAACAGCAAGCTACATTTCCAGATGAAAAATTACCAGCACTGTCCAGTAGTGTTGGTAGCTATCAGACCCCTTGCAAAAGTTCTCTATCCCTAGAGGGTAGACCCAGACCCCCATCCCACCTTGGATGTAAGTCAAAGGTGGGATGGGGTTCTTTAGTTTTGATTTATGCAATTCGTCTATTGTCTGGATTTCATCAGCAAATTTTTCAATATGTTAAGACTACGTTAGCAAATCTCAACGCTTACGGACATGAGTATTTTCAATTGACCCTATAAAAATAAGTAAAAAATATTGCTGAAATCTTCATGTAACACAGTGATAAGGTTTGTGGCAAATAACTGGTAAAAACCAGCTTTAATAGCGAGATATTTCTCTTGACAATTTCAGATAATAGTAGAAAAAGACACGTTTACTTAAGTAATCCTACTAAGGAGCCATCGCCAGTAACTACCTCACCAATCGCAAAAGCAGAAATATCTTGGGACTGAAAGTAAGTAATTGTCTCTAGTACCTGATAAGGTGGTACCAGCAGTACAAATCCGATCCCCATATTAAAGGTGTTATACATAGCTTCCCAACTCACTGCACCTGCTGCAGCTAGCCACTGAAATATTGGGGGGAGAGTCCAACTACTGGGGTCAATTTTAATTCCTTGACCCTGACCAAGACATCTGGGTAAATTTTCTGGTAATCCACCACCGGTGATATGCGCCATACCGTGAATATCCAAACCTGCAAGACGCGCAGCCAGAACAGGTTTGACGTATATTTGAGTAGGCTTCAAGAAAGCATCGCCCAGAGTTTCACCACCTAACAATTGTGGGGTATCACTCCAAGCAAATCCGCCATCGCTAACAATCTTGCGGACTAAACTCAAGCCATTACTGTGTACACCAGTGCTAGGGAGTGCGATCGCTATATCCCCCACTTGTACTTGTTTACCATCCAGCATCTGGCTTTTTTCCACAATTCCCACACAAAACCCAGCCAAGTCATACTCACCCACTTGGTAGAAACCAGGCATTTCTGCGGTTTCTCCACCTAATAAGGCACAACCCGCCAGTTTACACCCATCAGCTATACCTACAACCACCTGAGTCAATTGCTCTTTGTCTAGCTTACCTGTAGCCACATAATCTAAAAAAAACAGTGGTTCGGCGCCAGATGTCAACACATCATTAACGCACATCGCCACCAAATCGATCCCAACGGTGTCATGACGATTAAGAATGTGGGCGATTTTCAGCTTTGTCCCCACACCATCTGTCCCGGAAACCAAAACTGGCTCTTTAAAACCCCCTGGTAGTTGAAAACAACCACCAAAGCCACCCAGTCCACCAATTACTTCCGGTCTAAAGGTGCTGTGAACAGCATTGCGAATTTGATCCACAAAAGCTCTACCAGCCTCAACATCAACCCCTGCATCCCGATAATCCATGTCTTGACTACACCGCTAACAATATCTCACTCAGAGTTAGGGCTGAAATTTGAGGACAACTCATAACTCCTTACTCTTGACTCCTAACTTTAAAATGCCTCATCTTCGATACCACGCCACCATTCCCCTAAATTCATCAAGTCTTGGAAAAGATCTTCCAATTCCTCAACATATACATCTTCGGAAATCGTGGCGCGACGCTCTTGTAGTTTTTTCAGGCGCAATTGCACCAATAGCCAAGGTTTGGCGATGCTATTGGTTGCTTCGAGGTATTGAGCTAATTCTTTGCTATCCATAATCACATATTATATATGGTGCCAAATCAGATAGTCAAATATATTTAGACATTTGCAATTTAACCGCTCATAGCACGGGAAAATCAGGGTTTTTGGCGTCTAACGATGATCTTCCGGGGCGCAAGGCCTTGCGCCCCTACTCCCTGTCGTCCTCACATAGTCGATACAATGGGTGTTACTTGGTAGCTATATTCTTTTATTGTATCAAAATTGGACTCTTCCTGATTTTCAAAACCATTGGGAAGTAAAAATCGATAATTTCCGGGTGGAACTGAGGAAATTAACCAAATCTAAAAACCTGTATAACTATTTTCTCACGGTGTTTGAGTCCGTCTACATTGATGCGGTACGACAAGCAAAAAACAAAAGTGGGTTAAATTGTTTTCCCCCAAATTGTCCCTACACCATTGAGCAAATTTTAGATGTGGATTATTTACCACCATTCAGCTATTTATAAGGTGGGCAATGCCCACCCTACAACTAAACGGACGCAGGCTAGGCCAACGCAGTGGTAAAATTATTTATCCCAAGGGTTCCGCTTAATCCTGTGACTTCAATGATGGCATCGGTATTGGGATTAAACCCTGCTATATCATCATTAATAGCGACAAAGGTACGGGTACCAAAGGTGAATCGAGCAGCAAAGTTGGTGCGAAAAGTAGTAGAGGTTAATTTAGCTGCAATTCCAGTCGTATTAAATGTTGCAACAGATCCTGCACTGAATAAAGATCCGGCTCGTGCGGTGGAAACGACGAATCTATCCTCAGCAGCATTGAAGTCGGTAATCACATCAAAGTTACTGAAGAGGGAATCAGCTAAGTTGCGGTAGTCAAAACGATCCACTCCTACCCCTCCGGTCAGACTATCTTTTCCTATTCCCCCGGTTAGTATGTCATTACCAGCACCACCATTGAGGGTATCATTGCCAGCACCACCATTGAGGGTATTATTACTGGCGTTACCTGTGATGAAGTTATCATCTGCATTACCTGTACCGTTAATCGCTGCTGTTCCTGTCAGGGTGAGGTTTTCGACGTTAGATAGGGTATCTAGGCTGAAGGTGACACTCGATTCAATGGTATCTGTACCCCGATTAGCAAATTCGGTAATCATATCAGCGGTGCTATCGATAATGTAGATATCATTATCAGCACCACCAATCAGGATATCATTACCAGCACCACCAATCAGGATATCATTGCCAGCACCACCAATCAGGATATTATGATTGGCGTTACCTGTGATCACGTTATTGCCTGCGTTACCTGTACCGTTAATCGCGGCTGTTCCTGTCAGGGTGAGGTTTTCGACGTTGGCAATACCAGATAGGCTAAAGGTGACACTCGATTGAATGGTATCTGTACCCTGATTATCAAATTCGGTAATCACATCAGTGGTGCTATCGACAATGTAGATATCATCGCCATTTCCGCCGATGAGGGTATCAATACCATCACCACCATTTAGGGTATTATTACTGGCGTTACCTGTGATGAAGTTATCAGCTGCATTACCTGTACCGTTAATCGCGGCTGTTCCTGTCAGGGTGAGGTTTTCGACGTTGGCAATACCAGATAGGCTAAAGGTGACACTCGATTCAATGGTATCTGTACCCTGATTAGCAAATTCGGTAATCACATCAGCGGTGCTATCGATAATGTAGATATCATCGCCATTTCCGCCGATGAGGGTATCAATCCCGGCGCCACCATTAAGAGAGTCATTCCCACCCTGGCCAAATAATAGGTTGTTTTGTCCATCGCCAATAATGGTGTCATCTCCATTCGTACCTATAACATTGTCAAAGTTCACGACTGTAAACGGACCGACAGGAACAGGAGTACCATTCACCGTCAAACTTTGAGTCAAGAGGTTGGCGTTAATTGATACGTCTGCATTGACACTAGAAGCATCTATGGTGTTATTAGTGACAGCCGCATTGGCAACGATTTTTGCGATCTTGATCAGTTGGTCTGTGCCTGTACCGCCAGCTTTATTGACAATTCCAGTTGGTAATAGGGTAATACTTTGCGCCAGAGTGCTGTAATCAGCCGTATCAATCCCTACGTCTCCATTTAAGGTATCGTTACCAATACTTCCGGTGAGGGTATCATCACCACCACCACCATTAAGATTGTTGTTAGCAGTGTTACCTGTGATAACGTTATTGTCTGCATTACCTGTAGCGTTAATCGCATCTGTTCCTGACAGGGTGAGGTTTTCGACGTTGGCGATCGCCTCTAGGCTGAAGGTGACACTAGATTCAATGGTATCTGTCCCTTGATTGGCATTTTCCGTAATGATGTTTGTGGTGCTATCGACAATGTAGGTATCATCGCCATTTCCGCCGACGAGGGTATCATTTCCGTTGAGTTCAATAATGCCAATGTTAGTCAGGAGATATTTACTACCGTTGAGGGTATCATTCCCATCACCACCATTAAGAGAGTCATTACCGGCGCCACCATTAAGAGTGTCATTCCCACCTTGACCAAATAATAGGTTGTCTTGTCCATCGCCAATAATGGTGTCATCTCCATTTGTACCTATAACATTGTCAAAGTTCACGACTGTAAACGGATCGACAGGAACAGGAGTACCATTCACCGTCAAACTTTGAGTCAAGAGGTTGGCGTTAATTGATACGTCTGCATTGACACCAGAAGCATCTATAGTGTTATTAGTGACAGCCGCATTGGCAACGATTTTTTCAATCTTGATCAGTTGGTCTGTGCCTGTACCGCCAGCTTTATTGACAATTCCAGTTGGTAATAGGGTAATACTTTGCGCCAGAGTGCTGTAATCAGCCGTATCAATCCCTACGTCTCCATTTAAGGTATCGTTACCATTACTTCCGGTGAGGGTATCATCACCACCACCACCATTAAGATTGTTGTTAGCAGTGTTACCTGTGATAACGTTATTGCCTGCATTACCTGTAGCGTTAATCGCAGCTGTTCCTGACAGGGTGAGGTTTTCGACGTTGGCGATCGCCTCTAGGCTGAAGGTGACACTCGATTGAATGGTATCTGTCCCTTCCCCTAGAAGTTCGATAATTACATCAGTCGTGCTATCGACAATGTAGGTATCATTATCTGTGCCACCAATCAGGATATCAATACCATCACCACCATTGAGGGTATCATTACCACCAAGACCAATGAGGATATTATTACTAGAAGTACCAGAAAGATTGTTATTATTATTATTACCGTTAACAATCGCCATATTTCTCCTTTGCAAAAATTAAAAGCCGAATGGATTTAGGCTTTGACAATAAACAGTTACTAGCAATTTCAGTAAATAAAATTGCTTTGCCATGAAACCAGACTACTCAACTGCTGACTGAGTGAACACCTGAGAATTACCGACTTATTCTGACTTGTGTCCGAGTTTTATTCATACATATATATTGACTTTATCTAAGTAATAACTATTTAAAAGTTACTTTGTGTAATAACTATTTAAAAGTTAGTCTGTGTAATAACTATTTCAAAATTGCTCTGTGTATAGTTACAGATAAAATTTGTATTAAATATTAATTTAATCTAAATACCAAGGTCACTAAGGGTACGTCATGACTGCATTCACAAAGTCAAACTTGCAGTTACAGCCGACTTTCCGCACTTCATCGTGTAATATGCGTATATTTCCAAAATCTCACTAACTTTGGTTAAAGAACAACACAAATTTCCAATGGATTTAAATATTAATACTTAAGGGTTTAACCTTATTAGAAATAATTCTTGAAAAGAGAGATAATTCATATTGAGCAAATTTTAGATGTGGATTATTTACCACCATTAAGCTATTTATAAGGTGGGAAATGCCCACCCTACAACTAAACTTCAACAGGTTTTTACACCAGCTGAACATCCAAAGAGACTGCAAAGCCAGCAGGTTTGTTCTCAATGATGGCGAATTGATAATCGACGAAGCTCAACGCACCGTTGGAACTGTTGTAGCTGAACTGATTGAGCGAGGTAGCACCAAATGAAACGGAAATTTGGATTTTGTCGCCCTCAGTCCGCTGAAAGTCCTTAATGATATCTATGCCTTCAAATTTGTTATTGAAGACAAATTTATCAGCACCAGCACCACCAGTCAGGATATCAGTACCAGCACCACCAGTCAGGATATCATCGCCATTTCCGCCGATGAGGGTATCATTATCAGTCAGGGTATTATTTAAGAACACCTGAGCCATGAAAATATTGTCGTTAGCCCAATCTCCTTTTTCTTGCCGTAGAAAGTCATCTTTTCCTTCACCATTGAAATCTCCAACCATTAGATTCGTCAAATTCCCGTTAAAAAAGCCAGGATTGGACAAATCTGCTTTTTGGGTAAAACTTCCATCCCCATTGGACAAGAACACCTGAGCCATCAAAAAATTGTCGTTAGCCCAAGCTCCTTTTTCTTGCCGTAGGAAGTCATCTTTTCCGTCACCATTGAAATCTCCAACCATTAGATTCGTCAAATCCCCGTTAAAAATCCCAGGATTGGACAAATCTGCTTTTTGGGTAAAACTTCCATCCCCATTGGACAAGAACACCTGAGCCATGAAAATATTGTCGTTAGCCCAAGCTCCTTTTTCTTGCCGTAGAAAGTCATCTTTTCCGTCACCATTGAAATCTCCAACCATTAGATTCGTCAAATTCCCGTTAAAAATCCCAGGATTGGACAAATCTGCTTTTTGGGTAAAACTTCCATCCCCATTGGACAAGAACACCTGAGCCATCAAAAAATTGTCGTTAGCCCAAGCTCCTTTTTCTTGCCGTAGGAAGTCATCTTTTCCGTCACCATTGAAATCTCCAACCATTAGATTCGTCAAATCCCCGTTAAAAATCCCAGGATTGGACAAATCTGCTTTTTGGGTAAAACTTCCATCCCCATTGGACAAGAACACCTGAGCCATCAAAAAATTGTCGTTAGCCCAAGCTCCTTTTTCTTGCCGTAGAAAGTCATCTTTTCCGTCACCATTGAAATCTCCAACCATTAGATTCGTCAAATCCCCGTTAAAAATCCCAGGATTGGACAAATCTGCTTTTTGGGTAAAACTTCCATCCCCATTGGACAAGAACACCTGAGCCATCAAAAAATTGTCGTTAGCCCAAGCTCCTTTTTCTTGCCGTAGAAAGTCATCTTTTCCGTCACCATTGAAATCTCCAACCATTAGATTCGTCAAATTCCCGTTAAAAATCCCAGGATTGGACAAATCTGCTTTTTGGGTGAAAAGAATATCGTTATTTAAGCTATTGTTACCAATTCCTCCCGTGAGGGTATCATTCCCATCACCACCATTAAGAGAGTCATTCCCATCCTGGCCAAATAATAGGTTGTTTTGTCCATCGCCAATAATGGTGTCATCTCCATTTGTACCTGTAACATTGTCGAAGTTCACGACTGTAAACAGACCGACAGCTTGAGGAGGACCATTCACCGCATTCACCGTCAAACTTTGAGTACCGAGGTTGGCGTTAATTGATACGCCTGCATTGGCACCAGAAGCATCTATAGTGTTATTAGTGACAGCCGCATTGGCAACGATTTTTTCGATCTTGATCAGTTGGTCTGTGCCTGTACCGCCAGCTTTATTGACAATTCCAGTTGGTAATAGGGTAATACTTTGCGCCAGAGTGCTGTAATCAGCCGTATCAATCCCCACGTCTCCATTTAAGGTATCGTTACCAATACTTCCGGCGAGGGTATCATCACCACCACCACCATTAAGATTGTTGTTAGCAGCGTTACCTGTGATAACGTTATTGCCTGCGTTACCTGTACCGTTAATCGCAGATGTTCCTGTCAGGGTGAGATTTTCGACGTTGGCGATCGCCTCTAGGCTGAAGGTGACACTCGATTGAATGGTATCTGTACCCTCATTAGCAAGTTCGGTAATCACATCAGTCGTGCTATCGACAATGTAGGTATCATTATCTGTGCCACCAATCAGGATATCAGTACCATCACCACTATTGAGGGTATCATTACCACCAAGACCAATGAGGATATCATTACCAGGAGTACCAGAAATATTGTTGTTATTATCGTCACCTGTGAAAATTGCCATATTTCTCCTTTGCAAAAATTAAAAGCCCAATGGATTTAGGCTTTGACATTAAACAGTTGCTAGCAATTTCAGTAAGTTAAATTCCTGTGCCATAAAACCAGACTACTCAACTGCTGACTGAGTTAACGCCTGACAATTACTGACTTATTCTGACTTGTGACTGAATTTTACTTATGTAGCTAGCAACTTGGGTGGTTACAAACTTATCACCTATTATTTAAGATATTATGCATGGGGAGCAATAGAAATTTCCAGAATCTCAAATCCTTATGCTCTATAGATTAAAGTCTAAATTAGACTAAAGTCCAGTAACAATACTGGGTGAATAGATTTTAGGACTTACGCATCGTACGTAAGTCCTATACGCAATTTGGTTATTTTACGTATGTTTAGCACCCAGCGTTCGCTCTTCGCGTGCCGGAGGCAATTGCAAGTGTCGGAATAAATCAGGGTTATGCGAAGCGCCTGAAAAGACGAAATACCATAATACATGTTATGGTTAATTTGTATAGTGCATAAGTCATAGATTTGTTCGTAGTTGCGCTACCCTAGGGGAAAGCTGGGCTAATAGCGCTCCCTTGATCAAGAGCGCTAAAGCGCAACTACGAACAACCCATCAAACTTGCTGTGACAGAGTACTAATAATTAGACTTTCGCCAAATTTTCTGCAGCAAAGTCCCAGTTAGCCAGCTGCTCCAAGAAATTCTTGATAAACGCAGGACGAGCATTTCTGTAGTCGATGTAGTAGGCGTGTTCCCAAACATCTAGGGTGAGGAGTGCCTTTTGTCCATAAGCTAGAGGGTTTTCTGCATTGGGTGTCTTAATCACCTTCAGCGTACCACCATCATCAATTAACCAAGCCCAACCACTGCCAAACTGAGTTGTAGCAGCGTTAGTGAACTCTTCTTTGAATTTGTCAAAGCTACCAAAATCCTTGTCAATTTTTGTAGCCAATTCACCGCTGGGTGCGCCACCACCAGCTGGCTTCAGGGAGTTCCAGAAAAAGGTGTGGTTCCATACTTGAGCAGAGTTGTTAAAGATTCCTACTTTAGAGGGATCTCTAAACGAAATTTGGATCACTTCTTCTAGCGACTTATCAGCAAGTTCTGTACCATCAGTGAGCTTGTTAAGGTTGTCTACATAAGCCTTGTGATGCTTACCATAGTGGTACTCAAAGGTTTCACCTTTCATGCCGTAAGGCTCTAGAGCATTAAAGTCGTAGGGTAGGGGTGCTTGTACAAATGACATTTTGCTAAATCCTCTCTTTACCGGTTTCCAGTTGAAAGCTATTACAGCAGCTTAGGAAATTACAGGTTTTGTCTTGACTAGTTTTATATCCTTAATATGGAACATAAAACTTAACATGGTCATTTTACTACCAAAGTGAAGATTCAGACAAAGTAGTTTAGTTAGGGGATTGGGGATTGCACTTCTGGTGCGGACGCTACGCGAACGGCTCCGCTCTGTTACCAGGGATTGGGGATTGCACTTCTGGTGCGGACGCTACGCGAACGGCTCCGCTCAGTTACCAGGGATTGGGGATTGGGGATTGGGGATTGCACTTCTGGTGCGGACGCTACGCGAACGGCTCCGCTCAGTTACCAGGGATTGGGGATTGGGGATTGGGGATTGCACTTCTGGTGCGGACGCTACGCGAACGGCTCCGCTCTGTTACCAGGGATTGGGGATTGGGGATTGGGGATTGCACTTCTGGTGCGGACGCTACGCGAACGGCTCCGCTCTGTTACCAGGGATTGGGGATTGGGGATTGGGAATTGGGGATTGGGGATTGAGTATTGGAACTGACAAATGACAAATGACAAATGACAAATGACAAATGACAAATGACAAATGAACTGGAGGTAGATTAAAAATCAGTCTTAAGTTAGATGATTTAATATTGAAAATACTTAAATCTAAGATAGAAATTTGAATTTTCCTTCAATATAATTTTCTGTGGAACTTGAATATATAGGGTGGTGAGTAAGTACTAACTCACTCACTCACCATCCTCATATATTCAATGCCCAAAATCATAGCAAATCCCAATGCTTACCATTGAGATAAACATTGCTGGCAATAGTTAACAATTTCAGCCGTAACCTCAGACACCCCTAGACCATCAGTTTGAATTTCAATTGCATCTGCAGCTTTTTGCAAGGGAGAAACTTTGCGAGTGCTATCTTTCCAGTCACGTTCGGCAATGTCCCGTTCCAGTTGTTCTAAACTGACTTCGGGTAGACCTTGTTTTTTAAAGTCTTCCTGGCGACGACGTGCGCGTTCACTTACAGACGCGGTTAAGAAGATTTTCACTTCCGCATCGGGGAATACATGAGTACCAATGTCTCTGCCTTCAGCGACTAAACCACCTCTTTTACCCCAACTTTGCTGTTGTTTCACCAGTGCTTTACGTACAGCACCCTGTGCGGCAATAGCCGATACTTGAGATGTCACCTCAATTGTGCGAATCTTTTGAGTAACATCACTACCATTAATCCAAACCCGCACTGGAGACTGCAGATCCTGGCAAGGAGTGAGTTGAATTTCAGACTGACTGGCTAATTCGGCGATCGCGCATTCATCGTCAATGGGAATTCCCTTTTGTAGCACCAGCCAAGTAACAGCACGATACATCGAACCAGTATCTAAATACACCAAACCTAGCTGGTTTGCTACTTGACGAGCCACCGTAGATTTTCCCGCGCCCGCTGGACCATCAATAGCGATGATGGGTTGGCGATCGCATAAGATGGTATTGTCGATCAAACGTGTAGAACCAAGACGTGCTGCGATTGCAAGCATTCCTTCCTCCTCAACTTTATCTAAAGACATCAAAGTAATCGCATCAACCAATTCAATATATTCCACGAAGATATTACTGACCATTGCCACTTCTTGCTGCACTATTGCTATCAGCTTGCTGCTATTGCGAACGCCAGCGCGAAACGCAGCTTCAGCTTGCTGTAAGCCGCGATATAACACCGCCGCCTCCTGTTTTTCTGTTGCAGTCAAATATTGATTGCGAGAACTTAAGGCCAGACCTGAGGGTTCCCGCACTGTTGGACAAGCAACAATTTCTGTGGGAAAATTTAAATCAGCCGCCAGCTGTCTAATAATTGCTAGTTGCTGACCATCTTTTTGCCCAAAGTAAGCCCGGTCAGGCTGTACCAAATTGAAAAGTTTGGTCACAATCGTCGTTACACCCTGAAAGTGACCTAGCCGAGAACCACCACACAAGCCTGTTATCATAGCAGATGGAGGGATTACTTGCGTAACATTCGATTCTTGTATACTCTTCTGGGGAATTTCTAGTTCTTCCGGAGTAGGCGCAAAAATCATGTCTACCCCAGCTTCTCTACACATTTGCATGTCTAGCTCTAAAGTCCGGGGGTAGCGCTGATAATCCTCATTGGGACCAAATTGCAAGGGATTGACGAAAATAGTGACAATCACCGTGGAATTTTCTTGCCGCGCTCGTTGTATTAAGCTTAAATGACCTTGATGCAACCCTCCCATCGTCGGCACCAAACCGATAGCCGTCTGGAACCAACTGGTCATCTCATCTAGTACCAAGTCCTCATGAACCGCACACCTGTTTTGGGCACGGCGTTTAGTTAAATAGCAGCGTAAAGCCGCAACTGTTGTCAACAGGCGCACAAAATACCCCTAGTTTTTCTCTATCCCTCCCCCGTTAGTGTATATCTGAAATCGCGGGAAGGAACATTTGAAATAGGGGAATTAGTTGATAGTTAGGAGTCAACGGTCAACGGTCAACGGTCAGTTGAAAAATTGCCGTTGAGTATCCGAGAGTGGGATTGTCCTAACTGTGGGACGCACCACGACCGAGATATCAATGCAGCAAAAAATATTTTGGCGGTGGGACACACCGTTACAGTCTGTGGAGCGAACATAAGACCGGCTAGGCATGAGTCTAAAGGGCAGTTGCAAAAAACCCGTTCGGCTGACGCCGTGAGCGTCAGCCGAACGGGAAGGAAACAGAAACCTAAGTCGTGAGTCTTAGGAATCACCGCACTTTCAGGGCGGTGAGGATGTCAATGTGATCCTTTATCTTCCTAAAACGTCAATCTGTACTGGTGCTATGCCACTGCCCATCATGCCTAAAATCCGCGCTGCACCAACAGAAAGGTCAATAATACGACCCCGAATGTAAGGGCCTCGGTCAGTAATTGAGACTACTACAGAACGACCATTGCGGGTGTTGGTAACACGGACTCGCGTACCAAAGGGTAAGCTGCGATGAGCTGCTGTCATGCCTTCTGGATTAAACTTCTTGCCGCTGGCAGTATGGCTGCCAGAACCATCATAGCCATAATAAGACGCTACCCCGTTAAAGGTGAGTCGCACTGGTCCAATAGCAATCTGTTGTGGCAACTTTGGTATTGAAACTGGTAAGCGCACTGGTAAATCAGCAATCTCGCTGATCGGAGATGCATTGCTAATGAGTCTCCGCAGGCGATTGGTTGCTTGTAATGCATCTTGTGCCAGATTATTGGTGGAATCGGCTAGGCGTGTATTTTCATTGATTTCCACCAATTCTTCGCCATTGAGCTTGATAGTATAGCGATCGCCTGGTTTGGGCTGGACAGAGGAGCTTTTGTTCTGGGCTAAATTGGCAACTTTAACATCGCTTCCTTGTTTCCAACTGACACCAATTTGGCTTGCGTCCACATTTTCCCGGATTAACTGGTTGATTCTAGCTGCTATTACACCAGCTTTTTGAACCGGGTCATTTTGAACATCGCTAATTTGGTTACCCTCAACCGCAAAATTCCCAACAGTGCTTACCTTGCCTGAGTTTCTACCAATAGGGGCGTACAGTTGCACGCCCCTAGCATCTCCAATTACACCAACTTTACTCTGAACACTCTCAACTGGTATAGAACTCAGAAACGTAAGAACGGGGATATTTCGGATAAAGAGGGTTGCCGCCTGACGACCCCCAATGCTGTGAGGATGAATTTGTGTAATCACGGCATCGGAGGTAAGTTTCCCTGTTGGGGATTTGTACTCTCCTACCTTGACGACATCACCAACAGGTAATGTTTGGGCAACTCGAGTAGCTCCCTTGGTAGTTTGAGTCCGACCAACTGAGGGTATCCCTAAAACAGTCAGAAACAGGGCGACAGTAGTCCACAAATGTCTTTGATTCATGCGTCCGATTTTAAAGCGACTGTAGAACAGAAGTTTCATGATTCGTGGGATGTTGGGCCACCTAGTAGTGACATCCCCCCCTACAACTCGAACTCGTTCCGCTTTCACTTTTTGTTTGATAACTGCAACAGACTAACACGAAGACGGGAACTTGGGGATCAGGGTTTTATCGTAAGACTTGGTAAATTTAGCAAATTCAAATTGTGATTTCAAGCCTAAAACCTAGATAAAATGCGGATTCTGACTGTGTAACGTTTTTTTTGATAAGTAAAACTTTTCTTATGAAAACTTAACATTTTTGGATAACTTAATTCACGACTCGCCCGCGAAATTTGTCCCAAAAGCTTATCACTGCCTGTATTTTTTAGTTTGCAGTTTGTGTACGTATAAATATTTATAAACTAAAATCAAGCTATTATTGAATTTAGCGAACATATACTTAAAAATATTTACTGATTTTAAATCTGTGAATTTTAGAGTAAGTCTTTTAAGTCAAGAATTTTAGATTACATTATGTTGAAAATAAGCCAGAATAACATTAATAATATTAATGTAAAAAATCAAACAAAGTATATTATTGAATCTAATAAAGATTGGTTATATGTAAAACTTTGATTATAAGTAATTTTCCGCATAAAGAGTCAATACATTTTTAGGGATTTTTTTTGCCAACAGAGAAAAATCAAAGCCTAAAAAATTAGGCAAAATTCACGCTTGAGTGTAGATTAATTTGCCAACGCCGCAAATTGAATACCGTTTTTACCTACAGTAGTTGATGAGTATGATTTTTTAGCTTCAGTTATCAACCTGATGGCGTTGAGATTTATTTGTTTGTAGTTGCGGTTCAGCGCCATCATACTCGATGATCGAGGCACTGGGGAGTGGTATTTTTACTCATACCAATGTCAGTCCCTCAGCACTCAGCAATCAAATCGTCGTCGCAGAACTTGTAACAGAGTTGTGAAGGTTTGGGGAGGGGTAGCTGTCACCTCAATTTCAGTTCCTGAGAGGGGATGCTGTAATTTGAGGCGCCAAGCATGGAGTGCTTGACCTGGTAAATTGACACCTACTGAATGACCAGAACTATAAACCGGGTCGCCGACTATAGGATGACCCATTTTGGCGCTGTGGACGCGAATTTGGTGGGTGCGACCGGTTTCGAGTTGAAAATGAATTAAAGTGAAGTTACCGAGGCGTTCTTTGACGAACCAATGAGTAATCGCCGACCGTCCGCCTTGCTCTATGGGAACAATTGCCATTTTTTTGCGGTCTTGGGGATGGCGTCCAATAGGTAAATCTACGGAGCCACTTTCAGATTTGGTAGCACCGTAAACCACGCCTAAATATTCTCGTCGTGCAGTTTTGGCTTGGAGTTGTGCTTGTAGATGTTGATAGGCTAGGTCAGTTTTGGCGATCGCGATCGCGCCGGTGGTATCCTTATCTAAGCGATGGACAATTCCTGGACGTTGGACGCCGCCAATTCCTGGTAAATTGGGGCAGTGTGCTAACAAAGCATTAACTAACGTCCCATTGCGATGGCCGGGTGCTGGATGGACGACTAAACCAGCGGGTTTGTTGAGGATGAGTAGCTGGTCATCTTCATAGAGGATGTCTAGGGGGATATTTTCGGCTTGCAGTTCCAGAGGTTCGACTTCTGGTATGTTGAGAGAAAGGCGATCGCCTGCTTTGACATTTATCTTTTTAGATGTGCAAACTTTCTCATTGACTTGAACTTCACCCTGTTCGATTAACTGTTGAATGCGCGAACGGGATAAATCTGGTAATTCTTCAGCTAGGTAACGGTCGAGGCGTTCCCCTGTTTCTTCGACTTGTAAATAAAATTCGGTCACAATTACTGCTACATAAAAGCTGAACAAATCCAGACATTACTTGACGTTTCAACGGGAGCATGGGAGCGGCTATCCCTTAACGTCCAGACACGCTTTAGCCTGACGTGCATATTTTTCGAGATTTTTAGATGCATTTAAATCTCTGTCTTCAGTATGCTGACATTTTTTACACTCGTAAACCCGCTGTGATAGACTAATTTCTTGAATTTCTCCACAATTTGCACAAGTTTTACTAGATGGGTAAAATCTATCTACAAATACGACAGTTCCACCATATCTAATTACTTTATATTCTATTTGTCTACGGAATTCATAAAAATTGGCATCGCTGACAGCACCGGCTAACTTATGATTTTTCAACATCCCCGAAGTATTCAAATCCTCCAAAGCAACAACTGCGTGGTTTTTGCAGATAAATGTAGTTGCTTTATGAGTGGCATCAATACGTATATTAGTAATACGTCGATGCAGTTTAGATATTCTCAACTTTTGTTTTTTGTAACGATTACTCCCTTTGATTTTCCTTGTAAGTTGACGTTGTAATCTTGTTAACTTTCTCCTGGCACTTTTTAAAGCTTTCGGATTGACAAAAATCACTCCTGTTGATAAGGTAGCTAAGGTTTTTATGCCTAAATCAACCCCGACATAATCATGTTCTTTAGGAGTAATTTCTGGTTCTATTTCATAAGCACAAGAAATGTACCAATCTCCCGCAGATTGAGATATAGTAACCTTTGTGGTTGTGGTGTGAGGTAAAGATTCATAAGTTGAAACCCAGCCAATCGTTGGTAATTTAATGCGTTTACCACCGATATTTATTGGTTTACCACCGGCATTAATTGTAAAACTCTCATTTCTGCCTTTTCTTTTAAACTTGGGATACTCTGCACGTTTAGAAAAGAAGTTCTTAAAAGCTTTCCCTAAATTATCAAAAGCAAATTCCGTGACTTTTTGACAAATACCTGGTTCTTTAATCCAAGTCAAAACTGGTAGCAGTTGATTATTAAAGAACTTTTTCAAAATCAAGTGATTGGGTTGATATCCAGATTGATACAATGCTTGCCATGTGGCGAGTCCCCAATTGTATGTAAATCGGGATATGCCGGCATGTTTTGACATCAGAATTTTCTGGTCGGCAGTCAATTTTAACTTGGTTTTGATAGAAGTCAGTAACACAAATTTACTTGTAAGGCAAGCTTTTCAAATCATCACATAAACAGTACAGGTGGGTCTAGAAGGTTTATGTAAATTTTCTTGAAACATGTGGTGACAGAAGCCCCCAGAGCGCGTAGGGTCTGCACCATACGCGTGCAAGGTTTTTGGTGCGGTTTGTTAATAAATGTCCGTGGAAGTCCGGCAAATACTTAACTAGGATATTACTCTATCCTGCAGTCAAAAGTTTCTGACGCACCCTACAGAGTCCCTAAAAAAAACACCCCCCGTTTCCGGAGGGCGTTTTTTTATTCAGTTAACAGTCAAATATTAACCGTTGATTGCAGGAGCGCTCAAAGCAACAGGAGAAACTTCACCAGCAGCTAAGTCTAAGGGGAAGTTGTGAGCGTTACGCTCGTGCATTACTTCCATACCCAGGTTAGCGCGGTTGATTACGTCTGCCCAAGTAGGAATGACGCGACCTTGAGAGTCAATTACTGATTGGTTGAAGTTGAAACCGTTCAAGTTGAAAGCCATTGTGCTGACACCCAAAGCGGTAAACCAGATACCGATTACAGGCCAAGCAGCTAACAAGAAGTGCAGAGAACGGCTGTTGTTGAAAGAAGCGTATTGGAAGATCAAGCGACCAAAGTAACCGTGAGCAGCTACGATGTTGTAGGTTTCTTCTTCTTGACCGAACTTGTAACCGTAGTTCAAAGATTCGGTTTCGGTGGTTTCACGCACCAAGGAGGAAGTTACCAAGGAACCGTGCATTGCGGAGAACAAAGAACCGCCGAATACACCAGCCACACCTAACATGTGGAAGGGGTGCAACAGGATGTTGTGTTCAGCTTGGAACACAATCATGAAGTTGAAGGTTCCGGAGATACCCAAAGGCATACCATCGGAGAAGGAACCTTGACCAATTGGGTATACCAAGAATACTGCGGTAGCTGCTGCTACAGGTGCGCTGAATGCTACGCAGATCCAAGGACGCATACCCAAGCGGTAAGACAATTCCCACTCACGACCTAGGTAGCAAGCTACACCGATCAAGAAGTGGAAAATTACCAATTGGTAAGGACCACCGTTGTACAACCACTCATCTAAGGAAGCTGCTTCCCAAATGGGGTAGAAGTGCAAACCGATAGCGTTGGAGGAAGGAACAACTGCACCAGAGATGATGTTGTTTCCGTAAATCAAGGAACCTGCAACTGGTTCGCGGATACCATCGATGTCTACAGGAGGAGCAGCGATGAAGGCGATAATGAAGCAGGTGGTAGCGGCTAGCAAGGTGGGGATCATCAATACGCCGAACCAACCGATATAAATCCGGTTTTCGGTGCTGGTGATCCACTGGCAAAACCGATCCCATACGTTGGCGCTGGAGCGCTGTTGTAAGGTTGTGGTCATTGTTTTATGAGTGCTATTGTTTTGAATGAATCAGGCTGAGTTAATTTTCCGCCTGTAATCATACACATTACATGAGTTTACGTTGATTGTATTATTTATTTTCTTATGTATTTTGGTTAAATTATTAATTTAACTTATATTAAAAGTCGAAGTAAATATAGGGTAAACTACCTTCAGGCGCTAATAACCACACGGCGTAAAAGCATAGGGGCACGAAGACAAGCTTAACAGGCCAGTTGAATTGTAATTTCAGAAACCGGTTGAAGCTATAGACGATAAACATGAGGGTAGCGAGGGTGAGCAGTATCCAGGCTAGTTGGGATTGGCTTAAATCTAGGGCTTCTACATAAACTTTTTGAGCAAATTGTACATCTGCACGATGACCCCAGAGGTGTCCAACTACTAAGGAAGAATCTTGGAGGTTGGGTAGTCGGAACCAGATCCAGGAGGTAAAAACCATCAATTGGGTTATCAGCCAAGCTAAAACTATGCCCAAGGGATGTTGCCAAAAATGTTCGAGATGATCAAAGCGATCGCTGATATTATCTGTAAGTCGATGCACTACTAAGGCTAAACCGTGGTAAAGTCCCCAAACGATAAAACCCCAGGCTGATCCATGCCAGATGCCAGCAATTAACATGACGATTAATAAATTCCAGCAGGTGCGGGTTAAACCTTGACGGGAACCACCCAAAGGAAAGTAGACGTAGTTTCGCAGCCAATCGCCTAAAGTCATGTGCCAGCGTCGCCAAAAGTCTGCAATGCTGGTGCTGAAATAGGGAAAGTCAAAATTTTCTGGTAAAACTAAGCCAAAGAGCAACGCAGTCCCACGGGCAATGTCTACGTAACCATTGAAATCTAAATATAATTGTAAGCCATAGGCAAATGTAGCTAACCATAGATCAATACTACCTGCCCGTTGGAGGTTGCCAAAACATAAATCAACGAAAATTCCTAAATGGTCTGCCAAAATACCTTTTTTAACTGCACCCCTAGCAATTAACCACAGTCCTTCTGCAAATGTATCAGGTGTGGGTAAAGTCAGTGTGTTGAATTGATTAGCTAGGTTGTGGTAGCGAGTAATCGGACCTGAAATTAATTTTGCAAAAAATAATTTGTAGGTGGCAAATTTAATTAATTTATCAGTGGCTGGGGCGCCGCGATAAACATCTATTAAATAAGAAATACATTCAAATGTAAAAAATGAAATTCCTAGGGGAGCGATTAATTTAAAAGAATTATCTGGAGAATTATCTACCCAATTAAAACCATGATTTAATAATGCTGGTAGATATTTGAAACCTACTAGTAATAAAACATTTAAAATTATCCCAAACCATAAAATTTTGAGCCGACGAAGATTCCAATCAGCTTGGGAAAAATGCCAATCTTCATTAGAAATTTGCGA
This sequence comes from Gloeotrichia echinulata CP02, assembly GCA_038087035.1. Classification (NCBI taxonomy): domain Bacteria; kingdom Bacillati; phylum Cyanobacteriota; class Cyanophyceae; order Nostocales; family Gloeotrichiaceae; genus Gloeotrichia; species Gloeotrichia echinulata. Next base: position 3,070,284 of record CP051187.1, on the reverse strand, counting down.
GTCATGGGTATGTTTTCCACGGGAGGTGTTTGTACCAATCTCCAGACCCAAACGAAAGTTAATAAAGGTCAGCACTAATAGTAGTGGGATGTATTGAATATTCAATGATGCATAAAACACCAAACTAGCAATTAGTAGCACCAACAACCGTAATTGTTTTTGTGCCAAAGACCAGTAAATTCCCAATACACTCAGCAAAAAAAGTCCGTAAAAAATAGATATAAATTTCATTTGTCACTGGTCAGTTGTCATTGGTCATTTGTTATTTGTCACCCACTCCCCCACTCCCGATCAAGCTACTTCGCTGTCCAGGGAATCATGGGGTCATGGGCGAGTTTTTTTGAGACTTCGTAGGCACCAAAGCGGTTGAGGTGACTGGGGTCGGAAAAGTAGTCGTTCATTTTTGTCCATAGTTGGCTAAAATCTCGATAAACAAAGTTGGGATTGGCTATCATCTGCAACATATATTGTTCAAATTCCTGCTCATATTTTTGACGTACTGGGTCTAGATATTCTGCAGTGAGTGGCATGTTGACAAAGACTAGAGTAATTTTCTTTTCTTGGGTAAACTGTAATATGGCTTGGAATGAGTCATTTTGCTCTCCTTGTACTTGGAAAGATTTATAATCGTTGTCGTAATTTCCTGTTACTTTGGGGTGTTTTTGATAGTATCTACCTGGATGAAAGCGGGTAGACAAGGGTAGGAAGCCGTCAAAGTCTACGGCTTGCTGGTAAGTCTCTTCTTCGAGATTTTCGGTGGTGGTTTGTGTTGGTGATGCTGTCCCAAAGCGATCACCAAATAAAGCCCAAGAATTTAGTTGTTGGTGCAATAAAGCTTTTATTTGGTCACGGTTTGGGTAACTAGCAGAAATCGCTGCTACTGTCTGATTTAACCAATTATTTACAGCTTCATAGCTGTTAGTCTCTGGCTTGACGATTTTTGTCTTTTTATCTTGAATCGGATTTACCGATATCTGCTCGCTACCTTGTGTTACTGTTGCTTTTTGTAAGACTTGCTTGTACCCTGCTGATGTGGCGATCGCGTTAAATGTGATATCTTCACGACCGCTGTTGAAAGCACGGGAACCATCTGCCCAAATAATTAATTTCGGTAGTTCTGATGGTTCTAGCACCCGACGAATGATCAGGTCTACAACTTTTGCTGTGGCACCATTAATACCCAGGTTAAAGACATCAATATTTGGATACCCCTGAGTTGCTAACCCCTGTGAAAGTGCTGCCGGATCGACGCCTCTGAGGGCGCGGGAGGAGCCAATAATTAAGACATGGGGGGGAGTACCAGTTTTAGCCAGACGCTGTTTATACAAGGCTATTTGCTCATCTAGCTGCCGAGCATTGAAACTTGGCATTGGCGATCGCGCTGCTAACAGAATAGCAGTTGGGGTGGCTTTTCCTTTGAGTGGTGCTGCTACTAAATTCTCGGCTGGAGTATCATCTTGAGTGAACCCAGAAGCATTGAATACAGAACCTTGAGATCGAGAGGATTTGGTCTTGGAAGTGTTAGCAAATAATACCGTTTTCTGGTTTTCTTCAGATTTTAAATGTGGCTTTTGCTCAGGGGATGATGGGGACAAGACATTGGCAATTTCTGGAGAATTCTGTGTGGTAAGAGTAATGATTTGACCGCAAATCCAATCAGTTTGAATGGTGAGCAATAATCCCAATGTACTCCAGACTAGAGCTACCTTAATTCCTTGAGCATCGTGGTACTGTTCTGCTGGCTGGTCGGTTTCGGTAAATAATTGGGTTCTTAATAGCCACTTTTTGGCTATTGCGGTGACGTTGGCTAGCCAATCCTGGGCGACTTGTGTGACAAAAGCTTGAATTTCTTCTGTTGTCACGTCTGCACGTATAATTGGCTCGTTAGCCTCATTAGTTAAAAGCTCATTAATAGAGGCAGAACTAGCAGCAAATTCTGGGGTAGCTTCTGGGACTAAAGGTTGACGTTGCTCAAAATCCTTGCCGTAGTGCCAAAAAGGTTCCTTATTACCAGCACGGCGACCGTAGACACGCACGCCGGTAATTTGGGGGATTTTCAATTGGCGGATAAATTGAGTGACTTTCTTTGCTACTTGTTTACGTGTTGGGCAGATGGGTGCATCGCACATAATGTGCAATATATCACCTTTGCGAAGGAGAATTACGCGAATACCCCCTGTTTTCAGTCGCCAATCTAAGTCAGGATTGAGTAAGCGCTCTAGGAGAAAATTGATGGCTGGTTCATCGCCAGAAGTTGCTAATTCTAAGGCGGATGCAGCAAAGGCGGGATGCTGGGCTGCAGGTAAAGACAGCCAATCGATCCAATCCGGTTGGCTGTCGGGGATTTTTTGTCCGTATACAGTAGCAGCTAGCATCCCTTGGGGAGCGATCGCTTCTAACTGGGATGAAATCGCCTCCATGCACAGTGTTTTATTGGGCACTGGGGTGGTTTCTAAGGGGTTAGTCAGCGGGGTGCAAAAAATGTGTAAGGTAGATTCTTTGAGAGAAGTTTGCACAGCTACTTGTGACGCTGATAACACCTCAGTTAACAATCGGGCGATCGCTTGGACATCTCCCCAACGCGCCCATTGCTTCAGCATCACCTCTGGTGGTGTCAAATCGATTCGCAGTAGCCAATCCGGCTTGGTTTCGCCATTCACTTGCGAAACAATCACTGCATCTTCATAGCCGGAAAGCTTCAATTCCCGCAACTTTTGGGCTACTGGTTCCGCGAGTAAGGAGGGGTCAGGACTATAGCCAGACTGACACAAGATCCACAGACGATTTGAAGATGGCTCAATGTTCTCGGTCGCTGGAGGCTGTTTTACCTTTACTAGTACCCCCACACCCAAGTTACTCAGAGTTTCGCTAAGATATCGAGCAATGGCTTCTGGATGACCTTGGCGTGCCAAACTTTCATTAGAGACAATCAGCGCCCCACCAGCTAGTCTAGATGGTTCTGAATCTGCTAACAAGGCTTGCTGCACTTGTTCGAGATGGCGTTCGAGTTGATTTAAGTGAACCCGATGACACCATTCTGGTTGCGGCGCTCCTTTTTTTCGGCCGTAGACAAATACTTGGTATATTGAGGGTTGTTCGCTGTTTGTGAGGAAATGCAAATCAGTTTGCTGTAGTGCCTGGAGCAAATCTGAGAGCGTTCGCCAACGTGGGGGACACTCTGTACCTTCACAAAGGATATGTAGGTCATTTCCCCGCAAACGGACTTTCACTCCAAAAGTGTTAATCCCTGTTGCTTGGCTGACCCATTGGACCAAGGATTGCTGACGATCTAGTAATACTGTTTTCATGGGCAGTTAATTTCACAGGAAGCGAATATTGGGGGATAGTGCCTGCGCTTGTAAACTAGAACCATAGGTTTAGCACATCCTGAAGTTTTTTTTAACACTTTTGTTACCTTATTAGCTTGCAAAATCGGCCAAGATAGTCTTATAGATCTGCAAGTTATGCCAATGTTGAGTTTTCTGTCTATTTTACTCATCAGCCTCAAACCTAGAATTAGCCATGCTTACTACCACTCACTCGCCCGCTGTTAACCCCGAATTAAATCTGTTGCTGTTTAGGATTCCCCAATCTTTGCTCTTGCAAACAGGTACAGCGTCTATAGTAATGCTCCTCATTGGCACACAAATCACCACTAAAGCTCTGGAAGCTATAGGGGAAGCAAGTGGAGAATTATTTCGGGGCGATCGCCTACCCATTCTCCAGTTCCCAGAAGATAACGGATCAAAATCAAACTACAGTTAAACATTTAAGTTTAAATAACTCTGACTACGTGTAAATACTAATGCTTGGATGTCGAGAGTTAGAATTATCACAACAATCAGCCTTGGAAGATACAGAAAAAATATGAGTTCAGTTTTATACTCCCTCTCACAGGCGGCGAACATCTATCCCGCATCGGAATTGTTTTTGCGTCATCGACTGCAAATAGTTGAGGAATTATGGGAGTCTGTTTTGAGGCAAGAATGTGGTCAAAAAATGGTGGATCTATTAAGGGAACTACGTGACCTATGTTCGCCAGAAGGACAAGCTACGAATGACCAAGCCGAGTCTGCTGTGAAATTGATTGAGCAACTGAACATCAACGAAGCAATCCGAGCAGCTCGGGCTTTTGCGCTGTATTTTCAGTTGATTAATATCATAGAGCAAGAATATGAACAACGGCAGCAATTGACTCGCTATTCTGAGGGAGAAAAAGAGCCAAAAGACCCGGAAACTCCCACCAATATCAACTATTCATCCAACCAAAGGGAAAATGATGTTCCTGTGGACAGGGGATTAGGTGGTGAGTGGCTAGCTAATAATTGGGTCGCCAAACAAAATGAAAAAGAAAAAGGTACCTTTGCAGCCTTATTTCCCTATTTATTCAAACTGAATGTCCCACCCCAGCAAATTCAACGCCTCATCGCCCAACTAGATGTCCGCTTAGTATTTACAGCCCACCCCACAGAAATTGTCCGTCATACCATTCGCGATAAACAACGTCAGGTGGTAAAATTGCTGCAACAGCTAGATGGGGTGGAAAATCAATCTGGTAGTATGATAGGGGGATATCCTTGGGAAGCAGCCGATATTCGGGAACAATTGCTCGAAGAAATTCGTCTGTGGTGGCGCACGGATGAACTGCACCAGTTTAAGCCGACGGTGCTAGATGAGGTAGACTATGCCCTACACTACTTCCAAGAAGTACTATTTGATGGCATTCCCCAACTATATAAACGTTTCAAATATGCTCTGGGTAACACCTTTCCTTGGTTAGAACCACCTCAGAAAAACTTCTGCTCATTTGGGTCTTGGGTAGGTTCGGATCGCGATGGTAATCCATCAGTCACACCAGAAACCACTTGGCAGACAGCTTGTTATCAGCGGAAAATGGTATTGGAGAGATATATCAAATCAGTGAAGCAGCTGATTGAATTATTAAGTGTGTCGATGCACTGGAGTGATGTTTTACCAGACTTGCTGGAATCATTAGAATTAGACCAGTCCCAGTTAAGTGCAGTATACGACTCATTAGCCCTGCGTTATCGGCAAGAACCCTATCGCCTCAAGTTGGCTTATGTGCTAAAAAGATTAGAAAATACCCGCGATCGCAATCTTGCTTTGTACAACCGAGAAACGCCAAAAAATGAAGATAGCCCCATGTATCGTTCGGGAGAGGATTTTTTAGCAGAACTGCGATTAATTCAGCACAACTTGACCGAAACAGGTTTAAGCTGTCGGGAACTAGAAAATCTCATTTGTCAGGTAGAAATTTTTGGCTTTGACCTGACACAGTTGGATATCCGTCAAGAATCATCTCGTCACGCTGATGCTTTAAACGAGATTCTCGAATATCTCCAAATATTACCCCAACCTTACAACCAACTATCAGAAGCACAGCGAGTCGCTTGGTTAACAGGAGAACTGCAAACTCGTCGTCCCCTAATTCCAGCAGAATTGCCATTTTCGGAAAAAACCAACGATGTCATTCAAACCTTCCGCATCGTGCGATCGCTCCAACAAGAGTTTGGTATTCACATCTGCCAAACCTATATTATCAGCATGTGCCGCGAAGTCAGCGACGTACTAGAAGTATTACTGTTAGCCAAAGAAGCCAGACTATTTGACCCCGCGATTGCTGTGGGTACAATTCAGGTAGTCCCCCTATTTGAAACAGTAGAAGACTTACAACGCTCAAACAGCGTCATGCGTCAACTATTTGAACTCCCCTTATATCGCGCCTTATTGGCTGGTGGCTATAAAACTGCTGAGTTAAAACTATCGAGTCCAGAGTCCCATCAAAACTCAGTACTCACCCCTGACTTGCAAGAAGTCATGCTGGGGTATTCTGACAGCAACAAAGACTCTGGTTTTTTAAGCAGCAACTGGGAAATTCATAAAGCCCAAAAATTCCTGCAAAAAATAGCCGAAGAATATGGCGTCAATCTGCGGATTTTTCACGGTCGTGGTGGTTCAGTGGGACGCGGTGGCGGCCCTGCCTATGAGGCTATTTTAGCACAACCAGGTCACAGTATTAATGGGAGAATTAAAATTACCGAACAAGGGGAAGTATTGGCTTCTAAATACTCCTTGCTTGACTTGGCATTGTATCATTTAGAAACCATGACCACTGCAGTCATTCAAGCCAGTCTATTGCGGACAGGGTTTGATGATATCGAACCGTGGAATGAGATCATGGAAGAAATAGCAGCGCGATCGCGGAGTCATTATCGCGCCCTAATTTATGAGCAGCCTGATTTTATCGACTTTTTCCACCAAGTCACCCCCATCGAAGAAATTAGCCAGCTACAAATTAGCTCCCGTCCAGCGCGTCGTCCCTCCGGGAAAAAAGATTTAAGCAGTCTGCGAGCCATCCCTTGGGTATTTAGCTGGACACAAACCCGATTTTTGCTGCCTTCGTGGTACGGCTTCGGTACAGCCCTGCAAGAATTCCTAAACGAAGAAACAGAAGAACATTTGCAGTTACTGCGCTACTTTTATGTTAAATGGCCATTCTTCAAAATGGTGATTTCTAAAGCAGAAATGACCTTAGCCAAAGTAGACATGCAAATGGCACAGCACTATGTAGACGAATTGTCAAGCCCTGAAGACAAATCGCGGTTTGAGAAAGTTTTTGAGCAAATTGCCAGTGAATTCTATCTTACCAGAGATTTAGTCTTAAAAATCACCAATCACCATCGACTTTTAGACGGTGATCCTGTATTGCAGCGTTCTGTACAGTTACGCAATGGCACAATTGTACCCCTAGGATTTATCCAAGTTTCCCTACTCAAGCGCCTCAGACAGTCGCGAAATACCATTACTACTGGCGTCATCCACTCCCGTTACAGCAAAGGCGAGTTACTGCGAGGCGCATTGTTAACCATTAATGGTATTGCTGCAGGAATGAGGAATACAGGTTGATGGGGATTGGGGATTGGGGATTGGGTAAAATTGACAAATGACAAATGACAAAGAGTAATGAGTAATGAGTAATGAGTAATGAGTAATGAGTAATGAGTAATGAGTAATGAGTAATGAGTAATGACAAATGAGTAATGAGTAATGAGTAATGAGTAATGAGTAATGAGTAATGAGTAATGAGTAATGAGTAATGAGTAATGAGTAATGAGTAATGAGTAATGAGTAATGAGTAATGAGTAATGAGTAATGAGTAATGAGTAATGAGTAATGAGTAATGAGTAATGAGTAATGAGTAATGAGTAATGAGTAATGAGTAATGAGTAATGAGTAATGAGTAATGACAAATGAGTAATGAGTAATGAGTAATGAGTAATGAGTAATGAGTAATGAGTAATGAGTAATGAGTAATGAGTAATGAGTAATGAGTAATGAGTAATGAGTAATGAGTAATGAGTAATGAGTAATGAGTAATGAGTAATGACAAATGAGTAATGAGTAATGAGTAATGAGTAATGAGTAATGAGTAATGAGTAATGAGTAATGAGTAATGAGTAATGAGTAATGAGTAATGAGTAATGAGTAATGACAAATGAGTAATGACAAATGAGTAATGACAAATGAGTAATGAGTAATGAGTAATGAGTAATGAGTAATGAGTAATGAGTAATGAGTAATGAGTAATGAGTAATGAGTAATGAGTAATGAGTAATGACAAATGAGTAATGAGTAATGAGTAATGAGTAATGAGTAATGACAAATGAGTAATGAGTAATGACAAATGAGTAATGAGTAATGAGTAATGAGTAATGAGTAATGAGTAATGAGTAATGACAAATGAGTAATGAGTAATGAGTAATGAGTAATGAGTAATGAGTAATGAGTAATGAGTAATGAGTAATGAGTAATGAGTAATGAGTAATGACAAATGAGTAATGAGTAATGAGTAATGAGTAATGAGTAATGAGTAATGAGTAATGAGTAATGAGTAATGAGTAATGAGTAATGAGTAATGAGTAATGAGTAATGAGTAATGAGTAATGAGTAATGAGTAATGAGTAATGACAAATGAGTAATGAGTAATGAGTAATGACAAATGACAAATGACAAATGACAAATGACAAATGACAAATGACCAAAAAACCAGTTCTAATTTGTACCTTTATTGCACTATCTACGGGATTTTTTAGTAGCTACATTGGTGGACAAATCACCTTAATGCAGCATAGCCAAAAGTGTCAAAATCAGCCTTGGGGCTTAAAGCAGATGTGCAACACTTGGGTAGCACCAGGCGCAATGTGGCAAGGTAGTACCACAGGACTGTGGACAGGTACAGTCTTGGGCGCTTTTGTCGGCGGTTTGGTGACCAAAAAAATGGGATTCAAGCCCCGTCCTTCTAGGACGGCTTTATGATAGAATTCAGGTATAGTCGCCATAGGGCATTGGGAGACTTTAAACGGACATGGAGGGATGGTAAGACCACTTGTGGCGCAACGAGCGCGAAGTGTCAAGGAATCCTCGCTCTTTTAGGACGAGGAGGTATGTCAAACGCCAAACTCGCTATTAGGTACTTCCATAGGACTTACGCACTGTACAAATTTGGCATGGTATGATTTTACCAAAATACGTTGTTTCAGTAAACAGACCCGCGTTTTCGGGGTTTAGCAATGCTAAACCCCTACGAAATCTCCGGTTTTTTGCGGACCATATTTTGTGTTTTTTGTCAATGCGTAAGTCCTATTCCAATTAAAAAAATCGCCAATTTGTAGGGTGCGTCAGTACCAATAATCTCTTGCTTAACCCCAGTTTTCTCGCTGTTGACGCACCCTATATGACAGTTGCGTAAGTCCTAATCAGATGTTGTTACCAATGCTTTGGGAGCAAGTTGGCTGCAAATTTCTAGCAGTCTAGTAGCAGCACCAGCCGCTGAAAACTTTTCCGCAACGTATTGGCTGGACTGGAAACCTCGTTTAATTACTTCATCGGGATTATCTAAACAGTATCCCATACATTTGGCTAATCCTTCTACGTCTTCGTTGTCAAAAAATAGGCTGTGTGAGCCAGCTACTTCGGGTAATCCTCCCATTTTTGAGACAATAGAGCAGGTTTGAACGCTAGAAGCTTCTAAGACTACGTAACCTGCAGGTTCTTGCCAACGAGAAGGTGCAATTAAAGCCAAAGCATCCTGAACTTTTAGCTGCACTTCTGTTTGAGACATTTTACCTAAAAAATTAACTTTGTGGGTAATTTGTAAGTTAGAAGCTAGCTGTTTTAATTCGCTAGCTTGTTCGCCATCGCCAATAATGGTAATTTGAAATTCTTTTTTTTCGTCTTGTAAAATCCGCGCCGCTTTTAATAAAATATCTACGCCTTTATCTTTAGATAATCTACCGACAAAAATAAAGTGATATGGATGAGATAAATTTTCTAAACTTTTTATTGGGGTTTTCGATTTGATTGCTATCGGATTGTATAAAGTTTCAACTGTCCAAGGAAAGCTAGAAGATTGTGCCAAGAAGTCGCTACAAGCTGTATGATAATCAGCTAATAGTGCAGTAGAAAGGCGAGTGAATAGGCGTGCCCATTTCACAAAAGTGTGTAATTTCCACTTCAATGGATAATTAGCTTTCGGTAATGTCTGTTTCCATTCGATTTTCAGCCGTTGTGTCAACGTCATTGGCTCGTAAATAGTATGGGTAGATTGATAAATACAATAATGGTATTTAATAACTATCTTTTTCTGCAAAGCCTTACATAGCATGATAAAAAATAAATTATTTGAATTCATATGCACTATATCTGCCCAAGCAATATCATTCAACCAATTGGCAAGATTATCTTGTTTTGTCGAAATAATTTTGACTTCAATACCTCTGGCTTGAACTTCAGCAATAATTGCATGAATATAAGTTAAAACTCCACTAATTTCATTGTTGAAATGACGGTGTTGAATTAAAATTTTCATAATCAGCATAATCATAGTTATAGAATTCCCAAAAATGCTGCTAAAGTAACATTCTACCTAAAAAATTTTGGACTACACAAAAAACCGGTTTCTAGCAAAAATAGTGCCTTTATTCGTGGAAGCACTACAAAAGAAACCGGGTTTATAGTAGTCTGTCAATTTTGTTTTGAGGGATTTTTGGTAGTGTGAGCGTCTCGCTCACGCGGGCAAGATGCCCGCACTACAGTCCATCATTTTTATCTTGACAGAGTAATAGTATGATTCGTGAGTGATTTCTGATAGTTACTCCCATCAGAAGTAACCGTTACAGAATATTTACAGGTCTTTCCTAAGGACTGTAGTCATTAATCAACTATCTGTTGAACGTGTAGGCATTTGCAAATTAGTCAGAGTCCTCCATGAGTTAGTGCTGGTATCAAAACAGCGCCAGGTTCCCCCTTTAGTTTCTTGATAGCAAAACAGACTGCGATCGTTACCATTAAAATTGTCAATTAAATAATATACAATTCCTCGAAAAGGATAAGTCTTGCGACTTAGGCGTTTAGCGACTGCTTGATTCGGACATTCAACAACGAAAACTGGTTCGCCATCCAGATGTGCCAAGGAGAAGATACACATCCGCAAAATGGCTCTGAGCCAACTTTCCGAGTTGTCAAAATAATCGTCTATGATTTTGTTGGTCAGCGCTTTTTCGAGGGTACGGTCTTTATTTTGGGGAGTTTGGGCGTCAGACATAGCATCACCTATTGCTATACCGTTGGTTTGAGATTAAACCAAAATCGGGAAAACTGACAAGTGTATAGACACATTTAACGCATTAGGAGGAAAATACAGCTTGGAATGATGGTTGACGCTTGACGGTTGACCACGAAAAAACATGTCAGTCTGGCTGGTAAAATCTACCTATAGCCTTAAGAGCAAATTGCCATGCCTACTGAAACCAATCCAGGGAATGAAACTACCACAGGTGCTGATGCTATTGATGAAGCGATCGCACGGGGAATTGATTTTGACGGTTCTGCCATTCCGCCTGCCAAGCTAGAACTGTATACTAAAGTTATGGCATTAGAGGCCAATAGACAGCGTAGTGGTGTCTCAAATACTATGCGATCGCGTATTGTCCGCATCGGCGCCAAACACATCGCCCAAGCCGAACTCGACACATTGCTTGCAGAGGCTGGTTTTGCACCGTTGAAAGAGAAAGAAATTGCCTTTTTTTACGGCGGAAAATGATCTTCCAGGGCGCAAGGCCTTGCGCCCCTACGCCATACGGTAGGGGAAAATTAGGGTTTTTGGCGTCGTTCGATGATCTTCCAGGGCGCAAGGCCTTGCGCCCCTACCCTGTGGTTATTGCATGAAAATTGCTGTAATTCACAAATAATCGAAAAATACATCTGGTACTAAGCGTAATTCTCCAGATTTGAAGCGGGCTATATCTATCCAAAGTGCCAGATGTTTACGACTTTCTGACTCAGAAAAAGTTAAGCTTTCAATTTGATAAAATTTGGGATCTGCAAAATCACATTGGTAAAGTTGAATGATTTCATGTCCCTGTTTACCGTTGAATATAAACAGGTTTTCTATACATCCCAAATAGCGAATATTGGTTAATTCTGCCTGAATTTCTTCTTGAAATTCCCTCTCTAAAGCTACGCGGCTTGTTTCGCCAAATTCCACACCACCACCCAAAGCCCGATAAAATGTATCTTGCTTGAGGGGGTCGATTCCTTCGGATACAAATATGCGATCGCCATCTCGAATTAGCGCCAAAACTATTACCCGAATTTCGCCTGGTTTGTTCATTGTGGTAACTTAATTAATTGTCTCAGGGACTTCCAGTTTAAAAAATACCCAATCTGTAGGGTGCGTCAGAAAATAATATATAGCAGATTGCAGGTAAATGAGGTACAGATATTACAATGATTTTCAGGTAAATAGACCACGCTTTTGTGGCGCAAGGCCTTGCGCCCCTACAAGGATCTGTGGTTCAAAGAAATGAAAATTGCTGTATAACTGCTGCAGTTTGAATATCTAGGACTGACGCACCCTAGGAGATCAAATCAAATATTATTGGGTAATTTATTTTTTGGTACTCCCTAATTGTCATAAATTGAGTAGGAACGACTCTCGCTATCCTCGACTGGCCAATCTGCATTTTCGCCGCCAATGTACAATTCTTCAATTGTGACATATTCTTCACTTAGCTGGGTGAGAGCGTTAATTAAAATATCCAGGGAAATCGCATCACTGGTTCCTAAGTCAAACCAGCAACGTCCCCATTCACCCTCATATTCAAATTCACCCATATTGTGCATTAAAGCCAGCAAGCTTTTATCATACCCTTGTTGGTCATAATTCATATGGCTGATTTCCAGACCTGTGTCCTGTACCTGAAGATTTTCGGCATTAAATGCACCTAATTTGCCTAAATAAAACCAGGAATTAAAAACCTCTTCTATATACTGTTTTTCCCGCGCAGAGGGAATGGTGCTGAACTTTAACCAAATCCAGACATCAAAAGGATTAACTTCACGAAACTCGATTTGCATTTGCGTTTAATATCTCAATTATTTTCCTCTCAACACCAGCATATCAATATTGGGGGTTGGGGATTGCACTTCGGCTCCGCTCTGTTACCAGGGATTGCACTTCTCTGCGAGACGCTACGCGAACGGCTCCGCTCAGTGACCGGGGATTGGGGATTGGGAGGCTGAAGTTTGAGGTTCTGAGGTCGGAGTTTGAGGTTCTGAGGTCGGAGTTTGAGGTTCTGAGGTCGGAGTTTGAGGTTCTGAGGTCGGAGTTTGAGGTTCTGAGCTTGGAGTTTGAGGTTCTGAGGTCGGAGTTTGAGGTTCTGAGCTTGGAGTTTGAGGTTCTGAGGTCGGAGTTTGAGGTTCTGAGGTCGGAGTTTGAGGTTCTGAGCTTGGAGTTTGAGGTTCTGAGCTTGGAGTTTGAGGTTCTGAGGCTGAAACTTCTCCCCATCCCCCCGAATCCCCAATCCCCAATCCCCATTCCCTAATCAACCACCGAGATTCTTCAGACGGTTAGCAGCGTTATCGCGTTCTGACTGAATTTGTGTGACTAAATTAGGCTGTAGTTGGGATTTTTTGCTTAAAGCTGTGTCAAAATTAGCGATCGCATCTCGAATCAGTGGCTGGCTGTTTTCTTTTTTCCCTTGCTCATGCAGGATTTGGGCTTTGAGATAATACAATTCTGGGTTATCGGATGTAGTTTTGAGAGCGCGGTTGGCATATTCTAGGGCTTGAGAGTATGATTTTAAATCGCGATAGGCAAGAGCAATACCACGATCCACTAAATACTGAGGTCCAGCATTTTGTTCTAACCTTTGAATAGCCTGATTTGGGTTCGCAAAAGGTAAATTCACCGCTAGCAACAAATCCATATAACCCTTGATTAAATTCAGTTCTGGATCGTTGGGAGAAATCGCTTCTGCTTTGTCTAAATACTCATAGACCTGTCGTAGGCGACTTAAGGCGGTTGCTGCGCCGTTTGCACCCTCACGGGTAATAACTACGGCTCCTTCTAAAAAATTACCGACAGCAGTATATAAATTCCCGCGTAAAGGGTCGGTAGCAATTAATTTTTGTCCGGTTTCTAAAGTTTTTTTGCTGTAGCTGTCTAATGTAGCCATATCCTTATTACCGTATGCCAATGATGCTCTCATGGCATAGGCTAGGGGTTCATTTGGTTCACGGGATAGTGCTTGTTTTAGGTACTTCTCTGCTGCTGGATAGTTCCCTTGTTGGAAAATGGCTTTAAAAGCTGCTTCTGTTTGGTCGCCAATTTTGCGCGGTTCGCTAGTACGAAAGGGATCGCCAGCAAAGGAGGGATTCATCCACAGATTCAGTGCGATCGCCGCTACAAAAGTCCCCTGAAGGAGGCTAGTGAGTCTAGCCAACACAATTGCTTGAGGAGCAGAAAACCGTTTACCCATTGTAACCCTCAGAATAATTGCGGTTGAAATTGTGATTTGTGTTACTTAAAATAAAATGCAGAAAAAATGGTTAACCTTAACTTGTGTCTGTTTAAGCCAAAATTTTCTAAACAGGTTGACTACGGTAATTTTCCCAGGTTCCCATACTGTTGTAGCCATTCTTCAGGGGGAAATCTGCCACAATGGAATCACATCGCTATAAGCCCAGTCTGTTCTCCCAGGGTGGGTTGGTTTTTGTCGTCAGGGTCAAGTTCCTCGCCAAGAGACACTTATAACTTCTAACAACAGAGAATGATTTTGGCTGTTAGATTAAGGTTTTAACGCAGGTTATGCGCTATGAATGTTTCGGAAATTTTCCAGTTTCTCTCGGTGTAATTAATCGTAGTTAATTAGTTATTCGCCAACTTTTGGTCATCTTAACAAATGCTCTATCTCAGAAATTTAATTTATCATCCGACAGCTTGCCCCACAGCGATTCTGAAATCAACTAACCTAGAATTAGCACCCCAACAGCTAGGGCTAATTATTGGTCCTAGTGGTTCTGGTAAAAGTACCTTACTAGAAATTTTGTCTGGACTAGCCGAACCTACATCTGGCGCAGTCTTCTGGCGCGAACAAGAACTGATCGCCGAACAACTACAACAACTGGCTGGGTTAGTGTTTCAGTTTCCAGAGCGCCACTTTTGCGGTGGTACAATTTTAGAGGAATTGCGTTTAGGGCATCCTGAGTTAGGGTCAGAGCGAGTAAAACTTGCATTGAGTGAAGTTGGGTTAGAGCATTTATCACTCTCCGCATCTCCCCACGCGCTGAGTGGTGGTCAGCAAAGGCGTTTAGCTTTAGCTGTACAATTAATTCGCCAACCCAATTTACTCTTATTGGATGAACCTACCGCCGGCTTAGATTGGTCGATGCGGCGACAGTTGGTAAATTTGTTAGCGAAACTGAAACAAGATTGGACGTTATTGATAGTAACACACGATGCAGGCGATTTATTGGCGATCGCAGACCGTTGCTGGACACTCAACCACGGCGAACTAAAAGCCGTTGACCCCGCAACCCTAAGAGCAAAAGTTAAAGAACCTGAACCGTTAGCCGTTGACAAATAACAAATGACCAATGACAAATGACAAATAACAAATGACAAATGACCAATGACAAATTGCCTAAAATGGCAGAAATCTGGGAGCAAACTCTCAATTGGCAACCAACTCACCAACAACAGTTACAATTCCAGCAGTTATATGAATTAATTTTAGCAGGGAACAGTCAATTAAATTTAACTCGCATTACCGAACCTCAAGAGTTTTGGGAAAAACATCTGTGGGATTCTTTGCGGGGAATTGCGCCAAAAATGCAATTTATCCCGGTTCTCGAAGCAGGTGGATCTGTAATTGATATTGGTACGGGTGCAGGTTTTCCTGGTGTACCGATAGCAATTACTTTACCTAATTGCACAATTACTTTGCTGGATTCCACGCGAAAAAAAGTTAATTTTATTGACAAAATATTGACTACATTAGCTCTTACTAATGCAAAAACTTTGATTGGTAGATCTGAAGAAATCGGTCAGGAACGCCAGCACCGACAAAATTATGATATGGCGTTAATTCGAGCTGTCGGGACAGCTTCAGTCTGTGCAGAATATGCGCTACCTTTACTCAAAAAGGGTGGTTTAGCAGTAATTTACCGTGGTAATTGGACAGATGAAGAAACCACGGCTTTGGAAAATGCTGTTCCTCAGTTGGGTGGTGTGATTGAATTGATTGAACAATTTACTACACCGCTCAGTGATAGTATTCGCCATTGTTTGTATGTGCGTAAAATAGCCAATACACCAGCTAATTTTCCCCGTGCTGTTGGTGTACCGACTCAAAAGCCACTGTGATGGCGATTCATGCACAATCCTTTCCAATCCTTGCTGAGTAAAATTTGCAGTGGGAAAAGTTATTTTTCGCGTTCTTTAAGTAATGAGTAATGAGTAATGAGTAATTAGTAATGAGTAATTAGTAATTAGTAATTAGTAATTAGTAATTACTAATTAGCGTTGTTATCTTCAGTTGCTGCTAGCCCAAATGGGAAGATAAATAATAAATTCTGTGCCTTGTTCTGGAGTTGAATTAACTTCAATCTCTCGCACTGCTCGATAAACCAGGGTTCTGGAACCGTTGTAGAGTTGCTCGCTGACTTGATATCCGGGAATATTGACTTGGGTGCTAACCATGCTACTAAATCCTTGAGAGTGTTGGACTTGGTATTCCCAGATACGTGAATAAATTTCAAAACACTGAAATTTTGGCGTTGCTGATTTTGAATATGAAATATGAAATGCAAATTTCAAAAAAGAATGGCACAGATAGGGTAGGGGCGCAAGGCCTTGCGCCCCTACAGATTATCGATGTGTTGCAAAGATTTTTTGCATTGGTATTAGTTTTTGCGCCTCTTGCGTAGCCTTGTCATATTTTCATTCAGCAACGCCAAAAATCTGTTGTCAGTCTCTTAAGCAGATTTACTGGTTGCTGCAAATCGCTTGTTAATCTCGTCCCAATTAACTACATTCCACCAAGCTTCTAGATAATCAGGTCGGCGGTTTTGATAATTGAGATAATATGCGTGTTCCCACACGTCATTGCCCAAAATGGGATATTTTTCTTCACTTAAAGGACTATCTTGGTTAGTTGTAGTTGTTACTTCTAACTTGCCTTTTTGATTGCGGACAAGCCAAACCCAACCACTACCAAAATGAGCAGCACCAGCTGCGTTAAATTGTTTTTTGAACTCTGCAAAACTACCAAAAGTCTTATTAATTGCTGTAGCAATTTCTCCTGTAGGTTCTCCACCGCCGTTTGGCTTCATAATTTGCCAAAACATCGAATGGTTCACATGTCCACCGCCATGATTGCGTATTGTTTGGCGGATATCTTCTGGTACTCTGTTAAGTTTACCTAGCAGATCTTCAACACTTTTGGTTTTGAGTTTTGGGTACTTGTCTAACGCCGCATTTAGATTTTTTACATAAGCTGCATGGTGTTTATCATGATGAAACTGCATCGTTTTAGCATCGATGTGTGGTTCTAGCGCTTCGTAAGCATAGGGTAAAGGTGGTAGCTGGATAGCCTCGGTTTTCTCTGGCGTATTACCTGGACTAGCTTGGTTAGCACTACTAGAATATTTTTCTGTTGAAGCACAAGCCTCTAATACAAATGTACCTGCACCTGCTGTTACCAAAAACAAGAAATGGCGTCGATTTATAGTCATAAAAGTTTTGGCGCCGAAGCAATTAAAATCTGTTCGTAGTTTTTATTTTCTTCGATTTTGGCGACAAAAAATTAGCGAATTGGGGATTGGGGATTGGGGATTAGGGATTGGGGATTAGGGATTGGGGATTGGGGATTGGGGATGAGTAGAAGTTCAAGTTTTGGCTTCGGAACTCGAAACTTCAACCTCGGAACTCGAAACTTCAGCTTCGGAACTCGAAACTTCAACCTCCGAACTCGAAACTTCAACCTCGGAACTCGAAACTTCAGCTTCCGAACTCCAAACTTCACCTTCTGTTGATTAACCTTCAGTCCCCAATCCCCAGCGATGCACTGAGCTTGCCGAAGTGTCCCCAATCCCCAGCGATGCACTGAGCTTGCCGAAGTGTCCCCAATCCCCAGCGATGCACTGAGCTTGCCGAAGTGTCCCCAATCCCCAATCCCCAGTCCTAATTAACCAAAATGCTGAATAATCGCTTCGGCGAATTCAGAACATTTTAGGGGTTCTACGGGTGGTTCTAGCAAACGTGCTAAATCGTAGGTGACTTGACCGTTGGCGATCGCATCTCCTAAACCTTTCTTAATTAAGTCTGCAGCTTCTTGCCAACCCAGATACTCCAACATCATCACACCGGATAAAATCACCGAACCGGGATTAATCCGATCTAAACCGGCGTGTTTGGGTGCTGTACCGTGGGTGGCTTCAAAGATGGCGCAGGCGTCGCCAATATTCGCGCCAGGACCCATTCCCAGTCCGCCAACAATGGCCGCAGCAGCATCAGATAAGTAATCGCCGTTCAAGTTCATGGTCGCCAGAATCGAATATTCATCGGGTCTGGTTTGGATTTGTTGAAAAATACTGTCAGCAATCCGGTCATTGACCAAAATTTTATCTTTCCATTGACCGTTACCGTGGGTTTCCCAAATTTCGTGAAGAACTGTTTCAACTTCCTTGACAATTTGCGCTTTTTTCTCTTCTGTTAGACCATCAAACCCAGGGTCAATCTGACGGGCGTTGTCTTCTAGGGAGAGATTGGGGTTTTTTTCCTTGTTACTCAAAATCCAAGATTCCCGTTCGGTGACGGTTTCCTGGCGAAATTCGCTGGTCGCCAGTTCATAACCCCAATCGCGGAAAGCGCCTTCGGTGTACTTCATAATATTACCCTTATGCACCAAAGTCACCTGTTGCTTGTGTTTGGGGAGTAACAGGGCGTGCTTAATAGCGCGTCTTACAAGGCGCTGGGAACCCTTTTTGCTGATGGGTTTGATACCAATACCAGCATCGAGGGGAATTTGTTTTTTGCCATGTTCTGGGGTAGCGGGGATAAGTTCTTCATTAAGGAGTTTAATCAGGCGATCGCCTATTTCGCTCCCTTGTCGCCACTCAATTCCCAAATAGATATCTTCCGTATTTTCCCGATAAACAATCACATCGAGTTTTTCGGGATTTTTGTGGGGTGAGGGTGTCCCTGCATAGTAACGGCAAGGACGCACGCAGGTGTACAAGTCAAAAATTTGCCGCAGTGCCACATTTAAAGAACGAATCCCGCCCCCGATGGGAGTGGTTAACGGGCCTTTAATCGCTACACCATATTCTTGAATTGCGGTCAGTGTATCCTGGGGCAAATACTGGTATGTACCGTATAATTCGCAGGCTTCATCCCCAGCATAAACCTTGAACCAACTAATTCGACGCTGGTTATTATAAGCCTTAGCTACTGCCGCATCAAGCACTTTTTGGGCAGCAGGCCAGATATCTATCCCTGTGCCGTCGCCTCGAATAAAAGGGATAATTGGATTGTCCGGTACAACTGGCTCACTATTTTTGAAGGTGATTTTTGCTCCAGTTGTGGGGGGGGTAATTTTGTCGTACATATATCACATACTCCTGATTGATATGGCACTGGGATGGGAAATTGGGGATTGGGGATTGGGGATTGGGGATTGGGAATTGGGAATTGGGGGGATGAACAATTGAAAATTTCCCCTTCCTTGTCTCCAGTCCCTTCCAGTCCCTTGAGGCGCAGATTTTCCCCTGATTCCCCTTGTAGAACTGGGGAGTGGGCGATTCAGTGAAACTATCGCTATTTTGTACGATCAAAACCATCGACATATCTCCGCACTTTTCGGGCGGAGATTCTTGGGCTAATCACAGCCCGTTCAGGATTGCTGCTATATAAAACCTAGACAAAGCTAGACTTTACTTTCTACTTCAACGGGAGCATGGGAGCGGTTATCCCTCAGTAGACTTACACGCTGTAGCCCAACGCGATCTTTCTAATGCTTAAGATTTTCCAAAAGACTATCACTATCAAAGCTTGGTTTTCGCGTCGGCAATAGTCTTATCCAATACTTAATATCTTGATATTATATATCAAGTATTTGATTTTTTCAACTAAATTATCTTGATTTTTCTCAATATTTGTCAACATAAGTATAACTTTGTCTATAAAATTGTCAGCTTAGGACTAGCTCCTTTTGCCGAGCCAAATTTGTCGGGCACGTCCTAGGGGTTTTTCAACCTGAAACCAATTACATTTTACCAAAAGTCGCCCTAGAAGGGCGAAGCTTTCAACCCAAATTTCCGGTACACTACTTTTCGCTATCACTGCTTCACCCTGTAGAACAACAGATAGCCGATCGCACTTTCACGCTCCCGCTAAAACGAGTAATGGCATGACAGACCCAATGATTGTATCAAGCCCTGCTAATGACATCGACTCCCTTCGACAACCTTTAATCGCTGGGTCAGTTCAACTCCAATTACAAATAATCCCACAGTTAGCTGACTTGGGTAATGAGGGGTTAGATGTATTAATGGAGTTTTTACTGAAACGTCGTGACACCCCAGCAAATTGGGTAGATGGCAAAGCCTATCAAGTCCTCTACAACTCTGATGCACCTAAAGTCAAAGAATTTCTGCTTTCCTATTTTCCTGAGGGAATTGTACCTCTAAAATCAGAGTCTGGGATTAATTATAATCCTTTGCAACAAGTACTTGCTACCCAAGACTTTCAAGCGGCTGATCGCTTGACAATTCAAAAGATGTGTGAAGTCGCAGGTCCTACTGCAATACAAAGAAAATGGTTGTATTTTACTGATATTGACAATTTTCCTGCTATAGACTTGCAAACAATTAATACCCTCTGGCTAGTCCACTCTGAGGGTAAATTTGGTTTTTCGGTACAGCGAGAAATCTGGTTAGGTTTAAGTAAAAACTGGGATAATTTTTGGCCGAAAATTGGCTGGAAAAATGGCAATAATTGGACGAGATATCCCCACGAGTTTACTTGGGATTTGAGCGCCCCTAGAGGTCACTTACCCTTGTCTAATCAACTCCGGGGAGTGCGCGTTATTGCTTCTTTACTAGCACATCCTACTTGGACTAAGAGTGCCACAAATTAAACTAACCACCCCATCTTTCACTTTGAGGATGGGGTTCTTAACCCTTACCAATGGGGATTGGGGATTGGGGATTGGGGAGCGGACAAATGACAAAGAGTAATGAGTAATGAGTAATGAGTAATGAGTAATGACAAATGAGTAATGACAAAGAGTAATGAGTAATGACAAAGAGTAATGAGTAATGAGTAATGACAAATGAGTAATGAGTAATGAGTAATGAGTAATGAGTAATGAGTAATGAGTAATGAGTAATGAGTAATGAGTAATGAGTAATGAGTAATGAGTAATGAGTAATGAGTAATGAGTAATGAGTAATGAGTAATGAGTAATGAGTAATGAGTAATGAGTAATGAGTAATGAGTAATGAGTAATGAGTAATGAGTAATGAGTAATGAGTAATGAGTAATGAGTAATGAGTAATGAGTAATGAGTAATGAGTAATGAGTAATGACAAATGAGTAATGAGTAATGAGTAATGAGTAATGAGTAATGACAAATGAGTAATGAGTAATGAGTAATGAGTAATGACAAATGAGTAATGAGTAATGAGTAATGAGTAATGACAAATGAGTAATGAGTAATGAGTAATGAGTAATGAGTAATGACAAATGACAAATGAGTAATGAGTAATGAGTAATGAGTAATGACAAATGAGTAATGACAAATGAGTAATGAGTAATGAGTAATGAGTAATGACAAATGAGTAATGACAAATGAGTAATGAGTAATGAGTAATGAGTAATGACAAATGACAAATGAGTAATGAGTAATGACAAATGAGTAATGAGTAATGAGTAATGAGTAATGAGTAATGACAAATGAGTAATGAGTAATGACAAATGAGTAATGAGTAATGAGTAATGAGTAATGAGTAATGACAAATGAGTAATGACAAATGAGTAATGACAAATGAGTAATGAGTAATGAGTAATGAGTAATGAGTAATGAGTAATGAGTAATGAGTAATGAGTAATGAGTAATGACAAATGACAAATGACAAATGACAAATGACAAATGACAAATGACAAATAACAAAATAGCTCAATTTACCCACAAATCACTCAATCAGAAATGGAGGAGCTTGAGTTTTCGCACCAAGTTATCTATATTACTTGTCAGTGGTGCCGTCTTACCAACTATTTTAGCAACCCAGGGGATTTTAATAGTTGCCGAACGTAGTCTGTTGAGGAGTCAACAAGATTCACTGCAAAAAGACTTAGTTAACTTGCAGCACCATGTTGAAGAAGTTGAAAAACACTATCAGGAAATGGCGCAAGCACTACAAAAAAGTGTGGAATTGGTAGGAATTGATTTTAGTGAACCTACAGCAGTTACTAGTAAACAGGACTTACTGCAAAAAATAATTGCTGAACCGATAGATACAGAATTAAAGCCTAGTTTTTATGTAATTACAGATACACAAGGTCGCACGATAGCCCAGAACATACAGATAATTTCTGAATTAAGCGATCGCTTACCTATTAAAAATGCAGTTCCTGCTGTTCCGAACTATCAAAAAGTTTCCGTACCGATAGGGATTGATTTCAGTGAACTAACTATTGTGAAAAATGCCCTGAATCACCAGCGCAGTTTATCGGGAACAGAGTTAATCAGTAGTAATTTAATACAAAATTTAGGGATAGCTGCACAAGCTGATATTGGGCAAATACCACAAAAGACGGAAAATTTACCAGAGTCAAAAATTCCCTTTCCTGCAGGTACTTACAAGATTGATGACGGTCGCATCGGCTTAGGGATCATAGCAGTACAACCAATTAAGAAAAATGATCAAATTGTGGCTTTGGCGATAGTTGGGAACTTATTAAATCGCAACTATCAACTGGTAGATAGTGTTACCCATACCTCACGAGTTTCAACTGCAACCCTATTTGCCTATGATTGGCGTGTGACTACAAATGTACCTACTTATGATGGTCAAAAACGGGCAATTGGCACCAGGGTAGCGCGAGAAGTTGCAACATGTGTTCTCGATCAGGGAAGAATGTTTGTTGGTAGTACCAATATTGTTGGGCAAACTTATAGAACTACCTATGCTCCAATATATGACCATCGGCGTGATTTAAATCTGGCTGAGGCGCAACCTATCGGGATTTACTATGTAGGTGATCCAGAAACTAAAATCCAGCAAACTCTGACTACACTGGCAATGACAGGATATAGCATTGGTGGTGGTATTTTATGTTTAGCTGTGATTATAGTTTTGCCCATCGCTAGCACTTTTTCTGACTCGATCCGAAGGTTAACGAATTTTGCACAACTTATTGGTAGAGGAGAACAGGGAATAAGACTAGAAGAAAATCAAAGTCAAGACGAAATTGGCATTTTAGGACGTGAACTCAATAAGATGGCTATTCGGATTGAAAGCAACTTAGATCAGGTAATCGCCAAAGAGTTACAAATTCGTCAACAAGCACAACAGCTAGAAGAGGCTTTAAAGCAGCTACAACAAACCCAAATGCAGCTTGTAGAAAATGCAAAAATGTCCAGTCTAGAAATGCTTGTAGCAGGCTTGGCTCATGAAATTAATAATCCGGTAACTTTTATTTATAGCAATGTTAAATATGCTCAACAATATATCGATGATCTAATCAAATTAATGCAAGTTTATCAAAATAATGATCATGATTATGTGTCGCAAATTGAGAACATAAAAGAAGAGATAGATTGGGAATTTTTGGAGACGGATTTGCCCCATTTACTCCAGTCAATGAAAACAGGAGCCGAAAGAATTCAACGAATTGTGCAAATGTTGCGTATTTTCTCCCGAATGGATGAAGCTGAATACAAAAGCGTAAATCTTCATGACGGACTAGATAGTATACTGGAGTTACTACAATACCGTCTGCAATCCACAGAAAATCATCCGGCAATTGAGGTAATTAAAGAATATGGTCAAATCCCCTTGATTGAGTGCTATGCTGGGCAAATTAACCAAGTATTTCTCAATATTATCAGCAATGCAATTGATGCTTTAAAAGCAACTTGCGAATTCTCGGATTTAGCTGTTGATTCCCCTAACATTCGCATTCGCACAAAACAAATAGATTCAACCCAGGTGAGAATTCACATTGTTGATAATGGTCTGGGAATGTCAGAAAATGTAAAAGAGCGGATATTTGAACCTTTTTTTACGACAAAACCTGTAGGTCAAGGTACGGGTATGGGTCTAGCAATTAGTTACCAAATTGTTACTCAAAGACATGGTGGAATGTTGGAATGTATTTCTACCCCTGGAAAAGGGACAGAATTTGTGATTACTATTCCCTTGCAAGCTGGTTGACACTATACTTATTTCGGTGAGCATAAATGAGAGTTCTTTTTACCCGAAATTTCCCACCCCAAATTGTACAATGGCAAACGTTCGTCTAGAAGATATTAAGCGTAGATTCAACAACGTCACCGCGATCGAGGAAATTAGTTTTGAAATTCCCGATGGTGAATTTTGGGTTTTAGTCGGACCTTCTGGTTGCGGTAAGTCTACTATTTTGCGAACAATCGCCGGTTTGGAAATTGCCACATCAGGTAAACTGTTTATAGGCGATCGCCTGGTAAACAATATCCCCGCTAGACAGCGCGATGTGGCGATGGTGTTCCAAAACTACGCCCTCTATCCTCACATGACTGTAGCCCAAAATATTGCCTTTGGGTTACAAATGCGGAAGTTTGACCCAAGGATGATTCAAGAAAGGGTATTGACAGTTGCGCGATCGCTTTCTCTCGAAAACCTCCTAGATCGCAAACCCAAACAACTTTCCGGTGGACAGCAACAACGGGTAGCATTAGGAAGAGCGATCGCCCGTGAACCACAAGTATTTTTACTTGATGAACCTTTATCTAATTTAGATGCTCAATTGCGAGATGATACACGAGCAGAATTAAAACAGCTACATCAATCTTTGGGAATTACGACTATTTACGTTACCCATGATCAAGTCGAAGCCATGACTTTGGCTGATAAAATTGTCGTGCTAAATCGCGGACGCATTCAACAAATTGGCGACCCGCAAACGATTTATCAAAATCCTGCTAATGCAATGGTGGCAACTTTTTTAGGTAGTCCACCAATGAATCTTATCCCCGCTATCTATAAGGGTAATAGTTTTGATGTCAGTGGGCAACCACTACCTATTCTAGCAAATGCACTCAGAAATTTACAATTAGCTCAAGGACAAAGTGTTGATTTAGGAATTCGTCCAGAACATATAATAATTAACTCAGAACTCAGCACTCAAAACTCAGCACTATTATTAGTTGAAGTTAAGCTGGTCGAACCCTTGGGAAGGGAAACTTTAATTCGTACAAATTTACCCAATTCATCGGCGGTTTTGAATGTTCAGGTGGGTGGGGATGTGCGTCCACGTCCAGGCGATCGCCTTTCGCTACAATTAGATTTAAATCAGTTATTTGTGTTTGATCCAAATAGTGGCGAGAGAATATTTCCTTAGATGTCAATTCCCTTCCAATACGGCGTATGTTTTGGAAATCAAGTAGGCTGAAACCCCTGAAATATTGTTGTCTATGATGCCCAAAAAGAGCAAAACCTACGCAGTATTGAAATCCCTTCTATTGCAAAACTTGCTGCTGACAATAAATATCTGTTGGTGTGACAGAAGCAACTTCTACTTCTACAGGACTTCCTGCTATGGGGTTAATAATAAACTCACTTGCACCCTTGTGGGGTTTTTGTGAATTTCCCCAATCATAAGTATAACCTAAACCCGTCCAAGGATAATATTCTTTCTTAGCATTGGTGTAAGAAGACGTGTAGATACTTTTCACCACAGGACTACTATCAGGTACGGGTACAGGTAAAAGATTACAACTAGAATCTTCAATTTCTGAATCAATACATGGTCTAGTTAAATCTTCAGCTTTTACCCAGAGTTCCACAAAATGAGTTTTCGTGGAATATTTATTTAAAATTAAGCCCAAATACTGTTGTATTCTCAACGAAAGCTCAATATTATCAGGAATATTCCCATCAACACCTTGATATTGTTGACAAAATTCTTTCACTTGTGGAACTGCTGTCAACCAAGTTTGATAATATAATTGTTTTTTCGTACCTACTGGCCAATCTACAGTTGGATTGCTGACATATTTCCAAGTTGACATCAAATATTCAATTTTGCCATTGTTTTCTCTCCATTTTATCTTGGGATTACTAGGAGATAACGCCCAAAGATCCTCTGCTACCTCATCAGCAGCAGGTTGTTTTGCATCTTCAATAGCTGTGGTTAATGTATTAGTCAGAACTTGATAAGTTTCTGGTTGATATTGTTGTAGGTATTCATAGACATTTTGAGTCACCGTTGCTTGAGCTAATTCTGTCTTCGATATCGGTGTAGTGTTACTGGTGATTTCTGCTGCTAACACTTTGTCAGTCCATCCGCAAACCAAACAAGCACAACATAGTAAGGTGAACCAAAATTGATACTGGCATTTTTTCATGGTAAACACGGTCGTGAGGTTTATTCTCTGGTTCAATAGCTAACACCTGGGATGCTCCAATTTTGGTGTAGCTGTTTCCGATCCAAAAAAGCTAACAAATGCTAACAAATGTCCGCTTTTTCTTCCTGCTTCGACCTGGAAGTGTCGGCACTATCCAGTCCACAGGCTATTGTATTTTACAGCCAAATGCCAAAGTAGTTACTCATAGCAGATGATTTGGCGTCGGAGCATAAAAGCTGGGTTGTAAAACTCTACACCTGAAGGCGTAAGCATAGTTTCGCCTACTTGATAAATTTCCGCTGGGTTCCGTTCTTCAAAGGATCGAAAGAACTCTAGGTCTGTTTGCGGTTAAAATTCCCCAAAAATAAAACCCCGGTTGCACTGACCGAGGTAAGAAAGGAAAATCTGAAATTACCCAAATATCAGACTTTCCCCTGAGTTGTCGTTGTTCAAAAATTTAATTTTTTCAGCTTTTGTAAGCTTATATGAATAAAGTTAACGTATTCTTCACATTATGTCAACTATTTGAAGATTTTATAAACCGAGGCCTCCAGTCCAGGTACTGGAGGCTGTATTGATAGACATATTATCGGGGTAAAGAGTTGCTGGCATAGGCATCCATCGCATAAGCAGGAGTGCGATCGCTGTAGTTGATATCCTTGCCGGTGATTGACTTAGCCAATTGTTCAAAGGAGTCAGAACGCCAGTTACGCTCATGGATGGGCTTGGTCTGCTCTCCCAAGAAATAAGCCTGAGTGCCAATAACCGCAGCCGCTACCCAACCTACAACCAACAATGCAATTAAGATAGTCATCGCAATACTTTTTTTAACTTTTGTAACTTTATGTAAATAAATATAACTTTAAGTCCATAAAACTTGCAATATGACCCAAAGGTGTGCTATCCGATAAACAAGGTAGGGAATTCCACACCAAAAATTCAGGGTCAAGAGTCAAGAGTCAAAAGTCAAGAGTCAAGGAATAAAGGTTTTGACTCTGGACAGTTGACCCTGGACTCTGGATCTTTGACTCTTGACGAACCTCAAAACTAACTAAGCAATTTCAAAAAAGACTCTTAGCTGATATCCCTAACCACCCAGCTAAGTTTTCTTGCTGCGCTGATTCAGCATTTTGAATGGGAACCACTTGATACCGTGTGGGACGTGGATTTGCTAAAGTCACGCTGAGGGTGCGGAGTATGTCGTGGTGGAAAAGTGTAACGTCGATAGTATCGTTGGGTTGGTAATCCTTCAGGCGATCGCTTAACCCACTGGCTGTGATTTTAATCCCATCAATTGCTAGCAACTCATCGCCAAAATCAATTCCTGCTGCTTGCGCTGGTGAACCTGTCTCAACAAACTTAAATATTTCCCGCCCATTTTCGGTATTTACTTTCACACCGAAGTAAGGTTCTTGTTCCTGTTCACCTACCAATTGCAAGCCAAAAGGTTTCAAATAGTCATTAAAAGGTAATTCTTCAGTCCCATCAATGTAGCGTTTAAAGAAATTGCTCAAATCTATTCCGGCTACTGATTCAATTACTGCTTGCAACTGTTCTGGCGTATAACCAATTTCAGACTTCCCAAATTGTTGCCACATTTGGCGCATCACATCATTGAAGGAGCTTTGATTTCCATACTTTTCGCGAATTAATAAATCTAGTAATAAGGATACCATTGCCCCCTTCAAATAGTAGGAAATTTGCGAATTTCCGCTATTAGCATCTGGACGATAGAGTTTAATCCAAGCATCAAAACTAGACTCCGAAAGGGGTTGTACCTTGCGTCCTGATGTGGTGAGGAAGCGAGTAATTTCCTTGGATAAATGATTCAAATATGACTTAGCATCATAAAGACCTGCCCATAAAGGAATCAACAGGTCATAGTAACTCGTAGTCCCCTCACAGAACCATAGGGAGGGTGTATAGTTTTCTTGGTCGTAATCAAAAATCTCTAGGGCTTTGGGGCGAATTCGCTTCACGTTCCATAAATGAAAGAACTCATGTGCTACTAATTGTATAAAGCGCTCGTACTTATCTTGAGTGCGAAAACCAAAACGCTGATAAATTAATGAGCAGCAGTTTTTATGCTCCAAACCACCATAACCTTGGTTCAATAAATGTAGCAGAAACACATATCGTTCATAGGGTAAACCACCAAACATCTGTGCTTCCACATGGATAATTTTCTGAATATCAGAAATCACTTCCTCAACTTGCAAATTCCCCTGTCCCCAGATTGCTAGTTCATGGGGTTTTCCCAATACCTCAAAGTCGTACAACTTGTGGGCACCAATTTCAAAGGGACTATCGACAAGAGTGTCAAAATCAGTAGCCGAAAAAGTATTGACTTTATTACCGTATTGTGTAATTGCCGTAGTAACTTGCCATTCTGGATATGGTGGAACGATAGTAACGCGAATGGGTTGTCCTTCCAAACCAGGTATTCTAAAAAACAGGGCGGCACCGTTAAAATACCCGTGAGTGGTATCTAGGTGATTTGTCCTAACCGTTAGTTCATTAGCAAAAATGCGGTAACGTATAGTTAATTCAGAAACGCCGTTTTTATTTACTTGCCAGTGATTTTTACTGATTTTCTGCCAAGGTAAAGCTTCATCGCCCGCAAAAGCAGCAAAATCTTGTAAATTCTTCGCATATTCTCGAACCAAGTATGAACCTGGAGACCATACTGGCATTTTTAAATCAAGAACTGGTGATATATAGTTTACAAGGTGCAAAGTCACCTCAAACAGATGGGTTTCTGGTTGAGGCATTGCTACTAGGTAATGAATAGTCGGCAAGTTTTCTTGAGTGCGGATGTCAGGACGAATTGCTGTTGCTTCTGTCATGTTCAGTGATGAGTGCTGTTAGGGTAGGGGGGCGTAGCCTGTGCTGAGTTATTAGACAATAGTCCAGAGTGCAGAGTCAAGGGGCAATAGGCAATACCTAACTCTTAACTCTTAACTCCTAACTCCTAACTCGTCACTCATCACTGATTAAACTTTACCCGCTAAATTAATCAATTGTTTGAAGTTGACCAGATAAATCACGTTATTGGCGCTATCAATTTTGATCCAACCTTTTTCGTCGAGTTTTTCCATTATTTTGGTTGTTTCGTCTACGCTGATTTCTGTTACCTCAGCTAAATCTTTGAAAGGAATATTAAAAATTTCCTTTCCTTGGTCTGATTCCTCACCATAGCTTTCGGTCAAATTGACTAGGGTATGAGCTAGTTTGACTGCTGGTGGTGCAGATCGCATTTGCAAACGGACGTTTATTTGCCGTAATCGCCGCACCATTAGTTGTAACATTCGGTGATGTAACTGCGGGTCTTTAAACAATATTTGGATAAAACGCTCTCTGGAGATACTAAGTAACTTGACTGGCGAAAGGGCTATAACATCGGTTGAACGTGGCGATTCATCCAAAACGGCCATTTCGCCAAAAAAATCGCCACGGCCTAAAATTGCCAGAGCTACAGAATCATCTTTGGAGGTGCGCCGGACTTTGATCCAACCAGAAACTACAAAGTAAACCGCGTTACCCCACGCATCTTCCATCAAAACGGCTCGCCCTTCTGGGTATTCGTGGTCAATTGCAACGTTGAGTAGCCATTCTAAAGTTTGGGGATTGGCTGTACTCAATAAGGGAAAAAGTTGACTAAAAACCTCAGTCTGCATGACATATCTGTAACAAATGGATTTAGAAAGAGAAAGTTAACAGGACTGACATAATCGGCACATATATCTTCTGTGATCGGCGTCAACCAATGTCCAGATTTGAGATTTGCGATCGCGTAGTCCAACGCGAGTCTTGTCTGCGACATCCACTCGCGAATTTAGTCCTAATTAAGTAGGCTGCTATAGGTTTTCAAACCGTCTTCAACGGTATAAAATATGCTGTATAAACAATAACCTGTCAGACTATAAAGTCTGTGGTTCCATTACAACATAACAATTATGGCGAGGATCGAAATCAGCGGTTTTACTGACAGTTATGTTATTTTTTGTTCTTTGGTAACTGTCTACTCCCGGACAGGGTTTTTATCTGTTGGTCTAAATTTTTCATTAATCCACTCAGAGCAAGCAAATTCTCTATTTGCTCAGATTGCAGATTGGGATTGTGGACAAGCCTTTGTTGTAGGTCATTTAATTTTAAACTGAGTTGTTGAGCAATTCCCAAGGCGTCGCGGCTGACATGACCTAATTGTTGTTGTTGATAGAACTTTAATGCTGCTCCCCGTAGCACTTGTAGTGTAGCCTCTTCGCCATACATTCCTGGCATAACTCGCAAGCGTAATAACAAATGGTTTTGCTTATAGAGGCATTCTTTTTCTATCTGTTTTGCTTCTGTAACTGTCGTTACAGGTAAACCACCAAATCGCTTCAATTCATTAAGTACCCCTTGCAAAAGGGAGAGGGGCAAATCTTCAATTACAGACTGTAAGACGCCATTATCACTCCAGAGTATTCTACCTTCATAAGGCTGTCTTTCCAAATACAGGCGACCAATTCCCCCCGCGAGAACTCGTCCTAATAATTCTGCCAATAATTGCTTGGGTGGTAATTTAGGCAGTACCTCAAGGGGACTTAATATATCTGGGGCTTCGACTGTGATCACAGCTAACTTATCTGAGTGTATTGCAATGCCTGTGTCCTCCTCTGTACTTTCATCTACGGTGCGAAGGATGGCGGTAGTTTCAGACAAGCTATCTGGATATGAGAAGGGGGAAAAATCTGCCTGTGGGTCTTCAGTTTGCAGGGTTTGTGGTTGATTTACTTGAGATTTGTGATTGAGTGAGGATTTAAGTTTGTCGTTTGTGGTAGCTGCGCGGTGTTTCGAGGCTAGGTTAACTTCTGGCTGATGCGATGGTTGGGCATCTGGGAGGGATGTATTCTTGTAGTTGAGGTAAGTGGAGAGCATGTCGCGATGAGCATCGGCTGCGATCGCCTGAGTTACCATTGTGCAATTTATGTAAGACAAAATTCGCTTCACGTAAGCTAGCGCCTCTTTGTCTAACGGATAAACCATACCCAGCAATAGGTTGTTGTCTTCTAATCCAATGGGTAAAATTTGGTGGTGAAGGCAAACTTCAAAGGACAAGAGACTATCTATCAGATGGAATATTTGCTGGCGATCCCTTGCCTTTTGGGACTCACGCTGTTTGGCACTTTGCTGCCCAATTACTTTAGTATCAATAAGTTTGCCCTCTGAAGACAACATAGGTTTGATGGCTTGATATTTAGGTTGTCTACTATTGTGCCCATAACTTAGTTAGTAGTTAATAAAGATACTTTGTAATGTTGTTAAAACTTGCGCTAATTATCACGAGGTAAATGATTGTTAAGCCTTGACTGTTAACTGTAGGGGCGCAAGTCCTTGCACCCCGAACGACAATCGTCCTCACATAGCCGATAAAATGGCTGTTCCCATGCTCCCGTGGAAACGTCAAGTAATGTCTGGCTTTGTCGAGATTTTATGTAGCAGTTCTTAAAGCTTGGGCTGCGAGATAGATTTTTGTCCATTCTCCCAGCACTTGATGGGTTTTGAGTTTTAACTGTTGGGCGATGACTTCGATTGAGTTACCGGCTTTCCGCAATTTCAGGATTTGTCGCCCCAGTGGAGTCAATTGTTCATGAAGTTGTTCCCATTGATTTGGTGTTAGTCCCAAGTTGTGTTCTTCTAAGGAAATGGAAAGCCAGACATCCACGAGTTCTGTTTGTCCCTTGAGGGCAAAAACACGGACTGCATGGTAGCTAATTTTTTCTCGCAGACGGTAGACATCTTTAATCGACTTATTGAGCTTTTTGGCGATCTCTTCTTGGGATTTGCCTTGGAGATACATTTGTAGCCAGTCTACCGCCTCTTGTCCGAGATTTTGTTGTAAATAATTTTCAAATTCTTTTCGTACGGTTTGACGTAGCGCCTGTTGCTCCTCTTGTTCTTGTTCCTCTTGATATTGGGCGATCGCCTGACTATCGACTAAGTTCACCGGATTTTCATTGTCTTCGCCGAGAATTTCTTCAGAAACTAGCCTAATTACGTCACTACCTGGTACTTGAGTTAAGCCACCACGCTGAGTCCGACGTAAGTAATTCACAAAGCGGTAAGCTAGTAGGGGTTGATTGCGTACTGGTCTTAAACAATACTCTTCTATGCTAGCAAATAGCAGCATATCCCGCAGTCGCTTATCCGTTGTCAATTTGTTGATAGAAGCGATTTGTTCCTGCATGTAGCTATCACTTTGCAGCAATTCTTGGAGTACTTCTTTTAACACATCTAGCACAGTGCGCTGGCGATCGCGGCTCAGGGCTACCCAAGTTTGAATTTTATTCCGTAAGGTCGCTACACTCGCCAGTCGAGTTATGAGGTGCCGATAAGCTCGTTCTCGTGCTAAACCCAAGTAACGCTGTACTAAAATTCGATAGCGATATTCCATCGCTTGCTTCGCCAGATCGAGTTCCTGCGATTTGAGCAGATCGAAGCGTTGGCATTCACGTCCTAACAGCCAGAGAATTATACTTTCTCTGTTAGTTATACTTTGTTCTGGACGCTCTACCGCTAGACGTTTTCGCCAATATTGCGCCAGTTTTTCTGCTTCTGTTGGCATAACGAGATTGCGCTCCTCGAAACCCTGTTTGAAAGTTTGCATCACAACCCCCATGTGTCGCACTTAACTGTTTAACTGGCAGCTGCACCTAATTAAATCTTCTTCTTCATGAAGATATTTGAGTGATTCCATTTTTATTACGTCTCGATTGACTAACTTTATGCAAGAATTTCCCCATTGCTTTTGTGACATTTGCCCTCTCAGCCTTGACCAGACTGGTTTTTGAGGTATTTTAGCAAATTACGCCAAGTTTAAATTTTTGTAAATTTATCGGTTTAGAGAAACTCAGGGTAAAAGTCCACTGCTAATATGGTACTCACTAGCGAATTAAGGCAATATGTCTCCTGAGTGGGTATTGTCTGTTTTTGGCGTCCTTGTCGCGCATGGTAAGTTTAACCCCTCATCGCACAGCAAAATCAGCGATTTTGGTATCCTAGAATGAGATATAGGGGCGCAAAGCCTTGCACCACGAACCACAATCGTCCTCACATAGGCGATAAAATAGGTGTTTCTCTAATATTTGATAAATTATCCAATAATCCAAGATTTGTAGGGTGCGTTAACGAAGTGTAACGCACCATCTTGATCTCATGAGCGACGGCTGAGACTCTATCGCCCGCCCGATGACCGGATGATGGGGTTTTCTACAGATTCGCGATATTGCTGAACTGCTTCTGTGTAGGCTATGGGTAGCACTGCTTCGACGTTTTCATGGGGACGAGGAATAATCACCCAAGATTCTAAGGTGCCACCATATACATTTTCTGCTGCTTCGACACCAGCAGCCATAGCGGTTTTGACTTCAGAAACATCTCCACGAATGTTGACTGTAAAACGGGCGCTACCGACTCTGATATAACCGACGAGGGTGACTCGACCAGCTTTAACCATCGCATCTGCTGCTGCTAATACAGCAGGAAAACCCTTAGTTTCGAGTGACCCAACTGCCTGTAATGACATTAAAAATCTCCTGTATGAATAAAACTATGTGGCGCTATCAGTTAATTGTACGAAGCTTCGTTACAAGTTTTGATGGCGAACTTGCTTAGAACATGCGGAAAGGCTCAGATTTTTGTGTGAAGTGGATTGGAAGAATGGTTTCCACATTTTCTGGGGGATTGGGAACTATGTAATGGGTGATAACTGTATCAACCTTCACTTGCTCTCCAGCAGCTATTCCGGCTTCAACTGCTGTTTTGACTTCAGCAACATGTCCTCGGACAGCGACCAGCAAACGACCGCTTTCCGCTATACCATAATACACAAGTGTGACAGCGGCAGATTTTACCATTGCATCTGCTGCTGCCAACACTGAAGGAAAACCTAATGTTTCAATTACGCCCACCGCCATTGGCATGGCTTGACTCTCCTGAATCGAGGATAATTGACACTCTGCGGTCTGTTCGCCCTTGGCGTCTCCCTTTGGGAGAAGACACGCAGATTCTTTAAGACCTGCTTAAAAGGGATAGTCAAATATCCCCCTAGACGCTCAAAACAATTACCAATAACACAGGTATTGCAATTGCGCAAAATTTTCTTTTTTTTGTTTTCCGAGTCCATCACAACGCCAGTTAGGTACGCTCCATGTTTTCCCATTACTTGTTTACCCAGAGTCGCAACTTGTGCTCTTGCGAGGTAAATTAGGGGTTACACCTTACAAAACACTTCAACACGTAGATGGTTATTCCTACTCACAATTTGATCATATCATTTTCCACAGGTGGTTAAAACAAGCCGTGGCGTGTTTCCTCCACGCATCTATTGCCAAGTGGCTTCTACACGACCCGTGATGTTTTTGTGAGCGCCGATGCTGTAAGCTAAAATTTATGTTTGCTAATTTTCTTCCTCCTACAGTTGGGCAACTGACAGAAACCTCTTCTATCGCTCTTGCTCAAAGTATTCAAAGTCAAGCGATCGCTACCACCTTAATTGATGCACCAATTACCACCAGCTATGTCTGTCAAGGAAGTGGCGATACACCGATTTTATTAATCCACGGCTTTGACAGTTCTGTGTTAGAATTTCGTCGCTTGTTGCCGCTGCTGGCGGTAGATAATCAAACTTGGGCTGTGGATTTGTTGGGTTTTGGATTCACAGACAGAGTTGCAGGGATTCAGTTTAGCCCAGATACTATTAAAACTCACTTGTATTGTTTCTGGAAAACCCTGATTAACCAACCTGTAATTTTGGTGGGGGCTTCGATGGGGGGTGCAACGGCGATTGATTTTACCCTCACTTACCCCGAAGTTGTGCAAAAGTTGGTGTTAATCGACAGTGCTGGGTTAAAGCCGGGTTCACCGTTAAGTAAGTACATGTTTCCGCCCTTGGGTTATTTAGCAACGGAGTTTTTGCGTAGTCCAAAAATCCGCGATCGCATTTCCCGTAGTGCTTACAAAAATCCCAGTCTTGTTTCTGTCGATGCTCTACATTGTGGCGCATTACACCTACAAATGCCTTTTTGGAGTCAAGCTTTGATTGCCTTTACCAAAAGTGGTGGTTACGGTGCTTTTAATTTAGATATTTTAGCACAAATTGTGCAAAATACCTTGATTTTGTGGGGCGATTCTGATAAAATATTGGGTATTCGAGATGCCGAGAAATTCCACAGGGCAATTCCCCACAGTAAACTGGTTTGGATTCCAGATTGCGGTCATATTCCCCATTTGGAGCAACCACAAATCACTGCCCAACACATTTTACAATTTCGATGAGTTCGGGGCATGGGGAAAAGTCACCAATGCCCAATGCCCAATGCCCCAAATCGGCGGGCGGCTGTCCCTCGAAAGACACATAGGGATGGATAAACCGCCGACTTCCAATGGATGACTAGTAGTCTGTCAATTTTGTTTTGAGGGATTTTTGGTAGTGTGAGCGTCTCGCTCACGCGGGCAAGATGCCCGCACTACAGTCCATCATTTTTATCTTGACAGAGTACTAGTCTAGCAACCACATTTGAGAAGAGTTATCTGTTTCTTCTTCTGGTTGCTTTGTTGCTAGCTTGATAGATGAGCGGTGTGATTTTCTGTAGCTGAGTGGGTTATAAGCTTCTTTTTCATGTTGCTGGATTTCTAGTTCTTGTTTAGGAATTTCCTTTTGTTGTTTATAAATTTCGGTTTCTGCTTTTAAGGCATTAATTTCTTCTATAAGCAGGGAATTAGCGGCTGCAAGGTGTACGGCTGCTTGTTTAGCTTCGTCTAGCTCTTTGATTAAGCGTTCTGCTAATGCTTTTTGTTCAGCAACATCTGCTTGCGAATCTACAACTTGTTGCTGGAGAGAGGCTTGTTTTTGGTTGGCTTGTTCGAGGCTTTCTTGCAATTCTTTGATAGTTGTTTCTAAATCAGCTTTTGTCGGAACTGTCCGCTTCGTAGTCGTTGGTTCTGGTATCTGAGTGGGCGATTCTGTTGTCAATTCTTCTAGGGCTGAAGCATTTTCTTCGCTCACTTGTTCGGCGGTAACTTCAATCACAGGTTCACCTTGAGGGGGTGTAAATTTTTCGGCTTCTTCTTGTAGCAAGTCAGACAGACGTTTTTTTACCATTATTTTCTCCAATCACGCTGTAATTCATCGGCGACACGACGGTAGTCTATCTCCGCCTCTCGTGCATTATTTCCTCGCCATTGAGTAATTGCTACACCTTCTAGTGCAGCTCGTTCATGTGCTTTATAGGTACGGATAAAGTTTTTGCAAACCGGTATTCCTAACTTTATAAGTGTGTTTTGAGCTTCGAGTGCTTCCGCTAAAGAACGCATATCAACTTTTGTCAGCAGCACCCGATGGGGAACTCCCGCAGGAATGACGGCTTTTTGAACTGTTTCAATCAGGACAGCTAAATCCATTGCGGCACAGGGTGTAGGCAAAACTAGATAATTCGCACTCGCCACTACGGATGCTAATGCTTCTGAGCGTAGAGCCGGCGGCGTATCCACTACTACTAAATCGTACCCTTTTATCTTTCGTAATTCACCTAAAAGATTCGGATCGGTTTCTTGGGATAGATCAAATCCCATAGCGTTCTGGTTACGTCCAACCCACCAACTGGCAGAACCTTGAATATCTGCATCAATTAGTATGACCTTTTTTTTGGCTGCCAAGTTGGCGGCTAAGTTGACGGCGGTAGTCGTTTTACCGACTCCTCCTTTACCATTGAGAATAGCGATGATTTTTGGCACTGCTTACTTCCGACGCTGCCATATAACAATATACCGCTTTCTGTAGCGACTGTTTGTCAAGAAACTTTGCGGATATGCAGGGGCGCAAGGCCTTGCGCCCCTACCCAATATATCTGTCGCATTCTTTGTTCCAATTGGGATTAGGTATATGAGTACACCCCAACCACCAAACAATGACCCGATAAAAAGCGATCGCTCTGTGGAACAATTAGCTTGGGCGATCGCAGCTTCCGCCGGACAGCAAGCTTTAGATACAGCGTTTCCCGCCCTAGTTACGTACACTCGTAGGGGCACGGCATTGCCGTGTCCTCAAGGAAAATGGCACGAAGCAAATCAGTTAATTCAGCAAGCTTTAGATACAGCGTTTCCCGCCCTAGTTACGTACACTTGTAGGGGCAGGGCATTGCCGTGACCTCAAGCTTTAGATACAGCGTTTCCCGCCCTAGTTACGTACACTCGTAGGGGCATGGCATTGCCGTGACCTCAAGCTTTAGATACAGCGTTTCCCGCCCTAGTTACGTACACTCGTAGGGGCATGGCATTGCCGTGACCTCAAGCTTTAGATACAACGTTTCCCGCCCTAGTTACGTACATTCGTAGGGGCATGGCATTGCCGTGCCCTCAAGCTTTAGATACAGCGTTTCCCGCCCTAGTTACGTACATTCGTAGGGGCACGGCATTGCCGTGCCCTCAAGCTTTAGATACAGCGTTTCCCGCCCTAGTTACGTACACTCGTAGGGGCATGGCATTGCCGTGCCCTCAAGCAAAATGGTACCAAGCAAATCAGTTAATTCAGCAAGCTTTAGATACAGCGTTTCCCGCCCTAGTTACGTACACTCGTAGGGGCATGGCATTGCCGTGCCCTCAAGCAAAATGGTACCAAGCAAATCAGTTAATTCAGCAAGCTTTAGATACAGCGTTTCCCGCCCTAGTTACGTACACTCGTAGGGCACGGCAATGCCGTGCCCTCAAGCAAAATGGTACCAAGCAAATCAGTTAATTCAGCAAGCTTTAGATACAGCGTTTCCCGCCCTAGTTACGTACACTCGTAGGGCACGGCAATGCCGTGCCCCTACACATCGCGATATGATATTGTAGCTGAATTTATCTAGCTCAGAGCTTCGTTCATCTCCCTCAGAACTCCGTTCATCCACCTCAGAACTCCGTTCATCTCCCTCAGAACTCCGTTCATCTCCCTCAGAACTCCGTTCATCTCCCTCAGAACTCCGTTCATCTCCCTCAGAACTCCGTTCATCCACCTCAGAACTCCGTTCATCTCCCTCAGAACTCCGTTCATCCACCTCAGAACTCCGTTCATCTCCCTCAGAGCTTCGTTCATCCACCTCAGAACTCCGTTCATCCACCTCAGAACTCCGTTCATCTCCCTCAAATACTCAAAATCCCCACGTCCCCATCCCACTTACACTTAGTATTAGAGATATTCGTCCAATCTGGCTTAGTGGTTTTGCTACCAGAAAACCCCGCCGACCCTTATCAACTAGTACATGATTATATGGCAACCTTTATCCGCGAGCAAAAATCACCGCAATTACAACAGGTATTGGCGCAACTAGAAGAAGAGAGAAAACAAAGAAAACAAACTCAAGCCAAACTCAATCTGCTTCTCAAACGCGCCCTGTTTGGTACCATAAATGCAGGTTTAGGATTTGCCGGACTAGCAGTGGTAACATCTAATTGGGCAGTAGCGGCAAATGTTAATCAAATTAGCGCTATCAATAATGCTTCTGAAGCAGATTTTGCATCTGGACAACATGGAGATGCTTTAATAACAGCCTTAAGAGCAGGTAACAAACCCAAGCAGACAATTTGGGCAAAGCACAGAAGCGATACCCGAATGCAAGCTGTGTTAACTGTACAGCAACCGGTTGATTTAAAGTCAAATGAAAACAAAGAAAATCGCGGCATTGAGGTAAATACATTAGAAGGTCATAGCGGTTGGGTCAATAGCGTCGCCTATAGCCCCGATGGTAAACAGTTAGCTTCCGCAAGTCGTGACAACACCATCAAAATCTGGGATATCAGCACAGTTGACATCCTCCCACCACTAATTCGGAGTACCGAATATAGTGGGGGATTCCAAAGATCGCTCTTTGGGTTTCCTCTTTCCACGACCCGACTTACTTGGAGGAGTTTCCCCACCCATACAGAGGTCGATGTCTCCAGAGGCGTTAGTTCCGACGTGACCCGCCGTACTCAATCCTTTTGCTAAAATGTTCCGCGCTGCGTTCCAATCCCTATCTTGGGTATACCCACAATGAGGACAAACATGAGTTCTGGTGCTAAGAGTCTTTTTGACAACCTCTCCACAATTAGAGCAATTCTGTGAGGTATAATGTGGTGGAACAGCAACCGTGACAACACCAAACACCTTACCAAAATACTCAACCCATTCACGAAACAGCGACCATGAAGCGTCACTAATCGACTTAGCCAATCGGTGATTTTTCACCATATTCCGCACCATCAAATCCTCATACGCCACGAGGTCGTTAGACTTCACCACGCACCTTGCTGTCTTAACAGCAAAGTCTTTACGCTGGCGACTTACTTTGAGGTGTTTACGCGCTTGTTTATTTCTCAACTTAATTCTATTTTGAGAACCTTTTCTAGTCTTAGACATCCGCCGTTGCAAACGTCTCAAGGACTTTTCACTTTTACGAAGATGTCTAGGGTTGGCGACTGTTTCTCCGTTGCTATCTGTATAGAAGTGGTTTAACCCCAGGTCAATACCAATAGTTTTACCAGTTGGTTCTCGCTTTTCTACTCGTTCATGGTCAATGCAAAACTGGCAATAATAGCCATCTGCACGACGCACAACCCGCACCCTTTTAAACTGTTTCCTGTGGTAGAAATGCAGGTCACGAGTTCCCCAGAGTTTAAAGGTTCCTGCTTGAAACCCATCGGAGAAAGTGATATACCTGCGGTCTTCAGAAAGCTTCCATCCACAGGTTTTGTACTCAACAGAGCCATGCGTTTGTTCTTTCTTGAACTTTGGAAATCCCTTTTTTCCTGGCTTATTTTTCTTGCAGTTATCAAGGAACCGAGCAATAGCAGACCACGCTCTTTCAGCACTAGCTTGACGAGCCATCGAATTAAGCTTGGTAGCATAAGGAAAATCGGGATTAGCAGCAAGCACAGCGCAATATGCGCTCAACTCGTATTTACCAATGCCCTTATTATCCATCCAGTATCGAACACAACTGTTGCGAACAAAACGAGCAGTACGGATAGCTTCATCCAGCTTTCCGTACTGCTCGTTCGTTCCTTCCAGTTTGGCTTCAAATACCAGCATTTTTACGCTCAACTCAATGGCGTAATCATAACATGGATTTGCGAAAAACTCAACTGTTCCCTCTCCCACGCTTGCTTGAAAGCAAGTAATGGTCGTAGAACGTTTCATTTTTCGCCCTCGATTCATCTCGCCGCCAAATCACAGATTATGGCGGGAGCCTTCTCTCCGAATAAGGTAAAGCTGTGAAAACTCTCTCTGGTCATAGCAGTTCGGTCAATAGCGTCGCCTATAGCCCCGATGGTAAACAGTTAGCTTCCGCAAGTAGTGACAAAACAATAATTTTATGGGATTTGGATTTTGATAATTTATTACGCAGTGGTTGCGACTTGCTCAATAATTACTTCATATTCCATCCAGAGGTGTTGAAAGAGTTGCAATCATGTCAAACACCTGCGCGGTTGGCGGAGGGGGCGAAAGTGTTAGACAATTCCAAGTAATATAGCGATTCTCAGTTAAGTGAGGTACAAAATTGTATCACGCGGTGTAGGGGCACGGCATTGCCCATAGGTGTCAACTTAGAGCCACCTGCTCAATGATCCGCTGTTCTAAAAGTTCTAATAAATCATCGACATTCTTCGCAACTTGGTGAAAACTAGCGGGTGGTGGTGGTTCTGGTGCAAACTGGATTAACTTAATTTCCCCCAGACCGATACCAATCATCACCACTTCAACGTCTGGTTGATGATTATCGATAATTCCCAAAATTTCCTGTAGTCGATTATCAACATTACTATTTAATTTTTCTATCGCGTCTTTGGGACAATAAACAAAATGCGGTGTCGGTTGCAAATCAATACCGATAGTACCCTGACTATCGCCATTTTCTAACCATAATCCCCAAAATAAAGCAGCTAATTCTAGTTGATTTGCTTTAACAAACTTATCCAATTGATGACGCCATTTATTGTCTGCTGATTCCGGTTGAGTAATACCAAACATCATAAATAATTTGTAATTTGTAATTTGTAATTTGTAATTCGTAATTTTTCCCGATTTTTCTGGACTTGGTGATTTGTGAGATGATTTTTGACTCACGCATATTTTCAATCAGCCACGCCAGGTCTATTATCTTACAGCAGTTTTCATGTATTTAGACCACACACTGATATCTGTATTTCTTTGTTCCTTTGCGCCTTCTCTGCGAGACGCTCCGCGAATGCGCCTTTGCGTGAGATAAATACATATTTTCAATCAGCCACGCCAGATTTATGATCTTAAACCACTTTGCACACGCCAGAGACCAGAGTAAATCCCGTTTTGATCCAGCAATTGCTCATGGGTACCCGATTCTACTAATTTTCCATGTTCCATGACATAAATGCAATGAGCATTGCGGATGGTAGAAAGACGATGAGCAATCGCAATTGTGGTTCTATTGACTGTAATGCGTTCGAGCGATCGCTGAATTGCGGCTTCTGTTTCATTATCCACGGCTGAGGTAGCTTCGTCTAAAATCAATATAGGGGGATTTTTGAGAACTGCACGGGCGATCGCAATTCTTTGTTTTTGTCCACCAGATAACTTTTGTCCTCGTTCTCCGACAATTGTCTCATAACCTTGGGGCAGATGCTGAATAAATTCGTGAGCTTCTGCTACTTTCGCCGCTGTGATGATTTGTGATTGTGTAGCCTCAAAGCTGCCATAGGCAATATTCTCAGCTACACTGCCATGAAACAAGAATACATCCTGACTTACCAAACCAATACAGCGACGTAAATCCCGTAAGTTTAAATTTTGTAAATCAATCCCATCTAGAGTAATACTGCCGGCGCGCACTTCGTACAATCGCAACAAAAGTTTAACTAAAGTGCTTTTACCGGAACCTGTGGAACCAACAATTGCAATTGTGTTGCCGGCGGGAATTTGCAAAGATAGATGTTTGATGACTGGTAATCTATCTTGATAGGCAAAAGTCACATTCTTAAATTCCACTTCACCGCGCACTTGTTCTAGAGGTAAGCTTGTATTTCCTGGATGAATGGTGATGGGAGTATCTAACAAATCCATGACTCGATTTGTCGAAGCCATAGCTCGTTGATAAAGGTCAAAGGTTTCGCCTAATCTAGTTAAAGGCCAAAGTAAAAACTGGACTGAAAATACTAATGAACTGTAAGCGCCTACAGACATTCTCCCGGCGACTGTTTCCAGTCCACCAAATAGCATTAATGCTGTGAAGCTGGCTAAAATTAGCATTCGGATGAGGGGAATAAAAGCTGCCGAGAGTGCGATCGCTTTGCTATTACTTTGTCTATAAGCATCACTTTCTGCAGCCAACCGAGCGGTTTCATAATCTTCAGCGGTAAAACTTTTAATAGTAGTAATACCACTCAGATTATTTGACAATCTACCATTAAGTAAACCTACTTTTTCTCGCACATCAGCATAGCGAGGCGCTAGCAAATTCTGAAACATTACCGCTCCCCAGACAATAAAAGGCATCGGTAAGATAGCCATCCAAGCAATGCTAGGAGCCAAGACAAAGAAAGCACCGCCAATTACTATAATAGTTGTAGTAACTTGAATAATATCGTTGGCGCCCACATCTAAAAACCGCTCTAGTTGGTTAACATCATCACTGAGGATGGACATTAAACCACCAGTGCTGCGTTCTTCAAAATAAGCCAATTCCAATTCTTGTAGGTGATTATATGCATCCAGACGCAAGTTATGCTGAATATTCTGTGCTAAATTGCGCCAGAGTAACATATAACGGTACTCAAAAAACGATTCTAGTATCCAAGTGATGACCGTAAGCAGAGAAAGGATCAAAAATTGCCCAAAAATGTCTTTAATTCCTAACTGAGCAATGATAGAATCTTGCTGTTTGACTACTACATCTACAGCAATTCCAATTAAGATCGGTGGTGCTAGATCAAAAAGTTTATTGAGGACTGAACAACTAGTTGCCAGCCAAATTTGTTGACTATACTGATGTGCATAGTCAAGCAAACGCTGGAGAGGATGGGCCGAATGTCTAAGCCGTCTTGATACCCGATGAGATTTCTGTAATGTAGCCACAGCCGTTGACAGTTGTGTGCTACTGATTATACCACAAAAGTTAGTCATAAGTCCTGATTTATCAGCCAACTCACTCCCAACTCCCAACTAATTTGCTACCCTCGGACTGATTTATGCTATTTTACTCAGGACTGATAATGGAGATGGAAACTTGAAAACTCAGCAATTTGGAAATTGGCAAACCACAGCTATAGCTGTTATTTTGGCTGTACTTGTCGCCCTCAGCCTGAATTCATTTATCATTATTAATCCAGGGCAAGCAGCGGTAATTAGTATATTGGGTAAAGCTCAAGATGGGGCTTTACTGGAGGGTATCCATCTCAAACCACCGTTTATTTCAGCGATAGATGTATATGATTTAACTGTGCAAAAATTTGAAGTCCCAGCGGAGAGTTCGACTAAGGATCTGCAAAATTTATCAGCCAGATTTGCGATCAACTTTCGCCTTGATCCCATCCAGGTAGTGGAGGTGAGAAGGAAACAAGGAACCCTAGAAAATATTGTCTCCAAAATTATCGCCCCCCAGACACAAGAAGCATTTAAAATTGCAGCAGCCAGAAGAACAGTGGAAGAAGCAATTACCAAGAGAAGTGAATTAAAGGAAGATTTTGATAATGCTTTAGGCGATCGCTTGGATAAATATGGGATAATCGTCTTAGATACGAGCGTAGTTGACTTGACTTTCTCCCCAGAATTCGCCAGAGCAGTGGAAGAAAAACAAATTGCAGAACAACGGGCCCAAAGAGCTGTCTATGTGGCGCGGGAAGCTGAACAAGAAGCACAGGCTGAGGTAAATCGCG
The DNA here is from genome assembly GCA_038087035.1 of Gloeotrichia echinulata CP02. Classification (NCBI taxonomy): domain Bacteria; kingdom Bacillati; phylum Cyanobacteriota; class Cyanophyceae; order Nostocales; family Gloeotrichiaceae; genus Gloeotrichia; species Gloeotrichia echinulata. The sequence goes on along the minus strand of CP051187.1, from coordinate 3,026,404 downwards.
CTAAGGGTAAGGCGGAAGCGCAAAAACTCTTAGCAGAGACTCTCAAAGCCCAAGGAGGCCAGTTAGTGCTACAAAAGGAAGCGATTGAAGCTTGGAAAACTGGCGGCGCTCAAATGCCAAAAGTCCTCGTTATGGGACATGATGCCCAAAGCAGCGTGCCCTTTATATTTAACTTAGGAAATGTGGAAAATCAACCCTGAGTTGAGTAAATAATGTGAGTAGGGTGGGTATTACTACCCACCATAAAAGCAACATAACCCAAAAGGATGATAATAAACAAATTTATGTCAACTCCCAATCATCACAATTTTACCGCCGAAGAAGCTAAAAAAATCCTGAATAAATTCAATTGTCTGGATATAGCACCTATCCTCAAGCCATCAGAAAAAGTGTCAACCAGTCGAGCATTAATTTTGTTAGCCAGACTTTCTGATTACCAAATTTTAGGAATTTGCGCTGAGACAGCAGAGGAAGGGCTACAGGCTATGACAACTTATTGTCAGGCTTTGGGTTATGAAGCTCCACAAAATTTACCCAAAATCGAAGGTCCGGTTTATATCAAATTAAACGGCAAAAACGGCTTGTGTTATCTTGATTCTTATTTAGGTCATCATCGCGGAGTATTGGTGTCTTGTCAGTCTTACAATCCAGAGGGAGTAAATGAACTGTATGGACATTTACCCCTCGATTTATTTGTATAGAATTTCTCAGAAATAAAATTATCTGTAGGGTGAGCAATGCCCACCAGAAGCATGATACGGCACCCTACATATTATTTCAAAAATCAAATAGAAATCCTATAATTATCTTGGAATAATCAGAAAAAATGAGTATTATTACCCTACAATCAGTTAAAAAAGACTTTGGCATCAAAGAGATTTTAAAAGAGGCGAGTTTTAGCCTAGATCCTACCGATAAAGTAGGTTTAATTGGTACGAATGGTTCGGGGAAATCAACGTTATTAAAAATGATTGCCGGGCTAGAATCAATAGATAGTGGTCAAATTTTAGTCAACTCTGGGGCTAAAATTGTCTACTTACCCCAGCAACCAGACTTAGATGAAACTCGCACAGTTTTAGAGCAAATTTTCGCTGATAGTGGCGAACACATGGCTTTAGTGCGTGAGTATGAGGAACTTTCTGATAAACTAGCTCATTATCCAGAAGATAGTCAGCTAATGTCGCGCCTTTCTGAAGTAATGCAGCGGATGGATGCGACTGGTTCTTGGGAACTAGAAACCAACGCTAAAATAATTTTAACCAAGTTAGGAATTTCCGATTTTGATGCCAAAATAGGCACTTTATCTGGAGGTTATCGCAAGCGAATTGCTCTGGCGACAGCTTTGCTATCAGAACCCGATGCTTTGCTGATGGATGAGCCAACAAACCACCTCGATGCACTCTCTGTTGAGTGGTTACAAAGTTATTTAAATCGCTATCGCGGCGCACTTTTTCTCATCACCCACGACCGCTATTTTTTGGATCGTGTCACCAATCGAATTATCGAAATTGACCGAGGTGACATTTACACTTACACAGGTAACTATTCATATTACCTAGAAAAGAAAGCCCTAGCTGAAGAATCAGCCATTAGCAGTCAACGCAAACACCAAGGTGTATTGCGACGGGAATTAGAATGGCTCAAACGCGGACCAAAAGCCAGAAGTACCAAACAAAAAGCCAGAATTGACCGCGTTCATGCAATGCGCGACACTCAATTTAAACAGGTTCAGGGTAAAGTCGATATTTCGACAGTTAGTCGTCGCATCGGCAAAAAAGTTATTGAATTGAATAACATTTCTAAAGCATACAATGAACGCACTTTAATTAAAGATTTCACCTATGAATTTAGCCCAGAAGACCGCCTGGGTATCATTGGTGGTAACGGTGCAGGAAAATCCACTTTAATGGATATGATTACCGGGCAAATTCAGCCAGATTCTGGTACTATAGAAATTGGTACTACCATTCACATTGGTTATTTTGACCAGCATTCTGAAGAATTACTCACAGCTTTGAATGAAAATCAGCGCGTGATTGATTACATTAAAGCAGAAGGAGAATTTATCAAAATAGCTGATGGTACCCAAATTACTGCTTCCCAAATGTTAGAGCGGTTTTTGTTTCCTGGAAACCAGCAGTACGCACCAATTCATAAACTTTCCGGCGGTGAAAAACGGCGATTATTTCTGTTGCGCCTGCTCATGGGTGCGCCCAATGTATTGATATTAGATGAACCAACTAATGATTTAGATGTGCAGACATTAGCGGTACTAGAAGACTATTTAGAAGACTTTTCTGGATGTGTAATTATAGTTTCTCATGACCGCTACTTTTTAGACCGCACCGTAGACACAATTTTTGCCTTTGAGGAAGGTGGTGTTCTGCGACAATATCCTGGTAATTACTCAATTTATCTCGACCAGAAAAAACTAGAAGAAGCCGCGCAGCAACAACCTGCTAATCTTAAAGATAAGTCGAAGAATCTAGAGACAGAAAAAACTACATCTCAAGCCAAAGAACCGGAAAATAAAAAGCGCCGCAGACTGTCAAATTGGGAAAAGCGAGAATTTGAGCAATTAGAAGGTAAAATTGCCCAATTAGAAGCAGAGAAAACAGCCGCAGAAAAAGCACTGGTGAATGTTTCGGCTGGGAATTATACCCAAGTGCAAAAATTATATGACCAAGTGGAAGCGCTCAAGCAAGCAATTGATGTAGCGACGGAACGCTGGTTAGAATTAGCCGATATGGAGTCGTGAACAGTTTTGTAGGGGCGCAAGGCCTTGCGCCCCTACTTTAGCTATGAGTCAGTACCACAAAGTGGAACTCAAACCGCTAGGGGGCTACGTATATATTCTAAGTTACCATCAATGTTTTCAATTCCATTCAAGACGATTGAGGATTCATTCCATAAACCATCGTTCCTGCGACAAGTAGCTGATAGTACATCTTCATGAATAGCGATATTCATCGAATTCAAGTGAAAGTTACTAGCTTGCTCAGGGTCAGTTACTTCGAGAATGCCATCATTATTTTCAATTCCCTTCAAGGTTATTGAGGTTTGTTTCCATGAACCATCGCGCCTTTGACAAATGGCTGATATTACATTTCCTTCAATCGAGATGTTGGTGCAATTAAGGTGATAATTACTAGTCATTTCTAGATGCTCCTGATGTCCAGTATAATTTGCAATCTGTTATACTCCAAAAAAAACTCAATGGGTAATGGTTAAAACCCCTAATTGACTAATTCAGTAAAATTACATAAGGCTTGCAAGTTCTTGTGCCCCTACTAGTCATGGTCTTTATTGGTCATTTGTCAAGGGGCTTTTCTGTTCGCGTAGCGTCCCGTAAGGAAGCCCCACCCCAATCAGGGTGGTTTTTCTCCCCTGCTCCCTGCTCCCTGCTCCCCTGCTTTTTCATAGCCCCAAATCGTAAGCAATGCGATGGGCGCAAGCAAACCCTGAAAAAGCGACTGCATTCAACCCCTGACCCGGAAAAGTACTATCCCCCACACAATACAATCCCTTAACAGCGGTGCGATTAAACGGCATCCCTAGCAACCCCCACAACTTGCGCCGGGGAATAGGGCCATAGGTACCATCCTCTCGACCCAAAAAGCGGCGATGGGTGCGCGGTGTTCCTACTTCCAAATAATCTAATCCAGCTTCTAAACCCGGAAAAATCTGCTCTAATCGCTCGATAATTCTCCAAGCCGCTGCTTCTTTCTTCCCTTCGTACTCAGTCTCAGTCAGCCGCAACCAATCATCAATCCAGCTAGGGGTAAAAGTATGAATGATGTGATGTCCTGCTGGTGCTAAATCTGGGTCTAGCAATGTGGGAATCGACACAAAAATTGTGCCTTCTGGTGTCGCCATTTTCCCCCACTCTGCCAACAGAATATGATGACACTCCGTCCCCATAGGCAAAACTGACGCCTCTACCCCCAGGTGCAAACTGAGAAAGCTGGGCGACTTTTGATAACGCTGTTGCCACTTATTCTCATTTCTGGGTATTTTCGTTCTTGGTAGTAATTTGCTAAAAGTATCCCAACGTGTAGCATTAGAAACTATGCGTTTAGCAAGATATACTTTACCATTAGCCAATTGCACACCTACAGCTTGTCCCTTATCTGTGATAATTTTCGTCACCCTAGCTTGATACTGAATCTTACCGCCTGCTTTTTCTAGACCTGTTACCAATGTTTGGGCAATTTGTCCCACTCCGCCTTTAGGGTAGTTAACTCCGCCATAATGTCTGTCAGAAAAGACCATCCCCGCATTAATCATCGGTGTCATATCGGCTGGCACCACGGACCAGCAATAACACTCTATATCGATAAATTTTAATAAATCAGGGTCTTTGATGTAGCGCCGCGCCACATCTCCAACATTTTGTGGTAGATACTTGACTAAACCAAGACAAGCCAAAGGATGCTGAAAAAATGCTCGCAGTAAATAACGAGGTTCTTCTAGGGAGAGCAATTCCATGCTGTTAAGACAATTAAAAACCTGCCAGCATTGGTCATAAAAGCTACGAATTCCCTGCTTTTCATGAGGAAAATAAGCAGTAAGATTTTGCAAAAATTTTTCATACACCCGATCTACTTTGAGATCTAAACCGTTGGGCAAATGATAGTGAATCTGCACTGGATCAATAATCGTTTCTAAGCTGACATTTACCGCATCAAGGGCGCGAGTAAGTAAGTTAGTAGTGCCATTGTGTCCCAACCCAAATATCATCGAGGCGCCAACATCGAATCGATAGCCTTGACGTTCAAAGTAGCCAGCGCTACCACCGGGAATCAGATAACTTTCCACCACCAGTACTTTAGCTCCCTTAGCTGCTAGCTGGGTTGCTGTTACTAAGCCGCCAATCCCAGAGCCAATTACAATCACATCAATATCTTGCATTTGTCCTTTGTCATTTGTCATTTGTCATTTGTCATTGGTTTGAGATCTGATTCATAAATAAATTATTAAATAAAGTGGGGTAAGTTAAGGCAGTGTAATGCACTAATATTTGGTGGTGCCCTGCGGCGCATCATCTGATTTTTGACTACAAATTATGCATTTCCAGTGTCGCAGGGCACCCTAAAAAATTTGAGCAATTACCAATCACAAATCACAAAAAAGAGGGACAAGCCTGCTACTGCTGGCCAATCCCGTCTGCCGATCCTTAAAGAGAGGAGAACACTGAATAATAATATAACTGTGATTGAGAATAACTGTCAACCATTAATGCAAAAAATTTTCAATAATTTAGAAGCTACTGATTTTAGCTGTTAGCCGGAGGCAGGAAAGAGCTTGACTAAATAGCCAAATACCTTTCTAAAGTTACTCATAGTTCTTCAGCGTGAGGATATTGACAGAGTTGTAACTTTCTGATAGTTTTTCTTTAGTGCCGAAAACCAAGGCCAAAAATTATCTGGTTTGTAAACCACAGTCGCTTTCATTACTAGCCAGCCTGTCAAAAGGTCGAACAGGATGCCGTGATTCGTTAAATAGGTGAAAAATGTTGAAAAACGGCTAAAAGCTTCAAAACAATAATTGACAGCAAAAAAAAATAGGCTAGGCTAGAGCCGAATTTACGCTTGTGGACAAGAAGGAGCCGACTCCCTTGGTGGAAGCAAGAAGCAGACCCTCTAGAAATTACTTCTAGTTGAATGGCGAAGCTGAGATAAGTTTAGCCAAGTTTTGTATAGCAGTATGATGTTGTTCAGATCTTATATATTGAAAAGCCGCTGAATCCTGGCTATGACGCTACAACTACATATTTATGTTCCACCCCATCCCTTAATTAAGCACTGGCTGGCAGTTGCTCGCGATGCTGCCACCCCTTCAGTATTATTTCGTAGTGCGATGACTGAGTTGGGACGATGGCTGACTTATGAGGCGGCGCGAGACTGGTTGCCGACTCAAGAAATAACGGTAGAGAGTCCCTTGGATTCCTGTCCAGGGACGGTGATTGATCCCGGTGTGCCTGTGGCTGTTGTGCCGATTTTGCGGGCTGGTTTAGGGTTATTGGAAGGAGCGCAGACTTTGCTGCCCTTAGCCTCAATTTACCATCTGGGCTTGGTGCGAAATGAAGAGACACTGGAACCCACCTGTTACCTGAATAAATTGCCGGAAAAATTTGACCCCCAAACAAGGGTGTTAATTACCGATCCCATGTTGGCTACGGGCGGGTCAATTATGGCAGCAATGGCAGAATTGACACAGCGGGGTGTTGATCCTAGCTTGACGCGAATTGTTTGTGTAGTGGCGGCTCCGCCGGCTTTACAAAAACTAAGTGCTGCTTATCCTGGTTTAAAAATTTACACGGCAACCATAGACGAAAAGCTCAACAATCAAGGATATATTGTACCCGGATTGGGAGATGCAGGCGATCGCACCTTTGGGACTTAAGCTACTATGCAGCTAGGGCAGGAAAACAGCTTAACGAGTCTAAATAAAAGTTTTAAAGTTTCTTCAAGGTGGTAGAGTTATGAGTCAGCGTGATGGTTTTGGCAGTGGTTTTATAGCTGGGGCCGTTTTCGGTAGTGTCTTGGGGGGCGTTTTAGGCGCCTTGATTGCTTCTCGCCAAGATTCAGAATTTCTCTTAGAGGAAGAAACCGAACCGAGGAATAACCCAGACGAACCTAAGAAAGTGTCAGTCAAACGCCGTCAAATGAGAGCCTTAGACAGTCAGAGCATAGAAATGGAAACGGCGAGGCGATCGCTAGAAGATAAAATTGCCCAGCTCAATGCCACAATAGATGAAGTGCGAAACCAGCTGGGGAATGTCAATGGTAATTCCACCCAGGCAATTAATGAGCGCTCCCTCACCAAAGACTCTTAAACTGCTAAACGGGGCGTCAAAGCGCCTAATTGTAGCAAATGCAGCAAAAAGCCACAGACGCAATGACCAGGACTAAATTAAAATCAATGATAAGACCACGTTTAACGTTTAGCAGGAAACCAAGCCATCCATGAATTTACTGTTTACGACATTGTTTAGTTTCATACAGATTTATAACGTTCTGTTGATTATTCGGGTTCTGTTAACCTGGTTCCCCAACATTGATTTTTCTAGTCAGCCATTTGCTGCTTTGTCCCAGATAACCGACCCTTATCTCAATCTTTTCCGCTCAATTATTCCCCCATTGGGCGGTATGGATTTTTCTCCCATCTTAGCCTTTTTGGCACTGCAATTAGCTAGCGGAACTCTCGAAAACATCTTAAGGTTTGTGTCATAACTATTCTGAAACTGTCGGAATTCATGTAGGGTGGATATTCTCCACCCTACTACACCAATTTTGACTACTTAAGCTTATCGCCGCACTCGACCACTAAACCCAGCGGCTTTAAATTGTTTGAGCTTTAAGGGAGTAGGCTGATTTGCAGGTACGGAAATTCTCATTTCAAAATCACTGATACCTGGTGGGATTTCGTCAATAGACCCCAAACGAGTGCGGTTTTGTAGCACTGAGTCGTTATTCGCATCATAGATCCGTCCGAAAATATCTGCATCGTAGACAGTTTTATTTGTGCCATTGTTCGCTTTACCAAGGACAATAAAACAGTTAGCAGCCGCAGAACCGCTACTAATCACCGCCCCTTGTGCCAGTTCTGGGGGACAGTCTTTATAGGAAAGATCAAATAGTTTAATCTGTGTCAACGCCACAGCCGGCGGAGTCAACACCCACGATAACACCCCGACGACGCAGGAAATTAAGATGACTTTGATGAATCGTGAGTACAAGGATATCTTTTGCATATTTGAAAATAATGCCAAATCAACTTAAATTTACTTTATACCCAGGGGAGATTGATTTTTGAGGGTCAACCGATTTTGGATTTTGGATACTTCTCTACGAGAGGCTACGCCAACGACTTCGCTCAGTACAAGTTTTGGATTTTGGATTGACCCCGACTACAATAGATATTCCTGGGGGCGCAAGGCCTTGCGCCCCTACAGGGTGGTCAATTGTAACTAAGCACTCGAAAATCAGCAGTGTTTTTAACTCCAGCTTACCAAAGAAATGGGTAAGGAGTAAGGAGTAATGAGTGTGTATGGGCGGGTTTAACGAGTAAATCTGTGTCTATAAAATTGTCAACTTAGGACTATCTCCCCAAGCCTAGGTGATTTTCCAGCGCTTGGCGCATCACGTCTACAGGTACTGTTTGTTGCTGTAACCAGATTTTTAAGGCTGCGGCGCCTTGTTGGACTAGCATTTCTAAACCATCAATGGGAATTGCGCCTTGTTTTTGGGCTTGTTGGAGAAATTGCGTTGGTTGAGGAATGTATATCAAATCATAGGCGATCGCACCTTTTGGTAAATGGGCTATTTCCTCTGCACTCAAAGGTGATTCGTCTATTTTGGGATACATCCCGATGGGGGTTGTGTTTACCAGCAGGTTTGCTTGGGGAATGAGTTTTCCTAGTTCTTCCCATTGATGAATTTGTAAATTGTCACCTAGGCTGGAATTCGCCCAACTATTACGGAATTCTTTTAATTTCTGCTGATTGCGTCCAACTACATGAATTTCTGCCAAACCTAGTTGATGACAACCTGCGACAACGGCTCTGGCTGCTCCACCATTACCTAAAATTACTGCGACCTTCTGACGCCAATCTTGATTATAGGTTGTTTGCAACGGCGCAATAAATCCTTCTATATCTGTGTTGGTCCCTATCCATTTGTCATTTTGGCGACTTACAGTATTAACTGCTCCTATGGCTTGAGCAACTGGTGATATTTCTGCAAGTAGGGGGATTATTGCCTGTTTGTGAGGAATTGTCACGCTAAAGCCCACAACACCAATAGCCGCAAAGCCTGCGATCGCCACTGCTAAATTCTCTGGTTCTATAGCAAAGGGAAGATAAGCGTATTCTAATCCTAACTGGGCGATCGCGGCATTATGCATCACTGGGGACAGCGAGTGTTCCACCGGATATCCAATCACCCCTAAAAGTTTAGTTTTACCTGTAATTAATGGTTTTTTATCCGTCATATCACTAATTAATTTTCTGACGTACCATAAACCTTGTGCGCGTATGGTGCAGACCCTACGCGCTAAGAAAAGGGAATGAAAAGAATCTGTCCTTCATATTCGCCAGGATTACTGCAACTAACGAATAAATACAAGTCATCAATTACCTGTCCTATAGGAGCCGTTGCAATCACTTCCACAACTCCAGGTATAGACAAACCTTTGTTGATTCGCTCATAAGCATATAAAGTAATCGTTGCTACATCATGAGTAAGCAAGATGCGTTCTTCATTGGCTGCCCACTCTAAGATAGTAGAATCATCAGCATGAATTAGACCTACATCTTGGACACGAACAATGTCTAATTCAGGTAAACGTCTAATCAAGCCACGCAATATCGAGCCATTGAAGTTCTCGTCAGTCAAAAAACGCACTGGCTATGCTCCTTGAGCTTGATAGCGATCGCCCAATCGCTGCCTTAAATTAGCTAAGTTATACTGTTTTTCAAATTGGTTTCGCTGTTGTTGAGCTTTTTGGCGACGTTGCTCTAGGTAATTGTCGATTTCTTGGCGATGGGTGAGATAATATGCGATTGCTGCGTATATTTCCCCTAAACTGAGAACGGAATACTGAACAGCAATTTCTTCAGGTGTAGCGCCGTTATGGTATGTGGCTAGCAAGCTATCGAGAGTAACGCGGCTGTTACCGATACGAATACCTCCAGCTTCGTCCCAACGAAACGGCGGAATGCTAACCTGAAATTTGATTTGAACACTCATCGGGGCAATTCCTGGAGTGGTATTTATTTTTTATGTTTATTTTAACCTTAAATGGCGATCGCTCCTGATTTTATTTTGAATTGTGATTGGACTAGCCTCAAAAATTCAGTGATCGCTTACAACTATCCCAGCTATGAGCTGATCATCTAGAATTATTACAAGTAACTTAACATTTCTTAAAGTTATGCAAACAACCACAGCCCCCTCTACAACCCCAATTGCTGGCCAATACTGGGTGTGGCGAGGGCACAAAGTTTACTACGTAAGCGCCCCCCAGAAACAGCAGCAACGTCCACCCTTGCTGTTGGTGCATGGTTTTGGTGCTTCTACAGACCACTGGCGCAAGAATATCACAGGATTGTGTCAAGATTTTGAGGTATTTGCCATAGATTTGTTGGGGTTCGGACGTTCAGCCAAGCCGAAGCTGCAGTATAGTGGTGACTTGTGGCGCGACCAACTCAACGCTTTTATTAATGAAGTGATTGGTGAAAAAACAGTATTGGCTGGTAATTCCCTTGGGGGCTATGCTTGCTTATGTGTTGCAGCACAACATTCTGAAACTGTAGCTGGTTTAGTGTTGCTTAATAGTGCAGGCCCCTTTAGCGTTCAACAGCCTACATCTGAACCTGAAGCTTTACAATCACAAATTGAGCCGATACAAAAACCCTCTAGTTTACAACAGCTAGTGGGTAAATTTATCAAATCGATTTTTCAACAACGTTTAACCCAGGTTCTGTTATTTCAATACGTGCGACAACGTTGGGTAATTCGTCGCACCCTGAAAAAAGTTTATCTCAATCAGAGTGCGATTACAGACCAATTAGTAGAAGAAATTCGACGCCCTGCTGATGATAAAGGCGCAATAGATGTGTTTGTTTCAGTTTTTAGCACTCCCCAAGGCGAAAAAGTTGATGTACTTTTGCAGCAATTAACTTGTCCTTTATTGATGTTGTGGGGAGAGGCTGACCCTTGGATGAATTGTCGGGAACGTTCTCAAAAGTTTCGTCAATATTATCCTCAATTGCAAGAATATTTTCTGGGTGCTGGTCATTGTCCCCATGATGAAATACCCGATCAAGTAAATTCACTTGTACGGGATTGGGTGTTGAAAATTCATAATTCATAATTCATAATTATGTTATGTAGTGCAATTCATCTGTAGGGTGGGCATTGTCCACAACATAAGCATTTAGGTGGGCAATGCCCACCCTACAAATTTACATAATGAATTATCAATTATCAATTAATATTGGTTAATAACAAGCCCGCTGACGCGGGCTTGTTTATGTATCAAAAGTGAGTGAAGTACATTAACCAAAAAAGGTTAAGTTTCTTGGGCACAATAAATATCTAGTATTACTGTTATCCTAGTCTTTCAACTAGCTCCTCAAGCGTGAATTTCGGCACTTCCTGCCGTATAAAGGATATTATATCACTCTTAATTTTAAAAGCCACTACAAAACTCAAAAACCTGGTCAACTGTGACCAGGTTCGCTCGGATTTTTAGGTTTCAAATTCTTAAACGTCTAAAGTGAGTGAAAAATCAACAACTAAGGTGGACTTGAAGACTAACAAACTCAGCATTCTCCGTTTTTCCGCTTTGGGATTTGGCTTTGCCTTTGTTGAGAAGACTTTATGCCACTTCACTATTAATCTGCTGACATTTGCTTGGGCTGATGACGGGGGACATCAAGTCATTTACCCATTTAGTTTGTTTGTGCTTTATTTTGATGTCCTACAACCTAAATTTAACACGAATACAACAAGTGGAATCCATTGTTTACCAAACTTTATATTTTATTGGAAGCGACGGGAAACTCCATCCCCTTGTGGGTGGTCGAGGTTGCTCGCCGCCGACTTGGGGGATTGGGCATTGGGCATTGGTGAATCTAGCCCCGTGCCCCATGCCCTATTCCCCATGCCCTACAAATTGGAGATTTTTTTAATTGAAAGTCCCTATTACCATTCCCACATAACTTGGTTATTGTCAAGATGGTCGGTGACAATACGTCCAATAGCATCGATTTCTGCAAGGTCGGTGGGAGAAAGTTGCACCGCAGCGGCTTTAGCGTTGTCTATGGCTTGTTGAGGATAACGCGCACCGGCGATCGCATTTGTTTGGGGTTGGGCAATTAACCACGCCAGCGCTAACTGAGCCAGGGTAGAATTATGTCGTTCGGCGATGGGACGCAGTTTTTCTAGCGCTTGTTGGGCACGTTCAAAGTTTTCGCCTTGAAACAGCTTATTTTTGGCGCGATTATCGCCTGGATCAAATTTATGATCAGGCGCAAATTTCCCGGTTAATAATCCTTGCGCTAAAGGCGAATAAGCAATGATGGAAATATTATTTTCGATACAATAAGACATTGCATCCTTCTCTACCTGGCGCCAAAATAAAGAATAAGGCGGTTGTAAACTATCAATACGTCCATACTGTGAGGCTTCTGCTAGTTGGACGCCAGAAAAATTAGAAACTCCAATTGCTCTAATTTTACCTTGTTCTTTGAGAAAATTCAAAGCGCTGATGGTTTCTGCAATAGGCACTATTTCACTATTAAAAGCACCAGCAGGCCAATGAATTTGGTAGAGGTCGATATAGTCAGTTTTGAGGTTTTTTAAAGAGCGATCGCAAGCCTCAATGACTTGTTCATACTTGAGATGGTTGGCAAAAACTTTCGTCGCATACTCCACGCGATCGCGCACATCAGATACAGCTTCGGCTACAATGCGTTCAGAGTGTCCTTCACCATAGACCTCAGCCGTATCAATTGTTGTGATCCCGGCTTCAAATGCGGCTCGGATAGTTTTAATCGAGTCAGCATCCTCAATTCCCACCCACATTTTTTTACCGGCTTGCCAAGTTCCTATAATGATGGGTGTGATTTGTACGTCGGATGTTCCTAATGACCGCTTTTCCATAATTGTTCCCTAATTGAGATCCCTGGATAGTTTCATAGTTTATCGGCCTGAGCGTGAAATTAAATCTGATTAACAGTAGATACCGATGGAATTAACTACAACTTTTCATGCACTCAAAGAATGGGCAGTGGCTATCGATGCCTTAGAAAAGGGTAATATTATTATGTTGCTCCGTAAAGGGGGTATCCATGAACGGAATGGACGGTTTCAAGTTGCCCATGAGCAGGTTTTGCTCTACCCTACCTTTGAGCATCAACAAGCTTTTTTACTGAAAGCTGAGTATGCCAATTTTGTATATCCAGTGACATCAGGTTGGCATCCTGAAACAGTACGCATCGGTAGTTGGGCAGAAATTACTGATATTTTACCCTGCAGTGACGAATCAATTGTCAACGCCTTGTTGCCCTTCCATATTTGGAACGAGTATTTTATTAGCGATCGCCTAAAATGGAAAGCGCGTCAACCCCTGTATATACTTCTGTTGCGGGTTTACAAACTTCCCGAAGCACAAGATATTCCCTATAGTAGTAAATACGGTGGCTGCAAATCATGGATTGATTTAGACCAACCCCTCAACCGAGAACAATCACAGCCAGTTTTATCTGACGCTACATACAAACAGCTAGTTGCAGAAATTCGCCAGATTGTGGGCGATCAGTTATATGCTGAGGTCTTTGATACTCGCTTTTAAGTAAGCCTTAAATTGTTGGGTAAATTATAGCACAATACGCTTGGTGTTAAGGCTAAAAATTTGGTTCTTGCGTACTTAACGTGCTAAATTTTTAATTACAGTCGATAACTTTGTTTTAAAATCAAGGCTTACAGGCGCTTATAGCCAAAATTTTAATCATCAGACCTAAAAGGCAGTAAATAATGGCTGTCATCTTATCCCAGCAAGGAGTTCAAGCTTATTTTTCAACATATTTAGCACGCTAAGTACGCAAGAACCAAGCTTACCTAAAATCGTAGTGATTGATACATACAACTGCCAAAATAGCAAGTAAGATTATAAAAACGTAACCCTTTAGGAAAAGGGAGAGATAGGTGTTTCTATTGCCGTAGTTCTCGGATTTTACAGTAAATATCCCATACAGTTCTCAGAATTCAAGTATTTCTACTAGGGTAGATAGCATTTAATTCGACGAGAATTCGAGGATTAGATAAAAAAGTACCCCACAGGGTTGAGGCAGGTATTGACAAAATACTGCCATTATGCCATACAAGCTAAAACGCAAAGGAGTTTACCATGCATCAAAGAATGTGCTGGTTATCTAAGTCTGGTGGCGATGGAGAAAAAGTTTTGCATTTGCAGATTTCTCCTAGTCAGCCTTGGCGTCCTTACACAGCTTTTCCCCAATTTGCAGTCCCAGATTATCGCATTCCAGGTGGTTCTAAAGGTTGGGCTACCTATCAAAAACTACTGAAAGCAGGTTGGACATTGATACATAGCGCCAGAGCAAACGAGTTTGGTAGCAACGAGTCTGAGTCAATAGTTCAAAATCAAAATCAAAATCAATAGTCAAAAGTCAAGAGTCATTAGGCTGGAATAGTCAAAAACCTTTTGGTGAACCTTCACCACGGGTATCAGCGGCTCCTTCTAGAGTACCATCTGCCGTGACGGCGATCGCGTTGGCATTGCCCCAAGGACTAATTTCCTGAATCTGATGTCCGCGTCGGCGTAATTCTTGCAACTTGACACTCCCCACGGATAAATCCGGGGGATTCCAGCGTCACTGACGTTCCTTGCTTTTGCAGGTCTTGCGACCAACAGAAGTAGAGGGGACATCTCTACTGGCGTTACTTCCCGGATGCCCTCCGGTAGCGTTTGCACGACTTAAAATTACTTTGGCAGCATTCACATCACGTTGTTCAATATATCCGCAATGTGGACAAGAATGGGTGCGGGTGCTGAGAGATTTCTGAACTCTTGCGCCACAATTACTACATTCCTGGCTTGAAAAATGGGGAGAAATCTTAATGATTTTTCTGCCGAATTTCTCTCCAAAGTAGTCGAGCCACTGACAGAAGTTGTACCAAGATGCATCACCGATACTTTTGGCTAGCCTGTGGTTCCTCAACATGCCTGAAATATTTAAATCTTCGACGACGACCAAAGCGTTAGCTAGGCATAAGTTACGCGCCAATTTTTTAGCGTGTTCATTCCTCTGTCGAGTTACTTTTAAATGTTTGCGAGCATAAACACCACGGGCTTTTCTTCTGCCAGATGACCCTTTTTTCTTCTTGTAAATGTTACGTTGAACCCGCTTAATTTCCTGTTCTGCCTTGCGTAGAAAGCGCGGGTTATCTTCATGTTTGCCATTGCTATCAGAGTAGAAAAATTCCAGTCCCACATCAATACCGATCTCTGATGTAGTTGGCGGAGCTTCTTGCTGATTATCAACTTTCACGCAAAACTGCACATAATATCCATCTGCACGGCGAACAATCCTGACCCTTTTGATTAGCTCGATAGGATAAGTATGAATATCCCATTTACCTAATAATTTCAGTTCACCAATACCTTTCTTATCAGTGAATGTTATTCGGCGTTTTATTGGATGCAACTTCCACCCAGACACCTTGTACTCAACAGAACGGCTATGCTTTTTGAATTTTGGATAGCCTTTCTTGCCTGGTTTATTATTTTTGCAGTTATCAAAGAACCGATTGATAGCGCGTTCTACGTTTTCTACTGATGCTTGACAAGCATGACTATTTAAATCATTAACAAATTTAAATTCTGCCCGTAGTTGAGTGTTGTATTGGTACAGTTCTTTTTTGCCAATGCCGCGATTATCCATCCAGTATCTAAGCACCTTATTCCTGACAAACTGACTTGTGCGGATAGCTTCATCTATGGCTTTTGACTGCGCCTTTTTGACAACTGCTTTGTACTCCATTACCAACACTCTCAAATCACCTCCTTGATATTTTAATTTGCTTAAAATAATATATAACTACAGACTGTATAGTGTCAACAGGGTTCCATGCAAAAGTTCAAATCAAACAACAATGTTGTTTATTCGTGCAAATATCATGTTATTTTTTGTTTGTCCTAAATACAGAATACCAGTCCTTGTGGACGCAATCGCTTCTCGACTAAAAGAGTTACTTGCCCTCCGAGCGATTGAGATTAAAGTAGAGATTCTAGAAATGGAGATAATGCCCGACCACGTGTATTTACTATTAGAAGTTGACCCGCAGTTTGGAATACATCGAGTCGTGAAGAGATTCATTGGTGCAACTTCTAGATACTTACGATTAGAATTTCCAGAGTTGAAGAGTAGATTACCTACTTTGTGGACTAATTCTTACTTGGTTTCAACAGTGGGAGGCGCACCACTGGAGGCAGTCAAGATGTATATTCAAAATCAAAAAGAAACTTGACGGCGATTAAAATCGCCAACGGCCTAGCCCCCATAAATAGAATTTAGGGGCTTGCTCGCCGTTGGTAAAATGGTCAGACTTATGGCGTTGCGTTGTTCATTGACAACTGTCAGATGACTGGTTTCAGGTGATTCATAACCAGGTGTGTAGAACCCCACCCTCCTACCCCCCACCCTGTAAGCGAGGAGCGCAGAGCAGGGAGCAGGGAAAAGGTACAAACCGAACTACATCTAACTGATAACTGTTTTCTCCCCTGCTTTTTCATTGTCGAGAGCGCTAAAGCGCAACTACAAACAAATTTATATGTATAAAATTTGCTAAATGCCGATTGGTGGGTATAAATTTAATAACTAATACCAGTTTGAACAAAGAATGCGACAAATACATGAGGTAGGGGCGCAAGGCCTTGCGCCCCTACAGGTGATTGATGTCTTGACAAGATTTTTGGAATTGGTATAACAGCAGTCTCTCTGAGAGTGATTTTATCCAGTTAAGACAGTTACATATATTTACAAATGGAATACGAAATACTTGAAGCCACCGGTTTGGCTGGGGCACAATTAGTGGTGGAGCCACCACCATCGCCAAAAGCGCCAAAAGTGCCACAACCGCCCACATTCGATACCGTACCAAATACGATTTATAACGTGGGAGTACTGTTAGCTCTTTCAGACATTGATTCAAAAGCCTCTCATAGCAGGGTTAAATAAGTTTTTTTGGCATCGTTGCATAGTTGATAGGGGTGCAAGGCCTTGGTTGATAGGGGCGCAAGGCCTTGGTTGATAGGGGCGCAAGGCCTTGCGCCCCTACTTTATTTGCGCCGATCTACTTAGCTTCTGCTAACAATGCTTTTGTCGCAGATTCTCCAGCTAATTTTATCTGTCTTGTTAATTGAAAGTTTAACAATGCGAGAACAGTAAAATCGGCTAAGAGTGCCATAAAAATTGTTGTGGTTGCAGAATATTGTATAGCTTCCCAAGGAAAAGTGGAAAATAGCCACACCGTAGCATGTTTTGAGGGATAGATGTCAAGCAATTGTAAAATTAAGGCTGGCAGGAACATTGCCGCAGTTACAGTACCTATCGCCCAAAAAGCACGCTGGGAATTTTTCATCAACAGCATCAATTGAGCTATGGTAGCATAAATCAACATTAAGCTAATAAACAAAGCCATAGCTAAAATTACCTGAATTTTATCAAGATTGGTAAAATTATGGGTATTGGGTGCAAGTATTGTCCAAACTACAAGTGGTGTTGTTGTAATTACAAGATTAATGGCGATCGCTACTATTGCGGCTCTTCCGTACTTAGCGTGCTGAATTTGTTAAAAAATAAGTTTGAAACCCTTGCCTGGCTCCGATAAAAGCCATTATTTTTTGTATTTGAGCTACTGTTACTAAAAATCAAATTATAAACGCCTATAAGCCTTGTTATTAAAGCAATTTAATCGACTTTCATTAATAATTAAGCACGCTATACACGCAAGAGCCGTAGGCGTTGAGTGCGGCGCGGTTCCCGCAAACGATACAGACGGGCAAAATAATCTAGGTAATCCCAGACAGTCAAATCCTCATACAATGGATAGTCATCCGGTAAATAGCCAAGACGACGTTTGAGAGTGGGGTTGCTTTTGTCCCGAACTAGGCGATCGCCGTTAATATAAATCTCACCCGTAGTTGGCTCCTCAGCAGTTGCTAACATGCGGATGAGAGTCGTTTTACCAGCGCCATTCGGACCAATCAGTCCGTAAACCTCACCAGCCTCAATCTCTAAGTCAACATCATTCACAGCAACATGTCGGTCAAATTGCTTGGTGAGTCCACGGGTGCTAATTGCCAATTCTTTTACCATAGCTGCTAGGGTGCCGCTGTTGATTAATCACTAACCTAGCTTGTGACTACAGTCTTTGTCAGGCTCGTTTCCGAAATGGAAACTGGTTTTATCTAAATTTGATGGGATTACGAGTTAATACTGATTGTAAATTTTAATTGAGGTATATAAATTTAGTTTTTCTTAGGAAGGTACTGTAACTAGTGATGAATAACAAAAACTGTTATCATAATGCTCTATCCTGGTTATTGAAGTGATGGATATATGAATATTTCCCTGACTCCTGAGCTGGAAGCATTCGTGCAAGCACAGGTTGAGTCCGGCTTGTACCATTCTCAAAGTGAAGTTATTCGAGACGGATTGCGTCTGTTAAAACGCTTTAACGACCATTCCGAGGAATATAAACTCTGGCTCAATCAACAGATTGCTATCGGTCTAAACGAGCTTGACAATGCACAAAGTCTACCCGCCAATGGCGCACGGGAACGCATCCGCAACAAGGCGCAACAGTTGATCAAAAAATCCGTGCAATGAACCCAAAACCTTATATTCTCTCGGAGCAAGCAGAAAACGACTTGGCGAGGATTTATGCTTATATTGCACGAGATAATCTGGATGCTGCCGAACGGATGCTGGACAAACTCCTTAGCGCCTGTGAGTTGCTGACGGATAACCCCAGAATAGGACAGTATCGTGCCGACCTTACCCCGCTTCCCGTCCGTTTCTGGCTGGTGCATCCCCGCTATTTTCTCATATACCGAGGTGAAAGCCCCGTTGAAATCGTCCGCGTGCTGGCGGCTAATATGGATATTGCGCGAGAACTTGCTGGGGAATCAACAATAAGGGACATCGAGTAGGTTTTACCCCAAAATTGCGAAAGGGTAGAATTTCCCAATATCTGATCTCGATCTCGCGTATAATCACCATTACCCATCTCGAATTGATGCATAAATAGCGCCATTCCCCCAGAACCAAGGGCACGGCAATGCCGTGCCCCTACACGCGACTGACTTTCCCATGTCCAATGCCCGAACAAGTCACACATCTAAATAAATTGAAAACTCCATCGGGACATTTGCTAGGTATGATATTTAGCTTAAACAGCAAGAAGCCCCGCACCATACACTTCGTGTTGGTGTCGGGATGAATTGCGCGACAAAAAGGAGACGCCATTCAATCAATTTTTACCGCAGGTGAAACAGATTGAATGGCAGTCGAGTTTTTGTCAATTTCTGGATTCGGTAGTGAATCGATAAATTCTTCTAAAACTTGTGTCATTGTTTTATCAACTTGTATTGAATATAACTGCAACTTATTATATCTACGTTCAGACATCCTTAACCCTAATCTTTTGTTTTTCATGATGGCTGTACATTGTTCGTACATTCATGCTAGCATATAACAAGTTAAGTGAGAGGTCGAATCACGATGAAAACAACTTACCAGTATCAGGTTTACCCAGATACTAATCAAAAGATAGAGCTTAACGAGTGGTTAAGAATATCTCGTTATTGGTACAACCGACAATTGGGTGAGCGGTTTTCATGGTGGCAGAACAATCACTTGCAGCTAAAAGCGTTTCCTTTTTGGAAAGACACTTTCCCTGGTTTATTTGAGCGGCCAAGTCACTACTCTCAAAAGTTGCAATTACCAGAAATAAAGAAAGATTTTATCAAGGTAATGCATATTGGAGAGTTACTAGATTTTTCTCGTGTTGATTCAACTGTTTTGCAAGATATTTGTAAGCGAGTTGATAAGGCTTTTGAAAGGTTTATAGTTGGTGATAAAAAGGGTAAGCGTTCGGGTAGGCCACGTTTTAAAACAGCAGCTAGTTTTGGCACAATGACTTTTGCAAGTGCTAAAGATGATTGGATTAAACTAGTTCGGAAAAACTGGTTATATCTAAGATTACCTAAATTGGGTGTTGTACAAGTCAGAATGCATCGACCTTTGCCCAGTGGTTTTAAACTTAAACAAATCAGCGTAACCAAAAAAGTAGATGGTTGGTATATCCAGATGTGTCTGGAAGATACCTCTGTACCTGATTTTAATCCTGATTTAATTGTTCCAGCTTGGGATAATTCAATGGGTTTGGACGCTGTTTTACATGGTGATGATTATCTGGCTACATCCGAAGGTGACAAACTACCTTCTTTAAAATCACTACGTAAAAACCAACATAAACTGGATAAAGTATCAATCAAGAGAAATAAAAGAAAACCTGGTAGTAAACCTAGAAGAAAACTAGCTAAAAAAGAAGGTAAACAGCATCAACGTATCGCTAGAAGTCGTAAGGATTTTCAATATAAGACTGCCCATAAACTTGTAAGAAGTGGTAAGAAAGTATTTTTCCATGAAAAACTTAATTTACAAGGTTTGAGTAAAAAAAATGCACCAAAGCCAGACGAAAATGGTAAGTTTTTACCCAATGGACAATCAGCAAAGTCTGGATTAAATAAGTCTTGGATGGATGCAGCATTTGGACAGTTTTTTGAGATATTAGGTTACATAGCCGCAAAAGCTGGTGCCGTTGTGATACCTCAAAATCCTGCTTATACTAGTCAAATTCTCAGTTATCGGAACGAGATAGTATTTCCTAATCTTGATACTAGAGATTACTGGGATGAGATTGAATCTTTGAGAGTTGATAGAGACATTAATGCCGCTATCAATTTGAAGAGACTTGGCTTGGGCATTATGCCAAGTATAAAACGCCGTAGTAAGAAAATAGACATAGTTGGAACTATGTCTGACAGTATTACAAAGGAAATTTTGAACATCCTTAACAGGACTTCAGAAGCCTACACCATACCCGTAGGGTTGGTGTAGGAGATGTCACTCTGTGAGAATTTGTGCGCGATTAAACATCTACCCAGTAAAATATAGCTATGACCCAAAACTACCGCATTACCCTCCTCCCTGGCGATGGCATTGGCCCTGAAATTATGGCAGTGGCGGTAGAGGTGCTAAAAGTCGTAGGGGAGCAATTTGATATTAAGTTTGATTTCCAAACTGCTCTCATCGGCGGTGCTGCGATTGACGAAACCGGGGAACCTCTACCCTCTGTCACTTTGGATATCTGTCGTGACAGTGATGCTGTATTACTCGCCGCTATCGGTGGTTATAAGTGGGATTCTCTACCATCTAACTTACGCCCAGAAGCCGGTTTATTAGGGCTGCGTGCGGGGTTAGGATTGTTTGCCAATTTGCGCCCCGCGAAAATTTTACCCCAACTGATTGACGCCTCAACTTTAAAGCGGGATGTTGTGGAAGGCGTTGATATTATGGTGGTGCGCGAACTGACAGGCGGTATTTATTTCGGTAAGCCCAAGGGCATTTTTGAGACAGAAACTGGTGAAAAACGCGGTGTAAATACGATGGTTTACACCGAATCGGAAATTGAACGCATTGGCAGAGTGGCTTTTGAAGCGGCGCGCAAACGTGGTAAAAAACTCTGTTCGGTGGATAAAGCGAATGTATTAGAAGTATCTCAATTGTGGCGCGATCGCATCATCAAACTTTCGGCGGAATATCCCGATATTGAACTATCTCATCTTTATGTCGATAATGCTGCTATGCAGTTAGTACGCGCTCCTAAGCAATTTGATACGATTGTCACGGGGAATTTGTTTGGCGATATTCTCTCGGATGCCGCTGCCATGCTGACAGGTAGTATTGGGATGTTACCCTCTGCTAGTTTGGGTGCTTCAGGGCCTGGAGTCTTTGAACCCGTCCACGGTTCGGCGCCAGATATTGCGGGACAGGATAAAGCTAACCCCCTAGCCCAAGTTTTGAGTGCAGCCATGTTGCTACGGTACGGCTTAAACCAAGCAGAAGCAGCAGACAGGGTTGAACAAGCAGTATTCCAAGTTTTAGAGCAGGGCGATCGCACAGGCGATATAATTTCTGCAGGGAAGAATCTTCTCGGTTGCCGTGCTATGGGCGACTCACTGCTGAAAACTCTTGCAGCAAAATAATTTGATCGTGTCAAGTTGTACCATTTTGGCAACCGTTAGATAATCTTTCGGATAGACTAGAGGGAAATTTAGAAAGTAAATAGCCGTAAATAGTGCAAGCTTTAAGACAAGGACAAGGACAAGCAAATTTTACCGCTCCCAGAAACCAGTCGCCTTTAATCGATCCTGCTTTGATTAGGGCGGCTGGTCAGATTTACTACACTCACTGTGAGGTACATCCCGAAATAGCTGGGCGACCTTCAGGAGTAGCCATTAATCGTGTGACTCATCGGGGTAAGGTGATTTTTACTCACCAACCTGTTCTCTTACCCCAAGAGTGTTTTGTACCCTTAAGTCAAATTGAATCACATATGTATTAGGCAAGAGTCAAGAGTCAAGAGTCAAGAGTCAAGGGTCAAGAGTCAAGGGTCAAGGGTCAAGAGTCAAGGGTCAAGGGTCAAGAGTCAAGATTCAAGATTCAAGATTCAAGATTCAAGATTCAAGAGTCATCAGTTGTCTAGATGAATAAACTCTCGACAAAGGATAAAAAATCAACGATAAATGACAAATGACAAATGACAAATGACAAATGACTATATGGATATTTTGATCGTCGTTCCGGCGAGTCTCATTGTCTTGGCTCTGGGTGCATCTATTGGAAGCTTTATTAATGTTGTAGTTTATCGGCTACCTGCAGGATTGTCGATTCTTTGGCCACCTTCCCGCTGTCCCCATTGCCTAAACCAACTTAAAGCCTACGATAATGTACCAGTTTTCGGGTGGTTGTGGTTAAAAGGGCGGTGTCGTTATTGTAAAAGCAAGATTTCTGCTCGTTATCCTGTGGTAGAAGCGTTAACGAGCATAGTATTTTTACTAGTATTTTTAATATTTAAAGTTTCGATTTTTACAATAGGATACTGGGCTTTTTGTAGCTGGTTATTAGCCCTAGCACTGATTGACTTAGATACTATGACCTTACCAAATCCACTGACTAAATCAGGGTTGGTATTAGGGATAATATTTCAAATGACTGTCGGTTTTTTTCCAGAATATAGTTGGGTGGGATTGGTAAAACACCTGATAATGGGGATAGTAGGAGCTGTTCTGGGCTTATGGCTGTTTGATGCGATCGCCATAGTGGGTTCAATTGCTTTAGGTAAAACCGCAATGGGCGCAGGTGACGCCAAATTAGCAGCCATGATGGGAGCATGGTTGGGGTGGAAATATTTGCTGTTGGCTGGTTTTATTGCCTGTGGAATGGGAGTATTAATTGGTGGTGGTGCAATGGCACTATCGCGGCGAAAATTGGGACAAAAGATACCTTTTGGGCCTTTTCTCGCTTTGGGGGCTGTAATTGCAGTATTTGGTGGGGAAACGATTTTATCTGCTTACCTGCGATTATTTTTCCCAATCAATTGAAAAATTGCCCATTTTCTTGATAAAACACCTTTATTTATCATGACTGTAACCGTCATTACGCCATCTGCCCTTGATATTTTGGTAATATCGGCCTGTGACTTGTATTACCGTTACATCAGACCTATCCCAAGCTACTCATATCTATTTTGGGGGTTAGATTTCCCAGCTTTTGCCAGTAAATTCACAAGATAAAACGAACAAGAGACTTGTATTGGCCTAAGCATTTTCGTTAAGCTGGCAACCAAAGATGCAAAATAAAGTCTCAATTGCTTACAAGCGTAATTTTGACGATGTAGTCAATAGTCAAGAGTGAAGAGTCAAAAATTAATAGTGAATCACAAGCGCTAATAACTAATAATCATGACTCCATATCACAGATTGACCTGTTTTCGACCTCATACCCACTTTTGAATAACATAAAAATGGCGAACAACGAAGAATCACGCGGTTTAAAGTCTCTATTAGATTGGTTTGCAAATCGACGCAAATCAGGAAATACCAACCTTGAACGCCAAGAACGTGAAATTGCTGATGGACTATGGCACAAGTGTCCTAAATGTGCTGTATTGACATATACAAAAGACCTAAAAGCAAATCAGATGGTTTGCGTTGAATGTGGTCATCATAATCGCGTGGATAGCGAAGAACGCATCCGCCAATTGATAGATCACGGTACGTGGAGACCGATGGATGAGCATTTGCGCCCCACCGATCCGCTACAATTTCGCGATCGCAAACCATATAGCGATCGCCTGCGCGAAATGCAGGAAAAAATTGGCTTAATCGATGCTGTCAAAACCGGTTTGGGTCAAATCAATGGTTTACCCGTTGCTTTGGGAGTGATGGACTTCCGGTTTATGGGTGGTAGTATGGGTTCAGTAGTGGGAGAAAAACTCACCCGGATGATTGAGCAAGCTACTCAGGGGCGATATGCAGTATTGATTGTCTGTACCTCTGGTGGCGCCAGAATGCAGGAAGGTATGCTTTCCTTAATGCAGATGGCGAAAATCTCCGCAGCGCTTCAGCGCCATCGCGACGAAAGATTATTATATATTCCTATTTTGACTAACCCTACCACAGGCGGTGTCACCGCTAGTTTCGCCATGTTAGGCGACATTATCATAGCAGAACCAAAAGCAACCATTGGTTTTGCAGGTAGGCGCGTAATTGAGCAAACCCTGCGGGAAAAACTCCCAGAAGATTTCCAAAGTGCGGAAGATTTGCTCAAACACGGTTTTGTGGATGATATCGTACCGCGTACCCAATTAAAGAATACTCTAGCACAGCTGATTGGCTTGCACCAACCCATACCCACCGCACCCCATATGGTGTTATGGGAAACAATGTCCTTAAGTTCCAGCGCAGCTGAGTAAGAAGAGGGGAAATGAGGGGGAAAAATAATTTTTCAGTACGAACTCATCTCCCCCTGCTTCCCTAATCCTTCACCCTTTCTGTTCTTGCACAAAAATGAGGGGGATAAGTGCTACTAATCGGCATAGACTAGAGATAGCGAATAATGCTAGTAAGCCTCCATGTTCAGCAAATTGGGCGATGAAACCGCCGATAGTTGTACCTAAAGCACCACTAAGCCCAGCGGTAGCCGCTGCGATCGCAAAATAGATAGACTGATTTTTAATTGGTGCAATTCCTAACTGCATATTATTACTACACAAATCAATTGCTGCTCCAGTTCCGCCAATAAAGATGTGTAACAGCGGGAACCATAGCCAGATACCCTGGTGATTTACAGTAATACCCAGCCACAACAGAGGTGTGAGTGCTACCAAAATTCCCATCATGAGTAAGATGGGACGATTACCAATTTTGTCTGCCAATTTACCCCACAGAATCAGCATCAGCAAATTAGCCCCCATTTGCAGGCTATTGTAAATTGTCACGCAACTGATATCTAAATCAAGGGTTTGCAGCATATAGAAGTTGAAAAAAGGACCGCTGAGGTTAACAGCAAGCATCCAGGAACTGAAATAGAGCAAAAACATCAGAAAATTAGAGTTTTTCCAGATAGGGGACCGAATAGGCACTTTTTCGCTGCACAAAGATTCATCTTTGTCAAGTGCCGTGCTGTCGCTGACTAGTTGAATATCACTTTTTTGCACAGACATAGCAAAAAAAGTGTTTTGTGACAATGGATTCATATCCATCTGGAAGTACTGACACCCCAGGCTAATAAATCCGAAGACAACACCCACAAGCAGAACGACACCATAACCCTGTAAAGTTCCGCCATACCAATGTGATACAGCTAAACCGGCTAAAGGGACACTCAGCAAATTTGTCAAGCTAGCTGCACTATTGCGTATCCCAAAATACCTACCGCGCAATCGTCGGGGGACGATCATCGCCAGCCAACAGAGCCAGGATGCACTTCCTAAACCTCCCAAAAGATGGCTGAATAGGACAATTAAGAGCGTCAATACTACCAAGTGGACAGAACTAAACGCCCCCCAACTCGCGCCCATAATACCAATGACAAGAATCAACCACAGCACCCGAGAAATCCCATAGGTGGCTAGGGAATACTGAAAGCGACTGGTGGTGCGTTCCGACAAATAAGCACCCAAAGGCTGAATCAGATTTACCAGCATCGGGATTGACGACAGCATCCCAAACACAACTGGAGTGGCGTCTAACTCTACTAGGAAATTAGTCAGTAAAATTCCCCCAGTAGTTATAGAAAAGACTGTAGCAAAGACACCATCCAGTGTTGAGGCTCTCAAACTGGTGCGAATAGCATCCTTAGAAACTTGAATTCCGGTTTGTGGTGTAGCAATCTGGGGAATTTCCAGATTTAGCGGTCCAGCTATTTCAACTTGAGCAAGATTCATAACCAAATTTTACCGAGGAAGCACCGTAGGAATAGATTAGTAGCTAATAGTAATTCTGTGCAATATTGCCACATTTTCTATCTACCCGCCTCCCGAAAAATGGAATAACCAAGATAAAAAACTCCATCCCCTTGCGATAGCGCAGGGGGATGGATAAACCGCCGACTTAGAATTAAAAATCCCTCATTTTTAACTAATTACTAATTTTTAATTCATAAGAGGTGATTTTTGGGTTTTATTTCCTTCATTTCGGTGTAAATTCAATTATTATTTACAACACCAACACGCAAAGCAATCCGCTGATACTTTTTGGCATCGTAGGGCATACCTGTATGCATGACCTGGGAGTTATCCCAAAACACAATGACTTTGTAAGTCTGGAGAGATTTCGGGATCTAGAGGCTTGGGGCGACTACCGAGGCTTGAGTCACCGAATGTCTGGATGGCAAACTCCTTCAACTGGGAGGCCGTCAGTTTTTGCTTTCTGACAACAATCACCCCGTGTTCCCAAAGAGATTGCTTCAATTCCTGGACTTGTTGGTCTGTAATATATGCAAGATTACAATTTTGTAGAACTTCCTTGCCCAGTCTTGAATGCTGCTGTATGGTCAACAATTTATTCACCCTAGAATTATTTCTACCAGATAGTATATAAAATTGTTTGAACGGCGATATGTGCGGGGCAATAATGATGATTGATCAAAGCCTGAAATGAGGTATTTTCGTTAATTCACAAGATGATTCCTTTGAGAGCGTGTGTAAGTCCTAGTGTATTCAAGCCTACCTTTTGTTTTGCAGTGTATTTATTGTATATACGTATACACAAAAAATATAGCCTGTACAGTTAACCCAATAATAAGCATTTTCATATCGAATTAGTATAATATAATTTTTTTATACTTTATAAATAAGAGATCATGCTTATAACGAATTTATCTGATTTCCGGCTTTCGGCAACACTTAACTATGGGTGGCTTTGACACTATGGGGCTTGTCGTTAGACATCGCGCGCTGATTTTCGACAAATCAAATGGCTGATAATAGCAATACATGTCTAACGATTTCTGTCAATGCATAAGTCATGATTTTGATATTTCTAGGCAAAGATATGCAATTTGTATACTGTATATATAGAGATTAAAATAGCCTTTTTAATCGTGCAATAATCAATATATTATGCTAATGTTACTTTTCTCTGTCGGAAATAATTTATATGCTCTGGATACTTCTCAGGTTGTGGAAGTTATCCCCAGGGTGATGCTCAGGAAATTACATCAAGTTCCGAGCTATGTTGCTGGTTTATTTAACTATCGAGGTGCAATTGTACCCGTAATCGATTTATGCCAGTTGATTCAAAATCAACCCAGTCGTTCATACTTAAGTACACGAATTATTATGGTAAACTATGTAGGACAAGATAACATCAATCGTTGGCTCGGTTTGATGGCAGAACGAGTGACAGAAACTTTAAATAAACCAGATATAGATTTAGTTGATACGGGAAATTTATTAAAGGAAGCGCCTTATTTAGGAGAAATGATTATGGATGAAAAGGGAATGATCCAACTGATAAGGTTAGAATATTTATTGCTAGATTCGCAGCATAATTACTTATTAACACAAGGAGAATCCTAACATCAATGATCCAGGCAAAAATTGAGTCACTGTTGCAAGAGAAAATAGGTGTCTCTGCCAGTATCATTGGCTCTAAAGAGATTGCCAGAGTTGTAGAAAAGCGCAGATTAGCCTGTAAATTGCCTGATTTGCGAACCTATCTACAACAATTACAAACATCAATTCAAGAATTAGAAGAACTAATTGAATTGGTGATTGTTCCAGAAACTTGGTTTTTTCGGGATGGGGAACCGTTTAATTTTCTGGAGAATTACATCAAATCTGAGTGGTTATCAAGCAAGAGTAAGTCAAGACTGCGTCTTTTGAGTATACCTTGTTCTTCTGGGGAAGAGCCTTATTCAATAGCTATGACGCTACTGAATGCAGGTTTAAGCCCCAATCAATTTGTGATTGATGCCGTTGATATTAGCAAAAAATCTTTAATTAAGGCAAGAGAAGCTGTTTACAGACAAAATTCCTTTCGCGGTAACAATCTAGAATTTCGGGCGCGTTATTTTACTCAAATTGGGGATAAATATGAATTATGTGATTTGGTAAAAAATACTGTTAATTTTATACATGGCAATCTAGTATCTCCTTATTTTATGTTTGACAAGATGCCTTATGATGTAATTTTCTGCCGCAATGTTCTGATTTATTTCGACCAAGCAGCGAGAGAGCAAAGCATGGTAAATTTAGAGCGCTTATTAACTAATCAAGGGCTATTATTTGTGGGACATGCTGAAACCGGACAAACATCAAGGTCTTACTTGAAGTCTGTAGATCATGCTTTTGCTTTTGCTTATCGAAAAATAGATAACAACAAGAGTAAATCTCAAGATATAGATAATTCATTAAAGAAAAATCATCAAGTAGCACCTGTTAAAAAAGTCGGGTTACAGCTAGAAACAAGGCAGGAAACAGAAAAGCCTCAAAAAATACCGCCAAAATCTATCAAAAATGATAAAACTGAACCAGAAAATTTACTGTCAGCTATAGACTTAGGAAGTATCCGTAAATTAGCAGATCGTGGGCAGTTAAGTGAAGCAGCTACACTATGTGAAACATATCTAAAGCTGAATTATACGAATGTGGAAGCTTATGTTTTATTGGGGCAAATTTATCAAGCTCAGGGTAGAGAAAAACAAGCAGAGCAATGCTTTCAAAAAGCAATTTATCTAGAACCTAATGATTATGATGCACTGATGCACCTAACTTTACTCATAGAAAATCGTGGGGATATTGCTAGAGCAGCAGTCTTAAGACAGCGAATTCAGCGATTGCAAAATTTATTAGATAAGTAGATAATTAGCTAGGTTAAATTGAGGAAAAATTAAGATGTTTGAAAATTGGAAAGTCAGAGATCGGTTACTTCTCGGCTATGCAGTCCCCAGTGTATTATCTTTAGTATTTAGTGCGATAGTCTATGTCAATTCTACTCAGACAATAGCGACATTTAATAAAGTTGATAAATTAAACGATATCAATTTAATAACCGATGACATGACCTTAAGAATTTATGGGATGGGTCGCCAAGTTCGTGGCTATCTTCTGGTAGGAAATGCCGATAATTCTTTAGAATATTTTAACAAAGAAAAAGATAAATTTCAAGAAAATGTGAACCGCGTAGAAAGTTTATTGAACGATCCATTAACAGGTAAATACCTCCAAATATTTAACAAAATGCGGCAACTGGAATCCGATTTTGTGGAGTTGAGCAACAAAACTTTTCGTCTTGTAGATCAGGGGAAACAAAAGGAAGCTGTAGCGTTATTCCTACCAGGATCTAAAAAAATCATTGGTGAATTTGATCAAGCGAATACAGACATTACACAAAGAATATTAGAGGAATCGAAAAGCAATACAGAACATACAAGAAATTCTCTTAATTTCATCAGCTTAGTATCTGTAATCATGCCATTGGTGGCTTTAGCAATAGCCCTAACAGTGGCATATATAATTACCCAACAAATAGTTAATTTAATTCGCCAAGTACAGACATCCGGGATTCAGATTACCACCTCAAGCACCCAAATTGCCGCATCAGGAAAGCAACTAGAAGCAACGATGACCGAACAGGTAGCTTCGACAAACGAAGTCGCCGCTACAGCCAGAGAAATTGCAGCCACTTCTGGACAACTGGTAAGGACAATGGATGAAGTCGAGGATAAATCTCAAGCGACAGCCCAAGCTGCAGGTGACTCGCAAAAAGAGTTAATCCACATGGAAAAATCGATGCTACAGTTAGCAGATGCGACGACAATTATTTCCACCAAACTGCGAGTAATCAGCGAAAAATCTAACAACATTAATACTATCGTCACTACGATTACCAAAGTAGCAGATCAAACCAATTTACTCTCCCTGAACGCAGCTATTGAAGCAGAAAAAGCCGGAGAATATGGTACAGGTTTTGCGGTCGTAGCCAGAGAAATTCGCCGCCTTGCCGACCAAACAGCAGTCGCTACATTGGATATTGAAAACATGGTAAAAGAGATGCAAGGAGCAGTTTCAACTGGGGTGATGGAAATGGATAAATTCTCCAAAGAAGTAGAAAAAGGAGTGGATGATGTGCGAAATATCAGCACAAAATTGGAATTAATTATTCAGCAAGTCCAAACCCTCAACCCCCGGTTTCAAGATGTAAGTAATAGTGTGGAAGGACAGTCCCAAGGAGCAGAGCAAATCAGTCAAGCGATGCTGCAATTGAGTGAAGCTTCCTCACAAACTGCAGAGTCTTTGGTAGAGGTGAACGGTGCAATTAGTCAATTGAATAGCGCTGCACAAGCCTTGCGTCAGGAAATCGCTCGTTTTAGAGTAGATAATAATTAAAAGGACACCAGACCCATGAGCGATGATTGCTGGAACCAGATTGGAGTAGAGGGCGATCGCTCCTGTCGGGAGCTAAAAACGGCAATTCACTGTCGCAATTGTTCCGTATATTCTCTGGCTGGGCGGAGTTTATTAGAACGGGAAGCGTCGTCAGAATATCTGCATGAATGGACCGAGATCCTGGCAAAAACTCAGCCAGATGATTCCTTAGCGTCAATAAATAGAGCGCTGGTGCGGTCAGCAGAAACTCTATCAGTGATGATCTTCCGTTTAACAGATGAATGGTTAGCTTTACCGGTGCGGTTACTTCAGGAAGTCACTCAGCCCTGTGTAATTCACAGCCTCCCACATCGCAGTAACGAACTGTTTATGGGTCTGGTTAACATTCGTGGCGAAATTCTCCTATGCATTTCCCTCACCCATCTTCTCAGCCTGGCGGTTATAGCTGATTCCTCCCAGAATGTCAATGCTGTAGTATCTAAACGAATGATGGTGATAGCCTCTGAAGATAACCGCTGGGTGTTTCCAGTTGATGAGGTGTGTGGAGTGCATCGCTTCCAAATTAGTGAATTGCAAAATACGCCAGTGGTCATTTCCAAAGCCGCAGCAGCCTATACCAAAGGGGTCATTTACTGGCAGGAGCATAAGGTAAATTATTTAGATGCAGATTTATTGTTTTATACTCTAGTCCGGAGGATTCTGTAATGGACAATAAGCAAGATATGGGGGACTTAACCATACTAGATTTGTTCCGGCTGGAAGTAGAAGCCCAGGCTGCGATCTTCAAAGAGGGGCTTTTAGCTCTCGAAACTCAACCCCAGTCTTCCCAAACACTGGAATCGCTGATGCGGGCTGCTCATGCTGTCAAAGGGGTAGCTGATCTTGTGGAAATTGATGCTGCTGCTTCCCTATCTCACAGCCTAGAAGAATATTTTGTTACCGCCCAAAATCAAACAATTACACTGGCTCAGATTCCGGTACTACGCTTAGGTGTCGATGCACTGCTGAAGATTAGCCAAGTAGGAGAAGCAGATTTAGACCTTTGGCTATCAGAACATCACCAGGAAATTTCTACAACCACACAGAAAATTACTGCCCTACTTACGGGGACAGTGGAGATGGTATTACTAAATATACATAGGGAAATTACGGAGCCAATTTCTCCCCCACCTCCCCCACCTCCCCCACCACCGCCAATCACAGAAGAGGTAGTAAATATCAGCGATACCTCCATGCTGGATTTGTTCCGCTTGGAAGTAGAAGGTCAGGCAAACATCTTAAATGAAGGGCTGCTATCCTTAGAAAGCCAACCTCAATCTGCCAAAGTGCTAGAATCTTTGATGCGAGCAGCCCATTCCATCAAAGGCGCTGCGAGGATTGTAGCTATTGATGCGGCTGTGAACCTAGCTCAC
Source organism: Gloeotrichia echinulata CP02 (assembly GCA_038087035.1). NCBI lineage: Bacteria > Bacillati > Cyanobacteriota > Cyanophyceae > Nostocales > Gloeotrichiaceae > Gloeotrichia > Gloeotrichia echinulata. The sequence goes on along the minus strand of CP051187.1, from coordinate 2,994,438 downwards.
TTAATGGAAGATTGCTTTGTCGCCGCCCAAAACCACACAATTACCCTAGAAGCAGATGATGTTGATGTATTGTTGCAAGGTGTCGATTTACTCCTCAACATTAGTCAGTTAGAGCCAGTGAAATTAAATCCTTGGTTGTCAGAACATCGACAACAGATTACAGCAACCAGACAGCAAATTGCTGGCGTGTTGACGGGAGAGAAAACCCAGACAACAGGACGAGTAGAAATTGCTCCCCCACCTCCCCCCCCAACTCAGACGCCAGCAGGGGCGAAAACCGCCTCAGTTGAGACGACATCAATTGTTAAACCTAAATCCAGTGAACTGACCAACGTCGAACCAACAGGCCAGCCGACAATACAGCTACTCCCGACCAATGACCGAGTTGTCAGGGTCAACGCCGAAAACTTAAATCGGATCATGGGTTTGGCGGGTGAGTCCCTGATTGAAGCCAATTGGCTACAACCCTTTGCAGATTCGCTGATGATTCTCAAAAAACGACAACTGCAACTGTCGAAAATTCTGCAACAATTTCAGGAAGCTGTAGCTGTGGGTCGCTACCAAGAAAGCCAGAAGTATTTGGAAGCTGCGAGGTTAAAAGAGTCAGAATGTCGCGAGATTTTGGGCGATCGCCTGGACGCACTAGAATTATTTGCGCGTCGTACTGCTAGTTTAAGCGATCGCCTCTACCGAGAAGTAATTGCCTCTAATATGCGTCCTTTCGCCGATGGGGTACAAGGGTTCCCCCGAATGATTCGCGATTTGGCCAGAAGCCTAGGTAAGCAAGTAAAATTCGATATTCTCGGCAAATCTACACCCGTTGATCGTGATATTTTAAAGAAATTAGAAGCTCCCCTCACGCATATTTTGCGTAACTCCGTCGATCACGGTATTGAGCTACCCGAAGAACGCCTAGCCGTTGATAAACTAGCTGAAGGAACCGTGCGACTCGAAGCCGTTCATCGTGGGGGAATGCTATCTATTACCATCTCCGATGATGGTCGAGGAATTAACTTTGATTGGTTGCGCCAAAAAATTGTCACCAAGGGACTAACATCATCAGAAATGGTAGATCAACTTAGTGAAAGTGAACTCATGGAATTTCTGTTTTTACCTGGATTTTCTACAGCCAAGCAGGTAACAGAAATTTCTGGCCGTGGCGTGGGTTTAGATATTGCTAAAAGCATGGCTCAAGAAGTTGGTGGTAATGTCCGCGCATTTTCTGTACCAGGAAAAGGCATGACTTTTCACTTCCAATTACCTCTAACTTTATCTGTTGTTCGTACCCTGTTAGTAGAAATATCTGGTGAACCTTATGCTTTCCCTTTAGCAAGAATTGAGCAAATTGTTATGGTGGAAAAAAAGGAAATTTATTCAATTGAAAATCGCCAGTATTTCACAATGGACAATAAAAATATTGGTTTGGTATCAGCCCATCAGGTGTTAGAGTTGCCGGAATCTACACCCAAATCTGATGCCTTACCTGTTGTTATAATTGGTGAACAATCAGATTATTATGGATTAGTAGTAGATCGATTTTTGGGCGAACATGATTTAGTCGTTAGACCTTTAGATCCCCGATTAGGAAAAGTTCAAGATATTAGTGCTGCGGCTCTCATGGGAGATGGTTCACCCATCCTGATTGTCGATATTTCTGATTTAATTCGCTCTGTTGATAATCTACTCAATAACAGCAAATTAAGCCGATTCGACAAGGAAATTAGTACTGCCATACTCGAAAGCCGCAAGAGTATTTTGGTAGTTGATGATTCGATAACTGTCCGAGAAATGGAGAGAAAATTACTAGAAAATAAAGGTTATAAAGTTGATGTGGCGGTGGATGGCGTCGAGGGTTGGTACACAGTTTCTAATAAGCATTATGACTTAGTGATTAGTGATATTGATATGCCCAGAATGAACGGAATTGAACTGGTGAGCAAAATTAAAAACAATCCGAAGTTGAACTCAATACCGATAATTATCGTATCCTATAAAGACCGCGAAGAAGACAGACTTAGGGGGTTAGAAGCTGGGGCTGATTATTATTTAACCAAAGCCAGCTTTCATGATGATACCTTAGTCAATGCCGTGTTAGATTTGATTGGTAATTAATCTAGGTAAGCAATGGGGGATTGGGCATGGAGAATCATAGATGTTCAAAATCAAATATAATTCCTGTAAAATTCCTGTAAATAGTTTAGTAAGCAACAAAAAACAACTAATAAATGAGGATTGCAATTGTTAACGACATGGTAATGGCAGTAGAGACGTTAAAGCGTGTCTTAATTACTGTCCCAGGGTGTGAAGTGGCTTGGATAGCTCGTGATGGTGCTGAAGCAGTTAGTAAATGCGCCCAAGATACACCAGACTTGATTTTGATGGACTTAATCATGCCGGTGATGGATGGGGTAGAAGCAACTCGTCAAATCATGAAAAACTCTCCTTGTGCCATTTTAGTAGTGACAGCAAATGTCGGACAAAATGCATCCAAAGTTTTTGAAGCAATGGGATATGGAGCATTAGATGCAGTTAGTACACCTGTTTTTGGGGTTAGTGGTAATCCTGAAGCTGCAGAGGTTTTCTTAGGAAAAATTACCACTATTCGCAAACTAATTGGTAAACCAGCGCCAACTACCAAATCTAAAACTCTGGGACAAAGTTCGCCATCTCGATTTTCTGCTCTGGAGTCCCAGGTTCCGCCATTAATTGTGATTGGTGCTTCCACAGGTGGTCCTAACGCCCTAGCGACAATTCTCTCACATTTACCAGCAAACTTTGGGGCGGCGATAGCGATTGTTCAACATGTGGATGCTCAATTTACGCCTGGTTTAGTTGAATGGCTAAATCAACAGACACCTTTAACTGTCAAGCTAGCCACAGCAGGGAGTCATTTAGAAGTAGGAAAAGTCCTAATTGCTGGGACTAATGATCACCTCAAGTTACAATCAAATTTGAGCTTGGGTTACACCAAAGAACCGATTGATTATCCTTATCGGCCTTCCGTCGATGTTTTTTTCAAAAGTGTCGCCCAGTATTGGCACCGTCGGGGAACTGCAGTTTTATTGACTGGTATGGGTAAAGATGGAGCAGAAGGGCTAAGTGTGTTACAGCAAAAAGGATGGCATACAATCGCCCAAGATCAGCAGACTTCTGTAGTTTATGGAATGCCCAAAGCTGCTGTAGAATTGGGTGCGGCTGTGGAGAGTTTACCTATTAATGCGATCGCCTCTACTTTAATCGGACGACTATTAAAATCATAAATTCTAAATTCTAACTAAATTATGAATTATTAAATATGTCAAAAGGAGACGAAAGCCATGATAGAAGACCCAATTACAGTTTTACTCATCGATGATCAGCCAATGATCGCCGAAGCTATTCGTCGCATGTTGCTTCCAGAAAAAGACATCACATTTCATTACTGTAGCGACCCTACTAAAGCTCTCAAAGTCGCTAAGTCCTGTCAGCCAACCATCATTTTACAGGATTTAGTGATGCCAGAGATGGAAGGATTAGTATTAGTGCGTTTTTTACGCGCCCAAAATGCTCCTACAAAATACGTTCCTTTAATAGTTCTTTCTAGTAAAGAAGAACCAGTCATCAAAGCAAAAGCTTTTGCATTAGGAGCCAACGATTATTTAGTCAAACTCCCAGATTCAGCCGAACTAATCGCCCGCATCCGTTACCATTCTAAAGCATACGTCAACCTGCTCAAACGCAACGAAGCAGAAGCCATTCTCCAGGCGGAAAACTTCCGTATGGCGAAAGAATTGGATATGTTGCACCAAATGCAAAAAATGATTTTACCAACAGCAGAGGAACTCAAGGCGATTGAAGATTTAGATATTGCATGTTATATGGAACCTGCGGACGAAGTAGGTGGCGACTACTACGACGTTCTGCACACAGACGGTATCACTACAATAGGGATTGGTGATGTTACCGGACATGGTTTGGAAAGTGGTATTTTAATGGTAATGACGCAAACAGCAGTCAGGACTCTCAAAGAGATTCAAGAACTCGATCCCGTTAAATTTTTGGATGCTCTCAACCGCACTATTTATAAAAATGTCCGCCGCATGAATTCTGAGAAGAATTTAACTTTAGTCATTCTCACTTATTCACAAGGCAGAATCAGTATCAGCGGTCAGCACGAAGAAACTATTATAGTGCGGAATGGGGGTGATATTGAGCGCGTTAACACAATAGATCTCGGATTCCCAATTGGGTTAGATGAAGAAATTACTGATTTTATCAATCATACCATCATCGAATTAGATGTAGGCGATGGAGTTATTCTCTATACTGATGGAATTCCTGAAGCTTACAACATCGATAAAAAACAATATGGGCTAGAGCGATTATGCGAAGTTATTAGTCAAAATTGGCAGGGTTCCGCCCCAGAAATTAAGCAAGCAATAATTGATGATGTTAAAAATTTTATAGGTCAACAAAAGGTGTTTGACGATATTACTTTAGTGGTGATCAAACAGCTACCATTTGAGCAGCGGGAAACATTTGCAAGCGAAGAAACATTTGATGGGGAAGAATTATTGGAGGACATTGATGAGAATGTCAACAAAAAGAAAAAATTGGCATTTTCTCGGATTAAAGATAGCAAAATTAAAAATCAATAAATTTAGAGAATGTTTAACTGGCGTCATCCCTAAAAGATTGAATTTCATAAATTATCTGTTTTTATGACGCACCCTACGCCCTCATTTAAAATTGATAAGACAAACAAATCTGACAGTTTTGATATACTAATTAGTAGGTAACAGAAATGAGCCAAATTTTTGGAGAATTTATTGAAGAGTTTCCCCCAAACCATCATTGTTTAGAATTAACCTTTAATACTGTTTCTCGAACCAGTCAAAGACAGTGGCGTAATCACCGTTTATGTGCTTATTATATTGCTGACTATTTTGCAAATATTGTCTCAATTGATAAAGACGATCCTGATGGGGCGAATCGTATTAAAGAGTGTAAAAATTCCATAAGTTATATCGGTAATGAACTTTTGGAAAATGCTGTAAAATTTCAAGAAATGAACGATGATTATCCAGTTACATTTGGGATTTATTATATAGAGGATAGCGAAAAATTGACTGCTGTGATTTTCACGAATAACAGTATTAATGCTCACGGCGTTGCCAAATTTCAAGCCTTTATTCAAGAATTACTTTCTAGCGATACTCAGGAGTTATATGTACAGCAACTGGAAAAAATAGCCGCAGAAGAAGATAGTAAAAGTTCTGGTATAGGTTTACTGACCATTATTAACGATTATTCAGCAAAATTAGGCTGGGAATTTGACTTAGAATCCACCGATACACAAATTATGACGGTTACTACAATGGCTCAAATCATTGTATAATTTGGTATTATTTGTAATAATTAAGCCCGTAGGGTGCGTCAGAATGCTTAATTTTCGGATAAGGTTACTAATTTTCGGTATCTGACGCACCCTACTTGATCTAACTTGCAACTTACGTTAATAATTAAGTTTTAGATCTCAAAAAAATCCAAATAACCTATGGCTACTCAAGAAGTTCAAGGCGATGACTATCAAGTTCAATACAATTCAACATCTGCGATAGTTGACTTTAAAGGAGAAATCAGTCTAGGTGGACCAAAGGATTATGAGCCTATAGTAAATTTGCTTAATCAAGTAGCTGATTTAGCACTTCCAAGCATAACATTGAACCTGAAAGAATTAGCCTTTCTCAACAGTTCAGGTATTAGTATGTTATCTAAGTTTGTTTTAGGAATGCGGAAAAAGAAAGGGACTCAATTAGTAGTTTTAGGTTCCAGAAAAGTTCCTTGGCAAAATAAATCCTTGAAAAATTTAGAGCGATTGCTTCCAGGTTTAAAGCTGGTAATTGAATAAAGTAAACAGGGAATCGGAAATTCTGAAAACTAGGCATATCATTAGGGTAAACCTTTACCTATTTTCGGTTCGTCAATATCTATTATACAATATAATACTATATACAATATGTTACAAAACATTTTACATCAATTTTCCCAACTGAATACAGAGACTTTGCTCCTGTACGGGTTACTAATAACGGCTCTAGGAACTGCGCTGTTATATATAATATTGTTTTACATCTTGCGCCCGATTTTTCGAGAATTTGAAAAGGATATTGCCTTCGTTGCTTTAAATGTTTGCGCCTATCCTATTCTGTTCATCTTTGCTATCCTCAGCATGAAAATCAGCCTAAAAGTTGCTTTAGGAAAGTTAGCTACTGTAGGTTTTTTTTCAGTAATTGATCACATTTTCATAGTCAGTCTAATTATAGTAGGTAGTTATTGGGCTGTTCAACTTTTTAATGAAGTTTTTATCTACTACCTCAAAGTATACACTCGACAAAGTGAAGTCATGTGGGATGACGTATTGCTTCCCATTCTGTCAGCAGTTGTTCCTGTGCTGATATACATCGCTGGTGCAGCTTTTATTCTCAGTTCCTTTGGGGTGAGTTTAAGTGGAATTTGGGTAGCGCTTGGCGGTGCTACTTTTGTGCTTGGTTTTGCACTTCAAGATATTTTAGCTAATTTCTTTAGTGGAATTGTTTTACTTATTGATACACCTTTTCAATTTGGTGATATCTTGCTTCTAGAAGATGGTTCCATCGGGATGCTACGCCAGATTGGTATTAGGGTAACTCAGGTATATATATTTAGTAATCATTGCGATGTTTATATTCCCAATAGTGTATTACAGGGACAAAAAATCACTAACTTGAGTCGTCCTACAACTTTTTATTCACAATCTATAAAGATAGAGATTCCCACTGAATGTGAGTTTGATGATTCCAAAAAGCTGATAGAAGAAATTGTCTTGGCTCATCCTGATACACTAGGGGATATCGATATAAAACTAGAGGTCATGGATGAATACTATATCTACGAAGATAGCGATCCTAATCTTGTAGAACAACAAAAAATTGGAAAATTAAAGGTATTAGCTGAACAGGAAGTTAATTTGAAATTAGAAGAGATTGAACAATCTCTAGAAGCTTTAGTTGCAACGATGCAGTTTGCTGAAAAAGGGGGGTTAACAGTAGACGAAATAGAAAATGTCCAACAAGAATATCAAGGTGTATTAGAACTTATTGGTTTTCAATTAGTTGAAGAAACCATTAACAACCGCACCGTATTTAATTTTGAGGAAAATAATGAAGAGGGACTAATTGAGTTAATTCGCCAGTGGTATCGCGTTTGGATCAAAGATCCAAATTTACTAGATGAAGATCAAAACTTAATTGCAGAGGAATGGGAGCGGAAGATTAATTTATTAACACGCAGAGTGCAACGATTGTCTCAAAAAATATCGAACCCTAAAGCTGAGGAAACGCGCTTAGATGATTATGTCTTAGATTTAATTAAATGGATTAAAGAAAAGTTGAAAGTACCACGCAAAAAATGGCAAGAACCACAAGTGAGGATGGTAGCCATGAATCATAATGATGAGTCGGACTTTTTTATTGAATTTAATATTTCATTTTTTGTGGATGATATTAAACTAGAAGATGGGAAAAGGGGCGAACGAGTCAAGAGCCAAATTTATCAAGAAATCTTCCGCCATTTCAAAAACACCTACCTTGATTTACTCCCTTCGCCAATTTCTGAAGGTTAATATAGCTCGAAACAGTTCAGTTAAGCATTTATTTCTTCTCTCTGTGCCCTGGGGCGCCTCTGCGGTTAGTTAAAAAAATTGACTTTGACTCATAGTTCTATTACTATGTCAAGATAAAAATGATGGACTGTAGTGCGGGCATCTTGCCCGCGTGAGCGAGACGCTCACACTACCAAAAATCCCTCAAAACAAAATTGACAGACTACTAGCCTTAACTGAAACGTATTGGATTATAGTTGGGGACGTTGAGTATTTCGAGGAATATGCTGGTATCTATCAGGCAGATACTACTCATTGCCGTACTCCTGCAAACGAGACAGCCATTCCATAGCTTGCTGTTTTCTGTCTTCAGGTGTATGCGGCGACTTAACAAACCGATCCACTACCCCAGCAGTTACCAGTTGACCGAGGGGCCCCTGAGATATCAGACTGGGGAAATCGTACATCTCCCCAAGCCTTACAAGGCGGCTATCTCCTGACTCTGGATTGCGGAAACAAAACACTACATCACCGAGAGCCGCATCGGGTAAGGCATCCATTAAGGCTGGGTTGTGGGTAGAAAGCAGCACCCGCAATTTCCGCTGCTCGGCAATATCCCGGATGCTGGCGAGTAGATGTTTAGCGCGGTTGGGATGAACCCCATTGTCAATTTCCTCGATTACCACTAAACTTCCTTCGGTTGCCGATAGCATAGCTGCTGCTATAGCTAACACCCGCAAAGTGCCATCGGATAATAATGCCGCCTCACAATTGCGACGGGTATTGCCAAAGGTTTCTGCTAGTCGCACCATGACTTCATCCCGTGGGCCGAAAAGGAAATCAAGCCCATCTATAGCCTGTTCTGGTAGACTCTGGATAAAGTTGAGAATTGCCTGTTGATTTTCGGCTTGGTTCTCCCACAAGCGATACAGGACGCTGGAAAGATTGGTACCATCTTCTTGTAATCGCTTATCAGATTTGAAGCTGTACTCGCGCATTCTGGCGGGGACGGGATCTAGAAACAGGATGTTCTTTAAAACTCGTTGATATTCGCGGACGGTATCAGGAATTATCTTTTGGGATTTGGGGTACTTTGGATCAAAATGGGCAGGGGTGTCTAATTGCACGAATATAGCCATCTGATCGCTGCACTTTACTAGTGGCTTGTTCTTCCCCTTTTTAAAGTTATTATATGCGACACCAACATCCGTCCCTACTCCTTGAGAAGGCTGATCTAGGTCATATAGCGGGACTTGACTTGTCGAGCCAACGATTCGCTCACTACTGATGTGCAGTTCTCCGTCACGCACATTCAGGGTTATATCAAGTTGGTTCCAGTCTGGGGAGTCTAAACGGCAACCAATGGTAAAATTTGACTCTCCCCGATGGCACAAGTCATTTACTCGACCGCGTACAACGCGCTCTGCACTATTCACCGCATATTGAATGCTGGATAGTTTTTGCCCTTGTGCTAGCCACGACAGAAAGCGCAAACCTTCAAGGGCGTTACTTTTACCTGAAGCATTGGCTCCGATTAGTACAGTCAGCGATCCGAGAGGTAAGCGGCTGGTACTGTAACTTTTGAAATTTGCCAGAGTAAATTCGGTCAGCATGGCGTTCATGTCATAATTTTCCTCGGAATTGTGCCAAATAATGGCCAGTGTTAAGAGATGCGTAAGTCCTAGACCATCGCAACCAGAAGCCTATCTTACAGCCATTTTCAGGTAAATAGACCACGCTTTTGGGGCGCAAGGCCTTGCGCCCCTACGAAGATCTGTGGTTATTGGGTGAAAATTGCTGTAATACAATCACTATGACGCTACTTTTCACCTAGTAACGTCTGATGACAAGCTGCTTGCACATACGGCTCTCTGACTGCAGTCAACAGGGGATATCTATGACACGTCTAGTTAAAAAATCGGGAGAATGAATTGATGTCCACTGTAGAATTAGAAAAAAAAGTCATGACTGAAGAAGAAGTAGCAAAGCTGTGGGAAGCGTTCAAAGTATTTGATACCGACGGTAGCGGTGTCATCTCAGCAAGTGAATTGGGTCAAGTAATGCGATCGCTAGGGCAAAGTCCTAGTGACACCGATTTACGAGATATGATTAAAGAAGTAGACGTGGACTTATCAGGCAGTATTGATTTTGAAGAATTCAAAACCCTGATGGTGTCCGTCCAAGGCGATCGCCAAAGCCGTCTCAAATTGGCATTCAGCGTGTTTGATGAAGACGGTAGCGGTCAAATTACCACAAACGAGCTCCGCAGCGTTATGAGTCAGTTTGGGCTGACGGATGCAGAACTTGATGAGATGATTAAAGAAGTCGATCACGATGGCGATGGCTCAATTGACTTTAAAGAGTTCATGAAACTGGTTCCAGAAGAGTCAGAAATCACCACCGGCTATAAAGATTCATCCATTTGTTTTACTAGTTCCCCAGCAAATCCACCCACCGTCACCTCAGACACAGCGGCGGCTGAAGCACCCACTGTATCAAATATCATATCTCCAACAGAGGAAATTAAGGACGAGAATCCAGAAGTAGTGCGACTCAAAGAACTGCTCGCCCAACACCCACAAGACCAAAAAGAACGCGCCACTTCCCCCCTGCAAATGCAGATTGGTTTATTCCGCCTAATTCAGGGAGCCGCCTACCGCAGCTTTCGTGAAAGTTTCTCAGCCAACCATGAAACCCACCTGCGCGTGAGAAACCTACCCTACAAAATTACCGACTTTGTGCAGTTCATTCAGCAAGCGATCGCATTGTACAAAGGCTTAGATATCGTAGAAACAGCTTGTCACCCCTTGCTAGATGCAGTCGTTGAATCAATAAAACAAGAATATACCCGACTCGAAGACCGCATCAAGAATTGGAATACTATCGAAAAAACCCCCCAGATGCTGGCTGAAGATCAAGCGATGCAGGAAGCACGCCGTAAATCAACCTCTGTCAAAGAAAAGTTTGCAGCGGGGGTCGAGTTCGCGATTACTTTGAAGAAAAAGCACTTCAGCTTCCGTGATATTGCTGGCGGTGTACTGGCCATCAACGAACTCAACCGCCTGCGACAGATGGAACTGAATACAGAGCTTACCCCACCTCCAGCTAAATCACCAGGCGATCCCAAAGATTACCTCCAGCAGTGGCACCGCGTCATCCTCTCGGATGCTTCCGAAGAAATATCTGGTGCGATGATGCCGGTAGCTTATTGGTATGAAGATTTCATGCCAAAACTCCTCGCAGCTTTCAGTGTTAACACGGCTGCAGATATTCAAAATAATACCGTACCTGACCAAGGGGCTTTGGCTCAGTGGTATGAAGATACCAAAGCAGTGGGAGAATTTGACCGCTATGGAGCGGATGTGGTACAGAACTTTTCTCAATGTACTGCCAAACAACAGCTGGCTATCAAGCAAGCATGGCGTTTGACACATCACTATCTCAATGGAGTGCAAAAACGGCGCGAACGTCAAGAGTTTGGGCGGGAGTCAGGGGCGCTATCGCAGTATGTAGCATTCCTTGATGTCTATTTGGGACGGAGTGATGTGAAGGATGCCCAGATGCGCGTCAGCTTCCCCTATTATATCGGCCCTGCCGTCTGGCGATTTTTCCACACCACGGCGGAAATTGTCTGTACCAAGCCAGATGCAAAGCAAAAAGTTCTCGTAGCAGTTTTCAAAGACTTCTTTAAACTATTTGCTAGCATGTACCCCTGCCCTTACTGTCGCCACCACCTGAATATGTATGTAGTGCAAAACAAAGAGGTGGACATGTACCCGGTGGAGTATCTTTTGCTGGGACGCGACCCGCAACTTTCCAACTTTGAGGTGTCGATGGAAGCCAAACTGTCTACAGTTGTGGATGGTCCAGCCCTGCGGTTATTTTTCTGGAAACTACACAACACCGTCTCCTCATCGATAGCCCGCTCCGAGGAGTGGTATCATAAGGATGAAAAAGCCTTTTACACTACCCGCTACTGGCCCAGTCTCGACTCCGAATTGGCAAGAAGCAAAGCACTCAAACACCTGAGCATCTCCGTTGACCGATTATACCGCCTCTATGGCATTATCAAACCAGCATCGCGGCTGGCAGGGGTCAGAGCAACCCTGCAAAAGCTGGTGGCGAAAGGGGATGTCGAAGGCATCAGGGAGGCATGTATCCTAGCTGAAGATTATATCAAAGAGTTGGAAACAGCAGCGATCGCCGGACAATTTCTGCAGCAAACCTACTGCTTTGAGCCGCAAATTGTCGATCAAACTCCCTACTTTACTCCTGAAGAAGAACAGTATGCCCGCAGCGGCGTGTTTGTCGAAGTCATATAATTGATCAACTCACACCAACTTTGGGTAAATAGACCACGATGTAGGGGCGCAAGGCTTTGCGCCCCATTATGATCCAATACAGTTCGGTTAAGGAAAATTGTCGTAGGGGCACGGCACGAATAAAATTGTCATTAGAAGAAAAGATTTTGGATGCCGTGCCCCTACACTGTATACCATTTGAGTCTAACTGAACTGTATTGCATTATGATCAATATCTTCAGCAAACTTTGCAGCAGTTGAAGATTGCTGAATACTGAAATCAGAAAGGAATCAGGCATTTTGAGTGCGTAAAACTTCCAATTCGCTAGTATCAGTAAAAACTTTACCTAATGGTTCACTGAAATAAACAACTTTATAATTACCTGCAAGTTCTTTGTGCAGTTGCTTCCACAAGCTAATACCTTCTGCTTCAAAAGCGGCTTCAGCTGCTTCATTGAGGAACCCTGGCGAGTTAGCGGGATCTTGCCAATTTAAGGTTGCATTATAAGCAGATGCCCATTTTTGCAAGCGGCTAATGGTTTCTTGACTTAGGGGTAGTTTTCCTGGATCGATGTTACCCACTTTATCAGCATCTGCCCACCATAAAGGGTCGCATCCATAATCAGCCATCAGTTTAATCTTTATTGCCATAGCTATTCAAGTTGAATTATCTGACATCTTGCACCTTCTCATTAAGGGTAGGGTGGGCACTGCCCACCCTATTCAAGTTGAATTATGGTAATGAGGCAGGATTGGCTCCGACTATATAACCATTATCACCTACAGTTACGGCTATGTATTGTGTTTTTCCATTGAAAATTATTTGATAGATTTCCCTAGGAGGTTCTATCGTGCCTTGATAACCAAGAAATGTTCCTTCTGTCACAGCAGCTATTACAGCATCTGGTATTTCGTTTTCAGAAATTCCGCGTCTGGCAAAATCCTCTCGGTGTTGCTCTAATATATGTGCTAATCCACTGCCTCTTCTACCAGCTTTTCCTTCTTCTAAAAATATGATTTTGCCATCATCCTGCTTGGCAATCCGCACAACTTTTTCTGGACTGTGCTTAATGCCAGCCTGACAGAGTGCCGCAAGTAATGCCGCTTTGTCATTATTCATATTTAATATATTTTTTTTAATAAAGACTTTTTATATTAATTATGATTATATTTCAAATTTAAATCTTTGTCAAACTTTCTATGTAGACAAAAAATTAGGGTAAAGAGCATACACAACTCTTCACCCCTGAATCTTTTCAACTAACCCACTAACCTACGCCCCGACGGCTTCCTTGGCGGCGTACAAAACCTCAGCGTTGATTTCTTTAAACCCACGTTCACGAGCAAATTTCTCGGTATTACGCTTGACTTTACCCCGCACAAATCCGGGAATTTTGTTCAATTCTGCTTGACCATCCTTAGTCCAATTCAGGTCAGATTCAGCGGAAATTCCTTTAGTAATTACTTCCTTGGTATCGTGTCCACCGAAGATTTCTAACAGGTGATCTTCCATTCCTAAAGTGAAGGAATTGTAGATTAAATCTGTGACTTGATTTGTACCTTCGTAACCCAAAAATGGTTTGTAACCAATGGGGAAGTTTTGCACGTGGATGGGTGCAGCAATGACGCCGCAAGGGATATCTAAACGCTTACCAACGTGGCGCTCCATTTGGGTGCCGAAGATGGCGGAGGGTTCAACGCGGGCGATCGCATCCCCAATTTCACCATGATCGTCTGTAATCAAGACTTCATCGCAATACTCGCTTACCTGTTCGCGGAACCAGTCTGCATCATATTTGCAATAAGTCCCAGCCCAAACTACGTGTATCCCCATTTCCCGTGAGAGAATTTTGGTCATGGCTGCGGCGTGGGTGTTGTCGCCAAAGACTACGGCTTTTTTACCTGTTAAGTTCTGACAGTCGATAGAACGGGAGAACCAAGCAGCCTGAGATACATGCAGGGTTTGCTCGTTGATGAAGTCTTCGTATTCAACTTCTGCGCCTCTTGTAGTGAGCGAAGTCGAACTATGGGCGTTAATTACCTGCTGAATTTTGCGGATACATCTTGCCGTTTCAACTACACCCATTGGCGTAATATCTACGTAAGGCGTGCCGAATTGTTCTTCTAGGTAACGGGCTGTGGTTAAGCCGAGTTCACGGTAAGGAACCAGGTTAAACCAGGCTTGGGGCATTTTTTTCAATTCGTTAACCGCAGCGCCTTCAGGAATTACCGTATTCACTTCAATTCCCAAGTCAGCCATCAACCGTTTGAGTTCGGTACAGTCGTGTTGGTGATGGAAGCCTAGGGTAGAAATACCAATGATGTTAACTGAGGGCTTGGCGGTTTTGCCTGCTGGCAATTCACCGCGCTTGCGGGCTTTGTCGATGTAAAATTGGACAATTTGATGCAGAGTGCGATCTGCTGCTTGCAGTTCGTTGTAGCGGTAGTGGTTCACATCCGCTAACATGACATCTCCTTTGGCTTCCAGTTGGGCGCGTTCGACAAAGTTGTGCAAATCTTCTTGGAGAATGCTGGAAGTGCAGGTGGGAGTTAAGACAATCAAATCTGGATGTTCTTCAGCGTCTTTGCGGGTGATGTTGTCTACCACCTTTTCTTGGGAACCACGGGCTAAAACGTTGCGGTCAACGACACTGGTTGTCACTGGCGTAAAGTTCCTCTCCCGCGATAGCATGGAGCGCATGACGTTAAAATAGTCATCGCCAAGCGGGGCGTGCATGATGGCGTGGACATTTTTAAATGAACTGGCGATTCGCAATGTGCCAATGTGGGCGGGGCCTGCATACATCCAGTAAGCCAATTTCATGACTGTGTTCTCCCTTTTCAACTGAAATTACACCAAGTCCCATAAAAGCTGGACTACAAGTGCTTGAGATTAAATCGATTCTGATTTTCGCAAAACTTGTAGCCCTAATGAAGTGTAGATTTGTGTGGGTTTTTCATAGCGGGCGAATGCTGAAACCCTTTTGCTGATTGGGATTGAGACTGTGATTTAAACAACAATTCTGTTGTTTATTTAAAATAAATCTTAATTTTTCAGCAAAATCTGTTATCAAAACAGCCAAAGGGGAATTTCACAGTAGTAGGGGCGCAAGGCCTTGCGCCCCTAAAAATACTCCCGAACCGCTGGAAGATTACCGTTCGCGGAGCGTCCCGTAGGGAAATAATTTTTAGCTCACGCAAAGGCGCAAAGGCGCAAAGAAGGAAAATTATAGGTAATCTTAGAGCGGGAAGGGAGTAAACATCTGGGGAAATGAGGTAAGGGCGCAAGGCGTTGCGCCCCTACAAATGTAGACATAATTTGGGATAATTTATTTTTTGTCAGTCCCTTACGCAGATACCAAGCGTCGCAAAGATTCAGCACGGCGTTTCGCAGTGGCATTATTTGGCGCAAATTTCAGTGCTTCTTCGTAACTTTCTAGTGCTTGAGGAGTTAACTTTTTCTTCTCGTAGGCGTGACCAAGATTATTCAGCGCCGTCACATAGTCTGGTTTACTTTTGATGGCTTCTTTATACTGACGAATTGCCAAGTCATATTGTTCTTGAGAAAAGTAAGCATAACCCAGCCCATTGTAAATTGGTGCGATATCTTCTTCGCCCTCTTCTTCGGCCGCCTTCAGAGCTTTTTGAAACAGCGATATTCCCTGAGTAAACAATTTTTTCTCGGAATAAATACTGCCCAATTCATAATATTCTTGAGCCGTCCCCTTTTCTTTAGCTAACTTTTTGTTCAACCTAGATAAGGCACTTTCACGCTTACGAGTTTTGAAAATTTGGCGAAAAACACTCACAACCGTAAAACTGAGCAACCCTACGAAAATTGAGAGATAAACAACTGGGAGACTATTATCCATTGTCTGCAAATACAACTATTAAAGGTTCTTCTTTATTATCAGCTTTTTGTCATTTGTCATTTGTCATTTGTCATTTGTCACTCCTAACTCCTAACTCCTCACTCCTAACTCCTAACTCCTCATTCCTCACTCCTCACTCCTCACTCCCAACTCCTCACTCCTCACTCCTCACTCCTCACTCTTGACTCAATTATGGTAAGCCCCAATATTGAATCCGTTGCTTGAGCCAACCTTCAGCAAGATAACGAGCGATCGCTTCGTTTACTTGTCGTCTTAAATCATCGTACTGCAATCCTTTGGGCATAACTACAGACAGGGGTTCTGTTGATAGTTGGGTTGGCAGTAACCGATATTGAGGATATTCTTGCACCCAACCGGTCAAAACACTAGCATCGGCGGCGAAGGCTGCGACTGTATTGCTTTCTATTTGCTTTTGTGCTTCTTGATAGGAATTTACTCCTACCAACTCGGCTTTAGGTAAAATATATTGCACTTGGGCGATAGTACTGGAATTATTTAGTACAGCAATTTTCCGCTTTGCCAAATCTCGCTGCTGCTGGACTTTGGTATCTTTAGCTACGAATACAGTACGATCAAAGTAGTAGGGAACACTTAAACTTACCAAACGAGCGCGGGACTCGGTTGCTGTTACCCTAGCTATGGCGAGATCTACTTTATGATTGAAGACTACAGACAGGCGATCGCGATTGGTTACGGGTTGCAATTTGACAGCATCTGCTTTCCCTAGCAAGTCAGATGCCAAATGCTTTGCTAAATCAATTTCCAAGCCTTGTAAATTACCGTTAGCATCTCTAAATCCCAAGGGACGTAAGTTATCTTTAACGGCGATATTTAAATAGCCCCGCTGTTGTATTTCTGGGATTTGGGCGGCTGATGCGATGTTTCCCATCCCCAGCCAACAGAAAATACACACAAATATCGCGGATAATAGCAGATGTAACCGACTATTTGCTTGCCATTTGTTACATCCGTTATTCATCCGTAATCACCTTTACCCTTTAGTTTGAGTTGCTAATTCAGCGACTTTGGCAAAGCTAGCTGGATCGAGAACTGCTAACTGTGCCAACATTTTGCGATTTAGTTGCACATCGGCTTTTTTCAGATTACCAATCAACTGGCTGTAACTCAAACCATGTTGGCGAGATGCAGCGTTGATGCGGGCGATCCACAGGCGGCGGAAATCGCGTTTCTTCTTTTTGCGATCGCGGTAAGCACTCCGTAGCGCCTTCATCACCTGTTGGTTGGCGGTTCTAAACAGGGTTGAGTGGGAACCGCGAAAACCTTTAGCCAGTTTGAGAATTTTATTGCGGCGTTTACGAGCTACGTTACCGCGTTTTACCCGAGTCATAACTTAATATTCCTGAATATTCCTGAAAAATTTACAAATATGGAAGCATCAAGCGCACATTATCCTCATCACGCTCATGTACAAGTGTTGTCTTGGACAGTCCACGTTTTTTGTTAGAGGTTTTGTGTTCTAGGAGGTGGTTTTTGAAAGCCTTGCGACGCACGATTTTACCTGAGCCGGTGGCACGGAATCGCTTCGCTGCTGCTTTACGGGTCTTGAGTTTAGGCATGGTCTAGCATTGATTCGACACAATCCCTCATTATATACTAAGCGCATCTTATTTTCCCTGCTGTTCCAACCAGATAATTAAGTCGCTCACCTGGGAAAAATCTAACAGCACCTCTGCTAAATCCTCCAATTGGGGACTAGATAATAATTGCAGTCGTTGAGCCAACTGGGGATCGATGATACCAAACCGACGAGTCAACTGGCGGATAATCAAAGCCAACTCGCCTTCCTTGATTCCTTCTTGGCGCCCTTCCTTGATTCCTTCTTGGCGACCTTCACGAAGAATTTGTTGATAAGTCACAGATTCGCGCATAATATCCGTTGTTAGCAATTGGTTAATTAAAGGTTCCTCAAACCGCAACCCAGCTAGGACAAATGTACAAGCGGCGATATTCTCAAGTTGTTCTATATTTTCAATCCTAGCTACTTGAGATGCAACTTGGGTTAAAAGATTGTTGGGAGCATCGCTAGCTGCTAGAGTAGCTAAAGGTAACAGTGCTGGATTAGCAAGTAATGGTGTTGGATCTTGCTCCCACATGCGAATGACTCGATATTGATGAGTGGTGTAGGCACTGGTGTAAGTGTCAACAAAGACAGCATCCGAGTTAGTCCGTTTGAGAAAAATCACTACTTGTTCAATGATTTTATCTGGGTATTGGGCTTGCAGTCGCACTAAATATTGCAGCATCCGAAATGGCATTGGGCGTCGGTAGTCTGGCAGGGTTTGAAACTGTAATCTAAATTCTGGACAAACCTACCCATTATTGCTCATTTTTGGGTAGGTTCTCTCTTGCCATGCGCTCTATAACATCACTAAGGCTTGATGCTTTCATGTCTATTTGCTTTTGCTCTAACCATTCAATAGCTGTTTGAGTCAAAGTCATCGTAAATCTTCTTTTTTCTTCTGCGTAAATTTTCTTTCTAGCCATGTTGTTATTTTTAAACTCCTCATATATAATATGAGTATAACAACATTTGAGAGGTCGAGTAAAATGCAATTAGTTGAAAAGCACATTATTAGCCGACAGCATAAGTTTTGGAAAGAATGTGATTACCTAGCTTTACAATCCAAGCATCTTTACAATGCTGCTACCTATATTCAACGTCAATACTTTTTTGAAACTAAAAAGTATTACAACTCAATTGATATTTACCACCAAACCAAGAATTTAGAAGCATACCGATATCTACCAACGAAGGTTAGTAAACAAATAGTGCGTAGAGTTTCAGAAGCTTGGAACAGTTGGTTGGCAGCGTTAAAAGATTGGTCAAAACATCAGGGTAAATATCTTGGTCAACCCAAAATGCCAGGATACAAACATAAAGAACGTGGCAGAAATGTTGTGATTTACCCAATAGATGCAATATCAAAACCAGCGTTAACTAAGGGTATTGTTAAACTTTCACAGTCAAACATTCAATTACCAACAAAGGCTAAAGATGTAGACCAAATAAGGATTGTACCTAAGCTAAATCATTATGTTATTGAAGTTGTTTACACAGTCAATGAGTCTGTTAAGTCAACAGGTAAGTACAGTGCTGGTGTAGACCTTGGCTTAAATAATTTGATGGCTGCAACTTCCAATCATCCCGGTGTCAAGCCGTTATTGATTAATGGTAGACCATTGAAAAGTATTAACCAATTCTTCAATAAAAGAGTGCGATTAGCGCAATCAATAGAAGCTTGGAGACAGGTTAAAGAATTAAATAGCAAGCGTGATAGAAGGATTGATAACTATCTCCATACTGTTAGCCGTAGGGTGATCGATTGGTGTCAGTTAAATGATATCGGTCAATTAATTATTGGCAATAATTCAGGATGGAAACAAGATATTAATATTGGCAAAAAGAACAATCAACAATTTACCAAAATACCTCACGCTAAATTAATAAATCTACTAACTTATAAAACCAATTTAGCTGGTATTGATGTTGTAATTACTGAAGAAAGCTACACTTCAAAAGCCAGTGCATTAGACGGTGATAAATTACCTGTTTACAAAGAAAAATCAGATAATAAACCCGTTTTTAGTGGCAAGCGTATTCAAAGAGGTTTATACAAAACTTCCAGTGGTAAAACAATTAATGCTGATACCAATGGAAGCTTAAATATAGCCAGGAAAGTAATCCCAAACTTTATGAATGGGCTAGAGGGATTGCCGTTTATCCCTGTAGTTTTAGGACTTTGGACTAAAATTACAAACGTAGTTGTCTAGTATTGTCTATCCTTGGGTAGCTTTGTACAGATTCCTATGAGCGGTTAGCACTGTTGAGAATTGATGAGCAAAAATTCACAAAATAGCGATCAGGAATACGAATAAATGCACAGAAATTCTTTATTATGATTACAACTGCTGATAGATACCTCACTATGAGCTACTGCCTCAATCCCAGATGCAATAGGCCCCTCAATCCTGATGGCATAAATTTATGCCAAACTTGCGGTACAAAAATCACACCATTGTTAAGAAACCGTTACCATATTATTCAACCACTCGGAGGCGGAGGATTTGGCAGAACTTTTTTGGCAGAGGATCAAGACAAGCTCAAAGAGTACTGTGTAGTTAAGCAGCTAGCACCGCAAGTCCAAGGGAGTAAAGCCTTACGCAAGGCCACGGAGTTATTTCAAGAAGAAGCGCGGCGTTTGCAACAGCTAGGAGAACATCCCCAAATTCCCACTTTGTATGCTTACTTTGAGCAGGATCACTACCTGTATTTGGTGCAGCAGTTCATTCAAGGGCAAACTTTAGGACAGGAGTTAAAACAGCAGGGGACTTTCAGTGAAGAAAAGATTTGGGAAGTTTTAAGTGAATTATTACCCATTCTCCAGTTTGTCCACGAAAATCATGTAATTCATCGCGACATTAAGCCAGAAAATATTATCCGTCGCCAAAGCGATCACAAGTTAGTTTTGATTGATTTTGGTGTCGCCAAGCAGTTAACAGAAAATTCTTTAAATAATCAAGGTACGAGCATAGGTTCCTATGGCTATGCTCCAATTGAACAAATGAAGCTGCGCCAGGCATATCCAGCTAGTGACTTATTTAGTTTGGGTGTGACTTGCTTTTATTTATTAACATCAATTCACCCATCTGAACTTTGGACTGAACAAGGTTATGCCTGGGTAACAAACTGGCGGCAATATTTGCAGTCTCGAATAACTGTATCTTTAACACTAGAAAATGTCCTAGATAAGTTATTACAAAAAGATATTGAGACGCGCTATCAATCATGTAATGAAGTCCTCGTGGACTTGAATTTAAATTCACAATTAATACCACATTTACCCGCCAGAATACAAACAATACAATTCGCCACAGTACCACCATCAACAATGGGAGTACCTACCTTATTACCACCAACAATTCAGTTAAATACAAAACTTCTATTATGGCTTGATAAAACAAGAAATAAAAGTCTTTTAGCGGCATTAATACTGCTATCTGCATCAGGTTTAATCTGGTATCTAATTACATATATTTTTATTGATTCTCCAAACATAACTGGTCATTCAGGTGCGGTTAATTCTCTCGCATTCGATACTCAAGGTAATAGATTAGCCAGTGGTAGTGATGACAAAAGTGTCAAAATTTGGGACTTTTGGAATCGCCAGAAAATCCATACCGTGACTGGACATTCTGACTGGGTTTATGCTGTTGCTATCAGTCGTGATAGTAAAATCCTTGTCAGTGGCAGTAAGGATAAAACTATCAAAGTATGGAATTTCTATACTGGCAAGGAAATTCGGACACTAACTGGTCATAAATACTTTGTTAATTCTGTCGCGATCAGCCGCGATGGAGAGACTCTCGTCAGTGGTAGTTATGACAAAACTATTAAGGTTTGGAACTTAAAAACGGGACAGGAAATACGCACCCTTACAGGGCATTCAGGTGTGGTTTTATCCGTTGCTATTACCCCAGATGGTGAGACTATTGTCAGTGGTAGTAAGGACAAAACTATTAAAATTTGGAACTTGAAGACGGGACAAGAAATACGCACTATTTCGGCGCATTCAGGTGATGTTAATGCCGTTGCTATTAGCCAAGATGGAGAGATGCTAGCTAGTGCTAGCGATGATAGAACTGTCAAAGTTTGGAAACTCAAAAACGGCATGGAAATACGCACAATGACAGGACATACTGCTGATGTGAATTCTGTCGCATTCAGTCCAAATGGTAAATATATCGCTACTGGTAGTGATGATAAAACTGTCAAACTGTGGAATCTAATAACGGGAGGGGACAAGACTTTTACTGGCCATTCAACCGAGGTTTTTGCCGTGGCTTTCAGTCCCGATGGTAAAACTTTGGTTAGTGGTAGTGCAGACAAGACTATCAGAATTTGGCAATTACCGTAGGAATTTTGGCTTGATTTCTACCATCTAACAACTAAGGAGCTTGACTAAATAGCCAAATACTTTTCTAAAGTTACTCATAGTTATTCAGTGTGAGGATATTGACAGAGTTGTAACTTTCTGATAATTTTTCTTTAATGCCGAAAACCAAGGCCAAAAATTATCTGGTTTGTAAACCACAGTCGCTTTCATTACTAGCCAGCCTGTCAAAAGGTTGAACAGGATGCCATGATTCGTTAAATAGGTGAAAAATGTTGAAAAACGTCTAAAAGCTTCAAAACAATAATTGACAGGCAAAAAAAATAGGCTCGGCTAGAGCCGAATTTACGCTTGTGGACAAGAAGGAGCCGACTCCCTTGGTGGAAGCAAGAAGCAGACCCTCTAGAAATTACTTCTAGTTGAATGGCGAAGCTTAGATAAGTTTAGCCAAGTTTTGTATAGCAGCGGTAGAATATACCTTACTTTCGTAGCTACAAAAGACGAACAATGACAATGCATTCTTCACTCCAACGTGCATTTACTGCCCGCCGTGTCCTGAAAGTGATCAGCGGTTTGAATAACTTTGACGCCCATAGCGTTGCTGCTACCGTCAAAGCCGCTGAACTTGGCGGTGCTACTTTTGTTGATATCGCCGCCGATCCTGCTTTAGTTCAGTTGGTAAAAACATTGACTAAATTACCAATCTGTGTATCAGCAGTAGAACCAGAGAAATTTGTGTCAGCTGTAGCAGCTGGCGCCGATTTGATAGAAATTGGGAATTTTGATTCCTTCTACGTCCTTGGACGTAGATTTGAAGCGGAGGAAGTGCTAGCGCTAACTCACCAAACCCGTGCCCTGCTACCGGAAATTACCCTCTCGGTGACTGTTCCCCACATTCTGGAACTAGATCAACAAGTGCAACTGGCTGAAGAACTAGTCAAAGCTGGTGCAGACATGATTCAAACCGAAGGTGGCATCAGTAGCAAACCTGCTCACCCTGGCACCCTAGGATTAATTGAAAAAGCTGCCCCCACCTTAGCTGCAGCTTTTGAGATTTCCCGTGCAGTCTCCGTACCAGTATTATGTGCTTCCGGCATTTCTAGCGTGACCGCACCCCTAGCGATCGCCGCTGGTGCTGCTGGTGTTGGCGTCGGTTCTGCTATCAACCAACTCAACAGCGAAGTAGCAATGATTGCCGCTGTACGTAGTTTAGTCGAAGCCTTAGCAACTGCTAGCAATCGTGCGATCGCCTAGTTGGTAATCATGGGGATGAGGATGTTACCCCTCCCTCATCTCCCCCACTCCTTCATCCCTAGTCCCGCGATTTCAAAGTCTTATACAATACCACTAAAACGCTGACACATGTAGATTTAGCGTAGGGGCACGGCATTGCCGTGCCCCTACAGCTGGTATCATATCGTGTGGATTTAGGGGTATCTAAAAATTTATCCGGCTAAACAAATAGTTTGAAATCGCGGGACTAGCCCCTAGCCCCTAGCCCCTAGACTATCTTTGAACGCATCAATCACTTTGTCTTGCTGTTCTTGTGTCAATTCTGGGAACATGGGTAAGGATAAAACCTGATGGCTGGCTTGCTCTGCTAGTGGCAATTGTCCTGGCTGATATCCCAGACTTTCATAAATCGGTTGTAAATGTAAAGGGCGGGGATAGTAAACCATTGTACTTACGCCCTGTGCTTGTAATTGATTACGCAGTGAGTCCCGATATTGGCAACTAGAACCATTTCGCTCCTCAGCTTTGATGCGAATGGTGTATTGATTCCATACCCCAAGGCCCCCAGGTAATTCTTGAGGTGTGATAACACCAGGGATTTGACTGAGAAACAGGTCGTAATAAGCAGCGATCGCTCGTCGTCGTTCATTCCATTTATCCAGATAACGCAACTTAATCCCTAAAATAGCTGCTTGTATGGCATCCAAGCGGCTATTTACACCAATTTCTTCATGGATATAGCGGATTTTACTGCCGTGTTCTCGTAATACCCGCAATTTGGTAGCAATAGCTGGGTCATTAGTTGTAATTGCCCCGCCATCACCGCAACCACCCAGATTTTTGGTAGGGTAGAAACTAAAGCAACCAATATGCCCAATGCTGCCGACTATTTTACCACCCCAGCTTGCTCCTGTAGACTGAGCGCAATCTTCAATTACTGCCAAATTGTGAGTTTGGGCGATCGCCATCAACGCTGTCATATCCACAGGTTGTCCAAATAGGTGAACCGGGATAATCGCCTTGGTTTTGGCTGTAATTGCTGCTGCTACTTGCTGTAAATCAATATTAAATGTAGTCGCGTCTATATCAACGAAAATCGGCTTTGCACCCACAGCGCTGATAACTTCAGCTGTGGCGATAAAGGTAAACGGTGTGGTAATTACTTCATCACCTGCACCAATTTCTAAGGCTCGTAACGCTAAAAATAGCGCATCAGTACCTGAGTTACAAGCTACACATTCTGTTACACCATTATAGGCGGCAAACTGTTTTTCAAAGTCTTCAACCAACGGACCGCCAATATAACGACCAGAAGCCAGAACCTCTAAAACGGCTGTACTGACTTCTGCTTCGATACTGGTGTATTGTTGCTTGATATCAAAGGCAGGAACGGGATTTACACTTTGGATCATGAGTTTTCATTTTATCTGAACATACAAAGGATGCACGTTAACGGTCTATTTTCACTTATTGAATTGTTAATCAAGAAGGCCAAAAAAGACTGTCGTCTAGTATACGCATAGAAAATGTATATTACTTAAGCACTGCTGCCTGCGAGATTGTAGATTGAACAAGGGACATGGAGGAGTGGGGGATTAATGACAAATGACAAGGAGCTAAAAACCCAATGTCAGATCTGATCAAGTTGGATTTAGTTGATTTAGCCGCTGCTGTGGGATTGATGGCGATCGCCATTGGTTTATCTGCATGGGAAAAATTAGGACTAGAGTTAAACTTAGCCCTGGCTACGGGAAGGACTATTTTACAACTACTCGTACTGGGATACATTTTCGACTTCATCTTTGCTGTGGACAATCCTTGGGCAGTTGTGGCGATTTTAGCAGTAATGCTGACCATTGCCGCAATTGTTGCCCGAAACCGGATTAGCCAAAAAATTCCCTATGTTTTAGCGAGTGTGTGGGGGTCAATTTTAGTTAGTACGGCGCTGACACTGATTTACACCAACTTCCTGATTATTCAACCAGAGAGATGGTATGATCCCCGGTACGTAATTCCTCTAGCAGGAATAGTGATAGGTAATGCCATGAATGCAGCTGCGATCGCCGGGGAACGTCTTGTCAGCACCATGAACTCCCAGGGTTTAGAAATCGAAACCCACTTAAGTTTAGGCGCTACCCCCCAACAAGCTGTTATCCAGTACCGCAAAGACGCCATTAAAGCTGGATTGATTCCCACCCTCAATCAAATGATGCTGATCGGTATGGCTACACTACCAGCACTCACCAGCGGACAGTTACTAGGTGGAGTTAAACCCCTCGAAGCTGTATCCTACGAAATTTTGATTATGTTCATGGTTGCTTTTGCTAACTTGCTAACCACGCTCTTAGTTACTAGGAGATTGTGTCGTCAGTTTTTTAACTCCACCGCGCAGTTGGTGAGGTGAGGCTGCGTGTTATATTTTTTTCGTAGGGAATGTCAAAAGCGGAAAATACGGCAAATTATTCTGTAATAAATTACAATTTACAAGTCTCGATGCGAGAGAAGAGAACCCCAAGAGAGGGTACCCCCCAGATACAGGGTACTCCCGGAGGTGAATTGGGAGGTATCGGGAGGTGTGGCTCTTGCGTGTATAGCGTGCTTAATTATTAATGAAAGTCGATTAAATTGCTTTAATAACAAGGCTTATAGGCGTTTATGATTTGATTTTTAGTAACAGTAGCTCAAATACAAAAAATAATGGCTTTTATCGGAGCCAGGCAAGGGTTTCAAACTTATTTTTTAACAAATTCAGCACGCTAAGTACGGAAGAGCCGCGCTTACTGTTGATAAGTAGGCCCAATGGGCTAAAACATAAGAAATTAGGGACAATTGAGTAGCTGATACCAATTTGAAAAAAGAATGGGACAGATAGGGTAGGGGATCTAGGCTTTGCACCCCTACAGATTATCAATGTGTTGCCAAGATTTTTTGAATTGGTATGACTTGAAAATAAGACCCCACCCCTAACCCAATACTGCGTAGGTTTACCCTACTGTGCTGTAAGCGATCGCGTGTAAATTGGTTGTCCTTGAGAATCATAAACAGCTAGAGGTAAATTAGCATTATCACTAATTACTCCTAGAGCTTCTTGTAAGATTTGCAAATGATGGCTTCCGTCAATATTACTTGGGTTGGTCGGATTAGCATTAGGTAAGTTACTTTGCCGTGCTTGGTCATACTCAGGAGTTAACTGCACAGTAATTCCTTGACTATCTATGGTAAATGTGCAAATCCGAATTAGATTAGTACAAGTATTTGTCAAATCCCTATGGGTTTGTTGCAGACTATTAAAAACATCAAGTTTTTCTTGTGCTTGCTTGAGGGCAGCTGAATAGGGTTGAATTAGGGTCTGAGCCTGATTGTAGTACAGGCTATCACGGCTAATCTGTTTAATACGTTGCACAGCTTGACCCCAATATGTTACAGCCGCTTGCCATTGTTTTTTTTGCTCAAAGGCTTTGGCTTGCTTGGCTGTGGTCATAGCCTGTTGGTAAGTTTTGGCGCTTAATTGTTCTTGAGTAACGCGATTGCGTGCTATTGCCAGTTTCGGTTTATATTCTACTAACAAATTTTGAGCTTCTTGGTATCCTGAGCTAGTCTGGGGAATGACATTCAAGGCATTAATTACTACCTGCCAAGTAGATTTTACCTTTTGCCAGTCATTTAAGGATTTTGCCGTGGCTTCTTGCTTGGTGGCTGCATTAGCTACATCTTTGGCTGCGCTTAATTTTTTTAGCCATTTTTCGGCTGCGTGTACTTGCTGATTAGTCCCTTGTAATTTTATGCGGTAATACAGTAATTTTCCCTGCACTAACTTATAGACTTCGCTATTGGGGGCGATCGCTTCTAGTGGTGCGATGGTCTGTCGCCAGAGTTTTTGCCTGGCTTGTAATTCTTGTAAGCTATTTGCAGGTGTCTGAGTTTTCTGCACCGCCAAGGAGGCTGCTTGCAAAGCTTTGATTACCTGGTTAATTTTTTCTGCCTGTCGAGATAAACTGGCCTGGAGTTCCTCTCCTGGTTGGTGATGGGGCGACCAAGGGGGAATGGTTGTTAAAGCCAGGCTGGTTGTCTCTAGTTGTTCTTGCACTGCTAGCAATTCTTTTTCCGACTTAGCCTGACGCATCAGTTGTCTGGATTGGGTTTTTAACTGCTGGGCAGCTTGTATTTCTTTACACTCTGACAGCACACAAGGGCGAGTTGCTAAGTAAGCACCAATAGCCAACACCACAATTCCCGCCAAACCTACACCCAACACAATCGGTTTGAGTGGGCGTAATGACTTAACAGTCAACAAATCTGGCGTACCAGCTAAAGGGTCAAACCCTTGTTCTTGGGCTGTTTCATCGATAGACGCAGAATAGTTAAGCGGCGGAAAGGATATTTCTCCCTCATCTGGCTCATTTGGTCTATCATCTTGATAATTTTCCCTGACGCGGGAATTTAGATCCTGTGTGGTATGGAAGGATATTTCTTCCTCATCTGGGTTATCTAACCTAGCTTGATCATTTTCTCTGGTGCTGCAATTGAGATCCTGTTTAGCATAAGGGAGTTTCTCGCCAGAGATTCGCACAAAACATTGCACCCGCCCATAACCGGGGGTTGGTAGCATCTGCAGTGCTTCTTCGAGAACTTGAAAAATGATTTGGGTGTCCACCGTCACGGCAACTGAATGTTGAGTTAAAATCATTAACTCGTCATTGTTGAGGGCACACTTGACTTGCAAGAATTCACCAGAGGGAACTTCTGCTCGCAGTTGTTCGTGCAAAGTTTTGCCTAAAACCTGTAAATCTTGCTGTTTGACTGCTACTTTCATAGAGCGTTGTCGCTGAACTTCTATATTGTTTTTTTTATTTTCGCCAAAATCAAATTAAGGTCTTTTGTTTGTTGAATTGTAGATGCACAGTTCAACCAACCACAGCCTGAAAATCAGATTGACCAACTTTCTAACACAAATTCCGAGTTTTCAGCAAAAATCAACAATTTAAGTCACAGAATTTTTATATTACTAGATGTCACATTCCGCAATCTGACTGAAAGTAGAAATTACACATCGAAAAATGGGAATAATAATATTTTTGGGCATTTTCACTGCTGTGAACGCCACGATTAAATACCTTCCTGCTACCAAGCCTCATCTCAACCGTGGCAGTACCTTAGTTACAAACTTATCCTCAGCAGACAGGGATGGGGCATTGGGCATTGGGCATGGGGCATTGGTTAATTTTTCGGTCTCCATGCCCCATGCCCCATATCCCATGCCCTAGTCCTACAGTGTTATGTTAGTAGTTACTTAGGAGGATGGTAGTTGCTTTACAAGTTAGAAAAATTACTGATGTGATTAATCACGTATTGTTAATTACTGACAGTGAGTTGGCTGGATAAATTAATTTATCTACCCTACCAAATTCGATAAAATTGATCAGTGAAAAATAAATTTTTATAGTCGTGTAAAACTTGATTATGGAATCAAGGTGTTGCGAAAAAACAAAGACAGTACCAAAAAAAAGCTTTGGAAGTGTCAATAAAAGGTGTGTACATGGATTTATTGGAATACCAGGTTAAAGAATGGTTTGGGAAAATAGGCATTCCCGTATTGCCTTCCCAACGAATTGACCATCCCACAGATCTCAAACGGTTAAAAATTCGCTATCCGATTGTATTAAAATCTCAAGTCCATGCAGCAGAACGAGCAAAAGCTGGTGGAGTAAGGATTGTAGAAACAACCATCGATGCGATCGCCGCCGCGCAAAATATCTTTAATTTGCCGATTTGGGGTGAATTACCAGAGGTTTTGCTAGCAGAATCTAAGTATGATGTCAAGCAGGAATTTTATCTAGCGGTGGCTTTAGATACCGCTGTCTGCCGACCAGTCATTTTAGGTTGTCAAGAAGCCAACATAGACTGGGAATCAGCAGGAGAAAAAATGCAGTATGTTGTGGTTGAACAGGAATTTTCACCATTTTATGCCAGAAGACTGGCGTTGAAAATGGGTTTGCAAGGTACACTTATGCAGTCGATCAGCACTGTTGTCCAGAAAATGTACGAGTTATTTGTGCAAAAAGACCTAGACCTCGTAGAAATCAATCCCTTGGGTGTCAGTACCTCTGGTCAAGTGATGGCTCTTAATGGTAAAGTCAGAATTAATGAGCGGGCGATTGGTCGTCATCCAGAACTCGCCGAAATGGCGGCAAAACTGGTTCCATCTTATCCCAGTCAGAAACTTGACAATTTGGCCGACTGGGATGGGTTAGAAATGCCGGGTAAGATTGGCATTTTGGGCAATGGGACTGGTTCAGTAATGGCAACTTTAGATTTAGTGGCCAATGCTGGCGGTAAGCCTGGTATTTCTCTGAATTTGCGTCATAATTTGTTGACTGATACTACTCCTACTACCTTCTGCAATCGCCTAGATAAAAGTTTGCAAATTATGGCTACTGACAAAAGTATTCAGGTCATACTGATTAACCTCGTAGGTAGCATTCCCCAATCGGCACAATTTGCTCAAGTGATAGGCAAATTTCTGCAACAAGACAAAAACGAACTCAAATCACAGGTTGTACGGTCTAACGGTACTAACGGTAACAAAAGCCGTCGCGAAAACGGTTTTGTCCGCGTGGTTGTTCGTCTTGTTGGTTCTGAGTTCACCGCAGCTAAAAAATATTTAGCTTCACTCAAAACCAACGGCGATGGGCTGATAGTGGTAGAAAATTTAGATGAGGCGGTGGAAGAAGCAGTCCGTCTTAGCAAAACAATCGCTTACAAAAGGTAGATGATTGGGGATTGGGGATTGGGGATTGGGAATAAGGAAAATGATTTGGTCAATACAAGTGTTCTCGATTTTATGTAACAATAAAATCAGCGGACACTCAGCCTGTATCATCTTTATTCCCACTAGCTTCGAGCCTCTAGGTTTGTGAAATTATCGTTTTTTTTTATGAACTTAACGCCAGACAGCAAAGTGTTAATCCAAGGTTTCTGTGAATTTATATCAGCAACTCATATTGCTCAAATGAAAGCTTATGGCACAAATTTAGTTGCTGGTGTCAATCCAGGATTTGGTGGACAACAACTGTATGATCTCCCCGTATTCGATTTGGTTGAGGAGGTAGTCAGGGAATTTGGACCGATTGACACAACAATTATCTGTGTAAACCCCTACCAAGTGCTAGATGCAGCATTGGAAGCGATCGCATCTCATATCCGCCAGATTATTATCATTAGCGCTGGGGTGCCACCTTTGGATATGGTGCAATTACTTCGCAAAACAGAGTGCTGTGAAACTCTGGTGGTAGGGCCAAATAGTCCGGGGATCATTGTCCCAGGGAAAATTCTCTTGGGTACTCACCCTGCTGAATTTTATACCCCTGGTCAGGTGGGAATTGTCAGCCGCAGCACCACCCTCACCTACGAAGTCGCCTGGGAATTAACTAAAGCTGGTTTGGGGCAGTCAATTAGTGTGAGTATTGGTAGTGATGCGATTATCGGTTCGTCGTTTCTCCAATGGCTGCAAATTCTGGATGAGGATGAAACTACACAGGCGATCGTCCTAGTAGGTCAACCTGGTGGTGGTAGTGAAGAAGTCGCGGCGCGTTACATTGCTGAGGCCATTGATAAACCAGTAATTGCCTATATTGCAGGTACACATGCACCACCAGGCAAACATTGGCGTCAAACCGGCACTTTAGCAACCATTATCGGACGCGATCCTAATTTTGGTACAGCCCAAAATAAATTAACTGCTTTTAAACAAGCACAAGTTCCAGTAGCTGAACGTCCTTCGCAAATTCCCGAATTGGTAAGGAAGGGTATTACATAAACTACCTCTAATTCCATTTGATTTGCGTTCTCTCATAATGAGGAATGAGTAAGGAGTAAGGAGTAAGGAGTAAGGAGTAAGGAGTAAGGAGTAAGGAGTGGATTATTTTTTATTTTTCTTTCAACTTGTTGATTGAAGTTGTTTATATCTTAATAATTCTTTCATTACTCATTACTCCTTACTCATTACTCATTACTCATTTGTCATTACTCATTACTCATTACTCATTACTCATTACTCATTACTCATTACTCATTACTCATTACTCATTACTCATTACTCATTACTCATTACTCATTACTCATTACTCATTACTCATTACTCATTACTCATTACTCATTACTCATTACTCATTACTCATTACTCATTACTCATTACTCATTTGTCATTACTCATTACTCATTACTCATTACTCATTACTCATTACTCATTACTCATTACTCATTACTCATTACTCATTACTCATTACTCATTACTCATTACTCATTACTCATTACTCATTACTCATTACTCATTACTCATTACTCATTACTCATTACTCATTACTCATTACTCATTACTCATTACTCATTACTCATTACTCATTACTCATTTGTCATTACTCATTACTCATTACTCATTACTCATTACTCATTACTCATTACTCATTACTCATTACTCATTACTCATTACTCATTTGTCATTACTCATTACTCATTACTCATTACTCATTACTCATTACTCATTACTCATTCTTGGTAGCGATTGCTCAGTTAGATTTACTTTTTACCTATATTCTTCCAACAATTTGGGAAGATAATCATAGCCATCAACGCCAATAATGGCGATGAATTTAGGGCGATTTTGCTGTAACGCATTGCTAAAAGCTTCGTCCCCGATTTGATTTTGCAAAAGCTTGAGTAATTTCGCTGGTTTACGCCATTCTTCCGAAGCAATTTGATGCAATAAATACATTCCTAGGCTACCTGCATAAATTGCTCTGGTAAAATTTGCCAGACTATAATTTACCTCGGCTAGGTTAGCTAAATTTAACCCTTGCAAATACAAATCACCAGAAAGCTGTGCAGCTTGAAAGCCTGCTTCTAAATTTTTGATGGCGTTTTCTGGTTGTTTAATAATTTGGTAAGCAATACCAATACTGCTTAAACACAAAGCTTTACTTTGAACATCGCCTAATTTTTCTGATAAATTTAAACCTTGTTGCAGATAGTTAATTGCCATTTCATAGGTTTCAGGTTCTACGTCTGTTAGCTGTTGGGCTTGCATGACTTCGCTATAGCCTAAATTTACCAGTGCATTGGCTTCACCGGTGCGATCGCCTGCTTGGCGACTTAAAATTAATGCGCGTTGACTATGGTTTATGGCCTCAGCATAATTTTGCTCTTGGACGTAGGTCCGACTGAGGTGGTTAAGATTAGCAATTTCACAGGGGCGATCGCCTGCAAATCTTGCTATTTCTAATGCTTGCTGATGAAAATTGATTGAACGCCCATACTGTCCTAAAGCCCGCTGGGAATAACCTAAAAGTGTCAATATCCGCGCTTTTTCTTGGGTTCCCTCAACTCGGCGCAAAGGTTCATCTAAATAATCTAGCGCATTGCGTAAATAACTGCCAGAAAAAGAGGCGAAAATCCCGCCATAAAGCGGAAAATAGTCACGCTGGGCAAAATTTCGCAGAATTTGCAGCATGATTTGTGAAGCACCATTGCTGTAGATTTCCCCAATATTTTGAACCCCATTTTGAAAACCACTTGCTAACTGACTCCAAATTACAGCAAAGGTCAAGAAAGTGGAAATAGACAACTTTGAGCCGGCTTGGATATTATAAGTTTGTTGGTCGAACCAGTTAACTAATCCTCGTTGTAAATACTGTAAAATGAACGCTAATTCTACCCATTCACTGAGGGTAAAACTACGTTGCTGTTCAGCAAATTGAATTGCAGATTGTTCCATTGCTAAAGCGCGAAACAGTCCTTGGGGTAGCTCACCATTCACTTGTTTTGCCCAAGTTGCCCAAGGACCCCGTTCTCCTGGTACACCACCAAATCCTAGTTCCCGATTTTGCTCGTACATC
Source organism: Gloeotrichia echinulata CP02 (assembly GCA_038087035.1). Lineage (NCBI taxonomy): Bacteria > Bacillati > Cyanobacteriota > Cyanophyceae > Nostocales > Gloeotrichiaceae > Gloeotrichia > Gloeotrichia echinulata. The sequence goes on along the minus strand of CP051187.1, from coordinate 2,961,588 downwards.
CAGCTAACTAAGTGGTCTTTTAACCGCTGCCAAGACGCTAAACCATTGGTAATTCCAGTTGATATTTGCTGTAAATCAGAATCAGGTTGAGCAAATTGCTGTAAAGATTTTGACAATTGCTGTAACTGTTGGACAGTGAGCGGATACTTTTGATTGGGATCAGTAAAGCGTAAGAACGTGGCGAGACGCTCATCGCCAACAGCTGTGGTAATTTCTTTAACAGCATAGACAATCGCTTCCGTGGCTTTGTTGTTTTCTTGCCAGCGTTGCCATTGACTTTGAATTGTCTTAATTGCCCTTAAAATTCGGTTAGCCCTGGCTTTTTTGAGTTCATCCTGCTGATTGTCCACTTGTTGCTGAGTGGTATTCAGGCGATCGCTCAATGCTAACTCAAACACTTCCCCCGTACCAGGAGTCAACTCTTTCAGCAAGATTTGATACACCTGCTCAACAGAGCTAATCTTGCCCTTGAGGGTGGTTTCGACAATTTCATCGATTATAGCCAGGTAGCGATCGCGCAATGAAAGAGATTCTGACACTTTAGCTACTAGAGAACGTCACGTCAATTCTAATTCTAATGTGCAGAGTGAGGAGTTTTCCCCAATCCCCAATCCCCAATCCCCAATCCCCAATCCCCAATCCCCAATCCCCATTCAAATTCGTAATTATCCATTGTTTGAGAACATTCTATGCAATAATTGAGCGCCGAATTAGGAAAAAGTAGTTTATGGCTAGACTACATAAAGCAGTAGCAACCAGCCCTGATTTGATACCACCATACCAGGCACTAATTGCCACAGCAGCAAAAAATAGCAGGAAAATGGTTTGATTCAGCATTGGGTGTAGTAATAGCGTTAACAGCAATGCGCTAGCTACAGATAACACGGCTACAGTGTAAGGTACAATTCCAGGAAATATTCCTTTCAAGGCGGCTTCTCCTTTGCATCGGCTAGCTGACGATTAGCTAAACAGGGGATTCTTTTAACACTATTTTCACCTGTACAAATACACAACTAACAGTTAATTGCTATCAATCTACCTAAAGTAGTAAAAATTTATGGTTCGAGTCGGTAGGGGCGCAAGGCCTTGCGCCCCTACAGATAATCATCCATTGCTTTGTTCGTAGTTGCGCTTAGGGATTGGGGATTGCACTTCTGGTGCGGACGCTACGCGAACGGCTCCGCTCTGTTACCAGGGATTGGGGATTGGGGATTGCACTTCTGGTGCGGACGCTACGCGAACGGCTCCGCTCTGTTACCAGGGATTGGGGATTGGGGATTGCACTTCTGGTGCGGACGCTACGCGAACGGCTCCGCTCTGTTACCAGGGATTGGGGATTGCACTTCTGGTGCGGACGCTACGCGAACGGCTCCGCTCTGTTACCAGGGATTGGGGATTGCACTTCTGGTGCGGACGCTACGCGAACGGCTCCGCTCTGTTACCAGGGATTGGGGACGATAACAAATGACAAATGACAAATGACAAATGACAAATGACAATTGCTATACCAAATCCATCTAATAGACTATTCTGCAAATAGTGTGCAGTAGAATTAGTCCTTTAGATAGAGGAGGGTAAGACAGATGACTCGTGTCATCATAGTGCGCCACGGACAAAGCACCTATAACACCGAGAAACGTATCCAAGGACGCACTGATGCGTCAGAATTAACCGAAAAAGGTCGTAATGATGCCCAAAAAGTGGGCATAGCCCTGAGCAATATTTCCTTTAATGCAATTTACAACAGTCCGCTCAAACGCGCCAAACACACAGCAGATATCATCCGCAATGAGTTGGTTATATCGGACCGACAGTCTCCTGTCACCGAAATTTCTGATAAACTCATAGAAATAGACTTGCCTTTGTGGGCAGAAATGCTCAGTACTGAAGTAAAGGAAAAATTTGCCGAAGACTACCGCATCTGGAAAGAACAACCCGACGAGCTGCGAATGTTAGTTAATGATGCAGAGGGAAGCAGAGAACATTTTCCTGTATTAGCTTTGTATGCACAGGCGCGACAGTTTTGGCAAGAAATTTTGCCTCGCCATCAAGGCGAAACTATTTTGATCGTAGGGCATAACGGTATTAATCGCGCTCTGATTAGTACGGCGCTAGGTATTCCCCCAAGTCGCTACCATTCCATACAGCAGTCTAACTGTAACATTACTGTCCTCAACTTTTCTGGTAGCTTGGGGCAACCAGTCCAACTAGAATCGTTGAATCAGACGCAACACATGGGCGAATCTTTACCCACTTTGCGACCAAATCATCAAGGGGTACGATTATTGCTTGTCCGTCACGGGGAAACGGAATGGAATCGCCAAACCAGATTTCAAGGTCAAATTGACGTACCCCTCAACGATAATGGTAGACAACAGGCACAAAAAGCCGGGGAATTTCTCTGTGATGTCGCCTTTGACTTTGCTGTTAGTAGTTCCATGCTACGGCCCAAAGAAACAGCTGAGATAATTTTGGGGCACCATCCTAGTGTACAGTTGGAATTAGTTGACGGTTTAAGAGAAATCAGCCACGGACTCTGGGAAGGAAAATTAGAACCAGAAATCGAGCAAGAGTTTCCCGGAGAATTGCAAAAGTGGCGACAAGTACCAGCCGAAGTCCAAATGCCAGAAGGGGAAAATTTGCAACAAGTGTGGGAACGTAGTGTCACTGCTTGGCAATCAATTGTGCAAGCAGCATCAACAAATCAACTCAAAATTGGATTAGTAGTAGCTCACGACGCCACTAATAAAACCTTATTATGTCATATCCTTGGTTTATCACCAGAAAATTTCTGGAATTTCCGCCAAGGTAATGGTGCAGTCAGTGTTATCGATTACCCCTTTGGTCTCAATGGTTTGCCAGTATTACAAGCAATGAACATTACCAGTCACCTAAGTGGAGGTGTGCTAGATAAAACAGCAGCCGGCGCATTGTAGAAAAGTTAGGAGTTAGGAGTTAAGAAAAATAACAGACTTTTATGACTGAACTGTTGCAACAAGTACGGGTGATTGACCCAGTTTCGGGAACTGAGCAAATAGCTGATGTTTTAATTGTTGATGGTTATATCCAAGCCGTCGCTGTACAAATTGCTGATATCAGTTCTGATACTCAAATCATAGATGGTCGGGGGTTGGTTCTGGGACCTGGGTTGGTGGATTTGTATAGCCACTCCGGCGAACCGGGGTTTGAAGAACGAGAAACCCTCTCGTCTCTGTTACAAGCTGCTGCTGCTGGCGGCTTTACCAGAGTCACTATTTTACCAGATACATCTCCACCCATCGATAACCCGTCTCTTGTGGCACAGTTGCAAAAGAAGAGAGGTCGGGGGACTACTTTTCCCCATCTCAACTTCTGGGGTGCAATTACTTTAGATGTTGCTGGGAAGCAATTGACAGAATTGGCAGATTTAGCAGATGCTGGCGTTGTGGGTTTTACTGATGGTAGACCTTGGGAAAATTTGGGTCTGGTGCGGCGAGTTTTGGAATATGTGATACCTTTACGCAAACCGATAGCTTTTTGGCCTTGTGAGCGTCAATTGATGGCTAATGGGGTGATGCGAGAAGGTTCTGATGCGATTCGTCTGGGTTTACCCCCTATCCCTGTGAGTGCTGAAACTGCGGCGATCGCTGCTTTGATCGAATTGGTAGCCGCTACGGGTAATTCCTATGTGCATATTATGCGCGTCTCTACCGCTCGTAGTGTGGATTTAATCGCCACAGCCAAAGCGGCTGGTTTACCAATCACCGCCAGCACGACTTGGATGCATCTTTTACTTGACACAAAATCAATTAAGAGTTATAATACTAGCCTAAATTTAGCTCCACCATTAGGCAATGGCAGTGATGTAGCTGCGTTAAGACAAGGATTACGCACAGGTGTGATAGATGCGATCGCCGTTGACCATAACCCCTACACTTACGAAGAAAAAGTCCAGGCGTTTGCAGAAGCGCCTCCTGGAGCTATTGGTTTGGAGTTAGCATTGCCGCTGTTATGGCAGTATCTTGTAGAAACTGGGGAATTGACAGCTTTAGAATTATGGCGTGCTTTGAGTAGTCGTCCTGCAGAATGTTTAAAACAGAAGGTGAGTGCGATCGCTCCTGGTCAAAAAGCTGAACTCACTCTATTTGATCCACAAAAAAATTGGCAAGTCAACAGACAAAATCTTTATACTCTTTCGAGTAATACACCTTGGTTAGGACAGCAGATTTCGGGTAAGGTTTTACAAATTTGGTGTTAAGTATTTGTCATTTGTCATTTGTCATTGGTCATTACTCATTACTCATTACTCATTACTCATTACTCATTACTCATTACTCATTACTCATTACTCATTACTCATTACTCATTACTCATTACTCATTACTCATTACTCATTACTCATTACTCATTACTCATTACTCTTTGTCATTTGTCATTTGTCATTTGTCATTTGTCCCCAGTTCCCAATCCCCAATCCCCAATCCCCTAATTACCTAAGATTATGACAATTCTTAATGCTCGTAATTTATCGCTACAAGATTTACAGCGTCTTTTCGGCTTTCAAGAACAATACAGCGACTCGTTTACCCAATATTTATCTTTAGAACCACTTACAGAAACTCAACAGGAAGAAGTTGCAGAAATACGTAATGACTTTCGCCGTTATCTCTCAACTGGTAAAGTTTCCGAAGGACAGGTGAAGTTTCTTGTGCTTGCTCCTTTGCTGCGATTAGCTGGTTTTTATCGTTATCCTATCGAGATTATTTTAGAAGAGGATATAGCAGATATTGAAATTGAAGATGAAGATACAACAGTTAAAGGTAGGATGGATATCTTAGCTGTTACTAAAGCTAAAATCAACAAAAATAATGTTTATTTTTGGGTACTTTTGATTGAATCCAGAAATAGTCAAATTGATGTTTTAACAGGTTTACCCCAATTATTAACATACGCTCATAAAAGCTTAGAGCATCAGCAATCAGTTTGGGGTTTGACGACAAATGGTAGAAGTTATCAGTTTGTATATATGCAACAAGGTAATACCCCTATTTATCAATTGATGCCAGAATTAAATTTAATGGAATCTCTGCGTGCTGTTGAATTGTTACAAATACTCAAAGCTATTTGTCAGCTATAAGATAAAGAACCACCAAAAAATAAATTACCTAATATTTAACTACTCCCTTCCCGCTGGAAGATTACCGTTCGCGGAGCGTCCCGTAGGGAAATAATTTTTATCTCACGCAAAGGCGCAAAGGCGCATTCGCGCAGCGTCTCGCAGAGAAGAAGGAAAATTATAGGTAATCTTAGACCGAGAAGGGAGTAATGACGAGCAAAGCCTGTAGGGTTAATTTGCGCCGACTTATTTAGTATACATGCTCTTATGTAATACAGTAGTATTTAAAATACAAAACTTAAAAAAGCATGATTTGTAAAAATTTTGCCTATTGACTACGCATTGAAATGTGATACATTGACTAATGTCAATTGAATAAATCTGTGTACGCAATTCATTCAACCGCCTAGAGAATATCGCAAAAATTTGTGGGTTTTATAGGTAATAAATGCTTGAATTTGTGTTGCTTTATTTTTGCAATTGATAAAAAACTAATTCCGCTGGGCCCAATTACAGCATCTTCCTGTAAATAGACCATGCTTTTGGGGTGAAAAGCCTTACGCCCCTAAGAGGATCTGTGGTTATTGCGTGAAAATTGCTGTAAGAGTTCAAACTGTGTTTGTAGTTGCATAACAATTTTCTCTTGGGTATGGTTAATCTATTTCTGCGTTTGGGTTACTAACCTAAAACTCTCTGGACTTAGTTTCCAAGTTTGTGTTTGTCTGTTATAGCTACTAACAAAAAGTAAATGTAGACCGAGTTCGAGTTTTCGCAGAAGTGTGGCTGACTTTAGAGGTTTCAAATTCTAGGAATGCTGAAATCTCAGTTGTTCAATTACTTTTAATTCGGAAACATGAATCAAAGACATTTGTTGACTGTTATCACCCTATGTAGTGGTGTGTTGGGAATATCTTTAATTAGTCCAATTCTAATTAATTCTGAAGCAGCTTTAGCTTCTTCGCGCCAACAAAATGGTGATGTAGTCAAGGTGGGAGAATACCAATCTCCTATAGATGCGGTAGACTCTAATGATGTGATTTCTCCGACCGATATTAACGATTCGGTGAGTGCTAATCGCCAGAAGCGTATTGCGTATAAACGGGGAACAAGACAACGACGAAGATCCTCCCAGGGGATAGCTTCCTACTATGGTAGTCATAATTCATTGACTGCGGCTCATCGCTCTTTACCATTTGGTACAAGAGTACGTGTAACTAATGCTAACAATGGTCGTTCTGTGATTGTGCGAATTAATGACCGAGGCCCATTCATTCGTGGTCGAATTATTGATCTTTCTGTTGCTGCTGCTAGCAGGTTGGGAATGATTGGTAGTGGTATTGCGCCGGTCAGTCTGGAAGTTTTAGGAAGGTAATTTTTGTTGCGCCGCAATTGTGAAAATCTCCGTGAGGCTGGGTAATAACCAGCCTCACTTGAAAATAAGACCACACCCCTAACCCCTCCACCACGAGATGGAGGGGAATAGGAAGTTTTTTCAAGTTTCCTGATGCTTACTTAGGGGTTGCTGAAATTAGTTCTGGTTGTGGTGTTGGTTCTTCGTCTTCATCAGGTAAACCGTAAATGGATCTGTAAAGATTGACATACTGTTTAGCAGATCGATACCAACTAAAGTCCTCACTCATACCACGTTTTTGTAATTCTTGCCATTGGGGTTTGAAGCGGAAGCCTTCCCAAGCGCGGATCATACAGGTGAATAGGTCTAAGGGTTCATAGCGGTCAAAGCAATAGCCAGTACCACATACATTAATTGGGTCGTAGTGTGATACGGTGTCAACTAATCCACCTGTGCGGCGGACAATGGGTACGGAACCGTAACGCAAAGCCATCATTTGGCTAATACCGCAAGGTTCAAAACGACTCGGCATTAAAAAGGCGTCAGTACCAGCGTAGATGCGACGAGATAGGGCATCATTATACAGTAGGTAGGTTGCCATGCGTCCAGGATAGCGGGATGCTAATTGCCACATTTGAGTTTCATAGTAGCGATCGCCTGTTCCCAGCAAGACAAACTGAGCATCTGTATAAGCCATAAAGCGATCCAGGATTTGCAATACCAAATCCAAGCCTTTTTGCTCGACTAACCTTGTCACCATCCCAATTAAAAAGGCATTGGAATTAACTTCTAATCCCACTTCTTCTTGCAAGGCTATTTTATTAGCTTTGCGTTTATCTAGGGTATCAATACTAAAGGGTTGAGCGATATATTTATCATTTTCTGGCTCATATACTTCCGTATCGATACCGTTGACAATTCCAGATAACTTACCGCTGATAAAAGATAGCAACCCTTCTATTTTTTCACCGTAAGTAGGTGTTTTAATTTGCTCGGCATAAGTCGGCGAAACCGTATTTACCCTGTCAGCAAATTGCACTGCAGCCGCCATTGTGTTATGTCCTTGCATATACCAAGGACACCAAGTAATTTTATCTAAATACCAACGCCACGGCCCTTGATAAGCCAGGTTATGAATGGTAAATACGCTGGTAATATCTGGGTCTTGATTCATCCACACAGGAATCATCCCTGTGTGCCAATCGTGACAATGGACAATTTGTGGCTTCCAATAATTCCAGCAAAATTCTGCAGCACCATTAGCAAACAAGGTGAACCGCCAATCTTCATCATCTCCCGAATAAATGCGCCGGGGCGTAAAGGCGGGATGTCCAAACAGGTACAAGGGAACATCAGTACCAGGTAGAATACTTTCGTAAACAGCAAAATTCTGGAACATAGCATATCCCGACCAGATGGGATCTGAGGGAATTTGCATTTTATCTGGGAGAAAGCCGTAGTAAGGCAAGAATATCCGCACATCATGGCCCATTTTTCTCAATATTTTGGGTAATGCTCCCACAACATCACCCATTCCCCCGACTTTCGCAACGGGAGCCGCTTCTGCTGCTACAAATAGAATCCGCATGGTAGTTTTAGTTTCCCCGGTTCTGTCAATATGATTTTGCCATCATTTTTGATCTAATCACAGAACGTAGCGGGATGTGGGAAACTGCGTCAGATATCACAAATCTGTTGCTTATCACCAATTTATGAAATCTGGCGCACCCTGACTTGAAAATAACACCCCACCCCTAACCGAATTTAAGAACCCCGCTTAATTTCGGTAAAGATTTGCTCTAATATTTCTTGCGCTCCTTTTTGGCGTAAAATGGTTGCGAGTTCATTGCCTAGCTTTTCGGCGTCACTAGTTTTTCCGGTGACGGTATCTTGAACCAGATTTTGACCGTCTACGCTGGCAACTATCCCTGTCAATGTTAATTCGTGACCATTGATTTCTGTATTAACACCGATAGGAACTTGGCAACCGCCTTCGAGGTCGCGCAAGAAAGATCTTTCAGCCAGACAGCGATCGCGTGTTTGGGGATGTTCAATAGCTTTGAGTAGGGAGATCAATTCTATATCATCAGTACGGCATTCTATACCCAATGCGCCTTGACCAACGGCGTGGAGAGAAATTTCTTTGGGGATAATTTGGTGAATGCGATCGCCCATTCCCAAGCGTTCTAATCCTGCTACTGCCAAAATTAAAGCATCATACTCTCCATCATCCAGTTTCGCCATGCGTGTATTCAAATTTCCCCGCACATCTTTAAAGCTAAAATGGGGGAAATAATGGCGTAACTGTGCTAGTCTTCTGAGGGAAGATGTACCGATGACCGCACCCTCTGGTAAGGTATCGATTTGCTGGCCTCTGTGCTTTTCATGGAGTACCAGCGCATCTGCGGGATTTTCCCGTTCAGTAATTGCTGCCAATGTTAACCCAACTGGTAAATTAGTTGGCAGATCCTTGAGGGAATGAACCGCAAAGTCAATCTCGTTGTTGATCATCCCCAGTTCTAGCTCTTTGGTAAATAGTCCTTTATCACCAATTTTGGCTAACGCTACATCCAGGATTTTGTCGCCTTGGGTAGACATGGTGTGGACTTCAAAAGTAAGATCAGGAAAGCTTTTCTGGAGTTGCTCTTGTACCCAGTAGGTCTGAACCAGAGCGAGTTGGCTTTTACGAGAACCGATGCGAATCGTACGTGGGGGACTAGAAACAGATGAAGTCATAAAACAATATGTCAAACCAGGCGATAAATTCACTCTGAATCTAGACTACCGCAGTGAGTGACCCATCGGATTATAATTCGGTTGATCTGGCTAAAAACCAGATTCACTCTAGGGATTGGGGATTGGGGATTGGGGATTGGGGGCACAATGTGCGCTCCGACGCCTGAAAAGTGCGCTAAAAAAATATCGGATACCCTTAATGCTGGTGCAATTCCAGCCTTTGCTCATTACTGTGAAAGACGGTTCTTGCGTACTTAGCGTGCTAAATTAATATTATAATGCCAAGAAAGTAAAGCTCTAATTTCAAAATTGCGAAAATTTCTCAAACCAAATCCACTTCTTTTTATCAATTTTAATTTATTATTTATTCCTTCTACTACTCCATTAGTAGTTTTTCTTTCAAAATATCCTATTATCTCTCCAAACCATCGCTTAATTGTCTTAACACTTTTGGTTCTTGCGTACTTAACGTGCTAAATTTTTAATTACAGTCGATAACTTTGTTTTAAAATCAAGGCTTACAGGCGCTTATAGCCAAAATTTTAATCATCAGACCTAAAAGGCAGTAAATAATGGCTGTCATCTTATCCCAGCAAGGATTTCAAGCTTATTTTTCAACATATTTAGCACGCTAAGTACGCAAGAACCGATTTTTCGCCCCGTGGGGATTCAACTTACTCGACAGCTACTGTCGTCGCCTCAGATTGTTGAAATTTCGGGATAAATGTCGTAGCAATCCAGTAAGTCAAGATGTGAGACAGGACTCCTAAAGGACCTGCAAACAAACATAGGGACAGGGAATGAAATGTCCAAATGCCTGTTTTTTGCCCTTCCCAATAAATCCAGCGACCGGCAAGCAAATCCATCACCAAAAAATGAATCCAACCTGTTGCAGCAGCTGTTTCATTGGCAAAAAATCGAGCAATATCAGCTAATTGAGGGTTGGATAAAGCTTGGGCATTTTCAGGCGTAATGCTGCTGACAAACAAATATAAATACGCCCCAGCTAACGGTACAAAGGGTAGATATGATTCCATTACCCGCTTGGTCACTTTCCAATTTGGCAGGAAAATAATTAATGCCCAAAATGGTATTACGAACAAATTTGCAATGTTAAATAGTTGAGTAATTGTCATCGATCTAAATATAAAACTCGGTCTGATTTCCTAGATACTCTTGACACGGCAATGCCGTGCTGGCTATTTTAGCACTATTGGTCATTCGATACAATTAATTAATCACAAAAATTATCAACCATTGACTCGATTTCTGAGGCTTTCAAATCACGACCGATAAATACTAAGCGGGTTTGTCTGGCTTCTTCTGGTTGCCAAAGGCGATCGTAAAATTGATCAAATCTGGTGCCTACGCCTTGAATCACAAGACGCATGGGTTTATTCGGTACGGCGACAAAGCCTTTAATTCGGTAAATTTCTTGTTGGTTTACCAGTGCTTGCAACTGTTTTTGCAGCTTATCTGGGTCGAAGGCACGATCTAAAATGAGGTGGGTTGAGGTGATTTCGTCGTCGTGGTCGTGGTCTTCTTCGGTGTCGTGATGACTGGGACGGCTATCTAAATCGTCTTCGACTGCGGCTTGGAATCCTAATAAAATAGATGCATCGAGTTGACCGCGATCGCTCTCGACTATCTTCACCACTCTGGGCAATTCTTGTTTAATTAATTCCTCAACCTGTGCTTTGGTCTGGATATCTACTAAATCAGTTTTATTTAATACCACCAAATCTGCACAAGCTAGTTGGTCTTCAAATAGTTCTTGTAAGGGTGTTTCGTGTTCTAGGCTATCATCTGCTTGCCGTTGGATGGCGATCGCTTCTGGATTGCTGGCAAATGTTCCCGCTGCTACCGCTGCACAATCTACTACGGTAATTACTGCATCCACTGTTGCACCGGCGCGAATTTCTTGCCAGCGAAAGGCCTTGACTAGGGGTTTTGGTAAGGCTAACCCAGAGGTTTCAATCAATATACAGTCGATGCTATCTCGCCGTTTGAGTAACTGTTGCATCGTCGGTAAAAATTCTTCCTGGACGGTGCAACATAAGCAGCCGTTAGTTAATTCAAATATATTACTTCCTTCATTGCCATCTTCGGGGCAAATCTGACAGGATTTTAACAATTCGCCATCAATACCGAGTTCGCCAAATTCGTTGACTAAAACTGCAATGCGGCGTCCTTGGTTGTTTTGTAGCAAATGACGAATTAGGCTGGTTTTACCACTGCCTAAAAAGCCTGTGATAACAGTGACAGGAATTTTGGTAGCCATTGTTTAATTGAACTGGGGATTGGGGATTGGGGAAGAATGAATAAGAGGCTGTTTGCATTTTCTCTTATTGCTGCGCGATTGGGAATCAAAAACCCAAAAAAAGCATTAGGGGCAGCTTTACTGCGATCGCCTAATATACTTAGATGGCCCCAGCTAAGCTGCCCCAATAATTTGCGAAAATTAATTTGCGAAAATTCACTCAGCGGTGGCGAGTTCAGTGCTACCACGTGTCCGGCGACGTGTCAAGCTGTTGAACAGCATCTGACCAATGGCTTTGATCAAGTTTCCTTCCAATTCTTGAAACATTTTCATGTTGATCCCAAAGGCGGCGTTAGCTTCATCAACTATGCGATCGGCTGTAGCTTCATCAATGGGCATTTCATCCAAATTTTGACGATATTTGGCTTTGAATGCCTTCTCGTCGGTAATTTCGGCAAATTCATAGAAGGCTGTACCTTGCCCATCATTAAGATTCATCGCTGTTACAGCAATGTTTTTCAGAATTTGTCCTCCTGATAAGTCACCCAAGTAACGGGTGTAGGAATGGGCAATTAACAATTCCGGTTCTGTTGCAGATATTTCTCGGATACGCTGTACATAGGCTTCCCCCGCCGGCGATAATTTAACTTGCTCGCGCCAGTTAAAACCGTAGTGATAACTCAGGTCTTGCTCTAGGGTCTGCTTGCGGTTAAGCTCTGGAAAGTTAATTTTGGCAACAATCGGATGGTTACTGTGCTTTGCCATCTCCTCTTCCATCGCCGAGTAGATGAAATAGAAGTTGCCGACAAGCTTTCGGTAAGAATTTTTTTCTACCACCCCTTTTAAAAAGCACTTGACAAAACCAACGTTTTCTGCCATAGTGTGGGCTTTTTTCGTACCTACACGCAATTTGCTTGATAAATTGCTACTCATGCTAAATTTCTCTACTTTAAAAGGTCAACTGCCGGAGTATTGATTGACTAATGGCTAAAAAATGCCATTAAAAGGTTACATTAGAACTATTTGATGAGAATTTATATTAAAATTTCTTAAGCTGTCCACTGCACTTGGTTCTGTGGAGGCAAGGGTCAAGGGTCAAGAGTCAAGGGTCAACAGTAGTTACGAATGACCAATGACAAATAATCTTTACAATTTGTTGTAAAAGTTTAGGAATATTTTCACAGAGAAAATACTCAAAAAACAAATAGTAGCCCTATATTATAAAATATTCTTAAATGTATAGACATTGATAGTCATTAGAGTAATTGTATTGCTATAGTCATGACATGAAGTTAAGCGATTATGCTAAATATCAGGGCGTCAGCTATAAAACAGCGTGGAGATGGTGGAAATCTGGCAAGCTTCCACATCCAGCCAGACAAGTAGAATCAGGGACAGTTATTGTAGACTTTCAGCCAGAAGTGAAAAGTCTTGATCACAGAGAGCTAAGAGTTGCAATTTATGCAAGAGTTTCATCTAAAAAAAATAAAGATAATCTTGACAGACAAGCAGAGAAATTAACTCAATATGCAACTTTTAGAGGTTACTCTATTGTCAAAGTGGTGAAAGAAATTGGTAACGGATTAAATGATAATCGTGAAAAATTAAATGATTTACTGTCTTCAGATGGTTATGACATTTTGATTGTTGAGCATAGAGAAAGATTAGCCAGATTTGAAAGTCAGTGTATTGATGTGTTATTAAAACGATTAAACGTAAGGTTGGAAATAGTTAATGAGTCTGACAATGGCACAGATGAATTAATGGAAGATTTAATTATAATCATCAAAAGTTTTTCAGCAAGATTATATGGGCAGCGTAGGTCTAAACGGAAAATCGAAAAAATTATTGAGGAATTAAATAACAATGAAGACGCTTGAAAAACAGCTAAGTAAGTAGCCATTATGAACTGCTTACACCAGGAAACATGAAAATGGGCATGGGGCATAGGGCATGAAAAGGATTTCCTAGTGCCTAAGCCTTAATCCCCAATCCCCAATCCCCAGGAGAAATTTACATACTTAATTGCTCAAAAATTGCTCAAAAGGTATTAAGTCGTAATTGTTGAAGAAAGTATAAAGTGTTATTCTCCAGTTTGACTGTGTGGAGTGTTTAAACTTATGATTTCATCTATAACTCGGACTAATGGTACTATTCATGGTGGGTCGGCTTCCGAATCGGAGGGATTGGCAAAGCATCTTGAGCGTGATTTTACATATAGCCTCATAGCATTACCAGCAAGTCCGCTGTTTGGTACAGATGGTATTCGTGGACGAGTGGGAGAATTATTGAGCGCGCCTTTAGCGTTGCAAATAGGTTTTTGGGCGGGGATTGTTTTACGTACCCATGCTACTGTTCCAGGACCTGTGATTCTTGGACAGGATTCGAGAAACTCCAGTGATATGCTGGCAATGGCCTTGAGTGCTGGGTTAACAGCAGCAGGGATAGAGGTTTGGTATTTGGGGTTATGTCCTACTCCCTGCGTCGCCTATCTGACGAGTACCACTGATGCGATTGGCGGAGTAATGATTTCTGCTAGCCATAATCCCCCAGAGGACAATGGGATTAAAATTTTTGGTGGGAATGGTGGAAAGTTACCACAGACATTGCAGGCGGAAATTGAGGCGGGACTGCGTGGGAATAAATCACTTACTGGTGGCGTGAGTAATTGCGGACGCCATTATTTGCGTCATGATTTAATTAAGCATTATAGCGAAGGGTTGAAAACACCATTAGAGGGTGCGTTAGATATTCAGGGAATGAAGATTGTTTTGGATTTGGCTTGGGGGGCTGCAGTTGGGTTGGCGCCATCAGTATTTAGAGAAATGGGAGCAGAAGTTATTTGCTTGCATAATGAAGCAGATGGCGATCGCATCAATGTTAACTGTGGTTCAACTCACCTAGAAATTCTCCAAGCTGCAGTCAAGCAGCATCATGCTGACGCAGGTTTTGGCTTTGATGGCGATGCTGATCGCGTTTTAGCTGTAGACAATACAGGACGACCAGTCAATGGTGATTATATTCTCTATCTATGGGGACGCCATCTCCAACAACAGCAACAGCTACCAGACAACTTGATTGTTTCTACTGTCATGGCCAATTTAGGCTTTGAAAGGGCTTGGAAACAACAGGGTGGTAAATTGATTCGGACAGCCGTCGGCGACCAGTACGTCCAAGCCGAAATGCAACGCACTGGAGGAATGCTAGGTGGGGAACAATCAGGTCATATACTTTGCCGTCATTATGGCATTACCGGAGATGGTTTATTAACCGCCTTACATATAGCAGCCTTGGTGAAACAGGCGGGTGTATCCTTTGGCGAAATGATCGACCAAAGCTTTGGGACTTATCCCCAATTATTGCGGAACGTGCGAGTATTAGACCGCGAGCGCCGTTTGGGATGGCAAAATTGTGAAGCTGTACAACAAGCGATCGCCCTTGCAGAAGCAGCAATGGGTGATACTGGCAGAATTTTAGTCCGCGCCTCTGGCACAGAACCAGTTATCAGAGTTATGGTGGAAGCGGCTAACGCGGAACTTGCCAATCACTGGACAGATGAATTAGTGTCACAAGTCCAGCAACACCTAGCATAAAAAGTGCTGAAGTGCTGAGTGAAATCTACTCAAAACTCAGCAACGCCAGTCCGCTCAAGTCGCGAAACCCGCCCACGCGGCTGGCTCCTCAGGACTCATACTCATGCCGAAATTGAAGCAAAAATCCAAATCATCAAAAAAGCAAGCAAAACCAGAAACTCCCACCCTTAGCCTCCAAGAAAGATTAGCCCAAAAGCGTAAAGCCACCTTAGCAAGGAAAGAATTCACTAGCTTGCTGACTACCGCCACTTCAGGCGGTTTATTCTTGGGTATGATTTTGTTTGCTGTCGGTGGGATTAAGGCGGCGATTCCAGGTGTCTTGGCAATTCTCATGTTCTCGCTGTCTTATAAATATCCCCGTCAAGCGATGTTTGCTTTCATTATTTACGTGCCCTTTGGCGGGACTATTACTTATTACATTGGCAATAGCCCCGTACTCCAATTAGCTAAAGACGCTTTTTATATTCCAGCATTAATCGGGCTTTGGCAAACTTGTCGTAGGCAAGGGATACCTTTAATTCCTGTCAAATCCATTAAAACCCCACTGTTTATTTTATTGGGCTTGTGTTTACTAACGCTAGTGTTTATTAATGGTGGACAGCAACTAAATCCACCCAGCCAGGGACTCATGGAAGCAGCAGCCAAAGAAATACCTATAGGCATGGGTATTTTAGGACTGAAAGTATTTTTAGGCTATGTCCCTCTGATTGGTTGTGCTTACTATCTAATTCGCAATAAGCAGGATTTTCTATTCTTATCGCGCTTACAAATTGTCCTGATACTTATCTGCTGTGTACTAGGATTTGTTCAATACTTTTTTTTATTAACCGGGATATGTCAAGGTACAAGAGATGCTGTAGGAGGCGCTTTATTTAAAGCAACATTGGAAGCCAGATGCTATTTTGGTGGCGCCTTAGTTTATAGTCCTAGTCAGGGGATGATTCGCCTACCAGGAACCTTTGTTGCCCCTTGGCAATGGGCTTGGTTTTTAATTTCCAGCACCTTTTTTACCTTTGGCACTGGTTTTTCTGACCCTTCTATTATTTGGCGATTAATAAGTTTAGGTTCTTTGGCATCAGTCTTTGTCAATGCTGTAATTTCAGGACAGAGAATAGCCTTAGCCTTAGTACCCACCTGTTTCGTGATTTTATTATTTCTCACTGGTCAAATTGCCAACCTCAAACGGTTTATTCCCATCGGGGTGGGACTCGCCTTAATTCTGGGAATTGCAATGGTGAGTAACCCTGTTGTTGTGCAAGAGAGATTGGAGAGTTTTACAGGACGCTGGGAAGCTTCACCGCCACAGCAGTTTATTGTCGATCAATTTGAAGAGAACTGGAAAAATGTAGATGGACCGATAGGAAGTGGCTTAGGTAGAGCCACTAACTCTGCCCGTGCTTTGGGTTCAGGTAAACTAGTGGAAACCTACTACCCCAAAGTGCTTTATGAAGTCGGAATTTTGGGATTACTTGGGTTCATAGCGTTTGTCACCACCCTGACAATTACTGCCTTTAAAACATATCGTTCGATAAAAAACCGTAATTTCCGCAGTTACGGAGGGGCGTTGTGGGTGTTTATATTGTTTATTAGCTATAACACTTACTATTATCCTCTAGATGTTGATCCAGTGGCTGTATATTACTGGTTTTTTGCAGGAATTCTTTTCAAATTGCCAGTAATTGATAAACAAGAAAAGGAAAATATAGACCCAAATCAAAAAGATAAGAAAACAGGTCTCAAAGGCTGACAGAATAACGTAAATTTTAGACACAAATACAATAATTATGCGGACTCCAGGAGGGCATATACTTAATTGTGCATTAAGCTGGATTGATAGTTCAATCATCCTCTTATTGCCTAAGTGTGATATAGCAACCGCCATGAGCAAATTTATTGATATCAACCTACATCCAAATACCCATATTACGGTACATGAATACTCACACTCAAGCACAAAAGACCAGATTTCATTGGATTGATTGGTCAAAAGGTTTAGCAATTTTAGCAATTGTTATATTCCATTTTTTTCAAAATTATCCAGAACGAATTACCCTGATTTCTGTCTTAG
Source organism: Gloeotrichia echinulata CP02 (assembly GCA_038087035.1). NCBI lineage: Bacteria > Bacillati > Cyanobacteriota > Cyanophyceae > Nostocales > Gloeotrichiaceae > Gloeotrichia > Gloeotrichia echinulata. The sequence goes on along the minus strand of CP051187.1, from coordinate 2,944,485 downwards.
ATAGAAACACAGCTAAACTGGGATATGCTGCTGTCGATATATTCTTTGTTATCGCGGGTTTTACCACAAGTTATACCCTGGCGTCTAAATTTAAAAATAATCGGATAGAGTCAATAAAAATTAACTGGAAATCATGGATATCTAAAAGATTAATGAGAATATATCCAGCTTATTTTCTAGCTGTTATATGTAGTATTTTACTATATTATTTATTTTCTATTTTTCCGATAAAATCTCCTGTAAATTTTGTTTTATCTTGTCTAGGTATAGCTGGAATTAGATTACAAGCAATCAACCCTGGTTTTTGGTTCTTCACCGTAATTTTACAGGCTTATCTATTTACGCCTTTGATATTTTGGATTTGTCAAAACCAGCCTAAGAAAGTATTAATATTAGGAATTATTGGGGGGATTTTCAGTAAAATTATTGCATTTTATTTTTTGGTTATCAATGATAAATCAACTTACATAATTTTATTGCAAAACAATTTTTTATGTAGCTATTTATCTCAGCTATGTATTGGTATATATTGGGGGTTTATTTATGCTGAACATCAAAGGTTTAGAAAAATAGATTTTATCGTAGCAACTAGTATTTTTAGTATCGGTTTTGTTATTTATGCTGTTTTGGGTTTCACCAAGATAAACATTATATATATGCTAGGTTTCGATATGCTATTTACTCCTTTCTTCTTTTTGGGTATGCAATCATTATTAAACCGTCTAGAGCAAAGCGCAAAATTTGATTTATTTCTAGGTTGTCTTTCAATATTAGGAATATATTCTTATCAAATTTATCTCATCCATCAACCTTTGTATTTTGTTTTATTACCGATAATAAATCGCAATATTCAAATAAATGACTATTTAAAAATAGTGGTGACTTTCATGATGATAATCTTAATTTTGACAAGCTATGTATTTTTATTTACTAAATTAGAACAACTCGTGATAAAAAATCTGGGAGGTGTCATGACTAAGCAAAATTAAAGCTGGATGAAAAGCCCAAAAAAGTTAATGACTAAGAATCTAAAATAGTAGAATAATCATGAATACTTTGCCTTTAATTAGTGTCATAATCCCCACATATTGCCGAGAAGAAACACTGCAAGATAGTTTGGAAGATGTCCTGAAACAAGATTATCCAAACTTTGAAATTTTGGTAGTAGATCAAACCCCAAAACATCAACCAGAAATTCACACTTACCTAGAACAATTGGCAAAAGACGGTAAAATTAAATGGTTGCGTCTAGATTGGGCGAGTTTACCAGGGGCGCGTAATTATGGTGTGCGGCGATCAGAAGGAGAAATAATTTTATTTATTGATGATGATGTGAAATTAAATCCAGGATTTTTAGCAGCCCATGCAAAAAACTATTTGCAAAATCCAGAAGTAGGAGCTGTAGCTGGAAGAGTATTTGATCGAATGAAATTAGTTGATTCTGCTGAAGGAAGAACCCAAGGCGAGGGAAATTATAAAGTAATTGAATATCTTCCACCCCAAGCAATGGACCCTGGAATTGCTTGGTACTATATTGATTTAGTGCATACAATTAAACCCCAGCAAGTGCTAACAGCAAGGGGTTGTAATATGTCCTTTCGTCGCGAAATTTTCACCAAGCATGGACTGAGGTTTGATGAAAGATTTCGTGGTAGTGCAATCCGCGAAGAATCTGATTTTTGTTTGCGCGTAAGAAAAACAGGATATAAGATTTGGTATGACCCAGAAGCGGCTTTAGACCATTTAGGTGAAGAGACAGGAGGTTGTCATGATATTAGTATGCGATCGCTCAAATATCAACTCACCTTCTATCACAATCATTTCTTGCTGGGGCTAAAAAATCTCACCGTGACCCAAGCTTTACACCTATACGCCCGTTTGTTTGATTGTCACGTTTTAGGAAGACCACCTTGTCATAAAAGTGGTTCTCCCATCAAAATTTTGGCTCGCGGACTTTTTTATAGTTTAGGCTTTTTCAAAGCTGTAGGGACTGTGATTCAGTCAATTTGGAATGACGGTCAAATTTATAGCCACTTAGATAAACAAGTTGAAATTTTGTAACCCCCAATGGACACAGATAAATTATTTCAGTTCAAAAAATATTTGCAACACATCAATCATCTGTAAGGGCGCAAGGCCTTGCGCCCCCTACCCCATCTATCTGTCGCATTCTTTTTTCAAATCTGTGTTTATCTTTGGTTTATTTTAGAAAATTAAGGGGCGCAAGGCCTTGCGCCCCTACCCCATCTACCTGTCGCATTCTTTTTTCAAATCTGTGTTTATCTTTGGTTTATTTTAGAACAAGTATCAGAAAATTATATGAAAATTTTAGTCGCCAGCCATACTTATATTGTCGATTTAAACTGTGAAAAATTACGCGCATTATCTCAACTAGAACCAGGAATCGAAGTAACCGTTGTTGTCCCCAAACGCTGGAAACCTGGTGGTGTTCAAAACAAAATTATCGAAACTGAATACCGGGATGAAGGCGCATTTAAAATAGTTCCTATTTCTAATTTTAGCCAAAATCATCAGGGACTCCTCACATTTGGTGCCGATTTAGTCTCTTTATTGCAGAAGTTTCGCCCCCAAATTATCCAGGTAGAACAAGGTTCTAGAAGCTTGGCTTATACCCAAATGATAGCCTTGAATCAGTTATTAGGACTAAAAGCAAAAAATATATTTTTTACCTGGTGGAATCTCCCCTACGAACTGAAATTTCCCATCGCTGTATTAGAAAAATATAACCTCAATCAAAGCCACGGTATTATTTGCGGTAATCAGGATGGGACAGAAATATTACAGCAACGTGGTTATCAAGGTAAGATCAAAGTGATGCCACAATTAGGTGTAGATGAAAGCCTATTTACTCCTCAACATCAGCCAGAATTAGCAACTGAATTGGGGATAAATCCCGGTGAATTTGTAGTGGGATTTGTTGGCAGATTTGTGCAAGAAAAAGGTTTGTTAACCCTGTTACAGGCATTACTAAATTTATCAGACAAACCTTGGAAACTACTACTACTGGGACGTGGAGATTTGAAATCTGAATTACTCAAAATAGCAACAGAAAAAAATATTATAGAACGCATAATTATAGTAGAAAGTGTCCCCCATGATCAAGTTACAAAATATATTAATCTAATGAGTACCTTGGTACTACCTTCAGAAACAACTTACAAATTTAAAACATTAACTGCTATTGGCTGGAAAGAACAATTTGGGCATGTAATAATTGAAGCAATGGCTTGCCAAGTACCTGTGATAGGTTCCAACTCTGGTGAAATTCCCCATGTCATTGGTGATGCAGGTTTAGTCTTTCCCGAAGGCGATCCTCAAGCCCTTGCTAATTGTTTACTGCAATTAATAGAAAATCCAGAACTTACCCAAAATCTAGGTGAAATGGGTTATCAAAAAGCAATGGCTAAATATACAAATAAAGTTTTAGCAAAACAGCAACTGGAATTTTATCAACAACTAGTTAATTGATGTTATTAGTCATTTGTCATTTGTTAACTCCTAACTCCTAACTATCAAAATGAAAATTCTCCATATTGTCCCCTCAATATCTCTGATTTATGGTGGTCCTAGTCAAATGGTATTAGGACTAGCCCCTGCTTTGGTAAATCAAGGTGTAGAAGTTACAATTCTCACCACTGATAGTAATGGTGATATTGGTCAAAAGCCACTAGATGTGCCCTTAAATTGTCATGTAAAACAAGATGGCTATGAAATAATTTATTTTCATTGCGCCCCATTTCGGAGGTACAAATTTTCCCTTGATTTATTAAAGTGGCTAAAACGTTATGCAAAGGAATTTGACATCGCGCATATTCATGCTTTATTTTCTCCAGTAAGTAGTGCAGCTGCAATGGTGTGTCGTCAGCAAAAGCTACCTTATATTTTGCGTCCTTTAGGAACTCTTGACCCGGCTGATTTACGCAAAAAGAAGCGGTTAAAACAGCTTTATATTGCATTACTAGAACGTGGAAATATAGCTGCTGCATCAGCAATTCATTTTACCAGTGATCAAGAAGCCAAAATATCAGAACGTTTTGGTGTATTTACAAAAGATTTGGTGATTCCTTTGGGTGTTATCCCCCCTCAGTCACCCCTTCAACAGCAGGGAAGTTTAGTACGAAGTCAATTGGGAATTGCAGAAGGTGTACCTTTGATATTATTTATGTCGCGAATTGACCCAAAAAAGGGGTTAAATTTGTTGATTCCAGCATTAGAAAAGTTGTTGGACGATGGGTTAAAATTTCATTTTGTTTTGGCTGGAACCAATCCTCAAGACCCAGCTTATGAACAAAATATCAAATCTCAGATCAAAAATTCACCTTTGCGATCGCACACCACTATAACAGGCTTTGTCACGGGTGACGCCAAAGCTACTTTACTCCAAGCTGCTGATTTATTCGTCTTGCCTTCTTATTATGAAAATTTCGGTATTGCTGTAGCTGAGGCGATGGTAGCAGGTACACCTGTAGTAATTTCTGACCAGGTGCATATTTGTCATCAAGTGCGCGAGAGTCAGTCAGGTTGGGTAGGTGCCACTGATGTTACAGAACTTGTAGAGTTATTACAAGAGGCTTTGCAAAATCCTACAGAATGTCAACAACGGGGATTAAATGCCCAAGAATATGCATTGAAAAATTATAGCTGGAGTGCGATCGCTCGCCAAACCATCCAAGCTTATGAGAAAATATTGCTCAAGCATTAAAGGCATACGAATTACAGCCATTTTCAGGTAAATAGACCACGCTTTTGGGGCGCAAGGCCTTGCGCCCCTACGAAGATCTGTGGTTATTGGGTGAAAATTGCTGTAAGATAACTAAAATTAAAAACTGCTAAATTTTATTGCAAATCTCTTAATCCGATTGGCGAACCGGAGTTTTATGTCATGATGAAGTAGTAGAATAGAAAATGCCTTTCTAACTCCAGGGAATCTCAAATGACTCTCCGCCTAGGTGATACAGTACCAAATTTTACGCAAGCTTCGACACATGGCGACATAGATTTTTACGCATGGGCAGGTGACAGCTGGGTAGTGCTGTTTTCTCACCCTGCAGACTTTACACCTGTTTGCACAACTGAATTAGGCACAGTTGCAAAACTGAAACCAGAATTTGACAAGCGCAATGTTAAGGCGATCGCCCTCAGCGTTGACGATGTAGAATCCCACAAAGGATGGGTGGGAGATATCGAAGAGACTCAAAGCACCACTCTTAACTACCCAATTTTGGCAGATGGCGATCGTAAAGTTTCTGACCTTTATGATATGATCCACCCCAATGCTGCGGCAACCGTAACCGTGCGATCTGTGTTTGTTATTGACCCCAGTAAGAAACTCCGTCTCACTTTCACCTATCCCCCCAGCACTGGACGCAACTTTGATGAACTGTTGCGAGTAATTGATTCTCTGCAATTGACAGATAATTACAGCGTAGCAACACCAGCAGACTGGAAAGATGGGGAAGATGTCGTAATTGTCCCCTCGCTCAAAGATCCAGAAGTCCTTAAAGAAAAATTCCCCAAAGGTTATCAAGAAGTCAAACCCTACTTGCGCTTGACTCCTCAACCTAACAAGTAAGTCCCTAAGATTATTTCACCCAAAGACTCCCCAGGCGCAGAGAGTAAGATTTTGAGATAATTCACCAAAGCCAAAAATTGCTCTTACATCTCCTCTCTGCGACTCTGCGACTCCGCGTGAAATTACTTTTCAACTCTGTTCACGACTTACAGCAATTTTCATGCAATAACCACAGATCCTCTCCGGGGCGCAAGGCCTTGCGCCCCTACCGCGTTGACTATTTACCTGAAAACTGCTGTAAATAAACTACAGCAGTCGTGACGTACTCCACACACTCCCTTTCAGGTGAGTGTGGGCTTCTGTGCGACTCTTCTATCAAGACATTGACTGAGCTTTAAGACTGTGCTAACCACGGTTCTTTGGTTAAGCCAAACAATTAGCTTTTATTTTAATAGGCTGCTTTTCAGCATTTAATTGGATTACACCTACTTGTTAAAATTATATCAAATATTTTGTTCATTCCTCACCGACCAACATTTCTGATTTCGCTATGCTCAATTTCGCTCGTTGGTCAATTCGTCACTCACGCGCCATTCATCCCACGCTCATTCGAGTGAGCGTGGGGCTTCTGTCGGGAAAGCTAAACAATCACAAAATTGTTTTCGGTTAGTGACGGCACTCCAGATAGTTGTGCAAATTGTACCTGACTAAATCCATCAGCACTACCATCTTGATCAAAATACAGCGCACCTGTGGTGAAGTCATAGATAAATCGCTGATCGCTTGTCGTTGCCGATGCTCCTAGGGTAAACTGACTAGCAAAGAGCGAACCTGCTAATAACCCGCCACCAAAACCAGTAGCCGATACCTGAATGCTTTCATTAGTCGCGTCGAAGTCATAAAGACTATCAACACCTTCAGTGAAACTATTGAAGACAAAGGTATCATTACCGCCATATCCATAGATGATATCATTACCACTGCCACCTGTGAGAATATCATCGCTATTGCCACCAGAAAGGGTGTCATCTCCATTACCACCATTGAGGGTATTATTACCAGAGGCATCATTGGCACTGAGAGAATCATTACCATCACCACCATCAAGCAGGTTATTGCCACTGGAATAGTCCACAATTAAGGAATCATCACCAGCACCACCGTTGAGGGTGTTATTACCAAAGGTACTTTCGGCAGACAGAATATCATTACCATCGCCACCATCCAGTAGGTTATCGCCACTTGAATAGTCCACACCTAAGACATCATCACCAGCACCACCATTGAGGGTATTATTACCAGAGGCCTTGTCGGCAAAAAGAATATCATTGCCCTCGCCACCATCCAGTAAGTTATCGCCTGTTGAATAGTCTACAATTAACGAATCATCACCAGCACCACCACTTAGAGTGTTGTTACCTGCGGCTGAGACATAGACAGTTACATCTTGACCGGATATATAGTCGTAGTAGCTGTAGCTACCGTAGCCAGAAGCACTCAGAGAATCATTGCCATCGCCACCATCAAGCAGGTTATTACCTGTGGAATAGTCCATATTCAACGTATCGTTACCAGCGCCACCATTGAGGGTGTTATTGCCTGAAGTGGAGAAATAAACGGTTTCACCGAAAGACCAATCGTAGTAGCTACCGTAGCCAGAAGCACTCAGAGAATCATTACCATCGCCACCATCAAGGAGGTTATTGCCTGTTGAATAGTCTACAATTAATGAATCATCACCAGCACCACCATTGAGGGTATTATTACCTGATGTGTAGTAAGCGCGCTCTTCATCAAGGTAGTTTTGGTAGTATTCGTAGCCAGAGGCACTCAGAGAATCATTGCCATCGCCACCATCCAACAGGTTATCGCCCGTTGAAACGTTAACATTCAAGATATCGTCACCAGTACCACCATTGAGAGTGTTATTTCCTGAGTTAGAGTAAGTGAGATTACCATCATATCGGTCTGTGTTGTATATGCCAGAAGCACTCAGAGAATCATTGCCATCGCCACCAGAGAGCAAATTATTGCCTAATGAGTAGTTAGCACTCAAATTATCGTTACCATCGCCACCATCAAGGGTATTATTACCTGTTGAAAGGTAAGCATTCAAATTATCATTACCATCGCCACCATTGAGGGTGTTCTTACCGCTTGAAGAACTAGCATTCAAGATATCGTCACCAGAACCACCATCTAGGGTGTTATTACGGCTTGAAGAATTAGCACTTAAGATATCGTTACCATCACCACCAGAGAGCAAGTTGTTCCCTGATGAATAGTTAGCACTCAAATCATCGTTACCAGCGCCACCATCTAGGGTGTTATTTCCTGAACCCCCAAAAACCAGATAACTTCTGAAAACTGTTATGTAATAACCAGAGGCACTCAGAGAATCATTACCATCGCCCCCATCGAGTAAGTTATTCCCTGTTGAACCCTGAACATTCAAATTATCGTCCCCAGCACCACCGTTGAGGGTGTTATTCCCTGATGAGGGAAAAGCATACTGCTCCTCCTCATAATAACCAATAGAGGAGTCAGCATAGAAGTAGCCAGAGGAACTCAAAGAATCATTACCATCGCCACCATCAAGCAGGTTATTCCCTGTGGAATAGTCAATATTCAACGTATCGTCACCGGCACCACCGTTGAGGGTATTATTGCCGGATGAGGGATAACCATAATTATTATAGCTAAAGATGAGGCTGTAGTAAAACTCGCCAGAGGCGCTCAGAGAATCATTGCCATCGCCACCATCCAATAGGTTATTCCCTGTGGAATAATTAGCAGTCAAATTATCGTTACCAGCACCACCATTGAGGGTGTTGTTCCCTAATGAGGCATAACCATCGCTCTGATATTCGTATTTCTCCTCGTCGAAGTAGTTGTTGTAGTAGCCGGAAACTGTGATATTATCATCGTAGGCTGTACCTGTAACCTCTAAGCTCTCGATATTCTTGTAGCTAACTTGATTTGTGCCTGCGGTGAGCGAGCCTTGCTGATTAGTCGCATCGAAGGTCGAGGTGATTCCGGTGCTAGCATTGCTATAATCGACTGACAAGTAATCGTTACCTGCTCCTCCATCTACCGTTTGAGTCACTAAGGAAGAGGGGGGAGTGATTGGGGCGCCGATGTAGAACGAATCATCATCAGCACCACCGTTGAGGGTGTTTGTACCACTGACTGCATAAGCGTAAAAGTTATCAGCCCCACTTCCGCCGGAAAGTGTATTGTTGCCTGTAGAGTAACTAATATCAAGAGTGTCATTCCCTGCATCCCCACTGAGGCTATTATTGCCACTAGATGAAGAGGTATTTAGATAATCGTCCCCACTTCCACCCTTGACGGTGTTATTTCCACTCGAAAAAAAGGCGTTAAGATTATCAGCTTCCGAACCGCCTTCTAAAGTGTTATTCCCCGAAGAATAGGTAATATCTAAATTATCATTGCCACTGCCGCCCCTAAGAGTATTGTTTCCACCAGCAGAGGCTGCATTGAGAGTATCATTCCCTGAGCCACCATCTAGGATGTCGTTACCTCCGTTACCATAGAGGACATCATTTGCTCCTAAGCCTTTAATTACATCATCCCCAGTTGTGCCATTGAGGATATCATTAACGTTGGTTCCATTTATAATTGCCATAATTATTGCCTAAGTGAATTGACTGTGTACATGCCACATTCTGCACCATCAACTCACAGACAACGAATTTTGGAAGTTTGAAGATTTGGGGTTAAATACGGCACTTTCAAGCGCAGCCATCGCCTGCCAAGACTCCTCAATTCTGGTATAAAATAGCGCCTAAATTTTGGATGAAAATCCGAAAGTGCCGATTGTGATATCGGTGGTTGCAGAATGTTGGATGTAGTCACACTATAAAGTATATTTACCCAGGAAATACGTAATTCCAACTACAATTTTACATAAATTTATTTATGCGATCGCGACCCATCTAAAGGCAATACTGGTATGTTTTGGAAATCAAGTCGGCTGAAACCCTTGAAATATCGTTATCTATGATGCCCAAAAAGGGCTTACAGCAATTTTCACGCAATAACCACAGATCTTCGTAGGGGCGCAAGGCCTTGCGCCCCTACCCTGTGGTCTATTTACCTGAAAATGGCTGTAACCGAACAGTATTGCATCTAAAGGTTATGTTCAAAAGCCTAAAGCTACAAAATTTCCTTCACACGCAGATATTTGCTGGTACGATGACGCCCCAGAACCGCTACATGAGCGTATATTCGCCATATGCTTCATGGAATAGTCTCACCAAAAAAGCAGGTTGCGCGAGAATAAAAATAAGAGACAGTCGGGTAGGTATTATGTTTTCATCGCCTATTGTGTTACGAATTCCACCTTCAATGGATATGACAGACGAGCAGTTTTTTGAATTCTGTCAGGTCAATCGTGACTTACGCATTGAGAAGAACAGATTTGGAGAGATATCAATTATGCCGCCTACAGGTTCAGAAACAGGCAATCGTAACTTTAATGTAGCAGTACAGGTAGGAGTTTGGGCAGAAAAAAATGGTACGGGTATTTGCTTTGACTCCAGTACAGGATTTAAGCTATCAACTGGTGCAGATAGATCGCCGGATGTATCTTGGATGACACTGGAAAGGTGGAATGGTTTGTCTTTAGAACAACAGCAGAAATTTGCTCCCATCTGTCCAGATTTTGTCATAGAACTGAGATCACCTTCTGACAACCTGAAAACTTTGCAAGAAAAAATGGCAGAATATATGCGGGAGCCTGGAATACAGCTAGGCTGGCTAATTGACCGCAAAGAACGCAAAGTTTATATTTATCGTCCTGGTGTACCAGAGGAATGTTTGGAAAATCCGGCGACTATTAGCGACGAGTTAGTTTTACCTGGGTTTGTTCTGGATATGACCAAAGTTTGGTAAGTAGGTCGGCGCAAATAAACCGTACTGGCTTTGGTCGTCATTTGTCATTGTTCATCCTCCCAAAGAAGTAAGCTTGGCAAAAATCTGGTTTAATAAAAACAGCTACGTTGAGCAAACTGGCACGTCGAGGACAGATGTGGTTGTCAGTGCCTTAGCGATAGCTGACTGTAGGTATCGCTCAGTAAAATTGCTGTATTGAAAGTTTACTATATGTTTACTATATTACAGCGGTTTTCACCCAATAACCACAGATCTTCGTAGGGGCGCAAGGCCTTGCGCCCCTACCCTGTGGTCTATTTACCTGAAAATGGCTGTAAGTACAAGCTAGGGAAATATTTAATAGTTTCAATCAAAAATAAATTATGACAACCATAATATTTATTCATGGAATCTCAGTTAGAGAACCTGTACTTTCACAAACATTTACACAAATTAAAGGAAAACTTCTGGAAGAACTACCAAACTTAACAGTAGTTTCTTGTGCATGGGGGGATTCTCTAGGAGCTAAATTAAATGCCGATGGAGCTTCTATTCCCCTCTATGATTCTACTCGAAAGGATAATCAAGCAACTCAAGCTGATGAAAATATTATCCGTTGGCAGCAATTATATCAAGATCCTTTGTATGAATTGCGGTTGCTTTCGCTGAAAACACCAGAAAAACAGCCTTTTACTCCGCGTCAAGAAACGCCAAGCGAAAAACTAGATAATAAAGTAAAAAATTTTCAACCTTCAGATAATTTAAAAGCTGAATTACAAAAATGTGGAATTGCAGATATTTTTGCAGATGCTTGTAAAAATGTTGTTAATTCACTAGCGTATAAAGATGCTCTAAAAACTATTTCAGATAATACTTTAATAGAATATCGTAATGCGATCGCTAGAGCCATTATCGCTACATCAATTACTATTTGCGAAGAAAACAAAATATTTGCACCGATTTTGACAGATTCGACATTAAGAGATAACTTAATCAATTCTCTTAGTAGTCAAATTATAGATTCAGAGCGTGGTATTGGAGATTGGTTAAAAGAGCAAATTTTAAAATTGGGTAAACCACTAGCAACAAATCATCTCAAACGCAAAAGAGGAGTTATTTCAGATATAACCTATCCAGCAGTTGGTGATATATTACTTTATCAAGGACGTGGTATAAAAATTAGGGATTTAATTTATAAATATATTCAAGAAGCTGAACCTCCAGTGGTTTTACTTGCTCATAGTTTAGGAGGAATTGCTTGTGTTGATTTATTGGTTGAAAAAATAAAAATCTTGAATCAAGAAGAAGCAATAAAAAAAGTTAAATTATTAATAACCGTTGGTTCACAAGCTCCTTATTTTTATGAACTTAATGCCCTGCAAAGTTTAGAATTTAATAGTGATATTAATCAACGATTACCTGAAAAATTTCCTGAATGGCTAAATATTTATGATCTACAAGATTTTCTTAGTTATATTGGCGGAAATATTTTCCCTAGGGTACAAGATATCCTAGTAGATAATCAACAACCTTTTCCCCAATCTCATAGTGCTTATTGGAGTAATAAAGCTACATGGAAAGCAATTTTACCAAGAATTAGAGGATTATAAAAGCAAGATGAGTAATTCTGATCCTCAAAAAACTTATGCAGTAGTTGTTGGTATAGAAAAATATGATCCTGGTTCAAGTTGGGACTTACCTGGAGCGGCTGTAAATGCTTTAGATTTTGCAAAGTGGTTGCTTGATAGATGTGTTCCTCTTGATAATATTATGCTTTATATTTCTGAATTAGCTGAACCAGATAAACTAAAAAATAATCAGAACTTCAAATCTCTATGGGATAAAAGACAAAAAGCTACTCGTGAAAATATTTATAACGCAATTAATGAAAAAATTCCTGAAAAAAAACAAGAAGGTAATTTACTGTATATATATTGGGGTGGACATGGTATTAGCAATGGTTATGAAGATCGTCGGTTGTTCTATGACGATGGAAAACAAAATCTGAATTTACAATCTTTATTACAATCGTTAAAGTCAGATATTTTTGGAGAATTTAATCAACAAATATTGATAATTGATGCCTGTGCTGATTATAATGATCAAGCATCATTATTCCCCAAAGAGGAATATCCTAACACAACTCCTTTAATAAAAGAACGTCAACAGGTTATTTTATTTGCAACAAAAGAAGGATATAGAGCTAAAAATCTTGATGCTGAGAAAACAGGATTATTTTCTAAGGTGTTGTTAGAAAAGTTAAACAATATAAATATAATTTCTAAAGATCAATTATTGCTTCATGAAAATATAGAGCCAATAATACAAAAAATACAAGAAACTTTTAAGGAGAATTATCAAAATGAATCAATTCCTATTTTTGTGTCTCCTACATACGCATCTGGTAATCAACCAGGAAAATTATGGTTAACTAAATCAGCCAATGATTATAAAATTTTAGAACAGCAATGGGATAGGTTACGACAAATAATAGAAAATTATAATTGGGATATTATAAAAAATTGTTGCTATGATATATTAAAACAGTTTAGCAACGATCCTAAAAGTAATTATATTAAATTATCAACAGCAGGGGATTTTGATTATTTAAAAGATATTTTATTAAAAATAGAACACAAGCAGAATAATGATTACCAAATTAATATATTAATACTACAATTTGCTAATTATCTTTATCATACTGATAACCCAAAGAATTCAGATTTAGAGAATTGGATTAATGAAACACTTGTAAGTCTAAATATAGACCCAAGTTTTTGGAATCAATTAAAACAAGTTAAACCTAAAGATTGCAATCCAGATAATAACATTTATCAAGACAAATATCCTTATTTACTTATTACGTGCGAACCTTGTAATTCTTCTGAAGGTTTGAATAGATGTAAATTACAATCAGAATTAATTTTTCAGCAAGATGACCAGGAACCATTAACAAAATATCCTATTATTTTTGACGAAATTGATACTGATTACGGTGATATTTGTCAAAGGATTTATGATTTAATTAATAAGGTAAGGAAAATTCTGAATCGTGATTGCAATAACAGTCATGAGTTAACAATTGAGTTATTTTTACCTAATCAATATTTAATCAAATTTGCTCTTGAGATTGAAAAAATTCCTCCTCTTCCAAATGAAACAGAACCGCCCTGGTTTGGTTATGAATACAAATTAGTTACTCGTTCTTATAATCGCTTTCAAGATTATAGTTTACATGATAAAATTTTAAGAAAATGGGATGAACTGCATCAATTAACCGAAATTAATCAAAAAATAGTCTGTTTTAATAAAAACAACCTAAACCAAGGGTATAACTGGAAAACATTTAGAAAAGCAGTAACCACAACTATTAGTATTAATATGAATGTTCCTTTGCTTAATCCAGAGTATAATTGTCATATTGATGATTTTTTGATTACTATTTTACGTTGTGGTTTTCCCTTTAGTTTTTGGTTGAGAAATGGCTCACTAGAAAGCCTAAAACTTAAGGAGGATACAACGATAAATCAATTTGAAGATATTTTCACAATTGATGATTTAAAAAAATCTAGCAATTTATTTAAATTAATTCAAGATGTTCGACGAGACGCTTATATAGAGGATAAAACAAAACACGAACAATATTTAGGATATCATCTTGGTTTTTTGTTTGATAATCCCCGTCGCTTACCCTCTAAATTTGATTTAGCGAAAGGTAGTGATATCTTAACTTTTGGCGTTTAACTAACATTTAATCAATATACACAAGGAGGAGAATTATGACAGAATGGTATTTATTTCATGGTAAAGGTGAACGCAAGCCAAAATTAGAAGATACCGAAATTACAGAATTACGAGAAAAAATTAAAAATATTAAATCTCCTCCTTGGCGACAGTTTGGTAAAGAGGAAGATTTTGTCAAAAATAAAAATAATATACAATCATCATCAGAATCAGAAAACCAGATTCCTGAAACTGTAGATAAAAGCCGCTTTTATGAATTAATTGAATTAGCGAAAAAGAAAGAAAGAGAAATCAAAAAAGGGCAAAACTTTAGACTTTCTGAATCTAAACAAGCAACTGATGTGAGAGATGCTGTGAATGCGGCCATTTATTTAAGACGACCTTTATTAGTAACCGGAAATCCTGGTTCAGGAAAAACATCTTTAGCTTATGCGATCGCCTATGAATTAAACTTAGGGCCAGTACTATCTTGGTCAATTACAGCCAGATCCACCCTCCAAGAAGGATTATATCGCTATGATGCGATCGCTCGCCTCCAAGATGCCAATAACAAAGAAAGTGAAGAACAACCCATTGGACAATATATTAAATTAGGACCATTAGGAACAGCTTTTTTACCATCCTATCTACCCAGAGTATTATTAATTGACGAAATTGATAAAAGTGATATTAACCTACCGAATGATTTATTGAATCTGCTCGAAGAGGGACAGTTTGAAATTCCTGAATTAGTTAGACGTTCTAAAGATAAAAATCAAGATAACATATTTGAAGTACAAACTCAAGATGAAGATATTGATGTCAGCATTAAAAGCGGACGAGTAAAATGCTATGCTTTTCCTATTATTGTCATGACCAGTAATGGAGAAAGAGACTTTCCTCAAGCCTTTAAACGTCGATGTTTACGAGTGAGAATGCCTGATCCTAACACAGATGAATTAGAAATAATCGTTAAAGCCCATTTTGGCGAAGAATTATTTAATCAAGAAACTGAAAAAATTAATCAATTAATTGAACACTTTCTTCCCAAGTCAGGAGAAGCCAGGGATAAAGCCACAGATCAGTTATTAAATGCAATTTACGTCATTACCCATGAAGATAGTCCTCAAGATGAAGAGAAAAAAGAAGCAATTCGAGATTTATTAATGAAATCACTTACTGAAATTGAGTGATAATAAGTAAGAATTCACCCAGATTTCTCACCAGATTGTTTAAACCGAAGTTTTTCCTTAGTCCCTTCTCGGTCTTTGATTACCTATAATTTTCCTTCTTTGCGCCTACTCTTCGAGAACGCTTCGCGAATGCGCCTTCTCTACGAGACGCTCCGCGAATGCGTGAGCTAAAAATTATTTCGTTATGAAAAAATGGCTAAACCAATCTTAAAGAACAACAAACTCAAACAATTAATATCCCGTTTAAATGTCCATTGTGACCTGACGGGAGAAGATATCGCAGATGTTCTTTGGTTAGCTTTAAAACAACAAGAATATTCAGCCAAAACCAAAATACCAGAAGAAGCACCTCCAGAAAAAGAGAAACCAAAAGAAGATGATTATCAGCGAAATCGATCAAATGTTGACCAACGTCAACGCTCAGTACGAGATAAACGAGGAGTTGAAATTTCTCCCCCATCTCCTAGAAAGAATTTTGATGATAAGATTAAAGGAAAAACCTTACCCATTAGACATACAGATCCCCGTTCATTAAGGGAACCATTAGAATTTGTTAAAGCATTACGTCCTTTAATGCGTCGGGTAGATTCAGGAAGACAAACAATACTCGATGAAATAGAAACAGTCAAACTGATAGCTGAACAAAGTACAGTTGAACAAAGCATCTGTATTCCTGTCCTTAAAAGTGAACCTGAACCTTGGTTGGATTTAGCTTTAATTATAGATGATAATTCATCAATGATAATTTGGCGTAAGCTGATTGAAGAATTAAAAGAACTATTAGAACATTACGGAATTTTTCGAGAAGTTCGGACATGGGGATTAACTAAAGATAACGACAAGATTATTATTAAGGCTAAAGTTGGTAAACAACAAGCGAAAAATGTTCAAATTAAAAATATTAAAGAATTAATTGATCCCACCGGACGCTGTTTAATATTAATTGTTAGTGATTGTGTTGCACCAATGTGGTTTGATGGAACTATTCTTTCTGCTTTACAATATTGGACAAAACATCAACCCCTAGCAATTTTACAAATGTTACCTAACACTCTCTGGTTAAGAAGTGGATTAAGAGTAGGTGCTGCGGTCAGATTAGTTAATCGAAATGGCGGTTCAACATCAGAAGTCGCTAATAGCAATTTACGTATTGATGAACTTCTACTCTGGAAAGATTTTGACTTAGAAAATAGGTCAAAAATTCCTGTTTTAACTGTTGAAGCAGAAATTGCTAGTAATTGGGCGGAGTTCTTAGTGGGAAAATATAATAAAATCAACGGTGGTTTTATCTTCCCTCACAATTCAGATTTTACTCCACCACCTCATTTACCTCAAACTCAAATTAGTAACTTAAATGCAGCAGAAAGGATTGAACGTTTCCGGCGCATTTCATCCCCTTTAGGACGGAAATTAGCAGGATTATTAATGGCTGCACCTTTAATTACTTTACCTGTAATTCGCTTAGTTCAAGAAACTTTATTACCTGAATCTGGACCTGTGCATACGGCTGAAGTCTTGTTAGGAGGAATACTTAAACCTTTAACTGAGATTACCACAGATATCAATCCTGATGGAGTAGTATTTGATGAGGTAGTACCAGAAATTAGGACTACTTTATTAGGAGACGCGCCATTTAGTGATTCTCAATTTATTTATCATACCATATCAGATTATATAGAAAAGCAAATAGGCAAGTCTTTAAAAGAATGTGTTGCTTTATTAAAACAACCACCATCAGCGGACGATGGAGAGCAAGAAAATTTAGAAAAAGCTTATGCTACCATTTCTTTAAAAGTTCTCAACGCATTAGGTGGAGAATATGCTGAATTTGCAAAACAAGTTGAACAAGAGGAACATCCACCATTACAGAAATGTAACTTTAAAGTTAAAAATATCATTTTTATAGATAATTCTATCAACCCACAAACAGTTATAATCCAAACACAGAAGACAGCCCAATACTATGTAGAAGACTTGGGTAATGAGATTGGGCTAGAAATGATGCTGATTCCAGAGGGGAGTTTTATGATGGGTTCGCCAGAAGATGAACTACAACGTAGTAGGTCAGAAAGCCCTCAGCATTTAGTAAACATTCAGCAATTCTTCATGGGTAAGTATCCAGTCACTCAAGAACAGTGGAGAGCAGTAGCAGCACTACCGCAAGTAAACCGCCAACTTGAACCCCACCTATCTAGCTTTAAAGGTGATAATCGCCCTGTAGAGCAAGTTTGCTGGTACGATGCGGTTGAGTTTTGCGATCGCCTTACCTCCCACACAAAAAGACAATACCGCCTACCCAGTGAAGCGGAATGGGAATATGCCTGTAGAGCAGGAACTACGACCCCATTCCACTTTGGCGAAACAATTACATCAGAATTGGCAAACTATAATGCTGACTACACTTATGGCGCAGGTGTGAAAGGAACATATCGAGGAGAAACTACAGTTGTAGGCAGCTTTGGCGTAGCTAATAATTTTGGGTTATACGATATGCATGGGAACGTGTGGGAATGGTGTCTTGATGATTGGCACAGTCACTATAAGGGAGCGACTACAGATGGTAGTCCTTGGTTTGACGAGATGGTTACTGAGCGCAGCCTAAGTAATCAGAATCTTTACCAAAAGGGACAAGGAGCCATGCTGCGGGGCGGTTCCTGGATCAGCAATCCTGAACGCTGCCGTTCCGCGTCCCGCGACCTCAACAATAGGGCGGAGCGCGACTTCCGCCTCAACTATAATGGTTTTCGTGTTGTCTGCGCGTTCGGGAGGATTATCCGGTAGCTCTTTATACTTTACACCTTTTACGCTTTACACTTGTTCTTTTTTTCTCTCCTTTTGTCGCCTCATGGGGACTCGATTTTTTTTTGCCCAAAAATCGCAAATAATAGCCAAAATTTTTATATAGAACTTAGATACAGAAAAAATGACCATCACAAATGGCTTTGTCGGCACAATTGGTAATACACCCCTGATTCGCTTAAATAGCTTTAGCTCAGAAACAGGGTGCGAAATTCTCGCTAAAGCAGAATTTCTGAATCCTGGCGGTTCCGTCAAAGACCGCGCCGCACTTTACATCATAGAAGATGCGGAAAAAAAAGGTTTACTCAAACCTGGTGGCACCGTTGTCGAAGGAACCGCTGGTAATACTGGGATTGGATTGGCGCATATTTGCAACGCCAAAGGCTACAAATGCCTAATTATCATTCCTAATACCCAATCCCAAGAAAAGATAGACGCACTGACAACACTGGGCGCAGAAGTCCGTCCCGTCCCCGCAGTACCTTACAAAGACCCCAACAACTACGTCAAACTATCTGGTAGAATTGCCGCTGAGTTAGAAAACGCCATTTGGGCAAATCAATTTGATAACTTAGCCAATCGCCAAGCCCACTACGAAACCACAGGCCCAGAAATTTGGACACAGACAAATGGTAAAATAGATGGTTGGGTAGCCGCGACTGGTACCGGCGGTACATTTGCTGGTGTCTCACTGTACCTGAAAGAAAAAAATCCGGCGGTTAAATGTGTTGTCGCCGACCCCTTGGGTAGCGGAATTTACAGCTACATCAAAACCGGTGAAATCAAAATGGAAGGCAATTCCATTACTGAAGGCATTGGTAACAGTCGCATTACAGCCAATATGCAAGGCGTACCCACGGATGATGCCATCCAAATTGATGATACAGAAGCTTTGCGAGTAGTTTACCAGCTGCTCAGAAAAGACGGACTATTAATGGGTGGTTCAACTGGTATTAATGTAGCCGCAGCAGTTGCTTTAGCCCAGCAGTTGGGGCCAGGACACACCATTGTCACCATCTTATGTGATAGCGGTTCCCGTTATCAATCGCGAATATTCAACCGCGAATGGCTAGCCTCCAAAGGACTTTCTGTGGATTAAGAGATTTCCCGTAAGGGCACGGCATTGCCGTGCCCCTACCAAAAGAAAATCGTAGGTTGACTGGTTCCCAGGCTCTAGACTGGGAAACCATTCTGGGAGGCTCCGCCTCCAGTAGCTTGACAAAAGGCAGAGCCTATGAGATTACATTCCCAGCCTGGAGGCTGGGAACGAGACGAATGCCGTGCCCCTACCAAAAGAAAATCGTAGGTTGACTGGTTCCCAGGCTCTAGACTGGGAAACCATTCTGGGAGGCTCCGCCTCCAGTAGCTTGACAAAAGGCAGAGCCTATGAGATTACATTCCCAGCCTGGAGGCTGGGAACGAGACGAAATATGTGGCGACAAAAAACCGGAGATGTCGTAGGGGTTTAGCAATGCTAAACCCCGAAAACGCGGGGAGGTTTTATAATTGATCAGCATAGGGGTTTGCCAATTTTTGTTTGGAGTTAGCTTTATGGATGCAATGGAGTTTTTTGAACTGAGTACAGGTAAATGGCGATCGCAACGAACAACGCATCACCTAGCTTTCAAGCGATCTGAAGCTGGCGAATCTGAGATTCTAGTTGAAGCCCTTGCAGCGGATCATCCCCAAGTGATTGAGATCTGCAAACTCCATGAGGTTGACCCTAACTTGGCGATTGGTGGTGCGTTTGTCTCTTGGGAAGGTGCAATGGGATGGGATAGAGATGAGGAAAACCATCAAGGTTCCACAGTATTCTCTTTGATCCCTGATGCAGATAACCCCCGCCAAGGATCATTATTGCGAGAACGGGGCTATGCGGAAATCGTCCCAGTGGCGGGGCGCTATCACATGGATGATGAAGATGGGTTAGTCTTGACGACGGAATATGAAACCATGAGTTCTATTGAGAGATTCTGGTTTGTTAGTCCTAGCATTCGGATGCGAACCAGTACTGTAAAACGATTTGGTGGTTTTAGCACCGCCACCTTCTGTACCGAATTCCGGGTTGCAGACGCTGCAGAAGTTACCTCTAACCCAGATGGGGCTGACCTCTCAAATGTTACCCCTGAACAGATTAAAAATGCGGTTGAACCCACAAAATATTTGTCCTTCTTTGGTTGGTAAATTAATCATCACCACCAGCACCGATCCATTTACGCGAGGTTTAGACTACCTGTATGGACTTCGCGGTCTAGCTCTCGACTCAGAAATGATCGATGTGGTTTATGATATGGATAACCGTATTCCTCTGTGTACTTGGATCGGTGAGCATATTGATGGGGTGAACAGACAACTGGAAAACTATCTTCAGGCTTGTCATGATTGTTTTCACCCCTGGGAGCAACCTGATATTCAAATTTTTGCTGCTCCTTTGGCTCAGTGCTTTGAAATTTATGCCCTGTGCAATCTTGATACCAATCCAATCACCATCCTGATTGACGTGGGACGAGTGGTGCCAGAAGACTGGCTACTATTAGTTGTCCATGAATATGCCCATGCCCATGCGGGTTATCCAGGACACCACGAACAATTTGGGCGATCGCTAACTCACCTCTGCTTGGGATTGGGAATTGCAGCTCGCCCTTGGCAATCCGATATGGAATTCTACCTACGATTCTATCCTGATTGTCGTCCAACTCAGAACCCCTTAGCGTTTTGGCTAGGAAAATAGTAGCATTACGCCAAGCGCAAATAAGGACATTTTTGCAAGAAACCAGAGGCCTTATTATGGGCATCTGGGTTATTTGTATGTACAGGGGTAGGGCGGATAATCCCAGCAAATAGGTCATCCAATCCATAGGGGGTGAAAAATTGCCATTCCCCTTGTGTGTCTAAGCGCACTCCTACAGTCGTGGCAGTGTGTAGCCATTCTGTGATAGCATCCTCAGTACTAGTGTATGGTCTTAGCCCAAAGCGCCAACGACCAAAACTGGCTTGATTTTTCACATCAAACAGATCATCAGGAAACTGTGTTGTGAGGGTGGCTTTTGCTGCTAGTTCCTGGGTACGGTCTCCCTGTTCATCAAAAAATGCAATATCAAAATCCTTGATAACTAAGCCGCAGTCCTTGCCAAAAATGGAATGCCAAACTGTATTTCGCACTGCACCCCCTGCCAACCACCAATTCGGTAGATTAAGCTGTGCTATTGCAGGTAATACATTACCAACAGGTGTATCTGCGAGGAGCATGTGTAAGTGATTGTTGCTATTCATACTAAAGTCCTGGTAAATACTTCAACTAGACAGAGGACTGGATTAAAAAGCGGTGCTAAAAATAATGAATATGCAACAGGTTAAGGACATGGTAAAAAATGGATTTCTACTAGTTGAGGAAAACTATAAATAAGCAATTTATCTAGATTAATAGAATATTGATAATTTTCTATAATAATTATCAGCCTAATTGGCAACAAACATAGAACTAAATCGGTGAATATTTAAATGTAGCAAAATAGTACAGACTTGTCCTGATTTATATGAGACCATAATGAATAAAAAATTTGGCATAGCAGCTTGTAGGCGAAATTCAGGATAAATAAAGGTTTCAGCAACACACCAATCTATGTATTGATGAGCTTAACTTAATATTGATAATTATAGGTACAAGACTCTACACTAAATTTATGATTTTATTAAAGGTATATATTAGATCATGTTAAATTGTGATTAGTCCAGTATACTAGAAAACATCTAATTAGTGACAATAAGGTTATTTAGTAAATGTCTAAAGAAAGCTATAATGCAAATGTTGACCATATTTTCACGGATATTACGGTGAAAAAGTTACCGATGTTGGCAAATATACTTAAGTTCGGGCGTCTTAGCCTGATGGAATCCGTACCCTTTTTGATTGCTTGTGCAGTATTTTTAAGTGTTATCAGCCTCAAAAGTCCTATTCTGCTTTTTTGTTTGCTAATTGGTAGTTTAATTGCAATAGTCATACAGCAAATCGGGTTACAGGTAGATTTACCCAAGCGATCGCGCATCATCTTGCAAATTTTAGCAGCAGCTGTCATTTTGAGTTTATTTTGGTTAGACTATTTTGCAGCCCCCGCACAAGCACAATTTTTTAGCAAAGCCGAAAATTTCTTTAAAAATACTTTTACTCAGGGTTCAAGCACCAACAACAACAACACCCAGTCAACAGTGAGTTTAATTTTTAACGTGTTGCGGGCATTTTATTTAATGTACATTTTGTTATCCTTGGTTAACGTAATTAATGCCGTGCGTAAAGATGAAGATTGGCAAAGTCTCGCCAGAACTCCCTTATTAGTAGTTGTGGCTGTGACTATCGCCGATGTGCTTACAGGCTTTGTCATTGGTGACACGAGTAAATAATTTTTGTGGCTCCTCTGGGTGAGATTTTTATACTTTTATTCAGCAACGCCAAACATTAGCCATGTCGGGAGATCAAGACAAAGAATTTCGTCCAGTAAATCAAATCCTCGGAAGCCAACCTTCATTAGGTCCAATTCCTGCGGATCAAGTATTTCCTTGGGTAGTAATTGCCCTAGCATCCTACTTTATCATCAATGGAATTTTTGGGGGAATTTTCGCCAGTGATTTCCAAAAATGGCTATGGACGATATTAATTACAATTTGGGGAATAGCAACTTGGTGGATATTAACTGGTGGTAGGAGTTGGCGCTTTCTAAGCAAATTTATTGGTGTCCCCACTTGGACTAGAGGCTTTGCTCGTTATCGAAGCATCCTAGAAGTTAACAATGAAAGAAAAAATCGGAAAAAAAAGCGTCGGTATCGCAGGTAATGAAACTAGATTAACGCCATTTGAAGATTCTTTACACTTGGGAACAATGCTGCGCGTCGCACTTAATGGACGTGATTTGGGTGCTTATGTATTGACGAAAGGAACCCAAAGAGATGCATTTTGCTTTGTGTTTGGTTTTGAGTGTCGAG
Source organism: Gloeotrichia echinulata CP02 (assembly GCA_038087035.1). Taxonomy (NCBI): domain Bacteria; kingdom Bacillati; phylum Cyanobacteriota; class Cyanophyceae; order Nostocales; family Gloeotrichiaceae; genus Gloeotrichia; species Gloeotrichia echinulata. The sequence continues at coordinate 2,921,364 of CP051187.1, read as the reverse complement.
GGATTCACAGTACTTTACGGACAGAACAAATTGAGCCGATTCTGAATAATATTGAAGCGGGGTTAAAAGATATCCCTAGCGATGAAAGAATGACATTGCATTTGGGGTCTTTTAGTTCAGATAAACAGCGACAGAAGGAACTAGAAAAACTAATAAAACGGACACCATCACGTAATATCAAATATTTGTTGATGGCGGAAAGAGCCAGGATTAAAGAACTCAGTAATGCGGGAATTCGCAAACCAAAATTTCTGCGGATTTATGTAACTTATACTCTGGAACCAAATTCCAGCAATGCGGATGATTGGATCGAAAAACTGTTAAACCAAGCGGAATCATGGTGGTTGAAATTCAAAGGTGATCTTGCAGAAGTAGAAAACCAGCGCTTAGAAGCCATTATCACCAATGCTTACAAACAAGGTTTTTCCCGTTGGGAACAAATTTTATCTAACAAAATGGGTTTGGATATCAAGCCTTTAACTGCTGAGGAACTTTGGGGAGAAGCCTGGAGAAGATTTAATGATACACCACCAATAGATATTCCCCAATTAATGACTTTAGACGAAGAGGGACTGCACGAACAAGTTTATTCAGATTTATCTAGTAGCAAACTACTGATAGAAAATCTCCACAGTACAACTTTGCTAATGGAATCTGGTGTACCTGCTGCAGATCGTCGCTGGGTTAATGTTAATAATCGCTATATTGGCGCTTTGACATTTATGGAAAAACCTGGAGGCTGGAAGAATAAATCTGCTCAACTCCGGTATTTATGGGAACTTTTGGCAAGAGAAAATGTGGTAGATACGGAGATTTTTTGTCAATTGACTGCAGCCAATCCCGCATTGGTGAAAACTACTTTGCAAAGAGTGTTAAAACAGTCAAATATGACAGCACTTATGGCGCAAGAAAAGAGTAAAACTATTGATGTTAACGCTCAATTAAAGTTAAAGAAATCAGTAGCAGCACAAGAGCAATTATATGAAGGTGCAGTACCTATATATACAGGAATAGCTATTTTTGTCCATCGTCGCACTGTTGAGCAATTAGATGAAGCCACAAGATATATTGAAAACTGTTTTCAACGTCCAGCAAAGGTAATTAGAGAAACAGAATATACTTGGAAGATTTGGCTGCAATCTTTACCGATAGTTTGGGAGGGTTTGTTAGTCAGACCTTTTAATCGTCGCCAACTATATTTAACTAGTGAAGTTCCCGGATTAATGCCTTTAGTAATCACTAAAAAAGGGGACAATCAAGGCTTTGAGTTGATTGCTGAAGAAGGAGGAACACCAGTACATTTAGATTTGTTTACCCAACACAAAAATTTAGCACTATTTGCCACAACTCGTGCAGGAAAATCGGTGTTGGTGTCTGGGATTTTAACACAGGCTTTGGCTTATGGTATTCCTGTTGTAGCGTTAGATTTCCCCAAACCAGATGGTACTTCTACCTTCACAGATTACACAGAATTTATGGAGGCTAATGGCGCATATTTTGATATTTCTAAACAATCTAATAACTTATTTGAACAACCAGATTTGCGTTCACTCGACCCAGAACAACAGCGCGATCGCCTGCTCGATTATACTGTATTTTTAGAATCAGCCCTAATGACAATGGTTTTAGGGTCATCCACCGAAAATCAGCTACTATCGCAAACTGTCAGGTCAATTCTTAATTTAGCTTTAGGAGCCTTCTTTGCTGATAATGGGATACAGCAGAGATATCGAGAGGCGATGTTAGGCGGATTTGGTTCTCAGGCTTGGCAAAAAACTCCTACATTAAGAGATTTTCTTTATTTTTGCTCACCAGAACATCTGGAGATAGAATCTATCAGTGGTAGGGTTGAAGATGCTCTGAGTCAAATTCAGTTACGCCTAAAATTTTGGCTTTCTAGTCGTGTGGGACAAGCTATTTCTGCACCATCTAGCTTTCCCACCGATGCTCAACTTTTGGTATTTGCGCTGAGAAATCTTTCAGATAGTGAAGATGCAGCAGTGCTATCTTTGAGTGCTTATTCAGCAGCATTGCGACGTGCATTAAGCAGTCCAGCCTCCATATTCTTTATCGACGAAGCCCCAATTCTCTTTGAATTTGAGCAGATTTCTGACTTAGTTGGCAGAATTTGTGCTAACGGTGCCAAAGCAGGTATTAGAGTTATTTTATCAGCACAAGATCCAGACACCATTGCTAAATCTAAAGCTGCATCGAAAATTTTACAAAACCTCACAACCAGATTAATCGGTCGAATTCAGCCAGTTGCAGTTGATAGTTTCGTCAACATTTTAAAATATCCCCGCGAAATTATTGCTCGCAACGCCACAGAAAGTTTTTTCCCTCGCAAAGAAGATATTTATAGCCAATGGCTGTTAGATGATAATGGTCTTTATACCTTCTGTCGTTACTATCCAGGTTACGAGCAATTAGCCGTAGTCGCAAACAATCCCCATGAACAGACCGCACGCCAAAAAGCAATGCAAAATTACAGCGATAAATATGAAGCAATTTCTGTTTTTGCTCGTCAGTTAGTCAATTTATTGCGTGGAAGTTAATTTGTCATTTGTCATTGGTCATTGGTCATTGGTCATTTGTCATTTGTTTTTCTTCTCAATCACCAATCACCAATCCCCAATCACCAATCCCCAGTCCCCAGTCACCATGAATAATATGTATAAAACTACCCTTTTGACTTTTTCACTAGCATTTCTGGCAATGCTACCCGCAATGGCTCAATTAGGAAGAGTATGGACTGATTTTCAGTCATACTCTGTAGATTTACAAAACTACCTCAAGACTAATATTCAAGAAAACTTAAAGTCTGTAGAACCGCAGGCTCAAACTGCAATATATAATGCCACAGGACAAGTAAATATACCAAATCCTATTACTGCCGGCAAGAGATTTCGCGAACAAAATGAAAATATGCTCACTTCTACCTCAGATAAATTTGAAAATAATTCGGCTGTGCGTTCCGCTTTAGTTAGTAATGAAATCAATCGTTCAATTACCCGTGGAGCAGTTGAAGGCGTTCTGGGTTCAGGTGGACAAAATCGTTCAAAAAATAAGTTATTAAATACTGAGCAAATTATAAAAAATCTGGAAAAATTAACTGATCAATCCAATAAAGATTCCAACAATATTCTCAACCAAATTAACTCTCTTGCTAATGCAACAGGAGCAGGAGGTGGAATTAATCTTACTGGATCTGGCTTGTCTTATTTATCACAGCTGATAAATAGCAACCAACAACAAACCCTAAAAATTCAACAAGAGCAAACAAAAATTGTCGCGGAAACCTTTGCTCAGACAATACAAACAAATCAGTCTTTGCAATACTCTAATTTAAATTTAGCAAATATTTCTCAGCAGATGGACGAAGCAAATCGCGCTCGCCGAGTTGATACATCTGCTGAAGGTGCAAGACTTTTGCGAACTACTTCTCAACTAGATTTATTTGGCAGAAAACCAGAAAATTAAGATCAAGACTTACACGAATGATACATTAATAGGGTGCGTCAGATTTCAGAAACATCTTGAGAGTCACCATATTTATTAAACCTGAAGCACTCTATCAAATACTAGTAAAATATTCACTAAAATGCAGCTTGATACTTTACATATTTTGGCTCAAATTGGTATTGATGAAGTTCTAGGTAATGGTGCAACAACTGCTAAAAGCATTGCCGAAAGTTGGGATAAGCAATGGTTAGATTTATTACAAAATAACAGCAGTAATAACTTGTATAGATCATTGACTAATCTAGGTGTATTTTTTGCTGTCGGCACCCTACTATTTTTTATGCTACAATGGCTTAAAGATGTTATCAACTATGAATACTCACGTCCCATATCTTCTTTGATTTGGCCTTTTTTAGTGGTGATTCTATTAAACATTTCCGACAATGGAAGTATACTTTCTAACTTAACCTTAGAAGTACGCAATTATATCAATGTTGTGAATCAGCAAGTAGTAGCAACAGCGGACGCCAATAAAATTTACCAGCAAGCAATAAATATGAGTATTTCTGAAGAAATTGCCGGTTCTTTACTGCGTCCTTGTCAGTCGCTTACTGGCGAACAACAAAGTCAATGTTTTGCAAGAGCTGCGGAAAAAATAGAACCTCTATGGCAAGAATATAGAAATTTATATGGGAGGAGAGAGTGGATATATAGATTAGAAAGAAAGGTAAATGACATTAAATTTGGTACATCTACTATATCAGAAAACGCCTTTAATTCTTTATTGGGTTCTACAGTCCAAACTAGTATCAAAAACTTTTTAATTTCCCTACAATATGCTTTCCAAAATCTGATAGAAGCTACCATGCTACTCATAGCAGCCTTGGGACCAATAGCTGTAGGTAGTTCTTTGCTACCTGTGGCTGGTAAACCGATTTTTGCCTGGCTAATTGGATTTTTATCGTTGGGAATTGCTAAAATGTCATTTAATATTATTGCCATTTTAACTGCCACAGTTATTGTTAATGGTCCGGGAGAAAATGCGAACGCAGACCCAGACTTAATGTGGTTCATAATTTTTATGGGGATATTAGCACCAATTTTATCTTTATTGGTAGCTGCGGCTGGGGGATTTGCAGTCTTTAATGCTATCAACAATACCACTTCGTGGGTAAAGGAAAGAATCTAAATTTTCAGCAAATATGGCTTGTGTTGAGGGGAATAAGTAAATGGTACGGTTAGCGAAAAAGAAACAACGCACATTTAGTATTTTGACTATCTTTGCGATCGCAGCTTTTGGTTTGCATATATTTGTTTTATTTTTATTCATCTTACAAGGGTTAAATATTCGCCAACTCAGTCAGCGAAAACCACCCAACTTTGTACAACTTATAGATGGTAAACCCATACCTCTTACCGATGATTTGGAAAGAGAACCAGAAGCAATTCGCCAATTCATCAATAAAACGATGACATCAATATTTAACTGGTCGGGAACACTACCACCACAAAGTATGGAAGAAGTCGCAAAACCCAAACCAGATCCAGGAATGCTCATTAAAACACCACAAGGTGGTAGTCAAAAAATTAGCACCAGAAGTTGGATAGCTGGTTTTGCTTTATCAGAAGATTTTCGTAAAGGCTTCTTAAGCAAAATTGCCGAATTAACACCGCCAGAAATATTTTCTAATAATCCCAGCCAAGCTATGTCAGTAGAGTTAGTTATCAAGCGGGTTTATCCACCGCAAAAAATTGCACCAGGGAAATGGCGAGTGGGTATGGTAGCTGACTTAATTCAAAAAAAGCAAGCCGATAATCGCAAAATTATCACTCCTTTTAATAAAGATTTATTAGTGCGAGCAGTAGATTATTTTGCTACTCCATTGACTGAGGATACCAGCGACTTACAAAAGGCTATTTCTAGTATCCGCGCCGACAAATTAGAAATTTATGAAATCCGGAGTTTCTGTTTATTAGACGAACAAAATAATCGAAGTATAACCCAGGAATGTATAAATAAACCAACGTCTGATTTTTTGAAGAGATAAATTATTTATAATTTTATAAAATTTATAATAAATGCAGAAATTTAAGCCAGAAACCAAAAATAGCCTCTTACCACTTTTTGCAGTAGGAACATTTGGATTGAATATTTTCGGCTTGCTATTACTTTTGTTCCACGGGTCTATGTTGCAAGATTTAGAAAAGCAATTAACACCTCAAAGTTTAGTGCAACTTGTTGATGGTCGTACCATAACAGTAGACCCGAAACCTAATTTAGAACGCCATCCAGAAACGATTCGCCGTTTTGTTGGTGAAACCATGAGCTTTTTGCTTACTTGGTCTCCAAAAAAACCACCCAAAACAATTTGGAATAGTAGTTCTGGATTAATAGCTGATGATTTAAAACAAAAATTTCAGTCAGAAGTCATAAATTTAGATCCAGCTAACCAATTTGACAATGTAAATAGAGTAGCTGAAACTGTATTGGTTATAGTCAAAATTTCTCAACCCAAAAAAATAGCTGATGGTGAATGGAAATTGCAGATAAATGCCAATCAATTAATCTTTAATAATTCTGATAATCTGGGTAAGTCTATTGCCTTTAATAAACAAATTTTAGTCCGAGCAATAGATGAACAAGCAACGGTCATACCAAATGCACCATTGCCATTACACCGAGAAGCTTATCGCCTTGGCCAAGCTAGACTAGAAATTTATAATGTCTGTGAGATCAACGGTAAAGATTGTTCTTCAAATCACAAATAAACTATATTATGACACAAGTATCAATTTCTGCGGCGACTCATCCAGAAAATGTAATTGATTTAAGCACCGACAATTACCCACTAGAACTAGAAGCTTCAGATTGGGAAGCGCGGATGGCTAGATTAGTGGGATTTATCGAAGAATCGGACAATCTTGAAGAGGAATTTTCCGCTGTTGATGGCGAAGCACTAGAAGATTTAGCCAGCATACAATCGGCCCTGTCCCCATCACCTGAAATTCCCACTGAGCAACCCTTGTCATCTAACCCTTTTGCGAAATTAGGTTTGGTGGGTACTGGGACATTAGCTATAGTTTTGTTAGCTGGCACCTTTTTGTCACAGATGATGAGTGGGAGCAATCAAAAGCCCAGCAATAATGATATTGTTTCACCAGATCCGCGATCGCAATCAGAAGATGAATCTCCATCCCCAGCCTTAGAAGCACAAATAGAAACCCTCAAAACAAAATTAGCCCTGACTGAACAAGCAGAAGATGTCAAAGCCGCACAACAACAGCTTAGAACTGCAAAACTCATACCGTCAGCTCAATTGGTCACCCAAACACAAATAACACCGTCTGTTACTACCAAAGATCCAAAGGAAGTGCTACCAGATAGAATACCAACACCCCCACAACCACTTGTCCAGCCTCGTCCTCTGACAGTTGCGCGGACTGTGACACCACCCTCTAAGCCAGCTTCACCACGTCCACTACCAAGTCCAAAGCCAGAAACCGACGAACCATCGGTGATGTTGACACCACGACCCACACCAAATCCCACACCAAATCCCCTTGATGAATGGACAAGGTTAGCAAAATTAGGAAGCTACGGTCAGGTGTTAGCAACAGAAAGACCTAATAACAATCAAAATTCTGCTCCACCTGTACGAAATACTGACATCCAGCAAGCAGACTCCAACCCCGCAAGTAACCTAACACCACCAGCACCTCTAATTAGCCAAGCAAAACAGCAGAGTCCAAAATCTCTAGCCGTTGGGACTAGCGCTAAAGCTGTGTTAGCGACAGCGGTATTTGGCGAAACGACTAGATCAAGAAATAATAATGATGATGATAAATCCGAAAATAAAAACTTATTTGTGGTGCGATTGAAAGAACCATTAAAAGCTGTGGATGGTACGATCGCCATACCCGCAAACACCGAGTTATTAACTGAAATTAATTCTCTTTCTGAACAAGGGTTAGTACAGTTGAATGTCGTCAAACTGATAACGCAAAATAACGGCAAGCTAACAGAACGAAACTTACCACCAAATGCCCTCGTAATTCGTGGTTCCCAAGGTAAACCTCTCATCGCCAATCAATTCCCTAATCAAGGGTCCTCCATAGCCGGAATGGATCTAGGACTATTCGCCTTGGGAGGTCTTGGTAAAGCAGCCGAATTACTTAATCGTACTGACTCCCAAATTATCATAAGTGGCGGTAGCACTACAACTACCTCCGGCAACTCCCAACGCAATATCTTGGCAGGTGTTTTTGAAGGTGGTATAAATACTGTAGTTCCCCTGATATCACAACGCAATCAACAGGCAATATCGCAAATGATGCAACGAACCAATATTTGGTTTATGCCTGCAGGAACACAAGTTGAAATATATGTCAATCAATTAATGCAGCTTTAGTCAGCTTTTATATCTATCCATCTCCTCATTTGCAGCCATGAAAAACAATCTCAAATTCCCAGGAAATACCCCAAACAATTCTGATTTTTTACCTTTAATTTTACCCTTTTTCTCGGCTGCAATGTTATTGATGGCAGGACAGGCTGTGGCTAATAATGCCGTTCTCCGTTCCATCTTTTCCTGTCAAGCACAGGGTTTAGGTGGAGTAATACCTACTATCGACATCTCCTATCAGCAAGGTACAAATTTAAGCTTCATCCCCTCTGGAGAAACAATTAAGAAAGTTTGGTTAAATGACCCATCACAAGTAACTATCGATTTTGATGGTCAAATGTGTACACAGTTAGGACTAGACCGCAATAGTACTTTAGGAGATTGTAAGAACTCAGCCGCAAGTGTCATCCAACTCAGGCGCATTGAAAAATTGAAAATTCCCGGACTACCTAACACTGATAAGACACTTTTAACCGTGGTAACAGAACGGCAAGGCAGAAATAAATTGTATACCTTTCAAGTAATCTATGGAAAAGGAAATCCTGAATATCACACCTTAGCAATTTACGCCGATCCCCCTTCTAATAGAGAAGCGCCCTGTGTACAAGTTAAACAGTAAGAGGATGTTTGAAAAGTCTGAGAGCGTGTGTTTCACAACCCTGGCTACTGAGAACCCACTACGAGAGAATCGGAGTTTTGGGATTTGATCTCGTGCCCCTGAGTCGCACTTGAGCCTCAAGACACTTTGATATTTACAGCAGATTGCAGGTAAATGAGGTACAGATATTACAATTATTTTCAGGTAAATAGGGCTTGCTGAATAAGTCTCTAAACAGTTATTTTTTTGCTAGCGAAACATACTACTTACTGAGCTATCTTCATGAATTCGCCAGATTGTTTCCCCTAGTACGTTAGCTACTGACAGCAGTACTAATTGTGGAAAGCGACTGCTATCTGGGATAGGAATCGTATTGGTGACAATAACTTCTTCAAATACGCCACTGGACAACCGCTCAATTGCAGGTGGGGAAAAGACTGCATGAGTGGCGCAGGCGTATACCTGACGTGCCCCTTCTTCACGCAGTAGCTTGGCGCCTGCAGTAATTGTGCCGCCAGTGTCAATCATATCGTCCACCAACACTGCTGTTTTGCCCTTAACATCGCCGATGACATTCATCACTTCCGCTATATTGTGAGCCTGACGACGTTTGTCAATAATTGCTAAGGGAGCATCATTAAGCTTTTTGGCAAATGCTCTAGCCCTTGCTACACCGCCGACATCGGGAGAAACAACCACCAGATCAGCTAGTTGTTTGCTCGCCAAATAATCCAGCAATATCGGCGAACCGTAAACATGGTCTAAGGGGATATCGAAATAGCCCTGAATTTGCGCCGAATGCAAATCCATTGCTAGAACACGGTTAGCACCTGCTTGAGTAATTAAGTTAGCAACCAATTTGGCAGTTATGGACTCACGTCCTGCAGTTTTGCGGTCAGCGCGAGCATAACCATAATAAGGAATTACTGCTGTCACCTGTCGAGCTGAAGCTCGACGACAGGCGTCAATCATAATCAGTAATTCCATTAAGTGATCATTGACAGGTTGACAAGATGGCTGGATTAGATAAACATCGCCACCCCGAATTGATTCTTGGATTTGAACGTAAAGTTCGCCGTCCGCAAATTTTTTGCAAATCATTGGACCCAAGTCCATCCCCAGATAGCGAGCGACTTCTTGAGACAGTTGTAAATTAGCAGAACCAGAAAACAGCTGCAGACGACGATTTTCAGTCAGTCTTGTTGCATCTGGCTTTACTTTTAAAGTTCCAGAACTGAACACTGTAGATTCTCGATGTGCATTCATAGTATAATTTGTAATATTTAGGTAAACCGCTTAAACCCGTTTTCATCCCTTGTCTAAAGCACAGATATAGCTTTCCGCCACGCTACAGGCTACATCTTCAAGGGCTTTCAACGCGGCTTGTTGTAATTAGTTAAAAATTAAAAATTTCTTATCCCCCCATATCTCCATTGTTAACAGATGGAAACTTTCGGTAATAGGGGTAATTAGACACAGCCAGCAGTTCTTTGTCTCCTCGACTGTCTCCATAAGCATAAATACTGTACTTATTCAACTCCCCCAAAACTGCTCCCAGCCGCGCAACCTTTTCAGGTCCATAACAATTTTTCCCCAAAATCCGACCTGTTAAACGGTTATCCTCAACTTCTAATTGAGTTCCTATAACTTGGTCAAACCCCATTTTCTGTGCCCAGGGTAGTAAATAGGCTTCCAAAGAAGCACTGACTAAAACAATTTGATGTCCTTGTGCTTGATGCCATTGTAGACGCTGCAAAGCCTCAGGGCGAAGTAAGTTTGGTATCTTTTCCAGTGCAAATTCCTGTGCAATTTTATAGATTTTTGTTTGTTCTTTACCGGATAAGAAATAACTCAGCACAGCTTCCTTAGCCCGCCAGTTGGGAATCAATTTCAGGGCTAAGGCTGCGAGTATAGGACTCATTACCACTAATCCCCACCAAAAAGACCATCGTCCTACAGCCATCAACAGAAACGGTAGCAATGTATCTCGTTTAGTTAAGGTGCCATCGAAATCAAAAGCTGCTACGACGGATGATTTAGATGAGTTTACAACAGGATTCATAGTTTTAACTTCTGTCCCATTCTTGTGAGCCTTTAATAAATAGGGGTTGCTTAATAAAGGTGTAATGCAGTCCAGGTAAGGAATTCCAGCCGGTTTTCACCAAACAAATGCAAGGTTATAACATCTAGAGTCTCAAAACCCTTGCACTTTCGTTAGCGAGCGCTGAGTAAATTTGGAAACTGAGCAATCAAACAACCATTTTGCAACCTGTGTGGCTTCTAGGTTCGCTTTAGAGACTTATTCAGCAAGCCCTAAATAAGAAATTAACTTCCAACTTTTCTGGTAAAACGATATATCTTGAAATATGCAAAATTATGTCGAGAATCCAGGTTATACAAATCATTCATCTCTCTTTCAATTAATCCTTTGGAAAAATAATGCTCACGATTAATAACAAGGAAAACTTCATTTACATTATTTGTTATTTTTTCAACTGTTTGGGCAAATTTTCCATCAAGACTTCCCTCCCTTAACTGCGTTCCTAATTTATTTCCATCCAGTGTTGCAGTATCACCGTAGTATTTTAGTAATCTTGGATTGCCCCATAATAATATAGATTGTGTAGAAGAGGAACGATGTTTTATCAGGTACTGTACAGCAGAGCGGTAGTCATCTTTGTGATAGTCATAATTGAAGTAGTAGTTAAAAAGAGAATAAATATTCAGAACCATCAGAAATATGACAGCGATTTGAGCAACCTGAGAGACTCCATAGCGTTTTGAGCTAAGATTGGATCTCTGACTCAAAGCTGATGGGATAAGTATGGCAAATGGTAAGTACAGATAAAAAGAATGACGCGATACCCAATTCATTTTTGTGACTATAGCTAAGAGCAATCCGAGCAAAAATCCCATAACCAGAACAGAAGCAAAAAAGTAATCAGGATGTTGCTCTATACCCTTTTTATGGTGTCTTAATAAAACTCGCACTAAAACCAGAAAAATTACAAGACTGACAATCAATAAGGAGAGTATGTGAGGCCAGTAACTAAGCACAACCAGCACTTTATCATCGCCGCGCAACTGCTCCATTGAAGGTCCATAGGTTGTGCCCACTAAAAGTCCATATAAGACGAAAAGAATATTTTGAATTATGGGGAATCCGGTACGACTAATTGCAATGCTATCCGGAGCAGTTGCTCCAGGTAAAGTAAGGATATACAGAATTGACGGTAAACATAAAAACGCAGCAGTAAGCCACCATTGCAACCATTGTTTTACATTTCTATATATCGCAATATGAGATAGACATAGAGATATAGTGAAAAATAACATATTAATATTAGCGAAAATTCCTAAGGCAGTCAAAATTCCGAACAGCAATTTTGAAATACCTTGATTATCTTGAGTTTTCACTAATATATTGCTAAAAAAATATAGTTGAAGTGATGCAATAAACATTACTAACGAATAATGTCTGGTCTCTTGGCTGTAGTAAACACAGAAAGAACTCAATGTCATGATTAGTAGAGACCAGAAGGCGTGCTTTTTACCGTATATCCGCAAAGCAGTAAAAAATACAACGACAGTTGAGCCAATGCCTAAAATAGCAGAGAGTGCATGAAGGGCAAATTCAGTGTCACCAAATACATGACGCCACAAAAACAGAACTATAAAGTACAGTGGTTGAAATCTATCACTATTTGCTATTTGTCTAACTGTCGAAATGCTCTCTTGAAGTGTCGAGACATCAGAGTTAATTAAACTCAAACCCTCATCAAACCAAAGACTCTGGTTCGTCAGCATAAAGAAGCGGAGGAAGGCGCCGAAAATCACCACTAGTAAAATAAGTAAATAATAACTCGACCATTTTTGACTCATGGTTTTAATCATGATTATCTCCCGTTTGTATAACAGAATGTCAAGAACTTGCTTGATTTCAAGGTTTAGCTAAAGTTATCGCCCAAATGCCACTTAATAGTAACCCCACTCCTAACCATTGGGAAATTAAAACTTTTTCCCTTAAAATAATAGCGCCAGATATCATTGTGACTACAATCGTTAATCCTATTACTACTGGATAGGCAACAGATAAATTCAATTTCCCTAAAACTAATACGTAAAAAATCGTACTCAAGCCGTAGCTACAGATTCCTCCCAATAAATAGATATTTAAAGGATTTTGACCTGCACCTAGTTTTAGGAGAGTTTGAGCCACTGTATTTAACCCCACTGTAATTAAAATCAGTAAGCTAAAAACCAACTGGTTGCTCATGATGAATATTCACTCACTTGATAGCTGGATGTTTTTTTATAAAAAATACCAATCTATAAGACACTTTCATAGGCAATATCAATAATTGAGTAGCAGAGTGTGTAAGCAGTGTTTTGGAAGCTCAAACCCATCATCTTTTGCAGTTTAACTGGCAATAGTTTCTCAAGAGAGATTAAATAACTAATTATTGCCTAATTTTATTCAATAAATGTAACTTTATTTATTGAATATTTTTTCCAAATTATTGAATAACTGCATTATGTTTCAGCAACAATATCATAAATACCGTCAAAATCCAACTAATAACAGTTAATAAAATTGGTCTATCTGTCAACAAAACTTCTTCTGGACGTTCAGTATATTGTCCATGTCCATTATTTTCTGTTTCATCAATAATATCCTTTGGATCACTCAGCATCTGATAACGGAAAATGCCATACAACACAAAAGGAATTGTCAGCATCATCCAAGGAGTTGTCGCCCCGCGTACTATAGGACCAGCACTCCAAAGGGTATAGCTCATAAATGCACCAGTGGTGACTGTACTCTCCATTCGGATTAAAAGTGGTAACGAGTAACGTTTAAGAACGGCGCGAGTTTTTCCACCTTTGATTTCAGATAACCTTAGTTCAGCTTTACGCTTCTCAATTGCTAAAAACAGAGCCAACATCGCAGTGCATATTAAAAACCATGCAGATAGGTAAATCCCAGTTGCTGCAAAACCAGCATAGGCTCGGAGTACAAAACCTGCAGCGATCGCCACGACGTCAAAAATAGGAGTGCGCTTCAGCTTTAAGTTATAGGCAATTTGTAAGCACATATAACTGGTGAGAGCGATTCCTAAAGCAGGCGATCGCAGCCAACTGACACTCAGCGCTGTCCCCAACAGCACCACTGACATGGCGATCGCCACCGGAATACTCACCAATCCTGCAGCGATTGGGCGTTTGCATTTGGTCGGATGTTGCCGATCCGATTCTACATCCGCAATGTCATTGATCAAATAGAAGCCACTGGAAGCACAGCAGAATAAAACAAACGCTAATAAACATCCAAGAATTGATTGTAAAGTCAGATTAAAAGCAAACAAGGGAGCGGCAAAAACCACCAAGTTCTTAGTCCACTGGCGAGGCCTGAGCGCAGTTAAGTAAAAGAATCGTGTACTGCTAATTTCTTCTCTTTTAACTTCAGCTTGTTCCGGTGCGGATTTTGAACGAACCATAATTTCTAATCTGCTCCTAGGAATAGTGTAAACAATGGAACACAATTGTAGTACGTATATTTACGCCGCATGGTACTAGTGCGTAAGTACTCATTTGATTTCTCTTACAAGCTCAGTCCCTTTAGGGCTGGGTTGCTGACACTATTAATATGTCTTTAAAAAATAAAGTAGCTGATTTATGGTTAAATCAAACACCGAACTTAAGTAACTTTATCAAATACTTAATTATCTGATGAGAGAATTTTGTGCGCATAAAAGCGTATGCTTTTGCTTAAAGATATCGTGAAATTTTTGAGCAGGATTTATGAATAAATGTAAAGCAAACAGGGAATAGGAGATGGGGAGGAATACGGCGTAGGTTTTGAGCCGTGAAATAAATTTCCGGCTCAATGACCAGATTCACGAACAAAATATGACAGCAGGGTAAGTCCTAACAATAAAGGTGTTAACCAATCACCCCAACGCACGAATAAAGTTTGTGTTTGTCGGCGATATATAGTTTCTGCGTGAGTTTCGTAGGTGTTATATCCAGATATCCACAAAGTTCTACCGTGAGGATCTACAAAACCTGAATATCCCGTATTAGTCGCCCGCACTGTCCATCTATCAGTTTCAATTGCCCGCATAATATCCTGTGCATGGTGCTGGGTTGCCATAGCCGCTGTATAATGGGCATCGTTAGAAGAACTGAGGATAAATTGCCCACCAGCAGCAGCTTGACGGCGAAATTGTTCCCCAAAAGCCGATTCGTAACAAATACCAACAATTACACGTCCAAAAGGTGTGTCAACTAACTGATTAGCTGTACCTGGAACTTGGTGTGCATCCAGAGGCGATAAGCGCTGAATCAATCCACCTATAATTTCTTCAAAGGGAATATATTCTCCCAAAGGTACTAGTTTGGCTTTGTCGTAGCGGCTGACAATTTCACCTTGACTATTGATAGTAAACAAACTAATTGCATAGCTGTTTCCCCGTTCTCCAAAAGCACCAATCCAAGCAACTACGCCTTTTTTTTTCACTGCTGAGATCAAAGGAGTTCCCATTAAATCACGTTGGAAAATCGGTAAAGCACCTTCTGGCGTCAGAACTGCATCTACACCTTGATCAGCTAAAGTTATATATCCATTTGTGTAGCTGTCTACGACACGACGAAATCCCCCAGGATTCAGTAAAACTTTGTTAGGAATATTTCCCTGAATAATTCCCACTTTCACTGCTGCTGCTGCTGGTTTAGTAATGGGTTGAATATATAACAAAAAACCTATAAGATGAGAGCTAATTAATAGTCCTGTGGCGATCGCCAAATTTTGATTAACCAACCGCAGTGGCGCCCAGGTCGCTGAGGAATTCTTGGTATTTATCCACCCTTCAGCAATCAACCCATTGACCGCTACGATTAGCGCTGTAATCGTGGTCGTTCCAGAAAGTTGACCGAGGTGTAAAATTATCAGATTTTGTGGTGATTGGGTATAAGCCAGCGAACTCCACCACAAAGGACCTGCACTCCACAGTGCTTCTAAGCCACACCACAGCGCTGTACCAATTAGAATACGTAGCCCAGATTTTTGTCTGTCCAGACGCACCATACAAATCGCCCAAACCGACACGAATAGTCCGCCCCAAAGGCTAATAAATGCCCAACAAAATAGGGCGATCGCCAAACTCGGCCACCAAGGAACACCTAACCAAGTCATCGGATGTATACCAGTAATCCAAGATATGGCAACACCGTGATAACCTATACCCCAAGCTAGACCCAGCCGCAGAGGCGAAGATTGTTTTTTTTGTATAGAAGTAACAATTAAGACCCAAAGTGGAACAAGGGCAATCCAGGCTAGGAACCATGCGCCCACCGGTGCGACCGTACACCCCATCAAAATCCCACTAATAAAAGCACTAATGAGTTTTGAGTGATGAACTTTCAACTTCAAATTTTTCTGCCAATTCATCACTCCTAATTCCTAACTCCTAACTCCTAAATCTGATACCATTTCACCAAAACTCGGATACATATAGAAGCCAGTAGGGGCAAGGCATTGCCGTGCCCCTACCAACGTATTTGTATCATACTTAAAGTGAAACGGTATGACGGTGCGTTACGGCGCATCAGGTAATTTTTGGCTGAAAATTCAGCATCACTGACGCCGTAACACACCCTACAACTCCTAACTCCTAACTATTCCCCCTCTTCGACCCCTTCCCCAGTATCGGGGGGAACTATTGCTACTCCGGTAATTGCGTCATCTTCGTCTAAACGCTGTACTCTCACCCCAGTAGCCGATCGCGATTGTATGGAAATCGCATTCACCGCCTGACGAATAATAATACCGCGACTCGTGACCATCATGATTTCTTCTTCGTCGTTGTTGACAATGCGGAGGGTGGCTAATTGGTCTTTGGTTTTGCGGTTTTTGAATTTGGTAGCCATTAAACCCTGACCGGCACGATTTTGCAATCTGAATTGGCCTACTGGTACGCGCTTACCATATCCGCCCATAGTAATCACCAACACCCAAGGGCCAACGCTAACAGTGCTTGCTGCTTCGGTAGACTCTTCATTCTCGATCTCTTCTGTTTCTATTTCTTCGATTTCGGCTTCTGAGTCTGTATTTAAAGTGTCAAGAATGGCTGCGGGGAGAATATCCAGACCTACTAGTTCATCACCCTTCTTGAGTTTCATGGCTTTCACGCCCCTGGTCGCCCTTCCTAGGGGACGCAGTTGTTCCTGATTACATCGAAAGTGAATCGCCATCCCTTGACGTGAACCAATTATCACGCTATCTTCCACTCTAGCCCGTCGTACCCACCGCAGTTGGTCGCCTTCTTCTAAAGAAATGGCAATCAAGCCGTTGGCACGAATGTTACTAAAGGCTGCCAACTCAGTTTTTTTGATGTTGCCGCCTTTGGTGAGCATCACCAAATATTCTTCACTACTAAACTCGTCAACCGGGACAATGGAAGTAATTTTTTCTTCCTTGGGAATCGGCAACATTTGTACAATTGGTGTACCGCGACTGGTCCGCGAACCAATGGGAATTTGATAAGCTTTGAGACAGTAAACAACACCGCGATCGCTAAAAAATAATACACTGTCGTGATCGCAGCAAGTCAAGAAATGTTCAATGGTGTCATCATCTTTGACTTTAGCTCCGGCTTTGCCTCTGGTAGCACGGCTTTGAGCTTCAAAGGTGTTAACTGGCATCCGTTTGATGTAACCTTGTTCTGTGATCAAAATGATCGCTTTTTCATTCGCTATCAGGTCACGCTCATCGATTTCTCCTTCAGCGTGGGTAATTACTGTGCGTCGGGGTGTGGCGAAGCTAGTTTTGATTTGACTAATTTCGGTTTCAATTATTTCTAAAACTCTTTCCCGTCTTGCCAAAATATCCTGCAAATCGGCTATTTGGGTTTGCAAGTCTTCGTGTTCGGTGCGAATTTTGTCGGCTTCTAGGGCTGTTAATCGCCGCAGTTGCATCTGCAAAATTGCATCGGCTTGGACTTCCGAAAGCCCGTAGTTTGTAATTAACTCACCTTTGGCTGTGGGTGCATCAGGTGCTTGGCGAATCAAGTTAATAATTGCATCTAAATGTGCCAGGGCAATCAATAAGCCTTGTAGCAGATGGTCGCGTTCTTCAGCTTTTCGCAGTTGGTAGCGAGTGCGTCTAGCAATAGATTCAATGCGGAAATCTAGGAAGACTTCTAAAAACTGTTTGATGGCGAGAATCTGGGGTTCGCCATTCACCAACGCCAGCATATTCGCCCCAAAGTTGGCTTGCAGTGGGGTTTGCTTGTAAAGGTTGTTGAGTACGACGCGGGGATAAGCATCACGCTTGAGTTCGATAACGATTCGCATCCCATCGCGATCGCTTTCATCTCGAATATCTGCTATTCCTTCAATCCGTTTATCATTCACCAACTCGGCAATTTTTTCAATTAGGGCTGCTTTGTTGGTTTGATAAGGCAATTCGGTGATGATAATTGCTTCTCGTTCCGGGCGTCCTCGCTGTTCAATGGTTTCTATGTTAGCGACGCCACGCATGGTGATCGAACCGCGCCCGGTGGTGTATGCTTCTTTAATCGCTGCGGTTCCCAGAATTTGCGCTCCAGTGGGGAAGTCTGGCCCGTGGATATATTGCATTAACTGCAAATCGGTGATTTCGGGATTGTGAATTAGTGCTACCAACGCATCAATCAATTCACCTAAATTATGCGGTGGGATGTTAGTTGCCATCCCTACTGCAATTCCAGAGGAACCATTCAACAGCAGTTGGGGGATACGTGATGGTAAAACTGTCGGTTCTTGCTGGGAACCATCGAAGTTATCAATAAAGTCTACTGTTTCCGATTCGATGTCTTGCAGCAGCGCCGCACCAGTTAAAGCTTGCAAGCGACATTCTGTATATCGCATTGCCGCTGGTGGATCGTTGTCTACCGAACCAAAGTTCCCATGCCCGTTAATTAAGGGCGATCGCATCGAAAAATCCTGCGCCATCCGCACCAAGGCATCATACACTGCTGTATCGCCGTGGGGGTGATATTTACCCAGCACTTCCCCTACTACACGGGCGCATTTCCGAAAGGGTCTGTCATGAGTTAGCCCCAGCTCGTGCATCGCATAGAGAATGCGACGATGCACAGGTTTCAGACCATCCCTGGCATCTGGCAGCGCCCGACCCACAATTACGCTCATCGCGTATTCCAGATAAGATCGGGACATTTCATTCCGCAGATCTGTCGGGATAATCCTCTCCTGTGAGGTTGTCATAACTTAAAAAACTCCAAAAATCCTTAGTTGTAGCCTTTATAGTTGACAAAATGCAAAATTATTCCAAATTAATCTTGAATAATTGCCATATTTCTGATAAAATTCTAACATGTATTGCCTTTTTTTGCTGCGAGATTAACTAAGCCTAAAATCAGAACTTCAAAACCAAAAAATTAGAATATTGTATAAACAGATATATTGCGTAGATTTATTGTATGTTTTGGTCTATGATATGTATCATGAAAAGTTAAGTTACTTGTTAATCTAGATATTTAAGCATAAAAAGTAACAGCCAAATAATAAATAAAATTTATAAATTTTTTTTCGCAAAAATTATCATAATTTATGATGATCAGAATAATTTTTATGAAAGTGCAAAATTAAAGTTAAAATTGCATTCAGTATATTGATGCCGATATTTTTCATGCTATGCTGCCAGTCATCTATTCCGATGAGTTTCTGGATCACAGGACTGGAAACTACCATCCAGAAAAACCAGAACGCTTGACAGCCATCGTCAAAGCCCTCAAAACATCTGAATTTGCAGATAAAATTGAATGGCGATCGCCCACACCAGCATCAGCACAGCCATCACTGATGTCTTTGATTTCCCAAGCCCATACAACAGCCTACATCAACAAAGTTAAAGAAATTGCCTCTACTGGCGGCGGTTATTTGGATGGAGATACCCCAGTCTCTCCACGCAGTTATGATGTAGCATTATTGGCAGTAAGTGCCTGGTTAGATGGAGTGGATGCAGTTCTAGCACGAGAAAATCCCTCTTTTGTGCTAGCCCGTCCACCCGGACATCACGCTGAAAGTCATACCGGAATGGGCTTTTGCTTATTTTCTAATGCGGCGATCGCTGCTTTGTATGCCTTAAAACAACCCGGAATTAACCGCGTCGCCATCTTCGATTGGGATGTACATCATGGTAATGGTACTCAAGAGATCATCCAAAATCAGCCCCAAATCGCCTACTGTTCGCTACATCAGTACCCCTGCTATCCTGGAACTGGCAAGGCTTCCGAACGTGGTTTTCACGATAATGTATTAAATTTGCCTGTTCCTCCTGGTAGCGATATCACCGTATATCAGCCACTCTTAGAAAAAAAAGTATTGCCATTTTTATCTGACTTTCAGCCAGATTTACTCATCGTTAGTGCTGGTTATGACGCCAACACCGCCGATCCTTTAGCAAGTATTAATTTACTACCAGGGGATTATGGTTTGTTTACTGCTTATTGCTTACAGCTAACCCGGAAAATTATCTTTGGCTTAGAAGGCGGTTATGATTTGTTAACTCTTTCCCAATCAGTTGTCTCCACCATTACAACCTGTTTACCTTAGAAATTTTTTCAGATAAAGAGTATATTTTTATCCTGGCTCAGGTAACTGAGTTCACCTCGTCTATAGACATCCTCATGGCGAGGTATTTTGGGAGTAATCTCAGGCGCAATGCGATAACCGAGCAGTATTGGAAGTGTTCCGGCACAATTATCCCATCAGGCTATCCACGATTTTTGAGCAACATCACTTGCACAACTTGTATTCGTGTTTCAATGGAAACAGCCAAAGCTTGAGATAAATCCGCTAAAAAGTTGATTTCCTCTTCATTTACTGGATTACTAGTCAATATTAGATCTGCCGCGACCGCAAAGGCTGCTTCACGCAACTCTTGAGATAATGATTCTTTAGCTGTATTAAATAAAGTATTCACACCATCCCGTCGTAGAATGCCCAGGAATTTCTCAAAAAGCCTGTTCATTATATCTTGGGGATAATTTCTAAAAAGTTTCATCCGAGATAATATTGAGGATATATAGTATGCATCCTCCTCAGAAAGATAACCATCTGTGGCTGTGGCAACTAGGATAATAGCAGCAACAGCTTCCGCAGGACTGAGTAGTTCTTGAGATTGACTTTCTGTGCCCAATACCATATTGTGAAAACCCATTGTAGTTTGCTCCTTGATATGGGTCTCAGTAGCGGTACAGTCACCTGTGCGTTTTATTACCTTTAGGTGAGGCTGCAACGCTGTGAGACTTTCATACTTTAGTGTTCCCAGGATTTCTTCACAGCGAACACTCAACTAAATGGTATTTGGCAAGACGTAAACCGCCAGACTGTAACTTAGCGTTCTCCTGTCTTTTCAATCGTTTCTATAACTGCCAAACCTATACCAGAAGCTGCCATTAGCAGTACTGCTGATATTAAAAAGGCGTTGGCAAGCATCCGGAGGGCATCATCAAAGAAAATGTAGGTGGTCATTGCTTCACCTTCTGAACTCTATGCTGCTAGTATGTTTTATTTCTCCACACCCTGATTGGTGTATTCCGCCAATAAATTGCTAGCACTTGCATCTTAACAAAACTTTAGCTCTTTAGTACCAACACTCTATGTTTTTCTTTCTAAAGATTGAATGAATTTTTTCGGTTTTTTGTTAAAGACAATACAAAGAACAATAATACCTGAGTTTGTGGCAAAGATTCACCAATGCCCGTTCGCGGAGCGTCCCGTAGGGAAGGCTAACGCAACATTTCCCAGGCTTTGTTGGGTTTGCGGTGAGCCTGAACCCAACCTACCATTTGCCCAAACCTAAGCAGTATTGGGACTGGAGGGATATGGGGAGGGGGGTTGGTTGAGGGTTAAGAACTGTTCGGTAATTTCTACCCATAACTAGACATAACTTTCGGAACGTCCATATTTTACGCATAAACTCTGAATATACAAAAATATTGTATTTTTTTTACCAAAAAAACTGGGTCTAGAGCCGCCGTCCTTCTAGGACGGCTTTTTGGTAAAATAGTGGCAACAGGCAGGGCATTGTCTGTCGGGCTAGGTGATGTAAGACGGGCTATGCCTGCTATTGCTGTTTGAATCCAGAATCCCTGAACTTTCAGATCAGGGAGTATGTCAAATACTATTGATATAGTTTTAAGTCCTCTTATAGAGGACTTAAGCTATGAGACAGGGACTTGCAGTCCCTGGCGGCTCTGCTCACATAGCGAAAATCTAGAAATACTTAGTGATTAAACTCGTGTATGAGCAGAGTGCTGCAAGATATGAGGTAACTAATTAGACGAACCTGATATCATTAGTTATGGTTCCCAGGACACCTTGCGAAAATGCGATCGCCACCCCATTTCCAAGTTAACCCTAAATTGTTCAGCTAGTATATTGAGAAGAAGACCCTAGCCTTAACGCTGGAGTCGAATCACTGCCGTAATCAGGACAAAAAACAGTGAAAAATCAAGCTTCAAAATTAATAACGGGATTAGCACTCATATCTACAAGTGTAATCATAAATACTGGCATAGCTAATGAAATTGTCTTAGCCAAATCAAAAAATCCACAAAAGTGTGATATCTCTGCCTATGTTATAGACCAAAATTCCCAAGGTTTAAATGTGCAAAGTGGTGCAAGTAGCAAGAGTAGAATTTTAGGGAATGTCCCAGTCAATGAAACTGTTAAGATAGTTGCTGCTTTAGGAAATTGGGTACAGATTACCAATGCTAGTAACGGTTTTAAAGGAACTGGATGGGTATCTTTGCCAAAGTTAGGCATATCGACAAGGGGCTATGATACTAATGGCGTAGATATTCATATAAGTCCTAATCAACAAAGTCGAAAAGTCAGACGAATTCCCCCAGGTGAGAACGTCAAATTATTAGGCTGTCAAGGAAACTGGTCTCTGGTAGAATATCAAGGTATTAAAGGTTGGTTGGCAAGAGAGGATCAATGTGGTGCAGCTCTGACTAGTTGTTCTTAAAACCCCATCCCTCCATTTTTCTCGATTTCAGACTACGCTTTTTTTAGCTAGATCAGCAGAAGCCTCACACCCACTCGAATGGGTGTGAGATGAATGCGCCGGTACCGCTTGCGGAAGTGTAGGAGATGTCACTTAGTTAATTAAGAAACACAATATGCTTGGTCAAACTCAAGAATTAGAAGCCCAGCACTGGGTGAAAACCCGTTCTTCCCTCGATCCTAGCGAATCTACATTCCTTGTCTGGAAAGGTAAAATTTACACATTTATTCCCGGCGAAAAGAAACAACTCCTATTTAAGATCGTGGGTATGAGTGTGAGTAGATGTCTTCCCACCGCAGAGGGTAGCTGGGAATTTACCTCCAGGGAACTGACTTATTACCTCGACCCGCAGACAGAAGAAATTGTGCGAAAATGGAAGAATCCTTGGACTGGGGAGACGTTAACCGTGATGCACGTCGCAAATAATCCCGTACAGGGTCATTTTCAGGGTAAATTTCCCGCCCAAGTCGAGGGTGACAGCACAACCTTTGTATTTGATATCTTTCCCACTTATCCTAATCCTCTGGTAGATGATCCGAAATTTGTCGAATACAGCCCACAACCAATTTATCAGGCTGCGGAATTATTTAAGCTCACTGTCCCCACCGCAGATTTATTTAACTCAGAACTGCTTTCAGTTTCCCAACTCAAACTCTGTTGGGATAGAATTGGTCAATGGCTACCTTGGATGAAAATGGGCGATCGCCCCGGTTCTCTCATCTATAGTGCGATCGGCAGCAAAGTCAGTGGTTTTTCGGATTTACCACCACTCCTGCAAGATGAAATTAATACCCGCCTTCCTTTATATAAACAAGCGCCAACATCATTCCTGGAAGGAGAAGATATGACATCGTGGCTTTCCTTCCAACAGCACTTTGATGCTTATTTAGCAGGCGTTATCTTCCCTATTCCTGCGCCAGAAGAACTATAAACAGAAAAGGTCTACTGATAACAGCTAAAACTTCCGCATATTCCTACTAACGCGGTCCAAACCTTGAGAAAATACGGTGCTTTCATCATCCTCGGGGTGCAAGGTGTTAATATCATGTCTGAGCAGAAAATTGTCGTAGGGGCACGGCACGAATAAAATTGTCATTAGAAGAAAAAATTTTGGATGCCGTGCCCCTACAGTGTATATCATTCGAGCCTAACTGAAGTGTATTGAGCCATAATACGCGGAACCCCTAAGCGCATTTGAAGCCCGCAAGCGCTTAGGGGTTGGGGGTTGGGTGTTTTATTATGGGTAATTGACCGGACATAATATAATTTATCCTCGCGGGCGCAAGGTGTTGATTTATCCTCGCGGGCGCAAAGCCTTGCGCCCCTACTGGATTGTTGTTAATTGGAAGTTGCTTAATTTCGCTTAACTGCGACGATTTCAAACTCCATAGAAGCAATCATACGGTCATCAATATACACCGCTATCTTATGCTTACCAACCGGATCGCCAGGAGTGATAGTCCAAAAATTCTGAATCAGACCATGTGTAGTCTTAACTGTGCGTTTGGTGACTGCTTCTTGGCCATTTGCAGATATTGATAACTCTTGTCCGCTATCTATACCCCAGGTATCAGGACGATTTGGTAATTGTAGAACTTCTCGCCATGTCACTTCACCTTTGTAATTTTGAAGTTTAATCCGCCATCCGTATTTGCTTCCCTCCTCAAATGGTACTTTATCAGTAGGGATAAAAACAACTTTACCCTGGGCGTCAACATTCTGTATTCCAAACTCAGCTTTAGTAACAATAATCGGTTTAGTATTGCTGGGTTTTGAAGATGCTATAGCATTTTTTTTGAAAGCAGAAGTAGCATTGCTTGGGTTTAAAGTTATCACTCCAGATATCAAGCAAGAAGCAGTTAACACAACTGTAGCAGCCCAAATTCTCAATAACATAATTTTGTGGCGAGATATTTCGTATTTATTCAACTATTCGGAGCTATTCTCCGGGTTAAGGCGAAATATTCTGGCTAGAAACTGTTTTCAAAATCCCCAATCCCCAATCCCCAATCACGCTTCTAATAAAGTCCAGAAATAGTTATCGGGGGAAATGAAGGAAAAACTGTTCTCACCAAACTCATTGAGAATGGTGTTGGTAATTTTTTGCACCGAACTGGCGCGAATGCGATCGCAATAGGTCTCGATTCCGCGCACACGATAGGTGTATAATGATATCCCTAAGCTACCAGGTTGGGCTGCCTCAAATCGCGATTCTAATTTGATAGAATCTGGGAATCTGACAAGATAAAGTCTGCCACTACGAGCAGCAGTGAAGTCAGTCTGGGAGGAACGCGGATCATCAAAGGCGGTAACAATAAACTTTTCACCAGGATTGAGGTCAAAAATATCTCTACCAGCTGGTGAAGATTCATAGCTAGTTTCGACATCATCACGCACACGCAGTAAACCCAAAACATCCTCATAAAATTTCAGGGTTTCTTTGCTATCATCTTGAACAATTAAGCCCATGTGGGTAAATTGGCTAGTTTTAAAAGCAGCGCGATCGCTAATTTGTCCATAATAAGGTAATGTATAACCAAAGCGTTGAAATAACACCTGTCGCGCTAAGGGTTGCAATAATAACATTTCTCGCACCCCAATGGACTCATCAATAAAAGGACGGCTTTTTCTCTCTTTGTTGTAGATGACTTCCCAATAAGGCTGGGTATATCTGATATCCCAACCTGCAGCTTTTGCATCTTCTATATGATTGAGGATAGTTAATAAATCAGCAGTTAAGGATGTAGCCCAGCGATTTCCCTTAACTTTCATTGACGCCGTTCCTAACCCTGGATTTGTTGGGTTTTCCCAAATCATCAACCGAATCAAGCCATGATCTGCATTTTGATGATCAAGGCGAATCGAACGTAAAGATGAATTTACCCCATATAATTCATTAGCTGCGACTGCAGATAATTCACCCACTTGACCAATCCGATAACCAAATTGCTCCCAATATTGAATGGCGGAAATTGGTTCGGAGATACCAATACAGACCTCATAGATACCTTCAATAGCAGGTTGATGAGTCATATGTAGTGCTGAGTTATGAAGTGTTTGGCAAAATCCTATACTTTTTTGATACGTTAGAGTATTTTTTGTTGGGAAAATTCAAATTCACACAAATTACGAAAGTTGTCCTCTGATACCAATTCCAAAAATCTTTGCAACACATCGATAATCTGTGGGAGCGCAACGCCTTGCGCCCCTACACAATCTATCTGTCGCATTCTTCTTGCAAAAGCGCAACTACAAGCTAAATGACCAATGACGACCAAAGCCAGTACGGTTTATTCACACTGGTCTACTTAAACTCTATTTCTGAAGGTAGAGGATTTTCTCCAGAATTGGGAATTGTGAAAGCAACAGCCTCAGTAGATTGGGTGGGTAACTCCAACTGAGTTTGTGTAGTTGACCCTTCCAGAGTTGCATTAGTAAAGTAAGAACCAATAATTTTATCGTAATTGGAAGCAATCGCTAAAAATGCTCCAGCCAAAATATAAATGGGTAATGGAAAAGTAAACTTTTGCAACCACTCAAAAAATTCTGCTAAGGCGAATAATACCACAATACAAGCCAGCCAGACCCTCATTTTTATATCCCCCGTATTTGAATAACTCTACTATAGAAGGAAACCTGACTTTTTACTCTTATCTGGAAAACCTCGTTTCCATTCCTCTCCCCTAGAAGGTTTAACCCCTCATCGCCTGGAAAAATCAGGGTTTTTGGCGTCGAATGATTATCTTTTGGGGCGCAAGATTATCTTTTGGGGTGCAAGATTATCTTTTGAGGCGCAAAATTATCTTTTGGGGCGCAAGATAATCTTTTGGGGCGCAAGATAATCTTTTGGAGCGCAAGATTATCTTTTGGGGCGCAAGATAATCTTTCGGGGCGCAAGGCCTTGCGCCCCTACAAAGCTTACTGGAGGGTCTTTAAATCTATAGGAATCATATTTGATTTTTGAACATATTTGCGTAGATAGGCAATACTTAACATTTGTTTGCGCCTAGCTAATTATTGATATCCATGTTACTAAATACCTGAATTATGATTTGCATCTAGCTAATTATTGATATCCATATTACTAAATACCTGAATTATGATTTGCGCCTACCTAATTATTGATATCCATGTTACTAAATACCTGAATTTACCTGAATTTGAAAAGTCCTGAACTTACCTGAACTTTTAATTGAAAAAATGAAATATATTCTAAATGTACCAACGTAAATGTTCGGTGAAATTTATGACTCAAGGTTTCGCAAGAATTACTCATTCTTTTGTTAAGTCCGCTTTCTGTTTATTGTTAGCGTTTGGTTGTCTGCTTGGCTTTAGTGGTAACGCTTTTGCCGCATCAGATATTGATGGTTCATGGGTTCTTAATGGACGTCCAACACCAGTAAGTCTACAGGTTGTAGCTATATTTGACAACGGTAAACTTTTCGGTCGTGGATACTGCAATCAGTACTCCGCTAGCTACAAAACATTTGTCCCCAATAAGATCAGGATTGTAAACTTCAGTTCTACCAAATTGCCTTGCGATGTCAGTGAATCCCAGTATTTTGATGCACTACAAACAGCACAATTCTATGAGGTAAGTGGTGTTTCATTATCGATATTCAATAGAACGCCGAATAGTCCTTTAAGCTTCCGCAGATAAGCTTCCGCAGACCGTAAACCAACTAATTAGCGAACTAGTGTTTTACTCATTGGGTAAATAGGTAAAAATCGCTAATATTCACCAAATAAGTGCGCTCGCCAGCCTGAGTCATATCGGCTCCGGCGAGCGCTTTTACAGCAGCGCGAATCTAGTTGTGGGTGGAGTTTTTTATTTGAGTCTTAAGAGGTTGTTTTAAAAGTTATTGGCGGTATCTTCGCACTCATTGATCCCCCCTAACCCCCGTTCAATCAGTGAACAGTCAATAGTTATCAGTTATCAAAACTTTTAACTGATCAGCACTTACTTACGTGTCACATTTAAAGAATGGTGCGTGACGCCACAAGTCTTGTGACTGCGTACAATATTTATCACTGCGTCACGCACCCTACGATTATTAATGTGCCCGGGGAGTAGGTCTTACTGATAACTGTTAAAAAGGGGCGAACGGGAATCAAAGTCCCCCTTTTTAAGGGGAGCCAGCGCGATCTTGGGGTCTCCCCAAGTGGAGCGACTGGCGTGGATTTAGGGGGAGCTAAAAGTATTTGATACATCATTAAGTATTTTTCAAACATCCTCTAATCAGCTCGCTAAAATAACTACGATACAATTGACAATGCGGCTCAACTTCATTAAGCGTAAGCTTCACCAACCCCATACTCTGCAACTTATAAGCTGATATTATTTCCAATCGCACTGGTTTAATAGAAGTAATAACTGTTTGAAATGCTGCTATTAGTTCTGGTTGTTGTTGCAAACTCAACCAGTATCTTCTTAAATGATGGCGATAAATTCCCGCATCTGTTTGAGCTTCTGCTAAAAATTGGTTAAGGCTAACATCGGGATAATTTTTCAGATAAAAAAATGCCTGCTGCAATAGATAAGGATGACCACCGACCAATTGCATTAATGGGTCTACCAAACATGCATCTCCAGTTAATCCATATTGTTCTGCAAGTAGCTGAACTTCATATCTAGTTAATTCTGGCAAATCTATGGCTAATCCCATATTAAAAGGCGAGTAATTAATATTCAGGCGAATATAAACGTCCGTGGTGTGGGCGATAGCTAATCGCAGCTTTTTCCAGTTTTGCAGGCTTCTAGCTTTTTCATACCAAGAGCGCAATAATCCAAAAAAGTCTTCGCAAACTTCAGGATAAGGAAAAAGCGCCTCTATATCATCTATGTATATAATTAGGGGGCTATCAGCTTGCGTCAATAGATATTCTTCTAAGTAAGTTGTGCAACTTACTTTAGCACCCATACCTTCTTCATCCCAATAGTCATCTAACAGATTAGGTAAGCCAAGTTCTCGGCTAAGATTAAAGCAGAACCAACGCAACAATTTATTTGGATTGCTGAGATGAGTTTTACGATCTGCCATCTCCAAACTTAAATTAACTATACGATAGCCGTGGTTTGCCATTTTAACCAATACTCGCTCCATCAGAGAGGTTTTACCCATTAATTGCGGTGCTTTAATCCGCATCAGGGAACCAGGTTGCAATAGGGTTTCATAGCAAAGCAATTCTAGACCATAGCGATCCACATAAAATTCTGGAGCCGCAAAATTTTGTGGAGATAGAACTAAATACGGAAAAGGTGTAGCCTTTCTCAGGTTACTGTTATGCTGTAGGCTGTTAACAGTTATTAATTCTAGGCTTGGTAAGTAATATTCATTTGTAAATTGCTTTTCTAAATTTTGCTTTTCCCCATATCGTTGCAAGGCTTGCTTGAAATTATTTTTTTTTACTTTTTCTCCTAAAGCATCTGTCAGCATTTTCCAAAGCTTGGGCGCAACATCTTTACTGATATAATTGGTTGTATACTTGTATTTTACAGCAATTTCGTCATATTCTTCTCGTTCCCATGCTCCTTGTATTATAATAATTTCAACATTAGTTAAGCCTCTATGGAACCTTCTAAAAACTGCTTGATTAGCAAGTTTAATTGCCTGCTCTGAGTTTAAAACCATAATGCGCTAGAGTGAAAATTGATCTAAATTGATATTATTTATTTGACTTGTTTGCACCCCGCCGTTACTTGTGGCTGGGCTTTCACTTATCCACAGGTAATAAGCTAATCGCCAAGCCAAAAAGCTCGTTGTTCGTAACAGCCACCTGACAACTCAGTAAGTTAAGATGAATTAACAGAACATGGTTTCATGGTTATACTACGGCTTAAGCGTTTTACTACTAGTGCAAACACTTTAAGTTTTATTAAGGTTGAAGTACTTATAAACCAATAGAATCACAGTATAACAATCTATCTCTGTAATTAAATGCTGTTTTATACTTCTGTCTAAAGAAAAATATGTGCAACTTCTTAACCCAACAAAGTCCAAGTCTGATACAAAACAAAACTACGCAATGACTAACTATTTCCGCGCTAACGTTGATGCAATGGCTAGCTATGTCCCCGGTGAACAGCCTCAACGTGGTACACAAATCATCAAACTTAACAGCAACGAAAACCCTTATCCCCCGTCCCCCTCAGCGTTGGCTGTGCTACACAATATTGATGGCGAATGGTTGCGCCGATATCCAGAACCCTTCGGGGGGGAGTTCCGACAAGCTGCTAGCAAAGTCTTAGGAGTTCCTAGTGATTGGATTATTGTTGGTAATGGTAGCGATGAAGTGTTAAATTTGGTAATTCGAGCTTGTGCAGAACCGGGACGACAGGTGGTTTATCCCATGCCAACATATGTTTTGTATCGCACGTTATGTGATGCGCAAGCTGCGGAATTCACGGAGATTCCCTACGGAGAAGATTACAGATTACCCATTAAAGAACTGGTTGCAACTAATGGTTATGTCACATTTATTGCATCGCCCAATAGTCCATCAGGGCATATCGTACCAATTGATGACCTGCGGAAATTAGCGGGACAGTTGTCTGGGGTTTTAGTGATTGATGAAGCCTACACAGACTTTGCTGAAGAAAATGCATTGGCTTTAGTCACCGAATTTGAGAATATAATTATAATTCGGACGCTTTCTAAGGGTTACTCCTTAGCAGGATTGCGCTTGGGGTTTGGGGTAGCAAATCCCAAATTACTGCAAGGATTGTTTAAAGTCAAAGATAGCTATAATATAGATGCGATCGCCTCTGCTGTGGCAACAGCTGCTATTACAGACCAAGCTTATAAAAATGCCACTGCTGCAAAAATTAAAGCATCGCGGACTCAGCTAGCAAAAGACTTGAAGCAATTAGGTTTTAGGATTTGGGATTCCCAAACCAACTTTTTGTTAGTACAGCCTCCACAAGAAAACGCCGAATATCTCTATCAAAAACTCAAAGAACAGAAAATTTTAATCCGCTATTTCCAGCAGCCCGGATTGTATAATAAACTACGTATCACTGTTGGTACAGATGAGCAAAATCAAGCCTTAGTCGCAGCGCTGATTGATATCATGTTCGGATAAATACTTGTCATTGCCAGCGTTGGATTCTCTACGAGCGCTGAAGGCTACGCAACATTATTGAAAATCTTCTCTTCTTAGGCAACGCCTACGCAACAAGACCGCGCTTTTTCGACGGTTCACGTTTAAAGTAGGTTTCATTCCACGGCTAATTCTTTTTTCTGTTAAGAGTTCCCTGTTCCCTAATTGTAAATTGTTATTTTAGCATAACAAGTACTGAAGAACCATTATTTCATTGAAGTAAAGTAGCGATCGCAAAACTCAACCGCATCCTCTCAAATGTGATATTGCAGACAATATTTAGGATAGATTGAATTGCAGTTTACTTGCGGAATGTAGGTTGTAAATGTTAAATTTGTTAAATCCAATACCAGTTCTAAGTAATTCTGTATACATAAACCGAACTATATTATATTAAGAAAGGTATACTCCAAACCTTTACCTTACCAATAATGAGCGATATAATTTATTAGTTATATAAATGACCATTTTATATTCTTAAATAAGTAATTTTTTTATGCAAAGTGCTTATATCAACAGCATTGGTAAATTTTTGCCTGGTG
Organism: Gloeotrichia echinulata CP02; assembly: GCA_038087035.1. NCBI lineage: Bacteria > Bacillati > Cyanobacteriota > Cyanophyceae > Nostocales > Gloeotrichiaceae > Gloeotrichia > Gloeotrichia echinulata. The sequence goes on along the minus strand of CP051187.1, from coordinate 2,890,182 downwards.
AACCGATTAGTAATGAGCAGATGGAAGATTACCTAGGCAAAATTGGTGGACGCCCCTCCAAAGTTAGACATCGTATCCTCCAAAGCAATGGCATTAAACAACGCTACTATGCCCTAGATCAACAGCAAAACACTACCTATCTCAATAGCCAGATGGCAGCAGCAGCTGTCCGTGATACCCTATCACGGGTGAATTTAGAATCCACGGCTGTTGATTTACTAGCTTGTAGTACCAGTTGGTCTGATTTATTGATACCTGGATTTGCCAGTATGGTACATGGCGAATTACCAGAGTTACCCCCTCTAGAAATTATTTCTACCCAGGGTGTCTGTTGTGCGGGCGTGGCGGCGTTAAACTATGCAGCATCTCAAGTACAACTAGGGAAGAAACAGGTTGCAGTTGCGGTTGCTTCCGAATTAGCATCTCGTCTATTTAAACACACTCAATTTGAAGCTGAATCGAGATGGAAAAATGGAGAAAAAATACCTTTTGATACAGAATTTTTGCGCTGGATGCTTTCGGATGGTGCTGGTTCGTTATTAATTCAAAATCAACCGAGAACGGATGGTATTAGCTTAAAAATTGAATGGATTGAATTGGTTTCCCATGCTAACGCCTATCCCCTGTGTATGTATGCTGGCACATCAGATGAAACTGGTCAAAAAAGTTGGATGGATTATCCATCATATGCTGATGCAAGTGCCGCTGGAGCCATCAATTTGCGGCAAAATATTCGGCGACTAGATGATGTAATTAAATTGGGAGTATCAGGTTGGTTAAAGTTGATTGCAGCGGGGAGAGTTAACCCAAAAGAAATTGACTGGCTTTTGTGTCACTACTCCTCTCACTTTTTCCGAGGTAAAATCGTTGATTTGTTGGAAAAAGCTGATTGCATGATTCCGGAAGAAAAGTGGTTTACTAATCTCTATAGCCGAGGCAATACAGGCTGTGCTTCAATTTACTTGATGCTGGAAGAGTTATTTCATTCTGGTAAGTTGATTGCAGGTCAAAAAATTTTCTGTTTTGTACCAGAAAGTGGACGGTTCACTACAGCTTACATCATGCTCAGTGTGGTAGAAGCATCAACTGTCAAAGCAACTAACTCAGAAAATATTCCTACAGCATCTATTGGTTTTCCGCTTAACAGCATCCAAGCCGAACAACCAAACTCTGTAGCAGCTGATTTACTGCGAGAATTGGCGCTAGTCTGGCTGGAATTTGAGCGCCATCTGCGTTCTGTACCGATTATCCGCAAACTGCATCGGGGGGAATTTACCCTTGAAGATTACAAGGCTTTGTTGAGAAATCTCCGGCCTCAAGTTGTGGAGGGAGCGCGTTGGATTGCTCGTGCTGCATCGAATATGATAGATTTTCGGTTGCGTTCCACCTTCATTGGTCATGCACAGGATGAGCATCGCGACTATCAGATGCTAGAACGCAACTATGTCTCAGTTGGGGGCGCGTTAGCAGAAATTGTTGAGGCGCAAAAGAATATTGGCTCGGAAGCGCTGTCAGCATTTATTTTCCATCAGGCGTCACGGGAAAACCCAATAGACCTAATCGGTAGTATATTTATTATTGAAGGTTTGGGAAATCAACTGGCTTTACAGTGGGCGTCCTTAATTAAACAAACTTTGCATTTGCTCCCGGAGCAAGTTTCCTTTTTGGCTTATCACGGTGCTAATGATGAGTCCCATATTGCCAAACTAGAGTCGATTATTAACGCTGACTGGATGAATGCGGAAATTGCCCAGAAAATTGTGAAAACAGCGAAAGTAACTGCTCGTTTGTACCAATTACAGTTAGAGGAAATTCAGTAATGCAACGTGAAGAAGCAACAACCCAGGAATCTCAACCCACAAAACCTTGGAAACCACAACCGCACAATCGACGCGATCCTAATGCTTGGGATGCCATTTACTTGGATTGGTCTATTCCTGTTGATCCAATAGCAAAAGCATACATGATTCGGGATTTACAGAGTTGGACTCGCAACTATTTGTTAATTCCCATTAAGCTGTTGGCAAATGTATTGTTGGCATTGATTATGACTGCCAAACGGCTGCTACCATTTCAGTTTCATGCTTACACTTTAATGCACAAATCAGCAGCATTTTTTCTCAAGCATTTTGTCTCGCCCGAAGCTTGTTATTTGATTGTGCGTCATATATGTCTTGGCTCTAATATTATCAATTTTTTGATTGATAATGGTGCTGATACAACAATAGAAAAATCCCAACTATATCCCCGAACAATTGATGATTTAGGTGAAAAAAATGCATTTTTAGAGCATGACCTGATTCTTTATAACTTTGTCATAGACTATCATCAGGCATTGGCAGCAAATCCCCAATACGTGGAACAAGTGAAAGAAAGGGGACTAAATTATGACAGTATTGTACCTGTAAAGGTGGATATAGATTTTGAAAAACGCCCACCTTGGAAGATTCTCGATTTGGAATCAGCGATTGAGCTATTTAAAGTATTTTATTCCCTATGTTTGACCAGTGATGAATTTTTTCGAGCAGTGTTATCCTTACAATTTGATGAAAATTTTGCCATCTATATCAGTACAATTATTAATGATTATAACTGGAATCATGTGGTGACAAATCGCCATCCTTTAGCCCCAAATAGCCCTTTTCACGCTGCTCGCGATTTGATGTTGCATGGCATTATCACAGAATATCTTCACCGCTATCTGGAAATTCGCCGTTCCTTATAGCGGTTATCAGTTGGATGCAATACAAAATTATACAGCACTTTCCTGAATCATGAAGTACAGTAGCAGCAGTTAGCAAACCAATTTCGCAGATGCATAGGATTGATTAGATTTAAAGCAATTGCAATCAATACATCTACCATTTGAGTAGTTTTTGGAGAAAATGTTTTGATAAAAGCTTTAAGCTGTGACCACCAATGTTCAATGGGATTAAAATCTGGTGAATAAGAAGATAGATTGATGACACTGGCACCAACAGATTCAATTATGGGCGTAATTTCATCGATCTTATGGGCAAATAGGTTATCCATTATGACAACTGCACCTTTCCATAATTGAGGCACTAACAACTTTTCTATAAACACGCGAAAAGCATTACTATCCATTGAACCATCTAGTGTCATCACAGCCAATACTTTATCCATACTGATTGCGCCGATAATAGTGACTTTTTTACCTCGATAAAATGGTTTTACATCATATACTCTACTTCCTTTTTCACTACGAGCTTTTGGACGCATTAACCCAAGCAGTAAGCCTGCTTCATCCAAAAAAACCAGATTTTTCGGCTCTATATCTCTGACTTTCTCTCTGTATTCACACCTGAGCAATTGAACTCTATCGGTAGCTGCCTGACTGCTGCGAACCGTTTTTTTTTACGAGTTAGATTTAATTTTTGCAATTCTCTACACATCATGCTGGAACTCACTAGTTGCCCCTCAGTTAAGAGCCAATATTCACAATATTCAGAGAGAGTTGCATCTGGATACTTTTTTACCAATGCAACAAGTTGAGCCGCAGAATCTGCTAATACCGCTTTTTTTCTTGTCCCTTGCTTACCAGGATTAACATGTCCTTTCTCTTTATACTGTCTCAACATTTTTTGTACAAAAGCTTTACCAACACCAAAGTTTACAGCTAACTTTCTAACTGAAATATTTCCTAACTGATAAGCATTGACTATTTTTTCTCTCAGATCGACGGAATATGGTTTCATAATAATAATTTATCTATCTTACATATTGTACTTCACATTGCTGGAAAGTGCTGTATCGTCGCGTTTAGGGGCACGGCACTGTTCCCTAATTTATTTTAAAATAGCTGTAAATAAGATTGAGCAATAATCTGGGTATGATGAGACCAAGAATATTTCTCGGCTTCAGCTAGGCGTAAATTGATAGCAGGAGCAATATTTGGATTTACTAATACTTGCTCTAGTGTCTTTACCCAAGCTGATACATCTTCAGTCGGACAATACAATACTCCTTGTCCACCCACCTCATGCAGAACAGGAATATCGCTGACAACTAGAATTGCTCCACAGGCTAAAGCCTCAATCACAGGTAATCCAAATCCCTCAGCTTCACTTGTTAATAATACTGCTGATGCTTGTCGGTAAAGTGCTGCTATGGTTGAACGTTGTAAACCTTGTAAATAAATTATTGATTCACCGATATTCAACTGAGCAATTTGTTGCTGCTGGCTTGGTGTCCATTCGCCACTGACTTTGACGAGTCGTAAATCTGGGTAAATAGCTCGTATTCGTGCAAATACTTTGATTTGCTGCTTCCAGAAAAATGTCCTGTCCTTTCCAACGTGCAAATGTAGCTACTAGTCCAATTCGCAGGGGAAGACTAGAAGATGAGGAAGTAGAAACAGATGGGGAGAAGTAATTTATGTCTACGGCATTGTAAATTACTTCTATTGGTAAATCAGGTAGAGTGGCTTTAGCATCTTGCGCTACAGCTTGAGAAATAGCAATTCCCTGTGTGGCGCGGAAGCTCATTAATTTTAAAATTTTAGCCATTAATGGTCGTGAGCCGTAAAAATCATGGATGTGCCAAATAACAGGTTTATCCTTGACTCCTGCAAATGCAGTTATTAAATGAGTTTTAATGCCATTAGAGTGAATTAAATCTGGGTTAATTTTGTGCAGTAATTGGTGAAAATCATAAAAATATTTACTTAGACTGGGCAATATTTGTATTAATTGTAATAGTAATATTAATCCGCTTATGCGTTTACTGCTACCTTTAAAGGAACTATCACCTAATTGGTTAAATTTTTCTGGCAATTTTAATAATGTTACCTGTACTCCCAATTTTTGAGACTGCTGTATCAATAGACCATCTGTGCCTACAATTAGGTGTATTTGAATTTTTGGTTGTGTAGTTAAGAGTGTAGCGAAGATAGTCAGCAATACTTTTTCAGCGCCGCCAATTGATCCGATAGGATTCACAAATACAATTTTCATTATTAGGGGCTAGGGTGTGTTTTCAAATCTCAAAAGCCTTCTGTTACAGTCTTAAGAATGGTATTTTTAAGCGATCGCTCCAATTTTGACGCTCAGACTCATTCAATATTAACAACCAGACTATGACAACGTAGATGATTGCAGCCAAACCCATTTCGACCGCTAATCCCAACCATCCCCAAGGAGTGTGCCTTTTAGCAATCCACCAAAAGACTAAACCGTAAGGAATGCCAACTGTTAGAGGTTGAGCAACGGCTAAAAAAAGTGGTTCTTGGGTACTTAGCGTGCTAAAATGTTAAGATATTTTTTAATAATGTTTAATAAAATAAATTATGAAACGAATAATGACTCAACTCCTAAATTTGCCTGAAGTATTAGTAGAATCAAGCCTACAAGAGGGTCAAGTCCTAATTCTATCAGTAGGTAAAAAAGCGAAAAGTGCATCGTGCCCACACTGTGGTCAAAACTCAAGACATTTACATCAAAATCAAAAATGTTTAGTGAAAGATTTACCGATGGGGGATTTTGAAGTAATACTGAATGTCAATAGACGAAGATTCAAGTGTAAAAAATGCCGAAAAACATTTAATGAAAAGCTAGATTTTCTAGGAGCAAGAAAGAGGTATACATACCGATATGCGGAATATATTATCAAACAAGTGATTAATAGTAATGTAAGTAATGTGGCAAGAAATAATGGACTAACTAATGAATAAGTCATATCAATGCTTGAAGATGTAGCTAAAAATGTGATGCCAATAGATGTCAAAGATTTAAGAAGATTAGGAATAGATGAAATTAGTTTGGTCAAAGGACAAGGAAAATTTATTGTCGTGCTAGTAGATATAGATTCAGGTAAATTGGGTTCTTGCGTACTTAGCGTGCTAAATATGTTGAAAAATAAGCTTGAACTCCTTGCTGGGATAAGATGACAGCCATTATTTACTGCCTTTTAGGTCTGATGATTAAAATTTTGGCTATAAGCGCCTGTAAGCCTTGATTTTAAAACAAAGTTATCGACTGTAATTAAAAATTTAGCACGTTAAGTACGCAAGAACCTCTTTTGCTGATACTGTGTTTTCTGTATTGGGGGCTTGTGGTGTATATATAACCAGGGCGATCGCTAACATTATGCCTAAAAACACAAACCGCCATCTAGAGTAAAATTTCCGCAGCTTAGACATAATTAAAATCCTCGACCTAATAGACTAGTTACAGCAGTTTTCAGGTAAATAGACCAGCGGTAAGGGCACGGCATTGCCGTGCCCCTACAATATATGTGGTTGAATGAACTGAAAATTGCTGTAAGTAAAACTTTGAGCTATGGCAAGTCCAAGATGAGTGAAATTCACCCCAAATAAAGCAATTAGTCGTCAGAATTTAGAATTTATCTAAATTCTGACTTTCCCAGGCAGAGGGTATAGCAGGCAATTAAGAACCGCTATATATTATTAGCTGCAAAAAACAATTTCAATTCACTAATTAATGGCAGTTAAATTGTGACTTTTGTGCCATTAAATTTGGTGAATGTGAAACCCTCAAATTTTTCGCGGAAGGTTAGCTTCTCATCTCTGAGAATGCTGATGGCGATCGCTTCACCAAGAGCCAAGGACGCTGCTGCATCTGTGCGCCAGTGAATCCCTGCACTGTTACGACCTAAACCAATATTGGCAGCCAGTTTGTTCAACTCACCCTCTACAGTTAGGGGTGTCCCCTGGTAAGGAATCAACTTGGTAGGATCGTTGGGATCGGGGATCACCGGATTGGGAATCACATAACTACCGTCAAATAACGCCTTCAAAATCGTCACACTGGCTCCTGCACTTACCGAAGCACCACCGGGATAAGAAGAGTGTGTAGGCGAACCTTCTGGGAAGAATTGCGGTAGCAAATAGGATTGGTATTTGCTGTAGATGCGATCTAATGCTTCTGACTTGAAGAGATCGGCGTGAATTGGATAGTTGGTTTTATTCACCTTGTTGTTGTGAACCAATCCACCAAAAGCCTCTGAGCGCAGACGGCGGTGAACATAATACTTGTGCCAATAAGCTGCTCTGATTGCATGGGGAGTAACCCAGCCAATCAGCGCAGTCGCATACCCAGATCCAAATGTCCCAGTACCACCCGATTGGGTCTTCGACTTGTTGTAGGGATTACTGGGATTGAAAGGTGCGCCAACGCCACCAGCTAGGGGGTTGTCACGTACTGGACTGGCCGACAGAATCGCCGCAGCATTTGTATAGACTGGTGGTGGGGTATGGGCAATCTCACCCTGATCACGTCCGTTGATAAAATAGCGCCGGGTTGAGTCAAACTTAATCGTCCGACCAGAAGAGCCGCCATTTTGGACTAACAACCACTCATCATAGGTGGTTTGGAAAGCATTTTCTGGTATAGCCAGAGGAACGCGGTGCAGTTGAGGATAGCTCAGTGTTCCTGCGGGTATTGGGCGCAGTAAAAACTGAGATACGTAAGGACCTATATCTGCCCCTGGTAGTGTGTAGTAAGCCGTTCTACCGGCAGCATCGACATAAATCGCTGTGCCGCGAAATAGCAGTTCGGGAGTAATCTTTCCGTTTTGTTTGGGACCCTTAAAGCCCGATAAACGATTGAGATCCTTAACTGCTGCTAAAACCAGTGGGTTGGTGGTGTCGTTACGGTAGTCGCTAAATGGAACGTCCTGTAACAACCCTTGCCAAGCAATTTCGATGAATTCAGCTGCTTGCTCCGCACTGTCGAGGGTGGGCGGTACTGGAATCGCCAATTGGGTTGTATTCACCCCATTCAAACTAATCGCTAATGGAGTCAGTGGTTGTACTAGCTTCCGTCCGCCACCCAAAATGATCTTTTCGTACTCGTCGGGATCACCGGAGTTCAGCGCATTAATAAAAGATTGATAAGCCTTGAGATCGACTTCGCCCAATTGGTTATGGGGTAATCCTCGTGTATCCGTGGCAATTTTGTTGGCGTATTTCGCCTCATCACCGTTGGTGGGATGGGGTGGAATGGGAATATCGCGATTAGCCTTTGCTGCTGCTACGCGCACTTGATAGGCTTTTTCGCGGAACTTAGCATAGTCAAACTTAAACTTACCAACTACATCCTGAGCTTGGACAAATTCTCCTTCTTGTTTGAAAGAGATAGTTGAACCGAAAACTCCTGTGACAACGCTAGCGGCTGTAAACAGACCGGCGCTCCCCAGAAATGAGCGTCTACTACCGCGACCGAGAAAGAAGCGTTTGCTACCCCCATTAGCTTCACGGGGTTGCTTTTCTGGTGTGATCTCATGAGAATTGGGGTCTGATGGCATTGAATATTCTCCAGTAGTAAAAAACACTAATTGTAGGCATTAAAAAGTAGAAACACTCACGTTCAAAAGCAGGGTAATCTAGGCAGATTGGCTGTGAAATCCAGGGTGTGTTACTGGAAGGTAAGTTGTACTAGAGGCGACTACTTTTAACAGTTATGTAGCTTTTTATGGTCTCCGTTAAATGCTATACATCTTGGTAAGACAAAAAGACTTCTGTCTGAAAACCAATAATTTGGTATTGCATTCCTGGGACAAATGCTTAAGAGATGCATTTAAAAGCCTGATAACATGGCGGTTACGCTTCTGTAGTTTTCATCAGTTCGATAGCATGTTTGTGGGGTTTTAGCATTGCATCGCACGGCTAAAACCACCGTTTTTACCAGTCAGATTGTCAATCTACTGTAAATCTATCGAATTACTGTTGTTTAGTTTAAATCAGACTTTCTCATAAACAAATGCCAAAATCAAGTGTTCCTTATCACAATTATTTGGTTGTTGGGTACTTAACGTGCTAAATTTTTAATTACAGTCGATAACTTTACTTTAAAATCAAGGCTTACAGGCGCTTATAGCCAAAAATTTAATCATCTCACCTAAAAAGCAGGAAGTAATGGCTGTGATCTGAGCAAATCAAGGGTTTCAAGCTTATTTTTTCAGTACTATATTTAATTTCAGTAATTATATGGAAACAGTAGCAACTACCCAATGGGTAAGCAGTTGGGGGAGATTTTAGATCGCGAAAAAGCAGCCGGGCATCCAGTTAAACTGGTGAGGATGAAAGTGGCGGCGCACGCGGCGCGGTTGTTATTTCGGGAGTTGGTAAAATCCAGCAAATAATTTACCTTGTAAAGAGCAAAGGTGGGACTTGCACCCAGATTAGAGGTATCCGATATTTTTGAGCGTACTTTCCAGCCGTCGGATCGCGCATTACGCCCTCTGGTCGCATACCACGTTTCTATTTCCGTCACTTTGCAAGGTTTATTATAATCCATTCTCGCAGGCTAGAGTGAATACGATATCAAAACAATAGGTAATATGGCTAAAATTATCGTCACTGGCGCCGCAGGATTTATTGGTTCGCATCTTACAGAGGCTTTGCTGCAAGCAGGAGAAGAAGTAATCGGGATTGATGAATTCAATGATTACTATGATCCTATTTGCAAGCGCAAAAATATTGCCAACTTCCAGTTGTCGCCGAAATTTACCTTAATTGAAGGAGATATTCAGGTTTTAGATTGGCAAATACTGCTCAAAGATGTTGATGTTGTTTACCATCAAGCAGCACAAGCGGGGGTAAGGACTAGTTGGGGTCAAGGGTTCCGTACGTACACGGAACGAAACATTAATGCCACTCAAATTTTATTGGAAGCAGCAAAGAATGCTCAAGGCTTGAAAAGGTTAATATTTGCCTCATCCTCTAGTATATATGGTGACGCCGAAACTTTACCAACCCAGGAGGGCATTTGTCCCCAACCTGTTTCCCCTTACGGTATCACTAAGCTAGCGGCTGAAAGATTATGTGCTATATATCACAAAAACTTTGGCGTACCTTTTGTTTCCTTGCGCTATTTCACAGTTTATGGACCTAGACAGCGGCCAGATATGGCGTTTCATAAGTTTTTCAAAGCTATTTTGCAGGATGAAGCGATTCCCGTTTATGGCGACGGTCAGCAAACACGGGACTTTACCTTTGTAAGTGATGTGGTAGCAGCGAATTTAGCCGCTGCTAATGTACCCGCAGTTGTTGGTGAAATCTTCAACATTGGCGGTGGTAGTAGAGTGGTTTTAAAAGATATTTTGGACATAATGGAAGAAATTGTGGGTCAACCCATTAAAAGAAATCATATTGAAAAAGCGATGGGAGATGCGCGTCACACCGCTGCTGATGTATCTAAGGCGCGGAAAATTTTGGGTTATCAGCCGCAAGTGTCTTTGAGAGAGGGGTTAACCCAGGAATGGGACTGGGTCAAGGGGTTGTATTAAGACCTGCTTAGGTTTTGGAAAATCGACATATCTTCGTAGGGGCGCAAGGCTTTGCGCTCCCAAGGCTTTGCGCCCCAAAAGCGTGGTCTATTTACACCTTTTCCTTCGCAGGTGGGACAATTCCAGTGTTTTTTAACGTTTGATCGATTTGCCTAAGTAGTTTAAAATCGTCTTCTGGTAAAGGATAGCTAGTACTCTCGAACAAACCCGCACTGACAGCAGGCCGCTTTTCTAAAAAAGAAAATCCTTGGCGAAATTGATGGGGTTCGGCTTTAATTGGTGCGTCAAAATGACAGGGAATGATCCATTGAAAGTCCCAACTAGCCACTTTATCAGCCCAGTTGATGGTTTCGGTGGGTGCGCGATTGAGAATGAGAGTCTGTAAAATCGGTGCGACAAACAACCGCCCATTTCCTCTTACTGCATCAAATGACCATTGCCAATTGTCTTGCCATTTGAAAGGATATAATCCAAAATAGGCTTTAGTTGAGCGTTCTGGAGCTTTGAAGGCATTACGAAACACATCACTCCAGGCGGGGATTTCTAGCAGGCTGGGGCTGAAATACAAGGCAAATAGGGAAATGCGTTGCCATCCTTTACGGCGGTTTGCTTGATTGTCTGCAATGATATCAGAGGCTTTGTCTTTGGCGTGGAATAGTAAAGGATATGGATCTAATTGAATGATCGCCGGCGGATCTTCTGGTACAGAAACCACGGAGTCTGTTACTAATAAAGTGTGCGATCGCTTGTGCAAAAATGCCACTTCCGCAAATTTACCAGGGCCAAGGTCAATGGTATCTAAGATGGCGTAATCAAACTCCTCAGCAAAGGGTGCTTTGCTACTCTGTTCTGGAAGTATCTGAGTGCGTTTAGCAGGTAAACCCAGCCAACTTAATGGTAAATTAAGTGGGAAACTCCATTGATTCGGGGCAACAAACACCTGTGCATTAGGAAAACATCTGGCAAATGGACCGACAAACACCTTGTGTTCGAGTCCTGAGATAGTTGGTAAAATAATGTACTTAACATCGCCATGTTCTGCCACCAATTCATTGACAAGGCGGATACACTCTGGCGTAGGTGCAACGGGCGCATAAACGAATAGTCCACCGCCCTCTAGCTTAACGACTGTCATCCGAATCGGCACAACAACGTAGAAAACTCCCTGCAACTGGTCAAAAGTCCAGATTGTGTCTTTAAATACTTCTTTGCGGATTGTTCGTCGCTTGCCATAAGGGTAAAGTGGCAAAGTGAACCAGAATGACCATGAAAAGTCCCTGGGATGAAACTGTTCTGCGTTGACTGCGCCTTCATCATGACTCACTACTAACCGATCCAAAATTAGCTATCTACCGTTCTAGATATTTTAGCGTGAGTGCGTAGGCGTAGCAGCAGATTACCAGGATTCTATTTCTAACCAACGCAGGAAAGAATTAGCAACAATTGAGGCTTGGGTGCGATCGCGCAAATTCAACCTTGTCAGAATATGAGAAATATGGTTCCTCACTGTGCCATCAGAAATACTCAGTGTCTGAGCAATTTCGGCTCTTCCGTACTTAGCGTGCTGAATTTGTTAAAAAATAAGTTTGAAACCCTTGCGTGGCTCCGATAAAAGCCATTATTTTTTGTATTTGAGCTACTGTTACTAAAAATCAAATTATAAACGCCTGTAAGCCTTGTTATTAAAGCAATTTAATCGACTTTCATTAATAATTAAGCACGCTACACACGCAAGAGCCGATCACGCTAAATTTTTAATTTCTAGTGGTAAAGACGCTCTAATGCAGCAACCAGCACCTGGTTCACTGATGATTTCCAAATACCCGTCTAAACTTGTGATTCGTTCTCGCATCCCCTGGATACCAAAACCAAAGCGATTAGCATTAACTTGAAAGCCACTACCGTTGTCTTGTATAATGAGGGATAAACCCATGTCTGTGGGCTGGATTTGAATTGTGACAGCAGTGGCATTTGCATGTTTGCAAATATTTGTCAATCCCTCTTGTACAATTCGATATAGCACAATAGACATCTCCAGAAATGAAGTATCGACCGTGACGACACAAGGCTTTTATATTCTTTTTCGGAGATGTCTAATGCTGACTCGCTGGGACAGACCACTGGAGGAACAAATCTCGCAGGTGGGTTTGATGCCAGTTGTGCGATAAAAATCTTGAGCCAGGGTAGCGATCGCATCTTCTAACAATTGACCCTGCATCTGATCATCTCGCATATCATAGACTGATTGGCGCGTTGCTTCTAGAGCTTGGGAACCCAGTTGTTTGGCTTTAGTCAAACATTTATAGGCTCTTTCTGGATTGTCTTTCCACAGTGCCAAAGCTGTCTCTGTTTGCACATTCAGTCCCACAAGAAGATGACCTAGGGAATCATGAATATCACGAGCAATGCGATGGCGTTCCTCTAAAGTGGCTAATTTTTCAATGCGTCGGCTTAGTTCCCGTTCTTGTTCCAAAGCACGGCGAAGTTCCTGCTCTGCTTTTTGCAGATCGGATTCTATCGCTGTAGCGTGTTCGGTTGTAGCTTCGAGCAAGATTTCTAAGTCTACTTTTTCCTGCTTTAAAGCTGCTATGACCTGGTTACTTTGTTCTATCTGTAACCTCAGTGCTTCCAGTTCTAAATCTAGTTTTTGTAATAATTGTTGCTCAATATACATATTTTTACTCAGTCACATAGTAGCTGCAAACTGGGCATCAAACGTTGTAAATTTTTTAAGGATCTTTGGTGCCAGGGAATATTCTGGGCGGATTGGATGACAAACTCAATAGTTTCTACTTGGCGCACCTGGAGAACAAATTTTGACAGCACATTAAATCCAGAACTATTAAGAAATCTCAAATCTCGCAGATCTAGCGTTAATCGGCAAGGCTTTTGAGCAATAACATCATTAAGCAACTCCACTAAGAGGGTATATTCCTCCAGTTCGCTCAACCTTAAAGTTCCCCGACAGGTTACAGTTTGAGTCGCTGGATTATACCATATACTGTAGTCATCGCTCTTTAAGTCCATTCTCTCAAAGCCTCATCAGTGAAATTACTACTTTTTCGGTGCCTCTTATAGTGGTAGTTTAAATGATCAGCTGCACCATTGTAGTTACAGTGACGACGATTTCTGAATTTCCGTGGATTTTTGTGAACTTCCAACCGATTGTGACAAGATAATCATTCATCATACAGAGGATACCGATTCCAGGACTTTCGAGGTGATCCTCTTCGGCATTTTTGACTAACCGACGCAGCAGCATTTCACCGGGATCACGGGTGAGGACTTGCTGAATAAAGGCCTTGTATTTTTCTGCGGCATCTAGTTTGATGCTGTTAGTGACGAGAAATGTTAATTTATCTGCATACATTCGCAGTTGGATACTAATAGGGTGTGAGCAGCTGCTATCGTTAAATTTTATGGCATTCTCTAGCAACTCATTGGCGATGTAGCTAATGGCACTTTTTATTTCTGAGTGTTTAGCCCCCTGCAAATCAGCTTTATCTCCCACAAAGAACCCCGTCAAGTAGTCTGCGAAGAAATCTGCTGACAAGCCGTTATTGCGCCACTGTTTTTTCAAGGGACACAAGCTAGGTGAAAATCCCAAAAGCAGGTATTCCTCACTGAGGGGTAAGCTTTCAGGAAAATCGCCCAATGTTTCGTCTATAAGTCGGGGAGATTTTAGGCAATTTGTATTTGTCTGTTGTCTTTGTATACTGTTATTTGTCATTCATCGTCAATGATGGTTCTTGCGTACTTAGCGTGCTTAATTATTAGTTAAAGTCTATAAATTTGCTTTAAAAGTAAGACTTACAGGCGTTCATAATTTAATTTTCAGCAATATGACCAAAAATACAGGAAATAATGGCTATTACCGTATCTCAGTAAGGGTTTCAAGCTGATTATTTAATAAATTTAGCACGCTAAGTACGGAAGAGCCGATAAAACCTAGACACAATCAGACTTATAACCCAGTCCCCTGTTATATATCCGGCGCGTGGGGAAGTGGAGAAAATTATCCAGCGGCTGAAAGGTAAGATGTGTAAGGTTTCTGGGGGTTGAGTTGAGATTTTTGGGAAAAAATTGCCTCGTAACTCGAAAAATTCACAAATGGGGGTGCAAAAACGTCTAATAAATGTGGGAAGAAAAAACCACTCCAATTTCCAACAAGGAGAATCAAAATGACAGCTGTAAAAAAAGGCATCGCCTTAATCATGCTGACCCTAGTCATGTTATTAGGCAGTGTAGCACAGGGTTTAACTGCATCAGCAGATGAAATCGTCATAGGAGCAAACGAAGTAAATAGATGCGTCTACTTCAATGTCATACCATTCCAAAGATATTCCTGGTATCTAAGAAACGCATCACCAACCCAGTCTAATAGGATCTCTATTGCTAACGTTGTGCCTAATCCTACAACAGGCACAGCAAGTCCTGCTGGTACAACAGGTGGTATATTTACCGCAACTACTGTTCAGCAACCATATTTCACAGCAACCCAGCAAGGAATATTCCGGTGGGACCTTCTCCCTGGACGTAAATAGACATCTCTGTTAATTGGAGTTTAGACTAATTCTATCCATTAAACCGCCAAAGCTTTATCTAGAAAGGCTTTGATGATTTTTAGGATTGATTTAAAACCGAGGTCGAGAACCCTTGTCGCATAAGGGTTGTAGCCTGAAAAATCAAATTTAGTCTAAACTCCAGTGTTAAAGATTGTAGAGACTTACTTATCAGAGGAAAGTCTCTACAAAATTTTCAAACACACATCAAACATCTCCAAAAATTTAGACTTTAACCTAGATAGCATCTGGATTTTAGGTTCTTTTACCTATGTGTCTATTTTCTTGAAAACTAGAAATCACTACTGGAGTATTATGAAAATAACAGCTGTAAAAAAAGGCATTGTCTTAATCATGCTGACCCTAGTCATGTTATTAGGCAGCGTAACACAGGGTTTAACTGCATCAGCGGAAACATTAGTCACAAAAGGAGGAAACCAATACGATACTTTTAATATCATCCCAAATATTGATTACGCCTGGAGAATAGATAATCCCTCACCAGACAAGAATCTTGAAGGCAGTGTTAATTTTGGGATTGATGATATACCCTTTACTGTAGGTCCTAATGGTTCCGGGAGTTTTGAAAATAGGTCAGGAGACCATGACCGGGGAAGGATAGATACAAACATTCAGGCAATATTCCACTGGAACATTAATGAAAAACCAGAGATAGTAATCCAAGTGCAGCCCTATAAATGGACTCGATTTGAGATTAAGCAAAACACTGTTTACAGTTGGAAATTGAAAAACTATCATCCAACGAAAAAACTATATGCTTATGTTAGTTTTTTAAACCCTGAACCTGTAACTTTAGGTGGTAATAGTTC
Source organism: Gloeotrichia echinulata CP02 (assembly GCA_038087035.1). NCBI lineage: Bacteria > Bacillati > Cyanobacteriota > Cyanophyceae > Nostocales > Gloeotrichiaceae > Gloeotrichia > Gloeotrichia echinulata. The sequence goes on along the minus strand of CP051187.1, from coordinate 2,874,521 downwards.
AATTTCTAGAACAAATTTGGCAATAAGTTCAACAGGCTATGTATACGTCAGCGATAACGCAGAATTCACTTTATTTGCACCAGCATCATCAAAATAACATTCAATGGCGAGAGTATTTCGCCGTTGTTATGTAATATATTCCCTAAGGGAAAATGTGACTAACTACTTGACTCGACTGGAAAATGAAAATGATGTTTGTAAAAGTCAAAAAAAGTATTGCGTTAATCATGCTGACCTTAATTATGCTAATAGGCAGTGTGACACAAAATTTAACCGCATTGGCAGCCGAAATCACAGTACAACCTTTTACATGGACTCCATTTGAAGTTAATCCCAAAACTGTTTACAATTGGGAATTAAAAAACAATAGCACTAAAATCGTATATGGCTATATTAGTTTTTTAACACCTAAATCTGTAACAGTATATGGTAATAGTTCAATTTCTGGAGAAAATTTAGCAGTTGGTCCAATAGGTTACTTATACCTTAGTGATAACGCCACATTTACTTGGTCTACTGAACCTCCTGAACCTCCTGAACCTCCTAAACCTCCTGAACCAGATGTGTTCCCTTGGAGTGAAAAAGATGTGCAACCCTTGACACGAGCTGAATTTGATCTCATCCCACAAGAAGTTTACTTATGGGAATTAGAAAAGACAACACAGATATCTGAACCCTTAATAGGCTCTGTTGATTTAAGCAGTCCCCAGTTTGTATTTTTACTAAAAGATTCAGTACCACCGGAAAAACAGTGTCTTGACAAGACAAAACCCAAATGTTTAAAAGATTCAGCGATCTCAGGTAGACCAAAAGGTTATGTAACAACAACAAGTGATGCAAAATTCAGATTGGTGCCAAGAAGTTTAACAGAAGGGGCCTTCAGCCTGACAACTTCAGGAAACAACAATAACGACTCTTTTGATACCATCCCAACAACTAAATATATTGTGGCCGTACAAAATTTATCATCAAAAGATGATGTAAAAGGTAAATTTTCTTTTGGTATTTCTTCTCAGGAGTTCACTGTAAGTCCGAAAAATTCAACTCATTTTATAGCTCTTGCAGGAGAAAATATAAAAGGAGAAATAAGTACAAATATTCCGGCAAAATTTATTTGGAAAATTGTGCCTTAATAATCATTGAAATTACTTGAAAGTCACAAATTTCTTGAGTTTTTGAAAAAGTTATCCCCCATTCTAAATTTAATTCATGAATAGTTGGGATTGGAATTTCACTCCTTCTAACCTTCTAAAATTAAACAAATTGGGGGATAAATCATTGATTATGCATGAGTAAATACAAGTAATACCAATTCGCAATTCGCAATTAGGAAATTCAGACGCTATCTGGGTTTCCAGGTTTGTATCTGTTGCCGAATTTTAGAGAATTGGTATAACAGCAAACTTCGCTTCAGAATTGATTAATTAAAAATCAAAATAGGAAGTAAAAAAATCATAGTTTTAAGTCTCTTATCTCAAAAACTGTCCAGACTACTAGGATTAATTAAGGAAGGTAATAATTATGCATTTGTGCCGCAATCCCCTATGCTGTTGCATCCCGCCTTATATTGCTGAACAACTAGGATTATCAGAATCTTTTTATTATGATGCAACTCCTACGTCTGATGCAACTCCAGACACTAACTCCTTAAGATTTATCAGCGCAGGAGATTCAGAAAAACGGCGAAAATATCGGGAGATATACACTTATGATCAAAAGAATAGTCCTGGTTATCCCATGAAATTAGTTCGTAAAGAAAGCGAACCACCGACTGAAGATGAAACTGTGAATGAAGCCTATAATCACTCTGGTGATGTTTATGATTTCTACGAACAAGTCTTCAATAGAAACTCGCTAAATGGTGAAGGATCACGCTTGATTTCTGTTGTTAATATTCTACCAGAGTTGTTTGACACTGCTGGATTACTACGTACTGGTAAAGATTATGCAGCTATGGGTTATGCTAAAGGTGATGGAAGTAAATATTTTAGTTTTACAAAGTCACTTGATGTTGTGGGTCACGAAATGACACATGGCTTAATCGAATTCACTAGTAAGCTGAAATATCAGTCTGAGTCTGGCGCACTTAATGAAAGTTTTTGTGATGTCATGGGTAGCTTAGTTACTCAATGGAAAAATAAGCAGACTGCTAAGGAAGCTGATTGGCTAATAGGTAAGGAGATATATTTTCCAGAAACAGGAATAAAGGCTATCCGCACCTTGAAAGAAGAAAAAGTTCACAAGGAAGATAAGCAGGCTAAACACTACCAAGATTTGTATACTGATGGTACAGACCTTAATAAACAGGTGCATATTAACTCAGGTATTCCCAACCACGCTTTCTATAAAGTGGCTATGGAGATTGGAGGCAATGCTTGGGAGAAACCTGGTCAGATTTGGTACAAAACTTTGCTTGTTTTAAACCCGAATAGCACGATGAAGGATGTAGCAAATCAAACCTACATACAAGCAGGTTGCCTATTCGGTAAAAATAGCCTTGAACAAAAAGCTGTTAAAAAAGCTTGGGATGAGGTTGGACTGTCGTTTGATTGATCTAGACTCAATTTGTTACTACTGCTAAAAAACTGCTATTTACAGTTAAGAGCAATCGCTTTTTTATATTGCTATTTTATTTGATGAGGGCGAGCGCTTTTTACAAAAGTACGATTTGTTGACGGGGGCGATCGCTTTTGTGTTGGAAGGGCGATCGGTTTGGGAATTTGGGAGGGCGATCGCTTTTGTGTTGGAAGTGCGATCGCAGTGAATTATCGAATGCTGCTTAAGTCGAGTTATCCCCAAATATTAAGAATGAAAAGGATTAATAATCGTTAATTGACGATCTATCTGCTGACTATGTTGTAAATCTTCACTGTAGAGGATCTGACAACCCACTTCTAAGGCACTCGCTACAATTAAGCTATCAAAGTAACTATACTGATAACGTTCGGCTAAATTTAAAGCCGTTTCAATGGTGGTAACGGAAACGATCGCAATTTCAAACTGTTCGGTAAATTCTTCAACAACAGCCCTAATTTGAGAGTATTCTAAGAGAAACTTCCGTTTTAAAACATTAATTGTTTCATTGAGAACTTGGGTACTAATCCAAACGTCACCTGATTGAACACATTCAACGGCACGCTGTTGTTTATCAGGTTCATCCTGAGAATACCCATAGATTAAGATATTAGTATCGAGAAAAACTCTATCGGACATTAGCTTCTTCTCGATTAAAGTTAAATCCTTGAGTGTTTAAAGAAATAGCCTTGAAAATCGTTTTTTTCAGCTTTTCCACAGGTTCTGACAAAAGTTCTGAATCATCTAAAACAATCACACGGATAGCTTTACCTTCCCACTCAGATGAATATTGTGGGGGAATGACAACTGTACCATTATGAATAATCGTCTTAAATTCAATGGCTTCCATAGGTTAGCTCAATAAAGCGTTATATCTAGTTTAGTATGCATTTTCTGGATATTTGATACGGAGTACGATTTGTTTATGGGGAATGGGCTGCAGCTACGCCTGTCGTAGACATCGGTTTGGGGATTTGGAAGGGCTGCAGCTACGCCCGTCGTAGACATCGCTTTTTGTTTATGGGAGAGAGGCGATCGCTTTTGATTTATAGGAGAGCGATCGCTTTGCAAAACTTTGATGAAATAGTAGATGAATGGCAAACATTTAGGAATCAACAAAATGGATAAGCAATGCAGTGTATCAAACATTGACTTTAATGGAGATTTGATGATTCTATCTGTAGATGGTAAAACTTATCAAATCCCGATTTTACAAGCATCTAAGCGACTTACTCAAGCAACAGATATCGAGCGGAAAATGTATCGGATTTCTCCATCTGGTTATGGTATTCATTGGTACGCCATTGATGAAGATTTGACAACTAAAGGATTAATCAAACTAGCAGAGATCGCCAAGACAGCCTAAAGTGCGATCGCCTTACAATAAAGAAGAAAATTTTTGACGCACTGGTGCTACAGGAATATCTTTACCCTTTTCTTGATAATCTTCTTTTACCAATTCCCAAGCTAATTTTAATTCCTCTAAAGCTTGTTGCGGAGTATCACCAAAGGCTGAAATATTAGGCATTTCTTGAAAATGTGCCAGCCAATCTCCTTGTTCATCAACATATAAATTAATCGTAAAACCATTAAAATCATAGTTGCTTAAAGTCATTACTCTTCTACCTCTTGATATTCAAAAAACTGCTGGATTTGATATATTTTTGCTTTCCCATCTTTGCGGGGTTGAATTGGTAAAGCTCGACCCTTTGGTGAAGACCATAAGCGATGACTTCCTTTTTGACGGCTCAATTCCCACCCATTCTGGGTGAGGAGAGTTTCAAACTCATCAAAAGTCAGATTTTCTGGACTATTTTTAGCTTTCTGCCATAGCTTTTATCTTTTAGTCATAACATAATGATAATAGATTACAGCAATATATAATAATAATAATAATAATAATAATAATAATAATTTGTTAGTTTCAACAGAAGTTATAGATGGGCTTGGACGTCGCCCAGGCCAATATGTAAAATACGGATATACTTTCACAGGCGATGGCTCTAGTACAAAATTATCTTTTCAAGATATTTCCATCGGAACAACAAGTTTTGATGCTGTCTTAGATGATGTTTCTGTCATTCAGACATCAGTTACCCCAGCCGTTCCCGAACCCACAAACATCCTCGGTCTTGGTGTCGCTATTATTGGTGGCGGTATGTTGAAGCGGAAGTTTGGAAACAAGGCTAAAGCTACAGCTTAATCAAACCTCAATTCTAGGATTTTACAGCGATTTTCATTCATATGAACCACAGATACTCGTAGGGGCGCAAGGCCTTGCGCCCCAAAAGGGTCGTCTATTTACCTGAAAATGGCTGTAAAACTGTAATAACCCAAGTTGCGGGGGCATTGTTGACTTTTCTCCATGCCCTATGCCTATATGTCAATACAGTTCAGAAAATTGTCGTATGGGCACGGCACGAATAAAATTGTCATTAGAACAAAAGATTTTGGATGCCGTGCCCCTACTACTGTATACCATTGGAGTCTAACTGAACTGTATTGGCCTATATGTGCTACAATGGTGATAGGAAAATTTCAACACAGTCAGCTATTTTTGTTACTGATAATTCGTATAATAAAATTAATACTTAAATAATCCACCTATTTCGATATATTAGTGAAACGTGACTCCATTTATTACCAAATTTTCAAGCGATTTCCGGCGTTAATATTTGAACTGGTTGATAATCGCCCTGAACAGGCGCAAAACTATCGATTTGAGTCAGTTGAGGTAAAAGAAACCGCTTTTCGTATTGATGGGGTCTTTTTACCACCAGAAGGCGCAACACCCAGAGTTATCTTTTTTGCTGAGGTTCAATTCCAGAAAGACGAAACTCTTTATCATCGCTTTTTTACTGAGTCGCTTACGTATTTGTACTGGAATCAGTCTCAATACGATGACTGGTACTGTGTGATAATTTTTCCATCACGCAGCTTATCACCAAGCGACACAAGAACTCATCGAATGTTTTTCAACAGCGACCAAGTGCAGTGTATTTATCTGGATGAGTTAGGAACTTTCAATACTCTACCAATAGGTATTAATTTAATGCAGTTGACGATCGCCTCAGAAAAAGTGATGGCAGAGCAAGCGCGTCAATTAATTCAAAGGGTACAATTAGAGTCAACTGACACACTGCCGAAAAACGAAATAATAGATATTATCACCACGATTGCTGTTTACAAGTTTTCATCTTTGAGTAGAGAGGAAGTGGAAGCTATGCTGGGACTGACTTTAGAGGAAACAAGGATTTATCAGGAAGCGAAAGCTGAGGGTCGAGAAGAAGGACGAGAAGAAGGTCGAGAACAAGGTCGAGAACAAGGACGAGAAGAACGGGAAGCTGAAATGTTGAAAGTTACAGTCCCCTTGTTACTAAAAACAGGAATGACTGTAGAACAGATTGCTCAAAAACTCAATGTTGACGTAGAATCGGTCAGGCTGTCCGCACAGGAGAAGACGGACAATTTGTAGAAAACCACAAAAATTTTGCGTATTTTAGCAGATTGACAAAAATTACTTCTGTTTCAACACGAGGCTCAGTTTCCAAATTTACCCAGCGCTCGCTAACGAAAGTGCAAGGGTTTTGAGACTCTAGATGTTATAACCTTGCATTTGTTTGGTGAAAAAAGGCGGGAATTCCTTACCTGGACTGCATTACACCTTTATTCAGCAACCCCTACCTAGTCTGAAATATATTTTGCACCATTTTCTTGTCTACACTCGCCGCTGCTTGATCCAACTGTGCAACTTCGCTAGCAGTCAATAGCCAACCCAATGCACCAATATTCTCCCTCGCCTGTTCCACAGATTTCGCTCCAGGGATGGGAATTGTACCTTTACAAATGCACCAGTTTATTGCTACCTGTGATACCGTTTTGTTTCTTGATTGGGCAATTTCTCGTAAACAGGCTAAAAGCAATCGCAGTCCTGGCAATAATTGTCTAAACAGCAATCCTCGCACACCTTTAGGAAAAGGGCCTTTCTCGGAGTATTTTCCTGTCAACAGTCCCAAGGCTAAAGGACTGTAAGCAATCATTTGTATTCCCAATTCATCGCAAACATCTTTCAGCCCTAATTCAGTCACAGGATAGGTGGATAACAAAGAATATTGAACTTGCAAACTAGTAATTGGTACTCCTCGCTCGGCAAACTTTTTATGCACCAATTTCAGCCGTTTGGGTCCATAATTAGATAGTCCGACGCCCTTGACTAAACCTTGCTCATACAAATCAGCTAAACCAGCCAATAGCCCCTTCTCTTGCCAAGGTGCATAGTTAGCGGTAGACCAATGCATCTGCACCACATCGACATTTCTTCCCAGGCGTTGGGCTGAGGACTTACAAGCCGAAACCATTGACTGACGTGTCCATCTCCAAGGGTAAGCTGCAAGTTTGGTGGCAATGCAAATATTGTCTTGGTTTATACCCTGATATTCTTTCGCAAAACGTCCCAGAAGTAGCTCACTGCGCCCGTTTAATCTGCCAGTCCCGTAAGAATCACCTGTATCAAATAATGTAACGCCGTTGCTGACGCAGAGGTTAAACACTGCTTGCAACTGGTCATCCATGCTTTCATTGTATCCCCAAAGCAATTGGTTCCCCCATGCCCAAGTCCCACAGCCCATATTTGGCAGGGAGAGTTTTTTGCTAGTCTGCATATCATGAAAATGGGCATGGGGCATGGGACATGGGGCATTGGGAATGGGACATCTGCATTCTACATCGATATTGGTTTAAGTACAATAACGCCATTTTATTTTTACATTCACCGCCCAAGATAAAAGTGGGCTGGCAAGATGCTCAACCCACAATCAAAATTGAATAATTTTACCTCTTGGGAAATCGCGAATTTGTTTACCTATTCATCCCCTTCGCTGTCATCATCATCAGCGGTGTATTCAGAATATTCATCCTCTTCGCTGTCATCATCATCAATGTTGTATTCAGAATCTTCATCTTCTTCGCTTTCATCGTCATCAATGTTGTATTCAGAATCTTCATCCTCTTCGCTTTCATCGTCATCAGCGTTGTATTCAGAATCTTCATCCTGTTCGCTGTCATCATCATCAGCGGTGTATTCAGAATCTTCATCCTCTTCGCTTTCATCGTTATCACCGCCGTAGTCATAATCTTCATCAACTGCATATTCTAAGCAGAGTGTATTTAACTCTTCTTCAAATTCGCTACTATCATCAATAGTTAGGTCAAAGTTGAGAATATTCAGAATATATTCTTCTGCTTGTTCTTGTTCTTCGTATTCATAATCAAAGTAATAGTCTTCTTCGCTTTCGACATATTTATTACAGAGGGCATCAAGGGCGTCAGCAAAACCCTCTGGGTCGCTGGTTCTAATATAAAAGTTGAAAAGCAATAAAGAACCTTCATCAGCAAAAAATGATTCGCTTTCTTGCCAGACTTCGGCACTAAAATCAAGGTCGCTAACAGATTTAATAATCCATGAGTCGTGCCCATTGTACTCTGAATGTATTATGTAATCGTAGGGAATATAACAATAACCCTGGTCTCCCCACTTTGAACCCCATGAATTGCGGACGATAAACATTTTATCTTTGTTGGAGTAGCCCACACAAAGCATGGCGTGCCACCCGTGGGTAGCGCGGACATTATCTGATTGCTTGGGCATGGGTACACGCCCCCGATTTTTTGTGGCTTCATCAAAAGATTCAAAGGTGTTGAGGGCAAAAGCAATGGGATAACCTTCTGCTAGAGTATGTCGCCACAGATCAAGGTTAGTTTCAATAAATTCGGCTTCTTCAATCTTAAAATTTGCTGCGTGTTCGTAGGCTGATTCCTCGGGTTCCTGGAAAATTAGTTCCTTATCATTAGGCCAAATTTCCTCAGAGCAGGCGCCATATTCAGTTAGAGCCTGAATAGCCAGTTGCATTTGTGTTCCGCCATCTTCGTTTTCTTTGCCATTAAGAGAGCGGGCGTTATAGTAAACAAACAAACGACTGACATCAGCAGACTCGCCTAAAACACGTTTAGCCAAGTATTCATACGCACCCACAAATGCATTGGCTACGCAACTATTACCTACCTGTTCTTCTACAGCGGTCATGCTTTGCCGGAGGTCTACCTTGGGTGGTAATTCTTCACTACTAAAACGTGATGCTTCATGGAGTTTGGCGTCTTCGGCTTTCTGCCCTGGGTGATAACCACCAATCCGATTATTTGAGTTTTGTGTAACCATTTTTACTTTAAAAATATTGCATTATTTGTATAACTTATTGCAAGTGATTTGTAAAGTTTTTTTTTTACAAAGAAGTGGTTTGCAAAAGTCCCCTAAAACCCCACCCCCAACCCCCTAAGCGCAAGCGAGGAGCTTGCTCTGATGCAATACTGTGTATGTTTTAGTATCTGTATTGTATTTATACTTTTTCCCCAGTCCCTAGCCCCCAATCCCCAGCGATGCACTGAGCTTGTCGAAGTGTCCCCAATCCCCAATCCCCAATCCCCAATCCCCAGTCCCCAGCGATGCACTGAGCTTGCCGAAGTGTCCCCAATCCCCAATCCCCAATCCCCAATGATCGACAATAATATAAGAACTCTCCGCAAGGCAGGTATAGGGCAATGGTGCGCTTAAAACTGTGGCAGTGGGTAATATTAGCTACCCCAATCGCCTTCACGATCGCTTTTTTACTAATCTCTGCAGGATTGCAAATTCAAGCATGGCGCATTAGCTGGATTTGGGGCGTGTTAACTCTGTTACTCGTGGGCTGGCGTTGGCTACTGGTGAAATGGACTCGTCCTGCGGTCCAGCAGTTAGAAGCTGTATTGGCGGAAGTTAGTGAAGAACTGAAATCTACTACTACAGATAGTGTCGGTCAGGCGGGAAATGATGTTACGAATCAAGCACAAGCAGCATTACAGGATATTCTCAAAGCTGCACAGAGCGATCGCCCAATTTGGGAAGACTGGCAAACCTTTTGGACAAGATGCCAAAATCTGGTGGAGGCTATTGCCCATATTTACCATCCTGAAGTTAAATATCCCCTATTGAATATTTACATTACTCAGGCTTACGGGTTAATTCGGGGGACAATGGATGATTTGGATGGGTGGATGCAAAAGTTATCACCAGCCCTCAATCAAGTTACCGTAGGTCAAGGATACGAAGCTTACGAAATCTACCGCAAGTTGGAGCCATCCGCCCGGAAACTGTGGCAAGTTTGGAATTGGGCACAATGGATGTTAAATCCAGTCGCTGCCGTCGCCAAACAAGCCAGTAAGCGTTATAATGACCAAGCCAATCAGCAACTGTTGGTAAATTTGAGTCAGATGTTGCGCGAAGCTGCGCTGAGGAATTTATGTCGTCAGGCGATCGCACTTTATGGCGGTAACACCTTACCAGCTTCCAAGTTTCCCACCTCCACACCTACCTTACCCAAAGCCAAAACCCAAACTTTGCGAGACATTCTGGCGCAAGCAGAACCGGCTGAGGCGGTGGCACAGAAACCTGTCAATATTCTCCTAGTGGGGCGGACTGGTGCGGGGAAGAGTAGCTTAATTAACACGTTGTTTCAAGCTGATTTAGCGGAGGTAGATGTATTACCTAGTACAGATAAGATTCAGAATTATTACTGGCAAACTGGCAATACAGAAAGCCTAACACTTTGGGATACACCAGGGTATGAACAAATTAACCGGGGAAATCTGCGTGAGCAAGTCCTGGATTATGCTAGCAACGCAGACTTATTATTGTTAGTTACCCCAGCCCTCGATCCAGCCCTACAAATGGATGTGGACTTTTTGCAAGACATGAAAGCTGAAGTCAGCGATTTACCTGCAATTACAATTGTTACCCAAGTAGATCGTTTGCGTCCGATTCGCGAATGGGTGCCACCTTATGATTGGGAATGGGGCGATCTTCCAAAAGAAATTGCAATTCGCGAAGCTACGGAATATCGCGCCCAATTGCTAGCTGATTTCAGTAATTTAGTTTTGCCGGTTGTCACGAGTGATAGCAAAATCGGTCGAGTCGCTTGGGGTGTAGAAGCGCTATCTTTGGGAGTAATAGAGGCGATCGCACCAGCCAAACAACTGCGTCTAGCCCGATTTTTGCGTAATCTCGAAGCCCGCACTGTCGCAGCTGCGAAAATCATCGACCATTACACCTTCCAGATGGCGACAACCCAGGGACTTACAGCACTGGTTAAAAGTCCCGTTTTGCAATTTATCTCTACATTATCAACGGGTTCGCCTACCTTAGCTTATCTCCTCGCCGAGCAAATTCCTGTGGAACAATTGCCTATTGTAATTGGTAAACTGCAGATGGCTTATGACTTGTTTTCGCTGTTAAGAAATGGTGAAAACCATAGCCGCAATTTTGACCTGTTATCATTGTGGTCTTTGCTGTTAGAAAACCCCGCCACACCAGACCGAAATGCCTGGGCATTTGGTCACGCTTTGGTAGAATATTGGAGTCAGAATTTGACAATTGAACAACTACAAGAGCGGTTTAATTATTATTTGAATGTTTGACTCGGCTGCAGATACCCGACTTATCAAAGAAGTCGGGTATCTTGTTTATTATGAACTTATAAACTTTGGATATGGTGGGCAATGCCTACGTATATTTCAAAAATCAAATAACAGTCCTAGAAATGTCCTGAATTTGATAAAATCTGATTAATCACAATCTCAAAAATTGCATGACTCGATTTATTCATGACCAATTTGCTAAGGATTATTTGCAAGAATTACTCAAAGCTTATGGAGAAGTAAAAGCATCATCTAAGGTAGCAGGAGAGGTCAAAGAAATTGATGTTATCTTCACTCCTTCAGTCCAACAGACTACTAGTTTACAAATCTTAGGATTGCTGGGAATATTTGCCGAATATCCAGCAATCTTCGAGCCATTTCGTAATGCAGCATCTACTGATGAAATCTGCGACTGTCTGCTAAAATTATTAGAAGTTAGGGGTGCATTACAGCGGGAGGCGAATCGAAACAAAACCTCACCTGTTGAGTCAGACATTCCCAAATTATGGGTTCTCACTCCTACAGCATCCCCAGCACGATTATCTAGTTTTGGTGCGATACCAAAATCTGATTGGTTAAGAGGGGTATATTTTCTACCAGAAGCTCTACGGACGGCAATTGTAGTCATCCACCAGCTACCGTCAACACCAGAGACGTTATGGTTAAGAATTCTTGGTAGGGGAACTGTACAGTCACAGGCGATAGTGGAGTTGGAAGCGTTACCATTAAATCATCCATACCAGAAAGTAACACTCGAATTAGTTTACAACTTGCGCGAAAATTTGAGAATCAATCAAGATTTAGAAGAAGATGATCGGGAGTTAATTATGCGATTAGAACCACTTTATCAGCAAGACCGTGAAAGAGCAAAACAAGAAGGTAGACTAGAAGGTAGACTAGAAGGTAGACTAGAAGGCAAACAAGAAGGGTTCTTGCGTACTTAGCGTGCTAAATATGTTGAAAAATAAGCTTGAAATCCTTGCTGGGATAAGATGACAGCCATTATTTACTGCCTTTTAGGTCTGATGATTAAAATTTTGGCTATAAGCGCCTGTAAGCCTTGATTTTAAAACAAAGTTATCGACTGTAATTAAAAATTTAGCACGTTAAGTACGCAAGAACCCAATTTATTTGAAGACAATAAAAATGTGGTAACGGGAACGCTAGAATTAATCAATTGGTTAAAAAAAGCTGAACCATATTATCAAAGAAGTGTGCAGACAATTAAACGGTGGTTTGGAGAAATAGTCGGATATTTTGAACGAAGGACTACCAGTGGAGTAGTAGAAGGAATAAATAATAAACTGAAGTTAATAAAGCGAAGTGGATTTGGATTTAGAAACTTTCGTAATTTTGAGATTAGAGCTTTACTTTCTTGGCATTATCCTATCAATTTAGCACGCTAAGTACGCAATAGCCGTAGTTTTTCGACCTGCTCCAAGTCGGTTGCTAAATCATCAGGGTAGGTGATTTGCTGAAAAGTTAGGGTTTGGAGTTCAGCGTGAGAATAACCGACAATTTCACAAAACCGCTGGTTCAGGCGAATAAATTGTCCAGTCAGTGACACATGTCCGATACCTACCGCTGCTTGTTCAAAAGTACAGCGGAACCGTTCTTCGCTTTCCCGTAGGCTTTTTTCTGCCTGTTTGCGTTGTGCTAATTCTACCTGTAACTGTTGGTAGGCGGTAGCTTGTTGAATGGCGATCGCAATTTGCACCCCCAGTTGATCCAATAAATCCAATTCTACCCCAATACAGTTCAGTTAAGGAAAATTGTCGTAGGGGCACGGCACGAATAAAATTGTCATTAGAAGAAAAAATTTTGGATGTTCCCGTAAGTGTATATCAGAGCCTAACTGAACTGTATTGGACTATATCCTTTTGGGCTTCAAAAATACCCACGCTACCAACAATGTCACGGCTGTAAATATTTGCGTTAAATCCAAAGCAGACAGATAACCATCTGCAAATGAAGCAATACTGCGATCTGTTATACCAAATAGCCAGGAAGACAGTCCAAATAGCCAAATCCCATTTTTAATATTACCAACGAAGACCTTAGAATCGGACGGCTTTCGGTCGTTCATCATCTTCTACTCCCTTGGTGAAAAATCTGGTGATGGATGAGAAATCCCCGTCAGAGTTTTTTCTGTTTCATGACGCTGAATTTATCTTTATGTTAATAAATATTTCACTAACTTGACTAAAATGCCAACAAATACATATGGATATCTTGACATTCCCAAGACAGTTACCAGCTTTTGCATCTCGACTGCGGCAATTTTGTGACAAGAAATACAAATAAATACGCGATATGATATACCAGTGGTGTTAATAACTCTTGCATCCGCGCTGCTATCGCTTCGTTTTCAGGCGCTGGTATATTTTACGATGGCTGCGCCAGCCGTTGGCATCGCTTGTGGTCTGGGTTTCCTACTCAAGAAGTTCCCATGTTTTTTCCGTTGATGCACCTGTTGACAAGCTTACCTTTTTCTTAAGTTGTCACCAATAGTCTGAGACTGGGAACGAGGGAAGCACTGAAGTGTTGACTAAAAAATACTGATAAATTTCCACAAATATTGTGTCAATGTAAAGGCATCAACACCTAACTCAGTGCGCTCAGAGGCTGCTAAAATACCAGCTTGAGAATGCCACCAAGCAGCAGTTGCAACGATATCTGACACCGGAACCTCCCGATTTGCTGTTTGCGCCAATAACCCACCAAGTAGCCCAGTTAACACATCGCCACTTCCACCACGGGCTAAAGCTGGGGTACTTTCAGGATTTATCCAAACCCTACCTTCGGGGTTTGATATGGCAGTTCGTGCCCCTTTTAATAATACTATTGCCCCGCTTTGCGTTGCCGCAGCCTGCACCGCCTTAACTCTGTCTTGGTTAGCATCGGGAAGATCGGGAAATAACCGCTTAAATTCACCAGTGTGGGGGGTGAGTACTGTTGGCGCCTGACGTTTTTGTAAGGTGGGGATTGTTCCTAATTGTGCTAGAATATTCAAAGCATCAGCATCGAGAACCAAAAGGCGATCGCTCTCAATCACCTGTTGTACAATAGGATGACTATCTGTAGTTAAACCAGGACCACAGGCGATCGCCGCAAAGGAACTTAAATCTGTGTTCTCTGGTAATTGTAATTGGGCGATCGCTCCAGTTTCCGTTTCTGGACAACCAATAATCAGCGCCTCTGGTAAATGTGACACCAAAATCGATTTCAACGACTCTGGTACAGCAATTGACAGCATTCCCACACCACTAGCGCGGGCGCCCAAAGCAGTTAAAATCGCCCCCCCAGCATAGCGACGCGAACCACAAATTAACAGTAAATGTCCTTCTTTGTATTTGTGGGTGACTAGTGGACGAGGTAAAGGTAAAGTAGAAACTGCTGTTTTTGTAGTGATCCGTTTAATCTTCGGTGCATTTCCCAACACAGCTTGCACATCAGCCAAGGGAATATCAAAATCAATTAACTCAGCTTTTCCCAGATAGTCTAACGCCTGATCTTGTAATAAACCCAGCTTCCATAGACCCAGACACAACGTATGGGTAGCGTGAATTGCAGTTCCCAAAACTGCGCCTGTATCGGTATGCAAACCTGAAGGTAAATCAATACTAATCATCGGCTTGTGCCATTGATTTAATTGATTAATTGCCGAGGCGATCGCATCAGTCAGGTTTCTTTCTAAGCCAAAACCAAACAATCCATCAATTAGTATATCACAATCAGGCAACTCTTCAATTGTTTGATAAAAAGGAATACCCAAACTCCGAGCATACTGTAAATGCTGCGAAGTTAATTCCTTTACCTGAGAAAAAGGATGATAAATCCAAACCGCATAAGCGCGGAAGTGCAACTCACGGGCGACTACCAAAGCATCACCCCCATTATGACCCGGACCGACCAGAATACCCACACGGTCTCCGATGGGGGGAGAGATTTGCGTCACCTCCCCAGATACAGAGTTCGGGTAAATTTCTTGAATGCGACGGGTAATTAATCCCGCTACCTTTTCCATTAAAGCAGCTACAGGTATTCCCGCGGCAAAGATCCGCGCTTCAATATCTCGCATCTGTGCGGCCGTAACTACTACTTGGGAAATTTGTTCTAGCCTCACTCCCAACTCCTAACTCTTAACTCTTACAGCAATTTTCACCCAATAACCAGAGATCTTTGTAAGGGCGCAAGGCCTTGCGCCCCAAAAGCGTGGTCTATTTACCTGAAAATGGCTGTAACTCCTAACTCCTCACTTTTAACTTTACCTTCCGTAATAAACTCTGGCACTACCATATCCCAAATTTCGCACATAATTATTCCATTGTTCTGCATCAGCACGTTTATTAAAAGGCCCTACGGCTACGTGCGCTCCTCGTGGATTTTGTCTTTCGACTATTCCCCCTTCATATCGTCCTGTACTCTGGCGAATGCGGTTAGCAATTACATTTAACTCTGCTAATTTGCCAGGAATGATGACATAGTATGCTCTGGTAGTTTCTGGTCGTCTGTTATTCTGTATATTATTAGAATAGCTTCTGTTATTCTGTATATTATTAGAATAGCTATTGAAAGCGACTATTGCCTGTCCGTTCGAGGATCTGACGACTTGTGCCCCATTGATACCATTTAATTGTAGTTCTCTCACCCGCTGTTGGGCGTTAGATTCTCTGCTAAATGACCCTGACTGGATGACGGAACGTCCATTCATCTGGCGGATATAGGCTCTAGGTTCTATCGAACGTACTCGTTGTAATTGATCATAATTCATATTATCCACATACACCAAGTAGCGCTCACTCAAGTTTTGGTTAAATTGATTAGTCCGCACTGATTGGTAAGGGTTGACATACTCGTTAACTTGATTAGTCCGCACTGATTGGTAAGGGTTGACATACTCGTTAACTTGATTAGTCCGCACTGACTGCATCGGTTGTGTCGGCTGCTGTAATATTATAGGCTGCTGACTGGTGGGAATCTCTTGCATAGGCGGTGCTGGGGGTAGTCCGTTAACTACTTGAGCAAGCATTATTCGATTGTTGTTAATTTGCCCTTGTGCTGGGGTAGACTGGGCAATCAGCGCTAACCATCCCCCCAAGAACAGTAAGATATATTGCCTTGTGATTGTATTCGACATAGGTAACTGTTGTAGCAAGTTAGTATATATTTGTAGTATAAATTTAGTTTTTCTGGGTGGCAATAAATACATCTTTAGAAAATTAGTGCCGTACCCTCAGCGATAACGCACCCTAGAAATATCCCTAATCCCTCGTAGTAGGTAAAGCGCTTGATTAGCAAGGATTTTTTGGATCGGTGTGCTACAATCGATCAGTCACGAAGCTCCCGTGCCGTCCTTGTATAAGGTTATGAAAAAAGTCGTCGTTGGTCTTTCTGGTGGCGTTGACAGTTCCACCGCTGCAGCAATACTGCACAATCAGGGCTATGAAGTTATCGGTTTAACCCTTTGGCTAATGAAAGGCAAAGGACAGTGTTGCTCTGAAGGTATGATCGACGCGGCTAATATCTGTGAACAATTGGGAATTCCCCATCAAGTTGTTGATATTCGGGATGTCTTTCAAACCAATATTGTTGATTATTTAGTCAACGGTTACAGTGCGGGAATCACTCCTTTGCCTTGTTCGCAGTGCAATAAAACTGTGAAATTTGGCCCAATGGTACAATATGCCCGTGAGCAATGGGGATGCGATCGCATCGCTACTGGTCATTATGCCAATATTAACTATGACGAAACTACTGGGCGTTACCAGTTATTAAGGGCTGTTGACCGCAATAAAGACCAATCCTATTTCCTTTATGATTTGTCTCAAGATTTACTAGCCGCTACGATATTTCCCCTAGGTGATTTACAAAAAAGTGATACCCGTCGCCTCGCGGCTGAATACAGTCTGTCAACCGCTGATAAGCCAGAAAGTCAAGACTTATGTTTGGTGGAAAGCAACGGTTCCATGCGGGCATTTTTAGATAAATACTTAGCGCCGAAGCCAGGTGATATTGTTGACACAAGCGGTAAAGTTTTGGGGCAACATGATGGTGTCCATCATTACACAATTGGACAGCGCAAAGGGTTGGGGATTGCTGCACCGGAGCCGCTGTATGTGATTGAATTAGATGCAGCAAATAATAAGGTGATAGTCGGCGATCGCACTAAAGCAACTCTTGGTGAATGTACTGTAAATCGGGTAAATTGGGTTTCCATTGCACAACCAGCTAGCCCCATTCACGCCGAAGTCCAAATTCGTTATCGTTCTCATCCGACACCAGTCACGGTAATTCCTTTGGAAAACTCCCGTGTCCGCTTGGTGTTTGACGAACCCCAGTTTAGTATCACCCCTGGACAAGCTGCTGTGTGGTACGACGGCGATAAAGTTTTAGGTGGCGGAATTATTGAACAGTTTAATTGAAACAGCCGCTGAGAAAAAGATGAAAATTTGGCAAACCGATTTTTATCGTAGTCCCCAACGAGATGCAACTGGTGAAATTTTATGGGAATTGTTGTTAACTGACGCAACTCGTAGCTTTGAATATATAGCCACCTGTCCCCAATCACAAGCAAATTCCACTTGGATAACTGCTCAACTTGAGTTAGCCGCTGGTGAGAAACTCCCAGATATAATCCAGGTGTTTCGTCCTCAATCTTTAAGTTTAATTGCCGCCGCTGCTGGTAATTTAAATATTGAAGTCGAACCTACGCGCCGCACTTTGGCACTAAAGAAATGGTTGCAAGAAAAGCAACATCCTTTAGTAGTAGATAAACCACCCCCAGCACCATTACCAGAAAATCTCTGGGGGGAACAATGGCGTTTTGCGACTTTAAATGCAGGTGAATTGGTAGATGTGTTTAAGGAACGCCCAATTCCAATTTTGGATACACCAGAAGATCTCAAACCCCTAAATTTGGGGTTAGCCTCAACAGTAGCGATCCCCGGTGTGGTAATATATGGAGGCAGGCGATCGCTCCCTTTGGCACGGTGGTTAAAAACATCCCGTCCCGTAGCGCTGAGTTATATTGCTGGTGCCCCTGATGGTTTGGTGTTGGAAGCTAGTTTGGTAGATAGGTGGATTGTGGCGACTTTTGAAGATTCGGAAGTAACTACTGCTGCTAAAGTTTATGAACAGCGCAAGCAGCAGAGTCAGGGGCTGCACTTTTTATTACTCCAGCCTGATGATTCGGGTATGACTTACACTGGTTTTTGGTTGTTAAAATTAGAAGATTGACGCCTTCAAAAAATCTTTGCAACACATCGATAATCTATAGAGGCGCAAGGCCTTGCGCCCCTACCCTATCTGTCCCATTCTTTTTTCCAATTGGTATGATTTTAAGCTGCTCTTTCTTTGTTGTTTGTTGAACAACAGAGAAAATATTCAAAAGCACTTCTTTAGCCACAGCTTTAACTACATTAATACTCACAGAATTGCCCAATTGATAGTAAGCTTTATCATCTTGAGGATGTAGGATAAAACTATCAGGAAAACCCTGCAATCTTGCGGCTTCGCGCTGAGTTAGTCGTCGCACTCGGTGATTGTGGTAAACTCCCAATCTATTAGCATCACTAGCCACTAGGGTAACAGAAATTTTCTGAGGATCGACAAACTTATAAACCTCAAAGGAAAAATTACCCGCCAAAGGTTTATATTTCCCATTAATCAATTTTAGATATTTCTTCGCAACCAAAGAGTTGAGAATTTCTCCAAGATTTGGGTGTGCAAAAAAACTAGCTATTTGTTCCTTAGTTAATAACTTTCCATCTTGTTCACGCCCAAACTCTTTATTACGTCTCTTTAAAATAAACCGGTTCATCAATGCAATTTCATCCGCGCTACACTCACCACGCAATCCTAATTCCCAAGAATGAACCGAGTTACCACCGCGATAATCAATCAAACGTACTCCATGTAAGCGATTTAAATCATCATGAAATATTCGTTTCAAAGCACTTACAAACTCGGTTGAACAATCATATTTTGCATCAGGGTTATTTTCTAAGATATCAGCCACAGTTACCGGCTTTTTATCCGGGTAAAATAAAGATAGCTGTTGTGTATCATAAGAGTGGGAATCTTTTGGTCCCACATCTGATATCAAATCAAAAGTGGGAGACGCATTTAAAACTCCTACAAGATAAATTCGCACACGGTTCTGCGGTAAGCCAAAATTAGCACTGTTGAGTAAACAACTATGAAAGCTGTAGCCTCTACTTTGCATTTCGTGCTGAATTGTTGTCAAAGTTCTACCTTCATCATGGCTATAAAGTCCTCGGACATTCTCAAAAATAAACGCTTTTGGTTGATAAGTATCCAGTAATCTGGCGATTTCAAAAAAAAGTGTCCCTCGCGTATCTCCAAACCCTGCTTTTTTACCCGCATGAGAAAAAGACTGACAAGGAAACCCAGCCAATAAAATTTCATGTTCTGGTAGTTTCTCAATTAACCGCACATCACCTAAAGGTTTATGACCGAAATTTGTTTCATAAACTAATTGAGCATCTGGATTAATTTCGCTACTTAAAACACATTCAGTTTCTATATTTAAAGAATTAGCCGCTTGTTCAAAAGCTAATCTAATTCCCCCGATTCCTGAAAATAAATCAACAAACCGAATCTTTTTCATAGATTGACGTGCGAATACCAGAACAGATGAAAAATCTTTATGTCTTTGTGGTGCAAGATTTTTTTGACCATTACAACACCTTCCTGTAAATAGACCACGCACGCGGTAGGGGCGCAAGGCCTTGCGCCCTTACTTTGGTTTGTGGTTATTGCGTGAAAATTGTTGTCAGACACCAAGATACTAAGAGGATGAATGAGAAGTCTCAGTTCACCCTGTACTTTGAAAATTGTCAAGGTAGCAACAATTTCTACTTCGTTTGGACTCTAGCTTGTTTGATCATTGCAATCAGAGTTTGGTGAGCATCTTCCGCATCTGCTAATATATGATCAAACGAAATGCGAACTGGTACAGGTTCACCATCGACTTGTGCTGTTAAATCCATACCTTCAGAATCAATTGACAGCATCGAGGCTACTGTTGCAGATGTTACTCCGCCAAAGGCCTGAGCATAAAGAACCACCGCATCAGCATGATCCTCATTCATATGCTTGCAGATGCGCGAACTAATTGCCGATGAAAACTCTTCAGACATTGTAAAATTCCCAATAAGTTATAGAGCAACTGGGTAAATTTTAAGCTAACCTAGATAAAATTTGCTGAATTTGGGATTAGCAACCGCGCTAAATTCTCTGTTCAGAGTCTGTAGTCAGGACTTTTACTTGTGTGAAAAAGATTACAATTATAATAGAATACAATTTGTCAAGTAATTTTTACCTTTATTTGCGAAATCCAGACCGCTGAAATTGTAGCAGCAATATTAGGGAATGTCATTCAAAAGCAGATGAGCCAAACTAACCAGCGTCGAATTGTAATTGGGGATGTGCATGGTCACTACGAAGGATTGATGACTCTCTTGAGTGCGATCGCCCCCACATCTGACGATCAACTCTATTTTCTCGGAGACTTAATTGATCGTGGACCTCAGAGCGCACAAGTAGTTAATTTTGTCAAGAACAATAACTACCCATGTTTGCTGGGAAATCATGAGCAGATGTTATTAAACATTCTCAGCAATGGGGGAGTCGCCACCCCAGCAATGCAAGCCTGGTTGTATGGTGGGGGACAAGCAACGGTAGCCAGTTATCAAGAAGCGACAATTCCCCAAGATCATCTCGATTGGTTCAAAGCGCTGCCAACATATCTCGACTTAGGGAATGTGTGGTTAACTCATGCTGGTGTTGATCCTTCCCTACCATTAACAGAACAAACCTCAGAGCAATTTTGCTGGATACGAGACGAATTTCACAGCATTGAACAGCCTTACTTTCGTGATAAACTGATTATCATCGGTCACACCATTACCTTTACTTTACCAGGCGTCAACCCTGGCTATCTAGCACAAGGCAGAGGGTGGCTAGACATAGATACTGGCGCTTATCACCCCCGTAGTGGCTGGTTAACCGGACTCGACATCACAAATAACCTAGTGTATCAAGCCAACGTATTTAAAAAACGTGTCCGCACCCTATCTTTAGAAGAAGCCGTAATTAACGTAGATCCAGCCGAAATTAGAAGCGATCGCCGCAATAAGCAGCGCGTATAATTATGGTTGTCATTTGTCATTTGTCATTTGTCATTTGTCAGTTGTCAGTTGTCATTTGTCCTCTTGGCTGTTAACTCCAAACTCCAAACTCCTAACTCCTAACTCCAAACTCCTAACTCCTAACTCCTAACTCCTAACTCCGTATCAAGGGGCGGAGATTAGTTTTATAAGTAGCATTATCTAATCCGTCGCGGCCATTGCTAGGTTGAGCATTAATACTGCTGTTGAGTTTCTTAATGCGATCGCCTGTTGCGGGGTGAGTACTCAAAAACGCTGGCGTAGAACCCCTTGCTACGAGTTTTTTCATAAAGGAAACCATCGCCGATTGAGCATAACCACTGCGTGTCAAAGTTCTTAATCCCCGTTGATCAGCATCAAATTCATCTTGACGACTGCGGGGACGATTTAGGGCTAGTTCCACACCAATTCCCACAGCTTGATTGCGGTCTAAACCTGTTGCTGTTGCTATCCCACTAGCGATCGCTTTTTGTCGCATTTGTTTTATTAGGTGTTTTCCGCCAATATGACCAATTTCATGGGCGAGTACACTTGCGAGTTCCGCTTCATTGTCTGCAACTTTCAGCAGTCCTGTGTGGACATAAACATAGCCTCCCAAAGTGGCAAAGGCATTGATAGAATCATCCTCAACGACCTGGAAAGTATAGGGAAGATTGGGGCGATCGCTATTAGCTACCAAACGCCGACCTATTTGTTCTACATAACGATTAACTTCTGCATTCCGGTAAAGGCGAACTTCGCCACTCTGTAATTGCTGATTAATTTGCTTACCAAGATCAACTTCGTCGCGATCGGATATATTAGAAAGCTGAAGTACCTGGACTCCCTGTAATAATAGCGGCAATAAGTCAAAAGCCCTACCAGGGAGGGGTGTAGTCACACATACACTCAGGGCGACTACCACCGAAATCAACGGATACAACCAACGACGCCGCCACAAACGGTAATTTGTCAGAAATTTTTGCCAATAAATCATAATCTAGTGTAAGGATAATCTTGAAAGAACTTAAAATATGAGACAAATTATAAGACGAGTTTAGACTGTTCTAAGTTGCATTCTCAACTGAATACAGAAACTCGACCCGGAAAAGTTATGATAAACTGTCGCATGACTACAACCCCTAGCCAGTTTTAGTTTTTTGTCTTTTAGATAACATTGCCGTTATCGTGATAAAACTTGCTGCTAAAATCAATTACTCCGCTCTCATCTGGGAAAATTTGTTATGGCTATTTTAGATTCCAAAGGTCGCTTATTCGGCAAAATCAACCTTTTCGATTTAGCTGCTGGGCTGGTAATTTTGCTAGTGATATTCGGCATTTTTGTTTTTCCTGGTCCTTCCGGTTCCGTCGCCCAAGTCGGTGTCGAAGCCGTACCCATCGAAGTAGATTTAGTAGTTCGTGGTTTGAATGTCCGCGACCCTGAACAGTTATTCAAGAACGGATTTACAAAAGGTGGTAAAACCAATGTAATTATCCGCAATCAACCCCACGGTCAGATTGGGATTAAATCGATTCAACAACTACCTCGAACCTTGACTATTGCTCAACCCGATGGTTCCGTGAAAGAATTGCCCGACCCTCGTTCAAACAATTTTAGTACAGATATGCTTTTGACCTTAGAAGGTAAAGCTAAAGTTACTAAAACAGGACCTGTCATTGGTAACAGTAAAGTTAAAATTGGTATGCCATTTGAATTAGAAGGATTTAACTATAACTTTAATGCTACTGTCATTGATGTTAGGTTAAAAGATAAATAACATTCCTACTTTAGGAGAAATATCTGTTTCATTGCCTCTCAAAACGGGAGGCATTTTTTTGCTAAATTAGGTATTATTACAGCATCTTTTAGGCAATAAGCGCATCTTATACCAATTCTGTATGAGAAGGTAAATATGCTCAAAACCCTTACCAATGACCAATAATGACCAAAGCCTGCACGCCTCAATAGCTGATACCGTTTCACTTTAAGTATGATACAAATACGTTGGTAGGGGCAAGGCAATGCCGTGCCCCTACTGGCTTCTATATGTATCAGAGTTTTGGTGAAATGGTATGACCTAGTTAACATCATGATAATTTTGTTTAGAGAATAATTAAGTCTGGTTAATGATGAATTAAATTAAGTTGGCTGACTTCTTAACATCTACAAAATCTTGAAATTAGCCATCAATTTTTATCTATGTTGTTGTTTATTAGTTTAATATGTTATTGTGTAAATGTGGACTGCATAATTAGTGTTTTTTAATACAAAAGTTGTCTTGATGCTAGAGTAGTAGGTATGTAGAAGCCACCAAAATAGGGTTCACACCAAAATTTACTTAGTATTATAGGGTTACTCTACTGTTAGAGCTAAAGTAACTTTTTTAGCTCCTAATCAGCAGAGATTCTGGTATTTTTCTCTCAGTAAAGCGACAGATAACAGCGATTAATTTGGTCAAGATTAACACCCTGACCGAATTTGAGATTTTACATTTGGGATTTGGGATTGAAAAAAAAGAATCTCAAATCTCAAATCCTAAATTATGTGTGTGGTGGTCAATCTACAATCTCAAATCCGAAATCAAAAATTGCATGACAACTGTTAATAGTTGAATTAATTTGTGAGAATTTCTCAATGCTACCCTTTGATTTTGTCGTCATTGGTAAACCAGTTTCTCACCAAAGTAAAGAACGCAAGCGCATACAAGCCTGGAAAGACCAAGTTCGTAGTGCGGCTGAGTCTTACTGGAAAGGAAATCCACCATTAGGTGATCTTTTAAAGGTTGTGATTACACACTTCTATGAAGCAGTTTCTGGCGATGAGTCGAGTGTTCCAGATAGTGACAATATAGTCAAGCCCATTAGAGACGCCTTGAATGGTGTAATTTATGTTGATGACTATCAAATTACCGATTTCATCAGCCGTAGACGCAACCTTAATGGATCTTTTAGACTCAAGGGAATATCCCCAGCTTTAGCAGAAGGATTTGCCCAAAGTCAAGAATTTTTGCACATTAGAATTGAACTTGCGCCAGATCCTGGAGATTTACATTGATATTGCCTTGAGATATTATGTACTGCTTAACACAGATTTTCACATAGGACTGCTGTAAAATAAATGCATTAATTGCTACTCTACCGCCAGGACAAAACAAGTAAATTTTATGCGAGAGCCGCAAAATCAACATCTGTTAGAGCATCGGCGACTCCTAAAGCTTGCCAGAGAATACCGTCAAAAAGGGTATTCTGTTACCATCTATCCTGCTCCAGAAAAATTACCTGCAACCCTGGCTGGCTGTGTCCTGGACTTAGTAGCTGTCAATGACACAACAGTTGTTGCGGCCACTGTGAGGACAAGAGAAACTCTGAGTTTAAACGGTTCCGAGGATATACGCCGAATTAGTCAATCAGTACAGCAGCTTCCAGGATGGGAGTTAGAGTTAGTAATCACAAACTCACGCAGAAAGTCCATCTGAGTGCTGAGTTTGGAGTTAGGAGGAGTGAGCGAACAATTATTATTCTCTCATCCCCCATTCCCCACCACTATTTAAGCAAAGGCAAAAATTGCCGAATCAACCCAATTGTTACCGCTGGTAGTTCTAATTGTGGCGTTAACCCCACATCTTGTAGCGGTTGAAAAAATCGAATCGCTTGGGGATTGATATTTGCTAGGCGGCGTCCAATTTCTGGCCCGGTAAATTGGGATTTTTGTCCCCAGATAATAGCGGTGGGAGTTTTCAGTTGCTGAATGTAAAGGGACAAATCAAAGCACAAATCGCCCCGGACAAAAGATAGGGCTGCATATTCAGCATTTGGCTGCTGGGCTGATTCCAGATAAGCATCGACAATTTCCTGGTAGATGCGACTAGGCTGGGCAAATTGTCTTTGCTCTAAAAAACTGCGAATTCCACCACTGGTAGCAATACCAGCACTATACAGCAAGCGGTCAACAACGGGAACGCTGACTAACTGAGCAAAAAAGCTGCGGGAGTAGTCTTCGCCAAAGTCAGAAAGTCCAGCGGGTGTGGTGAGAATTAAAGACTTGAATAAATTAGGATGGGCGATCGCCACTCGAATTGTCAACGCCGCAGTTAGGGAAGAAGCGATCACCGTTACTGGTTCTGTACAAGTTTGCGCCAAAAACTGACGAATATTCGTCAAATAATCTTCAATCGTGTAATTACGTGCTGGATGCTCCGATTTACCCCAGCCGATTAAATCTGGTGCAAGAATGCGATATTCGGCGGTAAAGGCTGGATAAACTTTCGACCACTCATAACTAGAAGACCCACCGCCAAAGCCATGCAAAAATACCAAAGTTTGGCGATCGCCTTTTGCGGTAACATCATTCTGCCACGGTGCGCCAGTGGCAGTATGGTACATAATTTTACCTAGTGAGGTAATTATGGAACGTTGCTCAAATCCCAATGGCTCAAACATAAATATTTGTTATTGACTATTGTGGTTCTTTGGTGTGATTTATATCAATATCAACTCAAAACACTTATTTGTTGGATTAAAACCCCACTTTTCCCACTTTTCCCACTATTATTATCCATTCAATCATGTCCTAACTTCTTACCAGGGTCAGATTAAGTAGATGTGAAAATACCGGATTTGTTGTAAAGTTTTAGTGATTCTTTTTTCACTATCAACAGTCAAATTTGCTTGGAATTACTTGCCTGTAAGGATTTATGCTGGTAGCGACTATCACTAGATAGATTGTTCCGTCGGAAGTGTTTTTATGGTACTCTATCGGAAACATCACGGATAGTTTTGAGTGTTCAGCAGAAGCTCACAGTCTTTTAATTTGCATTTTCCCAAAAAACCACTTGATTGTGGATTCGGCATTCAGCCCAGGCTGATAGTGCAAATTAAATCAGCGACAGCTTAGATGAAACTCTCAGTATGTAAAGCTATTAATTTTAGTTATGCATACAGAAACAATAGTTTTTGATGAAATTATTAATCGGATTATTCTCTAGGCGATGGTAGAGCGCAGTGTCATGGTAAAGCAGGCTATTCTTCAATCGGCTAAAGTGTCAAAGGTTGAAGACGCTAAATTTGCGCTTGACAGTTATAAGCTAAAAAAGCAAGTTATAGCTTCGGCGTGGCAAGATAAAGTCGAGGAATTGATTGAAGCAGCGAAGGAAGTTGTACCTACTTGCATTTCGTTAGATTTGGAAGATTTGAAATGTTTTGAAGCCGTGGAACGTCAGTATGAGCAGTGGGGGGTCATTTTCCATAATTGTCTAGCAATCCAACCATCAAATCCAGCATTTCCAACCCGTTCGGGGCTGACTGTGTTAATGGGAGCGCCCAAGAGCGGGTTTTTAGAGGCCACTTTCTTACGTCCTGTTAACTTGGTTAGTACCTGTGTCACCAGTTCCCAAAGGCTAGTACTTTGCGCCTACGGTAGCGATCGCCAATTACTTGCCCAAACCATACTACCAGGAGCTAATCTAGCCAATTCTGACTCCCTAATACCCCCTAATACCTTATTATCTGTGACAGCAAATGACATCCATTCTGTGACATTCTGCGCTTTTGATGGTCAATTCACCCTTGATGACATTCGTTTTAGTTTTTAAATCAAAACCCTAAAAACTCAGTTTTGAAATCACTCTACCCCGCCCGACATCGTGTATTTTTATGAGTTTTATTTTGAATAAAAAATAAAATTGGTAACTGTTAACAGTTCACTGACAACGTGCAAAAATTATATTATTATATATAGGGCTACTATTTAATTGTTGAAATATACGTAGCTTGGTCAATGCCTTACACATATAGATTTCCCTAGGCATTCCCAAGTCTAGAGATACTTAAACTTTTTCACAACTGAAATATTATTCCCATAGCAATCCAATTTTAGTTGTGACTGTTAACAATTGCTAATTCGTAATTATTCGTCAACAGTCAACAGTCTATAAGCAGTTTACCATATCATTGAGGACTGTTATATTATTTAACCTAATTGCGTAATTCCCCTTCCTCAGCCGTTCGCGCAGCGTGTCGTAGACAAGGCAGGGAGGGGATGTAAGCAAGTCAAAAACGTAAGCGTTGCGGTAGCGAGTCTTGCCTACGGCACGCCAAGGGCGAACGAGCGTCAACGTCATCAACAAGTATTTTACCGCAGGTAGAACATTCTTGATGACAGTTGAGTTTTTGACAATATATTAGTTGGTTGGTTTGTCCTGTGATTGGATATATTCTTTTAGAGTTTCTAATGGCGCACCACCAGCAGAAATAACACAGTAAGCATCTGTCCAAAAACTAGGGTCTTCTTTGTTCCAATAGTATTGTTTGAGATATTCCTCAAACTCTTTTCTGACAATTCTACTTGATGCAGATTTTAGAGAACTAATTAACTGTGAGGTATTATTGTCTGGATGTACATCCACCAATAAATGTACATGATTTGCCTCACCGTTAAATTCTAATAGTTCACATTTTCTTTTTTCACAAACTCTACTAAATATTTCTTGTAATTTAGTTAGAATTGCTTGATTTATAACATTTTTACTGTATTTTGTCACAAAAATTATATGGAACTGAATCCTGAAAACAGCATGAGCGCCTTTTCGTAAAGTAGTTTTCATATTGACAACTGAAAATTATGGTGATATTCTACCATAAGTCAGGAAACTGAAAAGGGGGTGATTACTGATGGCGTTACGTAGAGCAACTTTTAGGCTTTATCCAACAAAGGAAGTCAATGCAAAATTGCATTACCATAGGAAGCTTCATCAGGATCTATATAATGCCGCAGTATCAAACAGAATTACTTCATACAAAAAGTTTGGGAAATCTGTTTCTTACTTTGAGCAACAGAATTGTTTACCTGATTTCAAGGAAGTCTGGTATGAATATAAAGTTTGTAATTCCCAAACATTACAAGCAACATTAAAACGTGTTGATTTCGCTTTTCAACGATTTTCCAATGGACTTGGAGGATACCCTAAATTCAAATCAATCCGTCATTATTCAGGTTGGACTTATCCATCATTTACCGGATGGAAAGCCCATAGCACTGGTGACAACGGTTATTTGAAATTAGCAAAAATTGGTCAAATTCAGATGAGAGGAAAAGCTAGAGTTTGGGCACAAACCAAAGCTTTAGACATCCTTTATCGGCACGGGAAATGGTACGCCTCCATAGTTTTAGATATTGATGAAGTTCTCTTAAAAAATAGTCGGAAAACTGATAATGGTATTATTGCCATTGATTTAGGTTGTAATGATGCAATTGCTTGGACAAACGGTGTAGAAAATGGCTTAGTTCCTGCTCCTAGGTTTTTTCGTAAAGCGGAAGAAAAGAATAAACAATTAAGCAAAGGTAAACGTCGTAAACGTTCACCTAATTTCAAAAAGAAGATTAAGGCTTCTAGAAGGTGGAAGAAAACACAAAAGTTAATTAGCAAGCTTTTGAGAAAAGTTTCTAACCAACGTCAGAACTTCGTTCACCAGGAAACTACACGGATAATTAGCGGTAACAGCACGGTAGTAACTGAAAAACTAGAAGTCAGAAAAATGAGTGTCAAAGCCAAAAAAGGCAAACGAAAGAAACAAAAATCTGGTCTAAATAAATCAATTCTTGATGTAGGAATGGGAATGATAAGAGATGCTTTGAAAGCAAAATTATCAGATGTTGGAGGTTTATTTGTAGAAGTGCCTACGAAAAAAGTAAAACCATCCCAAACTTGCCCTAAATGTGGGCATCAAGAAAAGAAAACTTTAGATCAGCGAGAACATGTTTGCCATAATTGTGGATATACCCAACAAAGGGATATAGCATCAGCAGAAGTGATGTTGCTTTGGCATTCAAAGAATCTACAGGGGTTAGGAACTAACCTCTCAGATGTAGATGATTTTAGCTCTACTTCAGACACCAGTAAGCACAAGCAAACTGGAAGTCTCAAGCAACTAAGTCAGAGGAAACGTCAAAAATCTCAACTTACTGATGGGGATGTAGAAACCCCATCTTCAACGAAGTAAGATGGGGTAGTTCATTCTTGTAAGTAATTGAGTAGGTATACACCGTGGCACAGGCTTCGTCTTCGTGGCAGCAATTAATCAACCAGCTTCCAGTCTGGTCGCTTCCAGGGTTCAAGACAGGAAGCCCAAAGCAGCGCACTTTCCAGAGGTTTTCAGGGCCTGGAGGTATTCTTGGGTTCCTGACAATCATCGTTGCTATGTTGTTGTGGAACTGGAAACTTCTCTTGGCGCTGTTGAGCGGCGTTGGGGTAATGTTATTAGTTTACTCAATCCAGAAGTTGGACTGGCAAAAGCACTGGTCTTTGATTCGGCAGTTTTTCAACAGTCCAAATCGTCGCTTAGTTTTAGCAGTTACTAGTGGTGGTATTGCTACCATCAGTACTTATATGGCAGCAGCAATCTGGGTTGATGCCAAAAGCCCCTGGATTGCGGCTGGTGCTATTATACAAGGTTTAGGAACTCTGTTAACTTTAATTTTTTTAGTCTGGCAAAGCGTCATTTTTTATGGTAAGCCAGAAGAAGACCAAATTGATCAGTTGTTGGTTTTCTTAACTGAACCAGACCCCTTAAAGCGTTTGATTGCCGTACAACAACTGACTAAATTCATCACTCGCCAACGAATTGATTCTTCCTGGCAGCAAAATATCGTAGAATGCTTGCGACTCCTACTGAGTAGGGAACAGGAAGCCGTGATTCGAGAAGCAGCTTTTGAGAGTTTGCAAGCCCTAGACCGCTTGCAAGTTCTACCATCTACATCTACTACAGCCACGCCCTTGCGCTATATGGAGTCAAGAGTCCAAAGTCAAAAGTCCAAAGTTCATTCTTAAGCTGGAAAATCAGGGTTTTTGGCGTCGTTGAATGATCTTTCGGGGCGCAAGGCCTTGCGCCCCTACCAACAATCATCCTCACATAGCCGATAAAATGGGTGCTACGCCCACTAACTAATTGCACCCTTTGCCGTGAAATGATAAACAAAAGCTTTCATCGCAAACTCTGGTAAAGCCAACATCCGCCGCCAACGCCAGGGTTCTTGATAAAGCCGATATAGCCATTCCAAATTATTATTTCCCAACCACGCGGGGGCGCGAGTTTTTGCTCCCGACCAAATATCAAAGCTACCACCAACGCCAATCCAAATTGCTTGGGGACACAAATGACGATTTTCGGCAATCCATAACTCTTGACGTGGCACTCCCAAGCCGACAAAAATCACTTGTGGCTGCAATTGGGCCAGAGTTTGTCGTAATTGTTCTTCCTCTTCTTTTGAATGGTAGCCGGAGTGAGTACCGACCATATTCAAACCAGAGATTTGCTGCTGACAAAACTCAGCCGCATTTGCTGCTACACCAGGTGCGCCGCCATAGAAAAATACCTTTGTACCTGTCTGCTGTTGTCCAAGTTCTCGCAACAGTGTTTCCGCCAGTTCAATCCCTGGACAACGCTGCACTTTTTGCCATAAAAGCCAGCGTAAATACAGAACTACCCCCGCGCCATCTGGAATCACTAACTCAGCATCTTGAATGACCTTAGCTAGAGAACTATTCCGCTCTGCTTGCATCGTCATTTCTGCATTTAGCGTTACCACATGAGCGCCTTTGCCTTCAAGTAGGCATTCTAGCAACCAGCCCGGATAGTTAGTCATCACATGAACTGGTATGCCTAAAACTGAAACCTTTTTCGGCGGTTTAGACATAGGCGATTCGTTGATTAGCCTCACACCAAATTGTTTAGACCGCTAGTTTATCAAATTTGTTCATATACTGTCTGTCGTAATTTTAGCAACATGTAATTTACCGTTGGTAAGTAAAACTCAGTACAATATCTGCCCAAAATGATTTAATAGTCCGAAATTCAGACTCTATATTCAATATTGAATATAATAACAAAAACTTATATCAAGAGGAAGAAAGCCTACGGCATAACCCAGCCTACATTGAAATTTCTTAAAATACCTAGGACTTACGCATGAGTAACTCTAAATCAAGGGTTTGGGTTGGGCATAGGGCATAGGGCAGGAAAAATTCACCAATGCCCCATGCCCTATGCCCCATGCCCGATCTCCATGAAATGAATTAATCATTGACATCCCTTAAGGTTCTTGGGCTAGGCGAATCATATTTTGGGTTGGGGTTGTCAAAAAGCGTGGCTTTTGTCTACGTTCCCTACCAGACCCGCAGGCTTTACGCGGAGCGTGTCGTAGACAGACGCACTCGCGTTCGGAAAATTATGGAAAATTCTGGCTACTATACCGCGCATTGTTGACGGTTCATGTTGTAGGTTTGATTCCACGGGGAATTAAGTGCTTGTGGTACTGGTAACACCCCTCAGTGTTAGCCTGACTCACAAAAGGCTGTAATCAGTTGGTACAGATGTGTGGAAACTGAATCTCAAAAGACTTTTGAGTAAACTCGATTTTATAGTTAAGGTAGTGTAACGGGCGGAACTTGGCTATGAGTAAAATTCGTATTGCTCTGATTGAAGATCATGACCTCACCCGCGTGGGTATTAGGACAGCACTACTACAAAAAGAAGAAATAGAAGTTGTAGGGGAAGCTACCAATGCTGCAGAAGGTCTAAAAATGTTAAAAAAGTTACAACCTGATATTGCGATTGTAGATATTGGGTTACCGGATAAGGATGGTATTGAACTGACGCGGGAGGTGAAATCTAGTGGTAATGGGGATGAATTAGCGACAAAGGTGTTAATTTTGACTTTGCGGGATAACAGAGAAGCGGTGCTAGCAGCTTTTGCTGCTGGGGCTGACTCCTACTGCATGAAAGATATCAAATTTGATAATTTGCTGGAAGCAGTGCGAGTAACTTACAATGGCAACGCTTGGATCGATCCGGCGATCGCTCGGATTGTGTTACAACAAGCCCAGCAAAATCCACCGAAACCGGAAACGATCTCAATGGATTCTCCCACCCATGTCCAAAATCCCAATGCAGTAGAAAATCAGGAGGTTATTGATCCTTACATCCTGACAGAAAGGGAATTAGAAGTGTTACAGTTGATTGTCGAAGGTTGTAGTAATGCTGTCATCGCCGAAAGACTTTACATAACAGTTGGGACAGTGAAAACTCACGTCCGCAATATTTTGAATAAGCTATGTGCTGATGACCGTACCCAAGCCGCAGTTCGCGCCTTGCGTTCTGGGTTAGTGGGATAAAGTTACTTTTAGGGTGTAGCTATCCTAAAGACAATTCAATGAAAATTGACAACTTTGAGATTAACTTTCAAAGTTGCTAGGTTTTCTTGCACAATTACTGTTCAAGTCTCTGTTATTTATCTAGTGGGATAAATATTGCACTATCTCACAATTCAAGTATCTACAAAATAAAGTCAAATATGACTGAAATAGATATAGGCAAACTCAAGCTCATGGTGGTCGATGATGAGCTAGATAACTTAGATTTACTCTACCGCACTTTCAGGCGAGACTTTCAAGTATATCAGGCTAATCATGCTCGTAGTGCCCTAGAAATTTTGGACAAAGAAGGTGAGATGGCTGTGATCATCTCCGACCAAAGAATGCCAGAAATGAATGGCACAGAATTTCTCAGTCGCACGGTGGAACTATTTCCAGATACAATTAGGATTTTGCTCACTGGTTTTACGGATGTCGAAGATTTGGTGGATGCGATTAACTCCGGTCAGGTGTTCAAGTACATCACTAAACCCTGGAATCCGGAACGACTCAAGACGTTGGTCGAACAAGCCACTGATACTTATCGCTTAGTTAAGAAACGCACTCAGGAATTGCGTCGGGCTTTGCGGCGAGAATCTTTGTTTAATGCGGTGACAACAGCAATTCGGGAGTCTCTAGACTACGACAGTATGCTGGAAAAGATTGTCGCGACGATTGGACAAACATTTGAAGCGACTTGTTGCTTGCTCAGACCAGTCGAAGGCGATCGCCTGCTATCAGACCAATTTTTCTACCAAGATCCCAACTTTCTGGCTTCCAGTTACTCTTTCGACCCCAATCCTTTAATTGAAAAAGTTCTCGCAACCCGTCATTATCAATTGATTCAAAGTACAGAAGATGACGGTAAATCTTCTCATCAACTAGTTGTGCCACTGTCCTATCAGCAACACCTGCTGGCTGTTCTTACCCTTTACCAAAAAGGACATCATCATCCTTGGCAAGATGAAGATATCCAACTGATTACAGGTGTTACTGAACAAGCAGCCTTAGCTTTGTCCCAAGCAAAACTCTACCAGCGTCTGCAAGAAAAGCAACAACAAATTCGGGCTGAGTTAGAAGTGGCTCGCCAAATTCAAAACAATTTGCTTCGCCAGACTTTACCAGATATTAGAAATGCCAAGGTGCAAGCTTGTTGTTACCCGGCGCGGGAAGTGGGAGGCGATTTTTTTGAGGTGTTTGTCCATCCCAAAGGTGACTTGTGGTTGGCGGTGGGTGATGTTTCCGGGAAGGGTGTCCCAGCTGCTTTGTTCATGGCTAGCGCTATTTCGGTCTTGCGTCGGGAATTATCCCAAGAAACGCCAGCCCCGCCAAATATCATCATGCAGAATCTCAACTATGCCATGTCTGATGATTTGATTGGCAACAATTGCTTTATCACCCTAGTTATAGCCTGTTATACCCCTACTACTAGGGAATTTGTCTACGCTAATGCCGGACACATATATCCCTTACTTTGGTCACAGCAAGCAAGTGCAGCAGAAACACCCAATTACTTGAAGGTACGCGGTGTTCCCTTAGGTATTTTACCTAAGTGGCAAGCACAGTCTGGTAGTTTGGTTCTCGCGTCTGGAGACACCTTGCTGCTAGCTAGTGATGGTATTACAGAGGCAATGGTATCAAATGATTTATTTTTGGGCGGAAAAACCGAAGATTCCCTAGAGGGTTCTAACCGTTCTATGCTAAATCAAGACGGTCTTTGGCAGCTGTTACAGCAGGAAACCCGTCCACTGTCTCTAAACCATTTACTAGCTCGCATCCAAGCAGACAATTATGTTCAAGAGGATGACCAAACTATACTTTCACTGGAGGTTTTCTAAGCAATGAAAAGTGAGCTTCATGTACCAAGTGACTTGAATTTTTTAAATATTGTCGAAAACTGGTTGCTGGGATGTCTCAAAACCCAGCTAGGCGATTCAGTTGATTGGTCACGACAATCAAGTCGTTTGCGCCTGGCTCTTGTTGAAGCCTATTCCAACGTAGTACGTCATGCCCATAAAGAACAGCCAAATTTGCCGGTCTTATTGCGCTTGGAACTCAAAGACCGGGATCTGTCCCTCGAAATTTGGGACTACGGCGAAGGTTTCGATATGTCTACCTATTTCCCGCCAAATCCTAAAGAAAAACAAGAAGGTGGCTATGGTTGGCTAATTATGAATCGTTTAATGGATAAAGTCGAGTACCAATTGCAAGTTGATGGTGCTAACTGTCTCAAGTTAGAAGCTAGTCTACCAGAACTAGTCAACTGAGGCAAATGACAACCGTTGCCATGTTGCGAAATGTTAATGAATTTGATAACTTTTGCTAAATTTATTTGATTTATAGGTGGAGATTATCAGAATATGGAAGCTATGGGGTCTTGATTCACTCTAGAACCCCTGTTGGGTACTGAAGATATTACCTCCATAGAAATAAAATTATTCAGCGTATGAAAGCTTTATTTTGTTTGTCACCACGCTATCGGCTTGATGATGAATCCCCTTGGTTAGAGGGTATCGACCCCAGTCGTCACTACTGGCTGGCGGTAAATGGAGATAGGAATCTGACAGTAGCTATTCCTGGGTTGATGGTGTCGTCGAAGAATCAGCTAAGGCAGACTATTGGTAAGTTCCGCTCTCTACAGCCTGGGGAACAAATGACTTTGACTAGAATTGCCAGTGCTTGTACGATTCACTGTGTCAGTCCCAACTGCTATGCGATAGAAGCTGACATTAATGGTGCTACAGTTTGGCATCTATTTGATCAAGAAACTTTAGATAGTCTGTTGATGACAGCACACCCCGATTGGCAATGTGCGCCTTCAGATATTGAGTTAGGTAGGAAATTACTACTGCGTTCTTTGCAGGAAGCAAGTGTTATTAAGAGTTAGGAGTTAGAAGTTGGGAGTTGGGAGTTAAAAATTGTTTTGTACTCAGAACTCTGAACTCACAAATCAGGACTATTGGCGACGCAAGGCTAGTAGCTCTTGGGGGGATGCTAAAAGTTTGATTTTGGCGTCGATAATTTGGTGTTTTTGATTGAGGATAAATAGCCACATAACGTTGACACCACACCAGGAAGTTTCGGCTTTACCTGTCACCTGTACTTGGATTTGGTTATTTGCTAAAGTTTCGGCAATTCCTTGTTGGGGATAGGCTTTTAGGTCTTGAGCTTCTTGTTGTAAATAGGTGGCGATCGCATCTGGTCCGACAATACCAGATTCAAACGGTGGATGCATCACTCCGTCCTCAGCGAACAAGCCCGCTGTGGCTTGAAATTCTCCTGCGTTCAATGTTTCAAAGTAACGCAGTATACTCACTTGTTTTATCCCCTCTATCGGGAATTTTTCTGCTACTGTGGCTGTAAATTCGGCAGATGTCATATGATTTACCTTATTTTTTATTGGTTATTAGTCATTTGTCATTGATCAGGGTTTTGAGCATATTTACGTTTCGTAATATAGTTTGGTTTATTCCCACCAATTTACTACCAAAGCAGCTATCACCTACGGAAAAATTAGTTCCCAGACTATTTTTTGCCCAGGAACTAAATTTAACAGAAGAGTCAACAACCCACCGCTAATTGCTTTCGCGGAGCGTGTCGTAGACAAGAGCAATCTAGCGGGGGCTTGCAAGAGTCCTAGTTGACCCGATGACCTAGCATCTGGAATTAATTAATTAGCTAGGTAGCCGTTATTGGTAAGCGTTTAAGTTCACACCTACAAATACGAAAATATTCACCAGAAGAATTGCCAGTTTGTAGCTCTGTAACTTCGTTGTTAAACAGTCATTTGGGAGACAGTGCAGCGAAGATAGTACCGTCCAATAACATCGTCAAGGCAAACATCACCCGTAAGGAGGGACTTTATGTCCAAAGTATTTGTTCTAGATACAGATAAACGACAATTAGACCCCATTCATTCAGCACAAGCTAGGCAATTATTACGAAACAAGAAAGCAGCTATTTTTAGAAGATTTCCATTCACAATCATCCTGAAAGAATCTTATCCAGATTCAGAAGTTCAACCACTACGATTAAAGCTTGACCCTGGTGCAAAATTTACAGGGATGACATTAGTTAATGATGTAAATGGTGAAGTTGTTTTTGCTGCTGAATTACAGCATAGAGGTTTTGTAATTCGAGAATCTTTAACATCTCGAAGACAATTAAGAAGAGGAAGACGCGCTAGAAAAACTAGATATCGTCAACCAAGATTCCTAAATAGAACAAGGAAAGAAGGATGGTTATCTCCAAGTTTACAAAGCCGGATTGAGAATATTAAAACGTGGGTTGCTAAGTTTCAAAAACTTGCAAAAATAGAATCAATTAGCCAAGAGCTAGTTAGATTTGACATGCAACTAATGAACAATCCAGATATAAAAGGAGAGGAATATCAGCAAGGAACATTAGAGGGATATGAAACAAGAGAGTACCTTCTCGAAAAGTGGGGTAGGCAATGTGCTTATTGTGATGTAAAAGATGTTCCTTTTCAGGTTGAACATATTCATCCGAGAGCTAAAGGTGGAAGTAATTCCATCACAAATTTGACGCTTAGTTGCGAAAAATGTAATCTAAAAAAAGGAACTAAAGACATTAAAGATTTCCTCAATAAAGACCCAGTTAAGTTAGCAAAAATCTTAGCTCAAGTAAAAAGACCATTAACTGATGCAGCAGCAGTAAACACAACTCGTTGGGCGTTATTCAGGGCTTTACAAGAAACAGGATTGCTTGTAGAAACAGGTTCAGGTGGGTTAACTAAATTCAATAGAAATCAACAAGGATTAGAAAAAACTCACTGGATTGATAGTGCATGTGTTGGGAAATCAACACCAATACTAAAAATAAAAGGAATAAAACCTTTGTTAGTCAAAGCTATGGGACATGGTTCTAGACAATCATGTAGACCTGATAAATTTGGATTTCCTTCAAAACATTGTTCAAGAGTAAAATTCCATTTTGGTTTCACTACTGGTGATATTGTGAAAGCAGTTGTAACTACAGGAAAAAAAGTAGGAAATTATATTGGCAAATTAGCTACTCGTAAAACAGGTAGTTTTGATATATTTGCTAAGGAAGGAAGGATTACTGGAATCAGTCAAAGATTTTGCAAAACAGTACATAAAAAAGATGGCTATGCATACAGCATATAAATACTTGGGAATTGTTCAACTATCTTCTGCCTTGTTTTTGCTAAAGCAAAAAAGCAGACAGAAGATGTTTCACAATTCCCCTGCCATTCCGAGCGCCACTGATTCTGAGTACAGAATACAGTGGGGGACTCCTGACAGTCTAGTTGAGGTTGGCAAGATATAGTCAGTTGGGTGCGTCAGTAGCAGTAATGTCTTCCTATTTTTAGATTTTCTCTGACTGACGCACCCTACAAAACAAATTCGAGCTTTTTTTAATTGTCAGTCCCCTAATTGGTAATTGGGAATGTTTTATTCTGCTAAAGGATCAACACCCATGTCAGCTGCTATTTTGCGGAGAACTGTAATTTGTTGACCAAAGTCTAGTTCTTTGAGTGCTTCGAGTACTTGAAAGCCATCACGAGAGAGTTGATAGCCTACTGGTACGGGCACAACAAGGCCTTGAACCATTAATTCTGATAATTCATACCAGAAAGCCAGCTTGGTATTGGTAGTAAGTATCCCATAAGCGCGGGAAATTGCAGTATTTCTTTTAGCAGCTAGGTCGCGCATGACTTCTAACTGCTGTGCGTGAGACATCTGTTTAATTTGAGTTAATAAACCTTCTGCAAATTGTAAACGAGCTGCGCCTGTAGCAGCTGGGGTGATGGAGCGTCCCATTTCGGTGTATGCATACCAAAGGACTGCGAGCTGGTCATCTACGCTAAGACTCTTAAATACAGCAGTTGTAGAAGCAACAGCATCACCAGCTTGGGTGTTGTAGTTGAATGCGTTAGAAAAGCGGGTTGAAGCGGAATCAGAAGTGAAGGTCATAATAGCACCACAGTTGATTTAATGGTTACGCTGTGAATCAGTGGGAGGCTTGTCACCAAAGTCCTCACTTCGTGACGCTACGCGAACGCGCCGTGGAAGCCCCTGCATTCATGCATGGGGGTAAGGCGGAGGCGATTTCAATCGCAGTCACATTATACGGGGGTTGCTGCATTCGGTGTACCTTTGTTTTGTACTTTCAACGGGACAGTTACCGTTTCAAACTTTACAACCCTGTACGCATAATGTTTTGCTGAATTGAGCCTCCCTTGCGGGGTGATGTGAGCTTCGACAATGTTAGAGGTCGGTAACTATCCAAACGACACTGGTTTAACCCCGTTAAGCCTGTTTAATCGTTCAGTTCTAGAGCGAGGGACTAGCTACGCATCCCCCGGTAGGTATTTAACGCTTGCCTCTAACGTAGCCACTTAAGGCTTAGTCTGGTCAGATGTGGGACTTTTTCAAGCCCCTGCCTTTAGGCATGGGGTTTCTGACTCTGGGTTGCTTTACCTCTTAATGACTATATTGCATCATTTCTTAATAAATTGCAAATAATATTTACATATAGGTGTAGTAAAAAATATTGAACAGAGGGATCGGTTGCCTAATATATAATGTAGAGGCCACATATTAGGCAAAGTTTATATAACGAAAATGAATGAGTGTGGCATAACAAGCAGCGATGTGGTAAGAGCAAAAGCCCATGAGTTGGGATTTCATAAAGTCGGGATTGCTGCAGTAGATGGGGTGGATGCTATAGAAGTCCAAAGGCTACAAGCATGGATAGCGCAGGGTTTTAACGCCGATATGGAATGGATGGCTAACCCGAAGCGTCAAGATATTAGTTTAGTGATGCCAACTGTGCGATCGCTAGTGTGTGTAGCTCTCAATTACTACACACCAGATCAACGTCCCGAAGGCGAGGAATACGCCAAAATTTCCCGTTATGGCTGGGGAAGGGATTATCACAAGGTGATGCACAAAAAACTTAAAGCGCTGACTACCTGGCTCACATCACTTGATGAAAGTGTTCAGGCGCGTTATTATACAGATACAGGTCCAGTGCAGGATAAAGCGTGGGCGCAACGAGCAGGTATTGGTTGGATTGCCAAAAACGGCAATGTAATTACTAGAGAATACGGCTCATGGGTGTTTTTGGGAGAAGTATTGACCAATGTCGAATTAGAGAGCGATCGCCCATCAGGTGAACATTGCGGTACATGTACTCGCTGTATAAATGCTTGTCCTACAGGTGCAATTACCAGTCCGTTTGTAGTCGATGCAAATCGTTGCATAGCTTATCATACGATTGAAAATCGGTCGGAAAATTTGCCCCAGACAATCGCAGCCAATTTGCATGGTTGGGTTGCGGGTTGCGATATATGTCAAGATGTTTGCCCGTGGAATCAGCGTTTTTCTCAGACGACCGATGTGGTAGAATTTCTACCTTATCCGGGGAATATTGCACCCAAACTGGTAGAATTAGCAGAAATATCAGATGATGAGTGGGATAAACAATTTCCGGCATCAGCCTTGCGGCGGATTAAACCAGAAATGTTACGAAGAAATGCCCGTGCTAATCTTAACGCAACCAAGCGAAAGCATGACCCAGAAAGTAATTATTTTTGATTTTGATGGCACGATCGCAGATACAGTAGATGCTCTTGTAGTGATTGCTAATCGTTTAGCTGTAGATTTTGGTTTTATACAAATTACCCCGCAGGAACTCGCACTCTTGAGAAACTTAACAGCCAGGGAGATTATTAAATACTCAGGTATCTCTGTTTTTAAGATACCTTTTCTGGTGAAAAAAGTTAAATCAGAATTGAAAAACAAAATCCATGAATTTAAGCCGATTCCGGGAATTGAAGCAGCTTTAATAGAACTCCAGAATGAAGGCTATAGATTAGGGATTATCACGTCTAACTCTCAAGAGAATGTGACGGAATTTCTCAAAATCAATAA
Source organism: Gloeotrichia echinulata CP02 (assembly GCA_038087035.1). Lineage (NCBI taxonomy): Bacteria > Bacillati > Cyanobacteriota > Cyanophyceae > Nostocales > Gloeotrichiaceae > Gloeotrichia > Gloeotrichia echinulata. The sequence continues at coordinate 2,834,165 of CP051187.1, read as the reverse complement.
TTTGGATAGCTTGTTTGAATTTATCTATTCAGGAGTAACAATTTTTGGAAAAACCACGATCATTAATAATGTATTAAGACAGAAGCAACTCAAACCCCAAGATGTCATTTATGTCGGAGATGAAACCAGAGATGTAGAATCATCGAAGAAAGCTAATATCAGGGTAATTGCTGTAAATTGGGGTTTTAATTCACCTGAAGCACTAGCTAAACAAAAGCCTGATTTTTTGATTCACCAACCAAGTGAATTGTTGGGTGTTTTGAGAAGTTTTTAACGTCCAAGGGTCAACCGATTTTGGATTTTGGATACTTCTCTGCGAGAGGCCTACGCCAACGACTTCCCTGCGGGACGCTGCGCGAACGCTCAGTACAAGTTTTGGATTTTGGATTGACCCCGACCACAAGGGACAAACGATTTTGGATTTTGGATTTTGGATTAAATCTAAAATTCTGCGGAGCCTGCAAGGTACCGAAACAATCTAAAATTTAAAATTGGCTTGGTCAAGGGTCAAGGTGAATATGGACTCTTGACTCTTGACTCTTGACTCTTGACCGACTTTACTGATTGATGTGCAAATCGCGTTCCCAGGCTTTAAATTATAGCACAGCCATCTGATTCAAATCCGCTGGGGTGAGGTTAGAATGCACTACTTCACCATCGCGGAACCAGACGATGCGCTGGGTTTGACGCGCTACTTCTGGTTCGTGAGTTACCATAACTACCGTGATTCCGCTGGTGTTGAGTTCACCAAAGATATCTAATACTTCTTGAGTAGTGCGGGAATCAAGGGCGCCGGTGGGTTCATCTGCGAGGAGAACAACCGGACGGTTGACAATAGCACGGGCGATCGCTACTCTTTGTTGTTGTCCACCTGATAATTGAGTGGGTTTGTTGTTCAGGCGCTTTTCTAAGCCTACTTTGATCAAAGCTTCGGTTGCGCGATCGCGTCTTTCGGCAGGTTTGACACTAGCATACACCATCGGCAGCATGACATTTTCTAGGGCTGTCAGTTGGGGTAATAAATGGAATTGTTGGAAGACAAACCCTAGCTTTTTGTTGCGAATATGTGCCAATGAGCTATCATCCATTTCGGCGACATCGAGGTTATCTAGATAATAATGTCCCCCAGTGGGACGATCTAGACAGCCGATAATATTCATGGCTGTAGATTTACCTGAACCAGATGGTCCCATGATTGAACAATATTCGCCTTCGTTGATGACCAAATTTACATCATTCAAAGCTTTGACTTCGATTTCACCAATTCCGTAAATTTTAAAGATGTTTTCTAAACGAATGATTGCTGGGTTGTCATTTGTCATTGGTTATTTGTCATTACTCATTACTCATTACTCATAACTCATTACTCATTACTCATAACTCATAACTCATAACTCATAACTCATAACTCATAACTCATTACTCATTACTCATTACTCATTACTCATTACTCATTACTCATTACTCATTACTCATTACTCATTACTCATTACTCATTACTCATTACTCATTTGTCATTACTCATTACTCATTACTCATTACTCATTACTCATTACTCATTACTCATTACTCATTACTCATTACTCATTACTCATTACTCATTACTCATTACTCATTACTCATTACTCATTACTCATTACTCATTACTCATTACTCATTACTCATTACTCATTACTCATTACTCATTACTCATTACTCATTACTCATTACTCATTACTCATTACTCATTACTCATTACTCATTACTCATTTGTCATTACTCATTACTCATTACTCATTACTCATTACTCATTACTGATTACTCATTACTCATTACTCATTACTGATTACTCATTACTGATTACTCATTACTCATTACTCATTACTCATTACTCATTACTCATTACTCATTACTCATTACTCATTACTCATTACTCATTACTCATTACTCATTACTCATTACTCATTACTCATTACTCATTACTGATTACTCATTACTCATTACTCATTACTCTTTGTCATTTGTCATTTGTCTTACGCGCTTCTCAACGCCACAATTGGATCAAGTTTAGCAGCACGACGGGCGGGAACGACGCCGAAGAATAAACCAATACCACCAGAAATACCAACAGCCATTGTAATTGCTATGGGAGAAATTCCTGCTTGTAAGGGTGTGAAAGCTGCTACCAGCATAATACCGCCGACACCAACTGCAGTCCCAACTAAGCCGCCTGCAGCGGAAACAATCACGGCTTCAATCATAAACTGTAGTAAAATATCTTGCTCAGTAGCGCCGATAGCTTTCCGCAGTCCGATTTCTTGGGTGCGTTCGGTGACGGAGACGAGCATAATATTCATGATACCAATGCCGCCGACAAATAGGGAAATACCTGCGATCGCTGCTAACATAATTGTTAAGGCGCTGGCAATTTGACCAACGGTTTGCAAAGCATCCTTTTGGGTGCGGATGGTAAAGTCGTCTTCACCGATGAGTTTATGGCGTTGTCGCAGTAAGTTGGTAATTTGAAATTCTGCTGCATCCACACTATCTGCATTCTTGGCTGAGGCGGCAATATAAGTTAACTCTATTCCATAGGGAGAAGTGCGCCCGACAATGCGGTTAGTTGTTGTCATCACGGGTATTAATGCCGCATCATCATAATCTACACCAACGTTTGAGCCTTTAGCTGTCAGCACGCCAATGATTTGAAAGCTGGTATCTTTAATGCGTAACTGTTGACCGATGGGGTTGGTATTATCAAACAGTCTTTCTGTTAATTTTGCACCCAGCACGACAACTTGGTTGCTGCGCTTCATGTCTATGTCAGTAAAAAATCGCCCTTTGGCAATTTCAAAGTCACGCACTATCAAGAAGCTGGGAGTTGTACCAATGATGTTGACATCGGTATTTTTATTACTATAAGTTACCACCTGTCTGCTGTTCAACTCGGCGGTGACAGATGCTATTGTTGGTACTTGAGTAGCGATCGCATTGGCATCTTCTAAAACCAAGGTTTTCGGCACATTTCTGGAAATCCGCTGTGTTTCTCGATTCCCTGGAAAGACAAACAGCACGTTTGGACCTAGGGACTCTAACTGTTTATTGACGTACTTTTGCCCACCTTCACCAATCCCAATCATGGCAATGACGGAGGCGTTACCAATAACTATACCCAGCATTGTCAGGGCGCTACGCAATTTATTTGACAGCAGGGTTTTTCCCGCCATATTCAGGCTTTCTAGGAAGTTCATGGATTATTTTTTTCTTTCGTCTTTTGCAGTTTGTAGTCTTTGGGTAAGTCAATAAACACGCGATCGCCTGGTTTAACTCCTGTCAAAACCTGGGTTTGGTCTTTGATTTGTGCGCCTATGGTGACTTCTTGAAATTGGGGTTTATTGTTTTCATCGGGTATGAGAACGCCAGTTTTACCTTTTTCGGTGACAATCGCCACGGTGGGTAATACTAAAGCATTACTGAGGCGATCGCCTAAAAAAGTCAGATCCACATTTAAGCCAGAACGCAGTTTATCTACCCCAGTATTCAGCACCACCCGCACCTGAAAGGATGTCACACCTTGTTCTACCACCGCTTCCGGAGCAATTAAGCGCACGCGACCCTTAAAAACTTGGTCGGGATAAGCATCTGCAGTAATTTCCACCTGTTGTCCCGGTTTAATTCTACCAAGATCCGCTTCTGGGACTTGAGCGAGGACTTCTAAACCCCGCGCTACGGCGACAATTGAACTAGAAGTAGCCGAAGCACTAGTTGAGGCTGAGGTTGTCGGAGTCACAAAGGCGCCCACATTCGCATATTTTTGGGTAACAATTCCCGTAAAAGGAGCGCGAATAATTGTATCTTCCAGTTTGATTTGAACCGCCTTTAACTGAGCTTCAGCAGCTTTCACCGCTGCTTGGCGTTGAGCAATTTCTTCAGGACGGGTGCCATTTTCTAATAATACTAATGCTGCTTGGGCTTCGGTAACAGCTGCTTCCTTCCCGGATATTTCTTCGCTGCGAGTCCCACTTTGTAACAGTGACAGTCGTTTTTGGGCTTCTTCTAAACCAGCTTTTGCCCTGCGGTCTTCACTGATATACTGTTCCAGTTGGTCAACAGCAGTGGCGCCTTGACGTGTTAATTCGCGATAGCGGTTTACCCGTGCTTGGGTCAGATTTACCTGAGCCTTTGCCGATTCTACCTGAGCTTGGGCTTGTCCAATTTCCTGTTCACGATTCCCCGCACTGGCTGCATCTAACTGCGCCTGAACTTGGGCTAGACGGGCTTTAGCTTGGGCTATTTCTTGGGGACGACTCCCTGCACGGGCTTCATCTAACTGTGCCTGTGCTTGGGCTAAATTGGCGCCCGATTGGAGAATATTGGCTGGAATATCGCCTACATCCATGCGTGCAATAAGTTGACCTTGCTGGACGCGATCGCCTTGTTCCACATACAACTGTCCTAAAACTCCAGGGTTTTTGGGACTAAGATTTACACTTTGAACTGGGACTATTTTACCACTGGCGGTAATCCGCAGGGTAACATTTTTCGTGGCTACGGGAACAGTTAATTGGGTAATATTTTGGTTGTTGGTTCTCCGCTGTACAATGTTATAAGTAGTAGTACCTACAACCAATCCACCAGCTGCTATTAACCCGATTAACCAGCGTAATGGATACTGAATTTTTCTGCCAAGCAAGGGAATTTCTATATGGGTAGTCATAAATAGCAGCTGATTAAATGAAGGTATCTGGAAGGGTCTGGATATGAAATCCGCACTAGTACTCTGTCAAGATAAAAATGATGGACTGTAGTGCGGGCATCTTGCCCGCGTGAGCGAGACGCTCACACTACCAAAAATCCCTCAAAACAAAATTGACAGACTACTAGTAGCAGGTGGGGTTTGTACTGCAAATCTTTTCAATGCCTGAGATCGGTGAACAGCTTGATTAGTGTTTATATTTCTTATTATTAGCCGATTTTGGATCTCTGTGCATTGACCTGAATGGGTGACTTTAATTTCCTGGGTCTTGATCCCAATCCCGATTAACTAGAAAATTTGCCTTTCGTCCAGAGCGCAGATCGTTTAAGCTAGCTGAAAGATCTTTGATTTGTGGGCAAAAGGTGGTAAAGTGCCGAAACATGTTCAATTAATTTCCCTTCTAGTTGTGTGTAGTTTGTGGAGTATGCCCAGAGCAGCTCATGCACAAGCACTATTACCCCATACACTGCAACTAGATGCAGCCAAGTTAGAGAAACAGGGATTGAGCTTGGCACAAGAGGCGGCTCAACTTGGTCAGTTTCAACAGTTTGAGTTGGCTTTACCACGGGCGCGACTCGCTAGTCAACTGGCGCCGAATAATGATAAAGTGTGGTTCCTGTTGGGTGGTTTGAATTTGCAAACCAAGGACTATGATGGGGCGATCGCCGCTCTGAAAAAGGCACAATCTCTCAATCCTAAAAATGCCGATGTTTTATTTGCGTTGGGTTCGGCTAATTTTCAGCAGCAAAAATACCAAGCAGCTCTGGTCAATTACCAAGCAGGTTTGAAGTTAAAACCCAAAGACCCAGAGGGGTGGTTTAATTTGGGTAATGCCTACTATATGTTGGGACGATTACCAGACGCCCTGGCGCAGTATAATAAAGCCGTTTTTCACGATAAAAAATTCTGGCCGGCAATTAACAATACGGGTTTAATCCAATACGAACAGGGTGATATCGACACTGCAATTAAACAATGGCAATCTGCTGTTGGGATTGACAAGCAAGCCGCAGAACCTTTATTGGCGCTGGGAGTAGCTCTATATACTAAAGGCGATCGCCAGCAAGGTTTAGCTATGGGAGAAGCGGCGCTGCGGATCGATCAACGCTATGGCGAGTTGGATTTCCTCAAGCAAAATCTTTGGGGTGAACGTCTACTATCTGATACCAAAAAATTTCTAGAATTACCCAGGATTCAAGCAGCTCTACAGCCACAGGAAAATCCCGCAAACGCCAATCAACAACCTACTCAATAGTCAGTTGTCATTGGTCATTAGTAAAGGATGAGGAAATATAACTCCTCACTCCTCACTCCTCACTCCTGACTCCCGACTAATTAACCACTTGTCAAGCGCTACCAATTCATAGTACATATATACTGTCTAAACAGAAACCATGTATCTAAAACATTGGCGGGCGAGCCTGACTGAGATTGTCCGTCAATGCTCACTGGTGATCTGTGGGCAGAAGTGCGATAATCTGGTCAACAAACTGTTGATGATCAACAACCGGCTTAGAGATATAGCCATCAGCACCGCTTTGCTTGAGGAAATTCTCGCGATCGCCTTCCATAGCGTGAGCCGTAACCAAAATTACAGGTAAGTTAGTTGTTTGTGGGTTAGATTTTAACATTTGTGTAATCTTGATCCCATCCACAGATTTACCTTGGTAAACACTTCTGGACAGAGAAACATCCATTAAAATCAGGTCAGCCTCACCTGATTGGGCAATTTTTATTACTTCATCCACATTTTCGGTGTGTTTTACGTTTAAACCACCGCGCTTGGTCAAAATTTTGGAAAAAACGCGAGCATTGATCAAATCGTCTTCTACAATCAAAACAGTTTTCATGAGAATTTTAGTTATGGAGGGAGGGGCATGACTAGCTGATTAAAACAGTTGTCTACCTCTTTTTTAATCTTTTATGTGTATCCCCGTCATCAAGGATAATACTACTGCTGATTATCCAATGACTATCAAGATTTGGTTAGAAATTGCTTTTTATCCATTATGCTGTGGTTGCTGCAGTGTTAATTTCCAGCGACTTTTGTGTAGTTAAATTTCAGGGAAAAAACTCATGGCAAAACAGTTAAACCTTCTCGCAACGGGACAGGTAGTCACAACAGCCCTGCACACCGAGATGCAACGGTCTTACTTAGAATATGCCATGAGTGTGATTGTTGGGCGAGCCTTACCAGATGTGCGTGATGGCTTAAAGCCAGTCCATCGCCGCATTTTGTACGCTATGCACGAACTGGGGCTGACACCGGATAGACCCTATCGTAAGTGCGCCCGTGTCGTGGGTGATGTCCTAGGTAAGTACCACCCCCACGGCGACCAAGCGGTTTACGACGCCTTGGTCAGACTTGTGCAGGAATTTTCCAGCCGCTATCCGTTGTTGGCAGGACATGGTAACTTTGGCAGTGTCGATAATGACCCACCAGCGGCGATGCGTTACACAGAAACGCGCCTCTCGCCAATTGGTCATGAGGGGATGTTGACGGAAATTGGCGAGGAAACGGTGGAATTTATCGGTAATTTCGATAATTCCCAGCAAGAGCCAACTGTACTACCTGCTCAGTTGCCATTTCTGTTACTTAATGGCTGTTCTGGTATTGCTGTGGGGATGGCGACAAATATTCCACCCCACAATTTAGCGGAAATTGTCGATGGTTTGATAGCTTTAATTGATAACCCGGATTTGACAGATGAAAAGTTATTTGAGTTGATCCCCGGACCAGATTTTCCCACAGGTGGGGAAATTGTGGGTACAACGGGCATTCGCGAGGCTTACACTACAGGTAAGGGTGGGATTGTACTTCGGGGTGTCGCTAGCCTGGAGGAAATTCCTGCAACTAGAGGTAGTAAGCGGCGGACAGCAATTATCATCACCGAATTGCCGTATCAAGTAAATAAGGCCGGCTGGATTGAGAAAGTAGCCGAATTGGTGAATCAAGGACGCTTACAAGGAATTTCTGATCTGCGGGATGAAAGCGATCGCGAAGGTATGCGGGTAGTAATTGAACTCAAACGCGATACCAATCCTCAAGAGGTTCTCCAGCATTTGTATCACCAAACCGCCTTGCAAACCAATTTTGGGGCGATTCTCTTAGCTTTGGTGGATGGACAACCCCGCCAGTTAAGTTTACGTCAGTTGTTACAGGAATTTTTGCATTTCCGAGAACAAACCCTAAATCGCCGCTACAGTTATGAGTTGGGTAAGGCGGAAAGTCGGTTACATTTAGTAGCAGGCTGGCTTTTGGCCCTGTCTCACGTAGATGAAGTTATTGAAATTTTACGGCAAGCTGCTGATGGTAGTACGGCAAAAATTAGCCTTTGTAGTCGATTAGAATTGAGTGAAGCACAGGCGGACGCAATTTTATCTATGCCTTTGCGTCGTCTGACAGGTTTAGAACAACAGAATTTACAGCAGGAGTTTGAGCAATTAAGTCAACAAATTTCTTTGCTGCAAAGGCTACTGAATGATAGACAGGAATTACTGAAGGCACTGAAAAAAGATTTGCGTAGTCTGAAACGTAAATATAGCGATACCCGTCGGACTAAGCTAGTTACAGTTACTGCCGAAACCAAGGCCAAAGCGGACAAATCCACAGGTCGTCAAGGTGCGGAGGAGGATGAGGAAAATCCCCAATCCCAAAATCTTCAACCAGAACAGCCGCCAGAAGAAGCAGTATTAGAATTGACTCATCGGGGGTATGTACGTCGCACTTCGCCGAATCCTAAAAAGCCGAAAGCTGATAACGGTCTACCTGATAATGATTTTATTATCCAAAGTGAGTTGACTAATACAGCAAAAGATTTGCTGGTACTGACTAGCGGCGGTAAAGTTTATCCGGTGAATGTGGGTGATATTCCCTTAACAACAGGGCGATCGCCACGGGGAACACCGCTAATTACTATGCTCAGTACTACGGCTCAAGGTACACAGGAAGCTGTTGTCAGTCGCTTTGTGCTACCGGCAAATTTAGCAACCACCCAAATGATTTTGCTGACGAAGCAAGGAAGAATTAAACGTCTGTCTTTGGCAGAATTTACTAACCTGACTCGGCGCGGAATTACGATTTTGAAGCTCAAGGACGATGATGAGTTGTTATTTACTGAGTTCACCACTACAGGGGAACACCTATTTGTAGCCAGTTCCGGTGGTCGTTTATTGCGGTTTGTTGTCAATGACGAACAATTACCCGTGATGGGACGTGCGGCGATGGGTTTACAAGCTTATCGCCTGTCGAAAAATCAGCACATGGTCGGCTGTGTCACTGTTCGTAAAGATAACCAGTTGTTACTAGTGACTCAAGAGGGATACGCCAAGCGAATACCCGCGAGTAATTTAAGAGCAGCTAATCGGGGTGATTTAGGTATCCAAGCCCTGAAATTTACTACCAAAACTGACAACCTCGCCGGGATGATATTAGCAACCCCAGGCATGGAGGTAGCGCTGATTACCAATAAGGAACGAGTGGTACGAGTGCCTATAAATACGGTACCACTGTTGGACAGAGATGCTAAGGGTGAAAACATCCTCCAACTAAGCCGCGATGAGAAAATTATTACCGTTGTGGAAGTGGGGGGATGATTTTTTATGGTGCGATGAACTACCCCGCCCTACTTCACTTCGTGACGCTACGCGAACGTGGAGGGCGGGGTTTCTACATCCCCACCCGTAGAGCAAGATTTTTGACGTTTCTTTTGACCTAGTTGCTTTAGACTTCCAGTCTGCTTTCGCTTTTTGGTATCTGAAGTAGAGCCAGAATCATCTATGTCTTTGAGGTTAGTTCCTAGCCCCTGTAGATTCTTTGAATGCCAAAGTAACATCACTTCTGCTGATGCTATATCCCTTTGTTGGGTGTATCCACAATTCCGGCAAATATGTTCTCGCTGGTCTAAAGTTTTCTTTTCTTGATGCCCACATTTAGGGCAAGTTTGGGATGGTTTTACCTGACGTGTAGGCACTTCTACAAATAACCCACCAACATCTGATAATTTTGCTTTTAGAGCATCTTTTATCATTCCCATTCCCACATCAAGAATTGATTTATTTAGACCAGATTTTTGTTTCTTTCGTTTGCCTTTTTTGGCTTTGGCACTCATTTTTCTGACTTCTAGTTTTTCAGTTACTACCGTGCTGTTACCGCTAATTATCCGTGTAGTTTCTTGATGAACGAAATTCTGGCGTTGGTTAGCAACTTTTCTCGAAAGTTTACTAATTAACTTTTGTGTTTTCTTCCACCTTCTAGAAGCCTTAATTTTCTTTTTGAAATTAGGGGAACGTTTGCGACGCTTGCCTTTGCTTAATTGTTTATTCTTTTCTTCCGCTTTGCGAAAAAACCTAGGAGCAGGAACTAAGCCATTTTCTACACCATCTGTCCAAGCAATTGCATCGTTACAACCTAAATCAATGGCAATAATACCATTGTCAGTTTTCCGACTATTTTTTAAGAGAACTTCATCAATATCTAAAACTATGGAGGCGTACCATTTCCCGTGCCGATAAAGGATGTCTAAAGCTTTGGGTTGTCCCCAAACTCTAGCTTTTCCTCTCATCTGAAAGAGCAAGTTTTCTTCTTGGCGATGTATCTGAAACCACAATCATGATGGGTTGAGTTTTCCCTCTTGTCGCAACTGATCATGGGTTTTTCTATCTGCTTGAAAATCAGATTCTTCATATAGCAAATCCACACCTTTAGCTTTTAAGAAAGAATCAACTTCTAGACGGGTTGACATTCCTAATAGTTCGCGGATTTTGCCTACACTAATGAATCCCTCACGATACGCTTCAATGATGACGATTTCCAGTAATCTGCGCTCTAAGTTACCCCATTTAGATTCTAAGGAATGTGCTACTTCATCTGGTAATGCAATCTCGATATGCATAAGTTTTTACTCCAAATATTTTGCGCGATTAATAGTTTTTGTGACTGTATATATATTAGACCTCTTGCAAAATTGTTTCTATGGTATGATAGAGGGTTTTAGATTTTAGATATTTTTGGTGTTCTTTGCGATAGCTTCGCCCGCCGTACTTCACCATGTAACTCTAACTTTTGGCTAAAACAAAGGCAATTTCTTAATATATAGCAACCGCCAAAGTGCTTAGGACATTAACTGATGATAAAACCTAGACACAATCAGACTTGTAACCCAGCGATGCACTGAGCGGTCGTTGTGTCCCCAGCGATGCACTGAGCGGTCGTTGTGTCCCCAGTCCCCTGCTATAACACAAAATTAATTCTGCAAGAGGTCTATTATCGCTAAAGTACAGCACTTAGCCCTCTGTTATCACTTTGGTAAGACCCAATCAGCCAAACGCTTACGGGGCTTTATTTTTCACTTGTTGCATTTATGAAAAAAAATGTTATATTAATTTACATAAGGCAATAAACCTTAGTAAATCCACTTTGGAGTGCCAACCATGACAGATACTACAAAAATTACTGCTCCTGTAATTGAAGATCGTAATGCTTGGTCTTGGGGCTTTACCCCACAAGCAGAAATTTGGAACGGTCGCTTGGCAATGATCGGCTTTTTAGCAGCAGCTTTGATTGAACTGTTTTCTGGTAAAGGCTTCCTGCATTTCTGGGGTATTCTATAAATTTGGATAAACGCAAATTATCTAAAATAAAGAAACCTGGAAGTGCCGATTCACTACCAGGTTTTTCATATTTTTCAGTCAAGGGTCAACCGATTTTGGATTTTAGATTTTGGATTTTGGATTTTGGATTTTGGATTGACCCCGACCACAAGGGGCAAACAATTTTAGATTTTGGATTTCGGATTTTGGATTTGTTAGGCACACAAGGAGCCTGCAAGGTACTGAAACAATCTAAAATCTAAAATTCGCTTGGTCAAGAGTCAAAGGTCAAGAGTCAATAATTTTTGACTAATGACAAATGACTAATGACTAATGACAAATGACAAATGACTAATAACAAATGACTACCGAATATATTCCTTGAGAACGCTGTTGCGATTCGGGTGGCGTAATTTACGAAGCGCTTTCGCCTCAATTTGGCGAATCCGTTCGCGGGTGACGTTGAAAATTTGTCCAATTTCCTCAAGGGTTTTCATCCGACCATCATCCAAACCGTAACGCAATCTCAGAACATCGCGTTCGCGGGGGCTGAGGCTGTCGAGGACTTTTTCTAAGTCTTCGCGCAACAGATTTTTGGAAACTTGGTCTTCTGGTGTCTCACCATCGGATTCAATAAAATCGCCCAATCGAGAATCTTCTTCTTTCCCAATGGGCGTTTCTAGTGAAATTGGTAACTGAGCAGATTTAGCAATAAACCGCAGTTTCTCAATCGTCATTTCCATGCGAGTAGCGATTTCTTCTTCAGTGGGTTTGCGACCCATTTCTTGAGAAAGCAGCTTGGTGGTTTTCTTAATGCGAGAAATAGTTTCGTAGAGATGAACAGGAAGGCGGATTGTGCGGGATTGGTCGGCAATCGCCCTGGTAATTGCTTGACGAATCCACCATGTAGCGTATGTAGAAAACTTATAACCTTTTTCGTGGTCAAACTTTTCTGCGGCGCGAATCAAGCCAAGACTACCTTCTTGAATTAAGTCTTGGAACGACAAGCCACGATTCATGTATTTCTTGGCAATGGAAACCACAAGGCGGAGGTTAGATTGTACCATCTTATCTTTTGCCCTGCGACCAACATGCAAGCGATAACGAAATGCTGGCAATGGCAATTGTACTGCTTCTGCCCATTCGCTATCTTTAGGATCGCGTTCCAACTGTTCTGAAAGTTTTTCCCGTATCCGCTCTAATTCCAGTAAATCAGCTATTTTCCGCGCCAATTCAATTTCTTCGTCTGCCCGCAACAGACGAATGCGACCAATTTCTTGCAAGTAAAGCCGAATTGAATCTTCTGTATAGTGCTTTTTCTTGCTTTGAGTCCGACGACGCGACTTAGCGGCTTTTCCAGACTTTGCGTCGTCCTCATCAGACTGAGGCTCTAAAAATTCATCAATTTCGCCATCATCACTAATCAGCAAGTCCTCTTCATCGTCGATTAAGAGTTCTTCTAACTCGATCTCAGGCTGATTTATTATTTCTAGGTCAGGCTGATATATGCTTTCGAGTACGTTGTTAGCCTGGTTCATGCCGCGTTCCTCATGCTCCTTGCAGAATCAATTACTCAAGATCCGTTTACTGCTCTTAATAAAAGAGCTAATTGACGACCGAAAATAGGCTTTTGGCTAATTTGCCTGAGATATTTTCGGAATTTTTTTGCCTCCTTGGGAGGACTTTATGACTAAGTATGGAAGTCACCGTTAAACTGACTTGCTCACCTTAGTAAAGGCTATGGGCGTTGTTATTGCTCACAACCTTTGAAAGACTGGTCTAAAAAAAGACAGGTCTTGACAAAAAAAATTACCACCCTAGACATAATGTATATGACTGTTGGTAGATTCTCTTGTAAATACTGTTCCGATTGTAGCCTGTTTCACAGAAATTGCACTCTTTTTGTGTGTTAATCATGAAGTCCTTAAGTAAGGTAAAGCCACTTTTATCAAAAAGCACTGAACAACGGTAGTTATACCCTTAAATTTTTTCTCAAACTTTTTCCAATTACAGTGGCATTATCATTACATTCATCAGGTTGCCATACCTGCATATCGTCGATTTCAGGTATGGTGTACAACATAAATTACCTAGAAATAGCGCATTTTATGTTAACTCAAGCGGTCAGCATTTGGGCACCCTTTCTGACATTTCCTTAATAAACTAGTCAGTTCGCAGAAGAAAGCGGGATTTCCCACTAGGTAGATACAGCAAGTACGCTGGTGTTTATCTTCCGGAACTCTACTTTGTGTATGCCAATTACCTAAACTAGGGAGTTAAGGTGATGGCGGAATCAGTCAAAAGATAGATCATTTTAGATTTAACTGATTCTGTCTTATTCACACATTAGCGCACTGCTGAGATTTCAGCCCTATGAATCTTGACAAATCTCTCCAATTGTACCCAACGCTATTTTAATCAATTGATCAAGGATTTGACATTAGAGATTATGAATATTGTTCTACGGAAAGTAAAAGAGTATCAAATACAGCCATGCTAACAAGAGTCATGAAGGCAGTACTCTGAGCTATTTTCTAGTCTGTGATTAGCTTTTGTCTGCTGCTCAACGGGAAAATTTCCAGCATAGATAACACTAAGAGATGATTGTGAACCGATTTGTCAAATCTCCCTAAGTAGTAATTAAGTAAAATATATTACTTGCATGATACTCGATTCTGCTCATGTCGTAATTATCAATTCTCCAGTCACTTAACATCTGCTGCTTATATGGAGCTTTGCTCCTCAAAGATAACAAATAGGCTTCTGGGTTGTGGACAAAATTGACTCGAAGTTACAAAGGTAAAACGTTTGTAATAGCGCTTCAGCACTCAAGCTTTATTTTACGCATAAAAGTATTTTATGTTCAATTCGTCGGTTGACTTACTTAGCAGGGCAAGAAAGATGATAAAAATTAAAATTTATGTATTTTATTAAATAATCTTAATGAGACGCAAAAACAGCACCTACTCTCCGGGCATATATATGTTCTGTCATGTTTGTCAAGGGTCAAGAGTCTGAATTTTTGGACTCTTGACTTTTGAATCTTGTCTGCGACACGCTGCGCGATGACAACCTCCGCGAAAAAAATATGACAGATGCGTAAGTCCTAAAAAAAAGAAAGTAATGGGTAATCGATTTGCACCAATTACCCATTTATGAGTGCTGTTAGCGTAGCCCTTGCTGAGTGCTGAGTAAAAATACTAATATCTATTGCCCAGTTCCTCTCCCCAGTCCCCAGCGGTGTGTTAGATATCTAGTTCCGTTAAATTGAGTTTAGAACCGTAGGTTTCGATAAATTCGCGCCTAGGTGCGACGCGATCGCCCATTAAAATGGTAAAAATGCGATCAGCTTCGGCTGCATCCTCGATTTCCACTTGCTTCATTTTGCGAGTTTCTGGGTTCATGGTGGTTGTCCAGAGTTGTTCTGGCATCATTTCGCCCAAACCTTTGAAGCGTTGGATGGTATAGTTGGCATTGCTGGGAAAGGTGGCAATTTTTTGTTGTAATTCGCGATCGCTATAGCAGTAATCATGATTGCGACCCCTTTCTAACTTATATAATGGGGGACAAGCAATATAGATAAAGCCCTGTTCGATGAGCGCCCGCTGATACCGATAGAAGAAAGTTAACAACAGTGTACGGATATGCGCTCCATCTACGTCAGCGTCGGTCATGATGACGATACGATGATAGCGTAGTTGGGTGGCATCGAATTCATCGCCTTTGACGCCCAAACCAAGTGCTGTAATTAACGCTTGGACTTCGTTATTTTTATAAATCTTGGCGTCGTCAGTTTTCTCGATATTGAGGATTTTACCACGTAGGGGGAGAATAGCTTG